>NZ_JAHDGE010000017.1 GCF_020627745.1 Pseudooctadecabacter sp.
TCGGCGTAAACGCGGGCCTCCATCGACCAGCCGTTGATTGTCAGGTCCTCTTGCCGCACAGGCAGGGCCTCCCCCGCCGCGACACGCAGCTGCAATTCCACGAAATCCAGACCCGTGATGGCCTCGGACACGGGGTGTTCGACCTGCAATCGTGTGTTCATTTCCATGAACCAAAAGCCATCCTCGCGCAGCGGGCCGGACCCGTCGACGATGAATTCCACCGTGCCCGCGCCTACGTAATTGATCGCGCGCGCAGCCTCGACCGCCGCTTTGCCCATTGCGGTGCGAACCGCGTCGGGCATGTCGGGGGCAGGGGCCTCTTCGATCACCTTTTGATGGCGACGTTGGAGAGAACAATCGCGTTCGAACAGGTGGATGACATTGCCATGGCTGTCCCCAAAGACCTGAATTTCGATGTGGCGGGGGTGGGTGATGTATTTCTCGATCAGGCAGGCGGGGTCGCCAAAGCTGGCCTGCCCTTCCCGTTGGGCTGCGGCCAAGGCGCCGGCGAAATCCGCAGGGTCCTCGACCAGACGCATGCCCTTACCGCCGCCGCCTGCGCGGGCTTTGATCAGCACCGGATAGCCGATTTTGTCGGCCTCGCCCGACAAGAACGCGGCGTCCTGATCCGCGCCATGATAGCCCGGCACGACAGGCACGCCCGCCTTGACCATCAACGCCTTCGCAGCGTCCTTGAGGCCCATGGCCGTGATCGCGTCAGCCGACGGGCCGATGAACGTGAGGCCCGCGTCCACCACCGCCTGCACGAACTGCGGGTTCTCAGACAAAAAGCCATAGCCCGGGTGGATCGCCTGCGCACCGGTCTTCAAAGCGGCCTCAATAATGCGGTCCCCTTTGAGGTAGCTTTCGGTGACATCGGAGGCGCCGATGTGCACAGCCTCATCGGCCAGCCGCACATGTTTCGCGTCCGCATCGGCATCGGAAAACACAGCCACGGTGCGCACGCCCAACCGCCGTGCGGTCGTGATGACGCGGCAGGCGATTTCGCCACGGTTTGCGATCAGTATTTTGTCAAACATCGCCCGCCCTCACATCCGGAACACGCCAAACTGCGTGTCCTCTATCGGTGCGTTCAGGGCCGTGCGCAAAGACAGCGCCAGCACATCGCGTGACGTGCGCGGGTCGATGATCCCGTCATCCCAAAGACGGGCGGAGGCATAAAGCGGATGGCTTTGTTCCGCGAACATATCAATGGTGGGCTGTTTGAACGCGGCCTCCTCTTCAGCCGACCAGTCCGTGCCCTGCCGTTCCAAAGCCGCGCGTTTCACCGTCGCCAGAACCCCTGCCGCCTGTTCGCCGCCCATGACGCTGATGCGGCTGTTCGGCCAGGTCCACAAAAAGCGGGGCGCATAGGCGCGGCCACACATGCCGTAGTTTCCTGCGCCAAAGGACCCGCCGACCAACATGGTGATTTTTGGCACCGATGTGGTCGCCACCGCCGTCACCAGTTTGGCACCGTCCTTGGCGATGCCGCCGTTTTCGTATGATTTGCCCACCATGAATCCGGTGATGTTTTGCAAGAAGACCAACGGGATTTTGCGCTGCGAACACAGCTGTACGAAATGCGCGCCTTTGACGGCGCTTTCGGAAAACAACACGCCATTGTTGGCGATGATGCCCACGGGCATTCCCATCACATGGGCGAAGCCGCAGACCAATGTTGTACCATAGCGCGCCTTGAATTCATCAAACCGTGACCCGTCGACCAGTCGCGCGATGACCTCTCGGATGTCGTACGGGGTCTTGAGGTCCGCAGGCACCACGCCCAGCAATTCTGCCGGATCGTACAACGGTTCTTCGGGGGTTTGCAGGTGCAGCACATGGGTGGGGGCCGTGTTCAGATTGCGCACGGCCTCACGCGCCAAGGCCAGCGCGTGGGCGTCGTCATTGGCCAGATAATCGGCCACGCCTGACAGGCGCGTGTGGGCATCACCGCCGCCCAGTTCCTCGGCTGACACAACCTCCCCCGTGGCGGCTTTGACCAGTGGGGGGCCTGCGAGAAAGATCGTACCTTGGTCCTTCACAATGATCGTCACATCGGACATGGCGGGCACATAGGCACCGCCCGCCGTGCACGACCCCATGACCACCGCAATCTGCGCGATCCCCTTGGCCGACATCCTTGCCTGATTGAAAAAGATGCGCCCGAAATGGTCGCGGTCGGGGAACACCTCATCCTGATTGGGCAGGTTCGCCCCGCCGCTGTCCACCAGATAGATGCAGGGGAGGTGATTTTCCTCCGCGATCTCTTGGGCGCGCAGGTGTTTTTTCACCGTCATGGGAAAGTAGGTGCCGCCTTTCACGGTGGCATCGTTGCACAGAATCATCACGTCGCGCCCCTGCACACGGCCCACACCGGCGATCACACCGGCAGAGGGGGAGGCCCCGTCATAGAGCCCATGCGCCCCGAACAACCCGACCTCAAGGAACGGCGAGCCGGGATCAAGCAGACTGGCGATCCGGTCACGCGGCAGAAGTTTGCCCCGCGACAGATGCCTTTGCCGCGCTTTGTCACCGCCACCGGCCATGGCCAGATCGGCGGCGGCCGCGACCTCTGCCAGACCGGCCTCATGGGCGGCTTGGTTGGTTTTGAAACCTTCGGACCGCGGCGAAATATCGGATCGAAGAACCGCCATCAGACCATCGCCGCCATCAATTCGCGGCCCACCAGCATGCGGCGGATTTCGGAGGTACCCGCCCCGATCTCCATCAGTTTGGCGTCGCGGAAAATACGGCTGACGGCGGTGTCGTTCATGAACCCCGCCCCGCCCATGGCCTGCACCGCCTGATGGGCGACGGTCATCGCCTCCTCTGACGCATAAAGCACGCAGGCGGCGGCATCCTGACGGGTCACATCGCCGCGATCACAGGCTTTGGCGACCTCATACACATAGGCGCGCGCGCTGTTCAGTTTGGTGTACATATCGGCAATCTTGCCCTGCATCAGCTGGAACTGCCCGATGGACTGGCCGAACTGTTTGCGTTCGACCATGTAGGGCATGATTTCGTCCAGACAGGCGGCCATGATGCCGGTGCCGATGCCTGACAACACAACCCGTTCGTAATCCAGACCGGACATAAGAACCTGCACACCACGGCCTTCTTCGCCAAGGATATTGTCGAAAGGCACTTCAACGTCTTCAAACACCAGTTCAACCGTGTTGGACCCCCGCATACCGAGCTTGTCGAAGTGGTCCGACTGGCTGAAGCCCGGCATGGATTTTTCGATCAGGAAGGCGGTGATGCCCTTGGACCCTGCGTCTGGGTCCGTTTTGGCATAGACGACCAGCGTGTTTGCCTCCCCCCCGTTGGTGATCCAGTATTTGGTTCCGTTCAGGATGAAGCGGTCGTTCTTCTTTTCTGCCCGCAGTTTCATGCCCACGACGTCGGACCCGGCCCCGGCCTCGGACATGGCCAGCGCGCCGACGGACGCGCCCGAGATCAGGTCCGGCAGATACCGCGCCTTCTGGTCTGCTGTGCCATTCAATCCGATCTGGTTCACACAGAGGTTCGAATGCGCGCCGTAGGACAGTGACACGGAGGCTGACGCCCGCGCGATTTCCTCAACCGCGATGACATGGGCAAGGTATCCCATGCCCGCGCCACCGTCATCTTCGGAAATGGTGATGCCCAGCAGGCCAAGCTCCCCCATTTCGGCCCAAAGGTCCGCCGGAAAGAGGTTCTTTGCGTCCGCCTCGGCGGCCAGCGGTTTGACGCGGTCCTGGGCCCAGCGGTGGACCATGTCGCGCAGGGCATTCACGTCTTCGCCAAGGTCGAACGTCATGGAAGCGTTAAACATGGTGTTACCTTTCTGAGGGGGCGGTGTAGGTCACGCCGACGCTTTGCAGCGCGGCTTGGACGTAGCATTCGGTGATATCTGCGGGGCTTTGCGGGCCGGTCTGGCGATACCAGACGGTGATGCCGCCCAGCATGGACAGAATGGCGCGGGCCTGAATGGCGGGGTCCGCGATGACAAAGGCACCGTTGGCCTGCCCATCGCGCAGAACGCCGCGCAAGGTGGCCTCATAGGCGTCACGTTGTGCCATGATCTGTTTTGATCCCGCGCCCTCAAGGCTGCGCAATTCCATATAGGCGATGAAAATGTCGTCGGGGTTGGCGATGTTGTGGGCGATATGGCCGCGCACAAAGGCCTCAAGCCGGTCGGCAGGGTCCGACAGGTCGGCCAAAGGCGCAATCGCTGCGGCCTCAGCCCGTTCAAGGTTCTCTTGCATCAGGTCGACCAAAATCGCCTGTTTCGATCCGAAGTGGTTATACAGACCGCCCGGCTGTTTGCCGATGGCCGCCGCAATATCGCGGATGGCGACCGCGTTATAGCCGCGTTCGGCAAAGAGTTTGCGCGCGGCGTTGCGGATAAACTGTTTGGTCTGGTGTTCCTTCGCCATTATTAATGAATGAACGTTTGTTCATTTCCTGTCAAGCCTGCGATCCACGTCACTTCCGGCTTGACCGTGGGCGGCACGCCGTGGAACCTGCGCCACAACTTATGATCCCCAAACAAAGGCCGCGCCATGACCCTGTCGTTGAAAAATCCTGCCCTTTTGCGTGAGGCCGCCCGCGTCGGGCACCGCTGGATCGAGGCGAATGGCAAAGGCATCGCCGTCACGAACCCCGCGACGGGCGATCTGATCGGTCACATCCCCGACCTTGGTGCCGACGAAACCCGCGAGGCGATTGACGCCGCCGCAGCCGCCCAAAAAGACTGGGCCAAGACAACCGCGAAAGAGCGCAGCAATGTGCTGCGCCGCTGGTTCGACCTGATGATGGCCAACCAAGAGGACCTCGCCCAGATTCTGACCGCTGAACAGGGCAAACCCCTGGCCGAGGCACGGGGTGAAGTCGGCTATGGCGCGTCGTTTCTCGAATGGTTCTCGGAAGAGGCCCGTCGCGCCTATGGCGACGTGACCCCGACGAACACGCCCGACAAACGGATCATCACCATCAAACAGCCCGTGGGCGTGACCGCTGCGATCACGCCGTGGAACTTCCCCAACGCGATGATCACCCGCAAGGCCGCGCCTGCCTTTGCGGCAGGCTGCGCGATGGTTCTAAAACCGTCCGAACTGACGCCGTTTTCCGCCACCGCTATGGCTGTTCTGGCCGAAGAGGCGGGCCTGCCGTCCGGTCTGTTCTCGGTCATCACCGGCGATGCGGCGACCATCGGGGGGGTCATGACATCCAGCCCGACAGTGCGCAAAATCACCTTTACCGGGTCTACGCGCGTGGGCGCGATGCTGTATGAACAATCGGCCAAGACAATCAAAAAGCTGGGGCTGGAACTGGGCGGCAATGCACCGTTCATCGTGTTTGACGACGCCGATCTGGATGCCGCAGTTGAGGGCGCGATCCTGTCGAAATATCGCAACAACGGGCAGACCTGCGTTTGTGCAAACCGTATTTATGTGCAGGCCGGCGTCTATGATGCCTTTGCCGAAAAGCTGGCCGAAAAGGTTGCCGGCCTGAAGGTCGGAAACGGTGCGGAAGAGGGGACAGTTTTCGGCCCCCTGATCAACGAGGCAGCCCTTGAAAAGGTCACCAAACACATCGCAGATGCGACCGCCAAAGGGGCGGACATCAAACTGGGCGGCAAACCGCATGAGAAGGGCGGGACGTTCTTCCAACCCACGATCCTCACCGGTGTGACCTCAGACATGGCGGTCGCGACCGAAGAAACCTTTGGCCCCGTCGCCCCCCTGTTCAAGTTCACCGAAGAACAAGAGGCCGTGGATGCCGCGAATGCCACGGAATTCGGGCTTGCGTCGTATTTCTACAGCCGTGACATCGGGCGCGCGTGGCGGGTGTCAGAGGCGTTGGATTACGGGATGGTGGGCGTAAACACCGGCCATGTGTCCACCGCAGAGGCACCGTTTGGAGGTGTAAAATCCTCCGGCCTTGGGCGCGAAGGCGGCTATCAGGGTTTGGATGAATTCATGGAATCGAAATACATCTGCATGGGCAGCATCGACTAGTCAGCGTCGGGCGATGCCTCATGGGTGTCGCCCTCGCGGACTTCGGCGTCATCCTCCAGCGCATCGCGCACGAACCCTTCGACGATGTCTTTGACCTTGGCCACGGCCACCCGCGTGCCAGGCACGGCGCGGCTTTGATAGATGGGCTGCACCGCGGCTGCCGTTCCCGCGACAGGGGCACCTACGATGCCGCGTTCCACCAAACCGCTCATCACAGCCTGCGCCTGCGCGGGACCAACGCCTAACCATGACTGGATCAACGCGGGGGATGCTTTGGCGTGGGTGCGTGCAAACAAGGCCGCCCAGTTCAGCTGGATGGCTTGAACTGGGGCAGCGGCCACTGGGACGGCCACAGCAGGCAACGGCAGGACTGGGATGATCGCTGTCGCCCCGGCAGAGCGAAGAAAGTCTCGTCTCTTCATGATAGTGATGTGGGTCCTCCACCTAGCCATTTAACGGGGAACCGGGGGCACGGATTCCCCATCAGACCATGCGGATGACGTCTTTGTCGATCGCCAGCATATAGCCGCGACGCGCGATGTTGCGCACCAGCAGTTCCGATATCATCTGGTTGCCCAATGTATCGCGCAGCCGTTTGATCCGCGTGGCACCGGCGGCTTCCTCGCAGTCAGACGACGGACGGCCGGAAATCACGCCTTCAATTTCGGCCCCCGACAAAACCTCATCGTCCATACGGGCTTCGGCCAGAACGGAGAGGGTTTCGATGGCTGCATCGGTCAGTTTGAATTCAAAATTGTTGAGGTAGACCATGTTCTGGTCGCGGCTGATCAGCAGGGAATTGACCTCAATCCCCTTACGTTCAATCTGGCCCATCCGCCGGTTCATCGCAATCAGCATGACAAGAAACGCCACCGCCGCGATCAGCAAGGCGGTCGCAAAGACCAGCAGCACGAAGATCACAAAACGGTAGCTGTCCAAAGTGGCGCTGAAGGCGGTGCCGGACTGGGCCAGAATCTCAAGCAGTTTGATTTCCGCCTGACCGGTCAGCGATGCGTTTTCCACGAACAGCTGTTCCACCCGCGCGTTGAATGCATTGGCATCCGGAAGGTTCAAAAACAGCAACACCGCCGCCGTGCCAAGGATGACAACGATGGCCGCGATCCCGCCAACGACAATCCGGTTGCCTGTCTGGCGCGCTTCAATAGCGGAGGTAGTTTTCTCCTGCACTCTCTTCCCTCTCTTCCAGTCCGGCCTCGTCAAAGACGCCCTCAACGCTGAGCAACTGCCAATCGGCCTGAGCGAGACGTTCAGTCAGCTCCTGCGTGGCGGTATCAACTGTGCAATCGCCGTCAATTTCCGCCACACCGTAGTGCAGCCGAAGGGGATCGTCACGCTTGGCTTTGTAGTCGGCGAAACAGGCGGCCTGCGCTGTTCCCGACAGGGCCACCAATGCGGCTGTGAGAATAAGAATACGTGTCATGCCTGAACCATGGGCCTTGCCCGTCTGTTATTCAATATCTGCGCCGGAATTATCCGCCGGTATCGCATAACAGCCCGCCGTTATTGAGAGGCAGTCCCAGCGGCGGCCATCGTTGATCCAGTCCCGCCGACACCCACAGTCGGCACAACTGAAAGGATCGACCAATGTTCACGAAAACACTGACCGCAGGCGTTCTTGCCGTCTCAATCGGGATTGCCGGTATGGCACCCACCCCGGCGCGGGCCTCGTTCTCGGAAGGGGATGCGATCGTCGGGATCATCACCCTGCTGTTGCTGGGTGCCGCAATCGAGAACAGCCGCGATGACGGAAACGACGACCGCCGGGACCGGCCGCGTGTGGACAGGGATGCCTTTCGCACCCTGCCAGACAGCTGCCTGCGCCGTGTCATCCGGCGCAACGGTGATCCGATCCGGTTTTTCCCGCAACGGTGCATGACCAACAATTACAACTTTGTCTCGCGTCTGCCTGACCGTTGCCATGTCCAGTTTCGGACGCAAAACGGGCAGCATCGTACGGGGTGGCGCGCGCGGTGCCTGCGCAACGAAGGGTTCCGCTTCAACCGGCACTAAGGCCGGCGCGGATACGGGCGGCCCGCACACCGGGTCGCCCGATTTGAGGCAGGGGGGAGGACATGGCCCCCTGCCTCTTTCATTTGTTCCATGCAAATTGTGCAATTCGGGGATGCGGCTTTGGGGCTAACTGGGTCAGGATTGCTGACTATATTAGCATCACAACGAGAGTGAGAGATAAGATGATCCAAGACCGCTTGACCGCTAAATTCCAATCCGCCAAGCCCGCGCTGCGCCGTGAGACAAAGCCACAGCCTGCCAAGACTACAAAAGCCGCGAAAACGCCCGCCGCAGATACCTATACCAAGGGGCGTCGTCTGGCGGGGTCCTTCTGGCTCTGATGTGGTTGCTTTGAGGCAGCGGGTCTGATTGACCCGTTCCCATGAAAAGCACACCTGATTTTTCCTTTGAAACCGACCTGCGCGCCACCGGCGCCTTGCGGATCGCGGGCGTGGATGAGGTCGGGCGCGGCCCGCTTGCAGGGCCTGTTACAGCCGCTGCCGTCATTTTGGACCCGTCCAACATCCCCGATGGTCTGAACGACAGCAAAGCACTGACAGCGAAACGCCGCGCCGTGCTGGAACCCCTGATCTTTGCCGCTGCTGAGGTTTCCATCGCCCATGCGACGGTGGAGGAGATCGACGACATCAACATCCTGCGCGCATCGCACCTTGCGATGGAACGGGCCGTCGCAGGGTTGGGCCAAGTGGATCACGCACTGATCGACGGCAATATGATCCCGCGCAACCTGACCTGCCCGGCCACGACGGTGGTGAAGGGCGATGCGCGGTCTTTGTCCATCGCGGCGGCCTCAATTGTGGCCAAAATATGTCGCGACCGGATCATGGTTGAATTGGCGCAACAGTATCCCGGCTATGGTTGGGAAACGAACGCGGGATATGGATCGAAAAGCCACATGTCTGCGATCCGAAATCTTGGGATTACCCCACACCATAGACGGTCGTTCAAACCGGTCCACAATATGTTGTGACAAGAAAAAATCGTAACCTCTTGATTCAATAAAGTTTTTGACTGCGAATCGGCAATGACTCACATTGGTCCCAACAAACGAGCGGACAACCGCCGTGGGACAGAGGCAGACGATGACAAAGAAAATGAACGCGGAAAGTGCGCCTGCACTGCCGCTTAATACGATCATTGATGGTGACTGCATTGACGTCATGAACAGCCTGCCCGAGGGCAGCGTTGACCTGATCTTTGCGGACCCCCCCTATAACCTGCAACTGCGCGGCGATTTGCACCGTCCGGACAATTCCAAGGTCGATGCGGTCGACAATGATTGGGACCAGTTCGACAGTTTTCGCATCTATGATGAGTTCACGACCGCTTGGCTGAAGGCCGCCCGCCGGTTGCTGAAACCTGACGGCGCGATCTGGGTCATCGGCAGCTATCACAATGTCTTTCGCATGGGGGCCGAGCTTCAGAACCAAGGGTTCTGGATCCTCAACGACGTGGTCTGGCGCAAATCGAACCCGATGCCGAATTTCCGCGGCAAGCGTCTGACCAACGCCCATGAGACCCTGATCTGGGCGTCAAAATCCGAGAAGTCGAAATACACCTTTAACTATGAGGCGCTAAAGGCGCTGAACGAAGGCACACAGATGCGCAGCGACTGGGTGCTTCCGATTTGCACAGGACACGAGCGTTTGAAAAACGAAGCCGGCGACAAAGCCCACCCGACACAAAAACCTGAAAGCCTGTTGCACCGCGCGCTATTGGGCACCACGAACCCCGGCGATGTCGTGCTTGATCCGTTCTTTGGAACAGGCACCACGGGGGCGGTCGCCAAGATGCTCGGTCGCGACTACATCGGGATCGAACGTGAGGCTGAGTATCGCGCCGTTGCGGAAAAGCGTCTGGCGAAAATCCGCAAGTTCGACAGCGATGCCCTGCAGGTCACGCAATCCAAGCGCGCCGAACCGCGTGTGCCGTTCGGTCAGGTCGTCGAACGCGGCATGTTGCGCCCGGGTGAGGAGTTGTGGTCCATCAACGGCCGCCACAAGGCCAAAGTCCGCGCAGACGGCACCCTGATCGGGGCCGATGCCAAGGGGTCGATCCATCAGGTCGGGGCTGCGTGTGAAAACGCGCCCAGCTGCAATGGCTGGACCTATTGGCACTTCCGCCGCGAGGGCAAGAAAGTCCCGATTGATCTGCTGCGTCAGCAGATTCGGTCGGAAATGCGGGCCAACTAGGCCGACACGTTCAGGAATTTACGATTACCGCCTGTGCCTGCGGCCCTCCAGCCGTGGCACCACTTTTGCCCCCTGTCGGTTCCCAAGACCTGACAGGGGGTTTTTTCTGTTCCGAAACATCGCCATAAGGGGCGGGGCAAGACGGGGCATATCATGGCGAAAATTCTTCTTACGGGCGGGGCGGGCTATATCGGGTCGCACACCTATCTGGCCCTGATCGAAGCAGGGTTCGAGGTTGTGATCTTCGACAACTATTCAAATGCCAAGCCGGATGTGCCCGCACGGTTGCAGGACATTGCAGGCGGACCGGTTCATGTGATCGAAGGCGATGTTCTGGACCGCGCCAGCCTGGATGCTGTTTTTGCGGCCCATCGCATCGACGGCGTGGTGCATTTTGCAGCGAAAAAGGCCGTCGGTGAAAGTGTTGAGAAACCGTTGGAGTATATGCACACCAACGTGGGTGGCCTGTTGAACCTGCTGACCGCGATGGATCACGCGGGCGTTCGGCGGATTGTCTTTTCGTCGTCGGCCACTGTGTACGGGGATACGGATGTGCAACCGATCCCCGAAGACCACCCGCGCACCTATACCTCCCCCTACGCGTTTACCAAAATCGCGGGTGAGCAGATTTTGGAACAGCTGACCGATGACTGGTCGGTTGGCATTTTAAGGTATTTCAATCCGGTTGGCGCACACCGGTCCGCGATTATCGGTGAGGACCCTGAGGATATCCCGAACAATCTGGTGCCGTATATTGCCAAGGTGGCCACTGGCGATCTGGCCCAGTTGAGCGTGTTCGGTGATGATTACGATACCCCTGACGGCACCGGCGTGCGCGACTATATCCATGTGGAGGATCTGGCAGAGGGCCATGTGCTGTCACTCAAACGGTTGATTGAGACCGGAGAGAGCCACACGGTCAATCTTGGCACGGGCGAAGGGTCATCGGTGCTGGATGTGGTGCGGGCCTATGGCGAGGCCTGTGGCGATGACATCGCCTATACAATCGCACCACGGCGGGACGGGGATGTGGCTGTGCTGACGGCGCGGCCCGACCGGGCCAAGGCGGAGCTGGGGTTCGAAGCCACGCGGACGCTGGCCGACATGTGCCGGTCCAGCTGGGCCTGGGTCAGCGGCCAGCGCCGGAACGCAAAGTAATCAACGTGGCAGGGGGTTGGTTGCCGTCTTATAGGGCGCCCAATCGGTGATTTCAGGATAATACTGTTTGCGCCATGCGCGCACGCGGGGGTTCATGATGCGACGCCAGACAGGCGGGATCATCGCGGCCATGGTCATGATCGGATAGCCGTAGGGCAGCTGCGGGGCCTCCGTATCGTCATAGGTTTGCAGCAGCGGGAACCGCCGGTCGGGTTTATAATGGTGGTCGGAATGGCGCTGTAGATTGATCAGCAGCCAGTTGGACGCCAGTTGCGACGCATTCCACGAATGCTGCGGTTTGACGTGTTCGTATTTGCCGTCGCCCAGATGTTTGCGCGTCAGGCCGTAATGTTCGACATAGTTGACCAGCTCCAACTGCCAGATGGCGATGAACGCTTGCCAGACGAACAGCGCCAGACCCAGCCAACCACCGATCAGCACCGCCAGCGTCAACATTGCCACCTGCAACGCCGCATAGCGCCAGATGGGGTTTGACCTGTGGTGCCACGGCAGTTTCTTCCGCGTCAGCATCGCGGCCTCGGCCTTGAAGGCGGACACCGGTTGCTGGACGAGAACACGGGGGAAATAGCGGTGGAACCCTTCGTTATAGCGCGCCGTCACAGGGTCACGCGGGGTGGCGACGTAGCGGTGATGCACAAGCAGGTGTTCGCTGCGAAAATGGGAATAGAGCACCATGGCCAGCAGGATGTCCCCCATCCAGCGTTCCACTTTCGGTTTCTGGTGGCACAGTTCATGGGCGTAGGTGATGCCGATGGTGCCGGAAATCACGCCGATGCCAAAGAACAGCCCCGTCAGTTCAAGCCCCGACAGGTGGCCCGTGGTGCTGACGTACCACAGGATGCCAAAGAGGGTCGCGAATTGAAGCGGCGCCCAGATAATCGTGATGGCGCGATACCAGAACAGGTCGGCGTCCGGTGTATCCAGATCGGCGTTTTCCTCATAGGTGCCGGCGAGCGCATCGATGGCGGAAAACAGATACCATGTGGCCACCGGCAACAGCAGCACCGTCCAGCCGCCAAAGACCGCGCCAAGCCATGCCAGCGGGATCAGCGCGGCAGACAGCCAAAACGGGGCCGCGCGGGTGATGCGGGCCATATTGGATTGGGACACGATTGGAAAAGACGTCATGGTTTTGTTCCTCAGGGCTGCCGCATCATAGGCAGCGGGATCGCGAACTCAAACCTGCCGTAGCGTCGCAGCGGCGAGGGTGTAGGCCTTTTGCATCACCGTGGGCAGTGCTGAGGGCGCAAAATCCGCAGCGGCGACAAAATTGCCGCGGGCCGGAGCGGCATCTTGGGGCAGCCATGCGGTCTGAACGGTTAAGATCAGGTGAAAATGGGTAAAGGTATGCCGTGCCGGTTCGTTCAATGTGTCCCACGGCGCGTCACAGGGTGCCGCGGGTGCCGGATCATCGCCCCATTCGGTCGTAGGCCAGCCCAACATCCCCCCCAAAAGCCCTTTGTCGGGGCGGGTTTCCAGCAGCCATGCGCCATCGGCACGACGCGCGATATAGGCTGTGCCATGGCGCGTGGGTTTAGGCTTTTTCGGGGTTTTTTTGGGCAAGGTTGTCTGCGTTCCCGCTGATTGCGCGTCGCACGCCGGACGGACGGGGCAAATCCCGCAGGCGGGGTTCTTGGGGGTGCAGATGGTGGCGCCCAAATCCATAACGGCCTGTGCGTAATCGCCAGGCCGGTTCTGTGACGTGTGCCTTTCGGCGTAGGTCATGAACACGGGCTTTGCGGCGGGCAGGGGCGTGTGGTCATCATAAAGCCGCGCCATCACCCGTTCCACATTGCCGTCCAGAACCGTGGACGGCTGATCAAACGCGATGGCAGAGATAGCCGCCGCCGTATAGGGGCCGATACCCGGCAGAGTAATCAGTTCGTCATATGTCTGTGGAAAGACCCCGCCGTGATCCGCCAGCACCACCCGCGCGCATTTCAACAGGTTTCGCGCGCGTGCGTAATATCCAAGGCCCGCCCAGGCCGCCATGACATCGGCATCCTCGGCGGCGGCCAGATCAGCAACCGTAGGCCAGATGGCGGTGAACTTCCGGTGATAATCGCGCACAGCGGCGACGGTTGTTTGTTGTAACATGACCTCGGACAGCCAGACGGCGTAGGGGTCAGGACGCACGCCTGCTTTGCGGTCTGCTGGCATCACGCGCCACGGCATGTCGCGGGCGTGGACATCGTACCAGTCCAATAACGCGGAAGTGACCGTGGTTTTCCCCAAGTTATTGTCCTTTCACCCTCGGTTGTGCTGGCATCGTCCACAGATGGGTTTAGAGTACCGCGCAGTGATGAAACAGCCCCGTTCCCATACCGGCAAGCGCGGATTCTCCCGTGCGGCAACCCTGATGCAGAAAAGCATACGGGGTGCGACGGAAACCCGCGGCTTTGCGCAGACCCGTGTTCTGACCCATTGGGTCGAGATCGTGGGCGAGGCCACGGCCAAAGTGGCCCATCCCGTTGATGTAAGCTACGCCAAGGGCGGGTTTGGCGCGACGCTGACGGTTCTGACCTCAGGCGCGCAGGCCCCCATGCTTGAGATGCAGAAAGAGCAAATCCGCGAAAAGGTAAACGCCTGTTACGGCTACAACGCCATCGCGCGCATCCGCATCACCCAGACGGCGCGCACCGGCTTTGCCGAGGGGCAGATGGCCTTTGACCACGCACCCAAGGCCAAGACCGGCCCTGCACCTGAGGCACGGGCCGCTGCGCAGCATGTTGCCGCACCCGTCGAAAACGAGGCATTGCGTCTTGCGCTTGAGGCGCTGGGGGCCAATGTCATATCCAAACGTCCTTCTGATACCTGAAAGAGGTTCCGATGAATAAATCCCTACTCGCGTCTGTTGCTGTCGTGGCCGTGGTGGCCATTGCCGGTGGCGCCTATTTCATGAACCAGCCCTCATCCGCTGAGGCGCAGGCCGCCGACGGCGCGGACCGCCCGCAGTTCGATGTGGTTGATATGCTGCAAGGCAACCCCGATGCGCCGGTTCAGGTGATCGAATATGCATCCTACACCTGCCCCCACTGTGCGTCCTTTCACGCCAATCAGTACCAGCAGCTGAAAGAGAACTATATCGACACCGACCAGATCGGTTTCACCTACCGTGAGGTCTATTTTGACCAGCCGGGATTGTGGGCCTCTATGGTGGCGCGTTGTGGTGGGGAAGACCGGTTCTTCGGGATCACCAACGTTCTTTATGAAACCCAGCAAAACTGGGCCCGTCAGGAAGATGGCGCGGCCATCGCGGCATCCTTGCGCCAGATCGGCAAGATCGCTGGCATCACTGATGCGGAATTGGACGCCTGTATGTCGGATGGCGATACCGCACAGGAATTGATGGCGTGGTATCGGTCCAATGCTGAGCTGGACAATGTGACAAGCACACCGACCTTCATCATCAACGGTGAAAAGTATTCCAACATGAATTATGCGGATTTTGCCGCAGTGCTGGATGAGAAGCTGGCAGAAGCCAACTGAAGGCAACGACCATCAGACGGCATTGATCGCGGCGCTACCCCAGCGCCGCGATTTTTTTGTCCAGCGCGGACCAGTCCTGCACGGACAGTCGCACGGGGATCGTGATGACCTTGGGGCGAAAGCTGTCCGGCAGACGGATCGCGTCTTTTTCCGTCGTCACAAGGTGTAGGCCACGGGCCTTTGCCTCTGCCTCCAGTCGCAGCATCAGGCTGTCGGTCAGGGGCTGGTGATCGTCCAATGCCTCCCCCCGCACCACGTCGGCACCCATGGATTTGAGGGTCGCGAAAAATTTCTCCGGATGGCCGATGCCTGCGAAGGCCAGCACCGGCAGTCCGTGCAAGGGCATCCCGGTGGGCAGCGGATCAAGCTGGCCGTCAAGGCGGATGCAGCTGTGGGGAATGTCGGGCTGGAACGCGCGGCGCGCGTGGTCCGGGCCGATGACCAGTAGCGCATCTGCGCGGGCAAGCCCTGCAGCGGCGGGTTCACGCAACGGTCCCGCAGGCAGGGTGCGGCCGTTGCCGAACCCTTTGACCGCATCAACGACCACGATGCTGAGGTCCTTATGAACCGACGGATTTTGGAACCCGTCATCAAGCAGGATAATCGAGGCGCCTGCGGCCTCGGCCCGTTGCACGCCCCGTGCGCGGTCCTTGGACACCCATGTCGGCGCAAAGGCCGCAAGCAAAAGCGGCTCATCCCCTACGTCGGCGGCGCTGTGCGTCGCCGGATCGACCTGCACGGGACCGTCGAGGCGGCCACCATAGCCGCGACTGACGATATGGACATGGTGGCCCTGATCGCCCAGGCGCATGGCCAGTGCCATGGCGGTGGGTGTTTTGCCGGTGCCGCCTGCGTTGATATTGCCGATGCAGAGGACAGGAATTTCGGCGCGAAAATCGGGCTGTCTGGCAACGCGCAGGGCCGTGGCCTTTGCATAAAGCGCGCCCAAGGGGGCCAGCAGGGCCGCGCGCAGGCTGCGGGGTTTGTACCAGAAGACAGGGGGCTTCATCGGGTGCGCCTTTCGCCGGTTACATGCGCCAGCGCGGTGTCGATGATGTCGTTCGTGATCGCGGCAGTGCGGGTGATTTCTTCCCATCCGGCAAGGGCCATGCGGGCGGTTTGTTCGGGGGACAGCAAGGTTCCCACCGCGATTCCCAGTTCTGACGCAGAGCGGATTTCGCGGCTGGCTTCGACGCTGGCCAGCCTCTCGAAACGGACGTCGTGGGGGGTCTTGCGGGGGCCGTGGATGACGGCGGAGCCAAGGATGATCGGATCAAAGGGCGACGTCACACTGCCCCCGCTGAGCGTGCCACCGATGAAGGTAAGTGGCGCGATGCGATACCAAAGGCCCAATTCTGCGGGCAGGTCGGCCACATAGGCCTGCATTTCGGCCGTAGGATCGTCGCCTTGCGACCGGACGCCTGTTTTCAGCCCTGTGTCGCGCAAGACATTGGCCACGCTTGGACCGCTGTCGATATCCGCAGGCGTTATAAGCAGCATCATGCGGTGGCTTTTGCGGCTGGCGGCCAGATGGGCGGCGGCCATATGGGTGACTTCGGCAGCACTGATGTTGGCGGCAAACCAGACAGGCCGGGCCTCCAGCGCCTCAACCATGACGGTCAGTTCATTGGCGTCATGAGCCAACGGTACCGGGTCTTCGAGGATTGGACCGGTCGCGTGGACGGCCTCGGCGGACACTCCGCCGCGCCGCAAGCGCGTCGCGGTGGCCCCATCGGCGGTCAGGATCGTGTCGAACGCCTGCACGGCAGATTTGGCGGCACCGGGAATCCAGCGGGCCGCACCGGCGATGACGCCCGACACGCGGGCATTCATAAAGGTCGCTGGAAGGCCGGATGCCGCGACCGTTCGCAGCAAGGCAGGCCGCAGGTCGCCTCCGTTCCAGATCAGGCAGCGGGGGGCGTGGTGATCCAAAAACGCGCGCGCGCGCATCGGGCTGTCGGCGGGCAGAAGATCCGTGATCACTGATTCCGGCAAGTCGTCGAGCTGTTCCAGAAGGGCGGGATGGGCTGTCACGAGCACCTCGACGCCGTCGCCACGGTCATAAAGACGGCGCACCAGCGATCTGGTTGAGGCGACCGCGCCTGCCTCTCCGCAATGGACCCAGATCACCGGCGCGGTCCGGATTTAATCCAGTTCTTCGGTGGGTGAGGCGGGCTGTTCCTCGTCCCGCAAACGGTGAATATGCGCGATGAAATACCGCATATGCGCGTTGTCCACGGTGCGCTGGGCCTCGGCCTTCCACGCGTTGAAGGCGGCCTCGTAATTGGGAAACATGCCGACGATGTGGATGTCATCGACGTCCTTGAAGGCATTTTTCGTCGGATCGACAAGTTCGCCACCGAAGACGAGGTGAAGACGTTGGGACATGAGGCACCTTTGGTCAGATTGAATTGAAGGAAGACTAGGCTGTGGTCGGGGCGGCGTAAAGCTGGCCTATCTCAGGGCGGACATGATCTGTGCGTGAATGCCGCCGGATGCAACCATTCCGTTGATCTGGGGGTGGGGGTTGTTGAAACGCGGGGCTTGGCCATCCTTTGTGGTGGCATGGCCACCCGCCTCGGTCACGATCAGGCTGCCTGCGGCGACATCCCATTCCCACGTGGGCCGGAACGTCAACATCCCGTCAAAACGACCTTCGGCCACCAGTGCCAGACGAAACGCCAGTGATGACCTGAACGTACGGTTGAACGGCGGCACACCGGCCACCCAGTGTTTCGGATCCATGATCGGTTTGGTCGTAAGCAACGTGGCGCTGTCGATGGGTTTGTCAGGTTGCGCGCGGATAGGCGACCCGTTCAGCGTGGCCCCCCGCCCCAAGGCGGCAGCATAGAGAGCGTCGCGCATGGGCAGGTAGACCACGCCTGCAACAATTCGGCCCGCTTCGGCAACCGCCAGCGAATGCGCCCAGTCCTTGCTGCCTTCAATGAAGGCGCGGGTGCCGTCGATGGGGTCGATGATGAACTGACGGTCCGTCGATTGACGCGCTGTGCCGTCCTCGGTTTCCTCGGACAGCCAGCCGTAGTCGGGGCGCGCGGCCTGCAGGTCAGCCTCTAGCTGGCGGTTCACGTGCAAATCAGCCTCGGTCACAGGGCCTTGGCCGTCCGATTTTTCCCACACTTCTGGCGTGGCGTTGAAATACCGGCGTGCGATGTCGCCCGACTGGCGGGCGGCGGTGATCAGAAGGTCAAGGTCATTCACCGGCGAGGGTCATCCCGTCGACCATCAGGCTGGGCACCACACGGCTCAGATGGGTGCGTGCGTCATTGGCTGGCACAATCCGGCCCAGCATATCCAACAGGTTGCCAGCCACTGTGCATTCATTCACGGGATAGGCGATTTCGCCGTTTTCAACCCAAAAGCCCGATGCGCCCCGTGAATAGTCGCCTGTGTTGGGATTGATCGTGGACCCGATCATGGAGGTGATCAGAAGACCTGTGCCCATGTCGCGCAACAGGTCGGCTCTGCTTTGGGTGCCTTGGGTCAGGGCCACATGGGTGACGGATGGGGACGGCGGGCCGGAGGTCCCGCGCGACGCGCTGGCGGTACTTTTCAGGTCCAGCTTGCGGGCTGTCGAAAGGTCCAGCGTCCAGCCGGTCAGGACGCCATGTTCGATGATCCTGCGTTCGGATGTGGGCAGGCCCTCGCCATCGAACAGACGCGACCCCGCCACGCGGGGGCGGTGCGGATTTTCGATCAGGTCGATATCGTCCGGCAGGATGCGTTCGCCCACTTTGCCCAGCAGCCACGATGATCCCCGGGCCACTGAGGCCCCGTTGCTGGCAGACAGCAGATGCCCGATCAGCGAAGATGCGATGCGTTCATCAAACACGACCGGATAGGTGCCGGTCTTGGGCCGCCGCGCGCCGTGGCGTTCCACGGTGCGTTCACCTGCGACCCGCCCGATGTCTGCCGCAGAACGGCGGTCGGACAGATGGATGCGGCTGTCATAGTCGTAATCCCGTTCCATGCCTGTCCCGGTCCCTGCAATGGCCACGGAACTAAGCGTGTGAGCAGTGCTTTCATAGCCGCCGGAAAACCCGTTGGTCGCCGCTAGATGGACCTGACGGCGGCCATAGGCGGCGGTCGTGGACTGAGCCTGTGTGACGCCCTCGACGGACATTGCTGCGGCTTCAGCCTCACGCGCTTGGTCCTCGAGCCATGCGGGATCGGGTTCGGGGCTGGCGTCAACCAGATCAAGGCGGCTGACGTCAAGGTCCGAGGCAAGCTGGGCAGGGTCGGCCAGCCCCGCATTGGGGTCCTCGGGGGCGGCACCGGCCATAACAACGGCGCGCTGGGCCATTTCCTCAATCGTGCGGTCTGAGGTGTCGGAGGCGGAAACATTGGCCGACCGGTTGCCCACAAAGACACGAAGGCCGATATCGGTGCCTTCGGCGCGCTGGGCTTCCTCAAGCACAGAATTGCGCACGTCAATGGACACGGAGGTACCAGCGACGGCCACCGCATCCGCGGCATCCGCGCCTGCGGCTTTGGCGGCATCAATAAGACGGTGGGTGAGATCGGCAAGCGATTGGGTCATGAAACTTCCTTTGCTTGCCTGCTCAGGTAGTCCGTGTTGCAGCGACCCGCAAGGGCGGGCCGCTGCAAAGATCGGTTACTGGAGCCGCTGGCCGTTGGCCAGAACATGGCCCTGTTCGTTCACTTCGATGACGGATTCCAGCATGTCATCGCCCACCGGCGTGGCGAACATGCCCATCATCATACGTGGCATCATCAGATCCTCGGCGGGAATGAAACCCATATCAACCAGCGTATCCATCAGCGCGTTGGCCCCGTTCAGATTGATCGTGATTGCGCCTTCGGGACGGGGCAGGCCGGGGATTGTCTCAAAGTCGGTCCAGTCAAAGGTCATGGAACCTTGCGCCGTGGCCTCGGCCCCGACAGCAGCGATGCGCAGGGATTCGATGGTCACCTCGTCAACTTCCACCGGTGGTGGACCGGCCATCTGGGACAGCGCGGCAAAATCCAGAAGATCAACACCGTTGGTGCCCACCCCTGTCACGTCCAGTGTAATATCCGCGGGATCGCGGGGCAGCTGGCCCGCGGGATCAAACAGGTTCCAGATTGTATCAGCCATAGTGATGCCTGTGATGGACGTGGCCACGCGGAAATCCTGTGCCTCGTCCGAGGCATTAAGCGGAAGAACATATTTTGCGTAGATGCCGGCCATGGCAAATTCCAGATCACCCGGAAAGACCAGAGGATCGTTCATCAGCAATGTAAAATCGGCAGCTTCGACGTCGAGGTCCATACCGTCTTCGCCAAGACTGAGGGTGAACGTCTGGGGTCCGGTGGTGCTTTCCTGACGGTTCAGCAAATCGGTTTCCAGTGTGGTGACGCTGCTGGAGGAGGTCCCTTCGCCCAAACTGTCAACCATCACGCTCAGGCCGTCGCGCATGGCCTGGCTCAGGTTGAGAATGTTGGAGCCGCCCACAGGCAGGCTGGCGTCGATGGATGTCCGGATGGGCCGGGTGGTCTGTTTGCTGATTGACGTGACATTGTCGGCGGTAAAGGTGAATTCTGCCACGCTGTCACCGGTCATCGACTCGGTGACATATCGGATCAGGTTGCCTTCGGTAATGCGGCTGTCATTGGAAAACGCCGTCATTGTCAGGAAACCGGTCATATCGACGTTTTCGCCGCCCTCACCTTCCATCGTGATACGGGTGACCTCAATGCGCAGGTTCGTGGCATCTGTATCATAGGCGATGTCGCCCGGTTCACCCGTGGCGACAGCCGTGTAGCCGTCGTGGGTCATGACCATTTCGGCGTTGAAGGACCCTTCGCCCGCAGCGCCGCCGGACAGAGTGATCGCCATGGGGGAGGGATAGGTGATTGTCACGCTGCCATCACCGTTTTCGGACATGGCAAGGGCATCGGCGGTGATCTGGAAGGAGGCTTCGCCGCCGGGCAGGATGAAATTCAGTTCAGGCGACACAGAACCGCCGGATGGATCACCGGACAGCGTTCCGCCCGCCGCACTGATCAGCGCCTGCTGGTTCGACCAGACATCCGCCGCTGTAACGTCGGCAAAGACCGGGGTCGCAAGGGCGGCGGTCAGGACCGCAAGGCTGGTGGTGAAAGATCGGGACATGGAACTCTCCTGCAAACTGGTCGCGCCCCGCTTGGCGGGACGCATTCTGGCACAACTTGGCCCTTACCTAGCGCAGGCGCTGCCCGTTGGCGAGGACATGGCCCTCGGAATTGACACCGAGCGTGGAGGTAAGCATGTCGTCGCCCACCGGCGTGGCAAACATGCCCAGCATCATGCGCGGCATCATCGCCTGATCCTGCGGGATCAGCCCCATTTCGATCAGATTGTCGATCAGGCCGTTGACGCCATTGATAGCAAGGTTCACTTCCCCTTCGGGGCGGGGGAACCCGTCGAATGTCTCGACGTCGGTGTTGTCAAAGGTGAAGGCCCCGTCGCCGGTGATTTCGGCCCCGGCGGCGCGCAGGGTCAGATCGGTGATCGTGACGGCGTTCAGTTCTCCGGGGACATCGGTGCCGGTCATGGCCTCTTGCTGGGCCGGATCAAGAAAGTCGAAGAAAGGCGTGATTTGCAGATCAAGCCCGAGGGCCAGGGTGATGGCATCGCGCGGCAGGGTCTGGGCGGGGTCAAACAGGTTCCAGATGCCGTCACTGACAGACAGATCGGTGAAATCGAATGCCAGACGGGCATCCCGTGGGCCACCGCTGCCCGCGCTCAGAGGTACAGCAAAATCGAAGCCGTATTTTGCCATTGTGACGTCAATCGGAAAGGGCAGTTCCTGAGGGGCGCTGACAGACACATCAATGCCCTGCGCCCCGCCGCTGTAGGAGGCGCCGTCGTAATCAAACCCGAAATCCATCCGACCGCCTTCGGTGACAGCCGTCCCCGACACGTTTTCGCCATCGGCCGCGATGTCGAAAACATATCGTACATCGCCAAAGGTATACCCGCCGGTCATGGCCAGACCGTCAATGAAGGGCGGAACATCGGCATCCATGTCCATATCGGGCGGGATCGCCACCGTCGCAGCCATGGCCAGTTCGGCCATATCCGCCGCCAGTGAGACAGAGTTGCTGCCACCCGTGTCGGCAAAATTCACATCAATATCCAGCGCGCCCAGATCGAAGCTGTAATCGACCTCGTTCACTTCGCCTTCGGTGATTGAATAGGTGCCGGCCATGTCGCGCATCACAAGGGCGGACTGGCCCAGTTCGACCTGTTGGGCTGCGGCACCTTCAAGACTGTCTGCCGTAAAGGAATAAAGGTCGGCACTGATGTCATACTGCATCGCGTCGGGTTCACCCGACACTTCAATATCCATGTTGGACTGTCGGACCGTCATGATCAGCGTTCCGGGTTCTTCAAACTCCGGCGTGAATTTCACGGTCATGGGATAGCTGTCGGGGATGCTGATGCTGACCGTGCCATCGCCATTCTCTGTCAGGGCGATATCGCCCAGATCTGCAAGAACCGTGACGTCGTCATCGGTCATTTCGATGCGCACGTCTGACACTGTCAGGGTGTCGCCTGACATTTCCTCACCGCCGGTGCTGAAGCCCTGACCGAAGGTTTCCATCTGCGTGGTCCAGCTGTCCCAGACCTGTTGGGCGGTGACATCGGCGGCGGCGGATGTGCCACACAGGATGGCAGCGATCAGAGGGGTGTGGCGAAGAAGCGGCAGACGGCGCATGGAATTTCCTTTGTCAAAAACTGTTGAAGACAGCTTTTCAACTCAGCCGCGAAGGGTCAAGGTCAGGAAAACGTGACAACGCGGTTGTATTCGCGTGGATATGTGCATTTTTTCAGGAGGCTGCGCGATGGATATGACAGAAAAGGTCGTTTTGATCACAGGGGCGAGCCGCGGGATCGGGGCGGCGACGGCGCGCGAATTTGTGGCCGCCGGGGCGAAGGTCGCGTTGGTCGCGCGGTCGGCAGATGCGATTGGGGCGTTGGCGGATGAATTGGGCGATGGGGCTATGGCAGTGCCGTGCGACGTCGCCGATTACCGGTCCGTGTCGGATGCGATTGCCAGAACCGAAGGCGCATTCGGACCACTGGATGTTCTGATCGGCAATGCCGGATTGCTGGACCCGATCAGCCATCTGGCAGAGGCCGATGTGGACGCCTGGGGCGCCACCATCGACGTGAACCTCAAGGGTGTGTTCAACGGCATGCGCGCGGCCATGCCGGGGATGATTGACCGTGGCGCAGGCACGATCATCACCGTGTCCTCAGGTGCGGCCCACGGCCCGGTCGAGGGTTGGTCCTCCTACTGTGCGTCCAAGGCGGGGGCCTATATGCTGACCCGCTGCGCCGACAAGGAAGCCCGCGACAAGGGCCTGCGCATCCTTGGCCTGTCCCCCGGCACCGTGGCGACAGATATGCAGCGCGACATCAAGGCGTCGGGCATCAATCCGGTCAGTCAGCTTGAGTGGTCCGACCACATCCCGCCCGAATGGCCCGCCAAGGCGCTGATGTGGATGTGCACCGCCGCCGCTGACAGCTTTCTGGGCGACGATGTGTCCTTGCGCGATGAGGACGTCCGCCGCGCTGTCGGCCTGATATGATTGAGGCGATCCCCGACACAGACCGCCTGACCTTGCGGATCAACCGGCCCGACAAGGCAAATGCCCTGACCGAGGCGATGTTGAACGATCTGGCCGGTCATGTTGAGGGTGCCACGTGCAAGGTGTTGATCCTGACCGGTGCGGGATCCGTGTTCAGCGCAGGCGCCGATCTGGACGACGTGCGCCATGGGACATTGGCGACCTCGCCCGCCTGGGAAAGGTTGTCGTCAGCCATCGCGGGGTTCGAAGGGCTGAGCGTCGCGGCACTCAACGGGTCCTGCGCGGGGGGGTCCATGGGTATGATGCTGGCCTGTGATCTGCGCGTCGCCGTTCCGTCGGCCAAAGTGTTTTACCCCGTCATCAAGATTGGTGTCTTGCCCCAACCGTCCGACCCCGCGCGGCTGAAAGAACTGGTGGGGCCCGCCGTGGCCAAACGCATCCTTCTGACGGGGGCCAAACTGACGGCATCCGAGGCACAGGCCGCCGGATTGATCGACGTGATCGCGCAGACGGGGCTGGAGGACGCTGTGGAGGCACTGATCGCGCCTACGCTTTCAGCTCCCTTGGACCAGATCAAAGGGATCAAGGCGTTGATTGCAGGCTAGGCCTCGTTTAACTGGCGGTAACGCGCTGGAGGGAACGGCTGCATGGAAAATATGCTCGAAACGGCAATGGGATACGGCATGACCGCCTATGAGGTCGCGCTGGCGTGGATCATCGACCCCGCAAATTGGGTGCAGTTTGCCCTGCTGGTGGGGTCCTATCTGGCTGCGGTGGTGATCACCCGAAAACTGAACCCCAAGCTGACCCAACTGCTGACCCCGACGCAGGGCAATGACTCCCTGTTGGCCAAAGTGCGCCGGTTTGTTCTGTTGTTCTTGCCCCTGCTGTTGCCATTATTGGCCTTCGGGCTGACAGCCATCGGGGAACAGGTCACGCGGTCGATCTTCGGATCGGGTGAGGTTATTGCCTTCGGCAAACGGGTTTTCCTGTTCCTGGCCGTGCGTGCCTTTGTGCGCGATATGCTGACCGATCCGATGCTCAAGGCGTTGGGCAAGACGGTGCTGGTGCCACTGGCCGCGATCTATGCATTGGGCTTTCTTGATCCGCTGCTGCTGTGGATGGAAACGACAATTATTCCGCTGGGGAACATGTCGTTTTCTTTGCTGGGTTTGCTGCGGTTTCTGGTGGTGGCGTCGATCATGTTCTGGCTGGGCCGCTGGTCCAACGACCAGTCTACCGCGATCATCGAAAAGCAGGAAATGCGCCCCGCGACGCGCCAGTTGGCGGCAAAAGCGGCTGAGATCGCGATCTTTGGCGCGGCCTTCCTTGTGGCGATGAACATCGCTGGTATCCCCCTGACGTCGCTTGCGGTGCTGACCGGTGCCTTGGGTGTCGGTATCGGTTTCGGCCTGCAAAAGATTGCGTCCAACTTCGTGTCCGGCGTGATCTTGCTGTTGGAAGGTCAGGCGACGGTCGGGGATTACGTTGAACTCGACGGGGGCGAGGCCGGTACGATTGTGCGCATGACGGCCCGCGCCGCAATCCTAGAAACCTATGACGGCAAATGGATCGTTGTCCCGAACGAGGATTTCATCGTCACACGGGTGGTCAATTATTCCGACAGCGGGTCTGCCAATCGGTATGATGTGTCGTTCTCGGTCAGCTATGACACCGACATAAACCGCATCCCTGATATCGTGGGGCCTGCGGTGGCGGCGTTGGATTTTGTGTTAGATCAGCCCGAAGAACCCGATGTGGAACTGGACGGGTTTGGCGATAGCGGCATCGACTTTGTCGTGGAATTCTGGGTCAACGGCATTGATGACGGCAAGAACAAATACCGCAGCCACGTGCGGTTTGCGATTTGGAATGCGTTAAAAGACGCAGGCATCGAAATCCCGTTCCCGCAACGTGTGGTCCACCTGAAGGGCGCGGCCCCCGCGCTGCCCGAGTGATTGACGCCCTGATCATTGGGGGTGGTCCGGCGGGCTTGATGGCCGCTGATGTCATTTCAGCGGCGGGGCACAGCGTCATCGTGGCCGACCGGATGCCCACCGTGGGACGCAAATTTCTGATGGCGGGAAAGTCCGGTTTGAACCTGACCAAAGACGAACCGGCGGATGCGTTTCAGACGTGGTATGGCACCGCCCAACCTGCGCTGGCCCCGACACTGACAGCCTTCGGGCCTGACGCGGTGCAGGACTGGGCCAAAGCACTTGGGCAAGAGGTCTTCACCGGATCAACGGGGCGCGTGTTTCCCAAAACAATGAAGGCGTCGCCTCTGTTGCGGGCGTGGATGAGGCAGTTGGCGGACCAAGATGTAGAGGTCCGGACCCGCTGGCGCTGGACCGGCTGGGATGGCCCCTCGGCGGTCTTTGATACACCGGATGGCGAAAAGCGGATCGTGGCGCGCGTCACCGTTCTGGCGCTGGGCGGGGCCAGTTGGGCGCGGCTGGGATCGGATGGCGTTTGGGCCGGCGTCATGCCGCAGGTGATGACGCCGTTTCAGCCTGCCAACGTCGGGTTTGAGGTGTCTTGGTCCCCGCATATGACCGCGCATTTCGGCGCTGCCGTCAAAGGGTGTCGTTTGACGGCCGGTGGGTTGGACAGCCGTGGGGAATTCATCGTCTCAAAACGCGGGATTGAAGGCGGCGGCATCTATGCCGTTTCAGCCGCCATGCGCGACGGTGCGCCGCTGATGCTGGACCTGCTGCCAGACATGACCCTGGACGACATACGCACGCGGCTGGCCTCCGGCAAAGCCAAGCAATCCTTGGCCAACGTCATGCGCAAGACGTTGAAACTGGACGGCGTGAAACGCGCGCTCTTCAATGAATTCGGGCGCGGGGCACAGGACATCGCCGCGACGCTAAAGGCGCTGCCCTTTCCGCCGCTGGCCCCTCGTCCCATGGATGAGGCGATTTCAACTGCGGGCGGTGTGCGCTTTGATGCACTGACTGATGACCTTGAGCTCCGCGACAGGGCCGGTGTGTTCTGCGCCGGTGAAATGCTTGATTGGGAGGCGCCGACGGGTGGCTATCTGATCACCGGCTGTCTGGCCACGGGTCGGCACGCGGGGCAGGCCGCGTTAACGCGGCTTCAAACGTCGCCCGCGCACCGGGCGCATCAAACATCGTAATAGTCGCGGTACCAGTCGACAAACGCCTGCACGCCGGTTTGCACGTCCGTTTTGGGGGCATAGCCCGTGAGGGTTTTTAGCAGTGTCCCGTCCGCCCAAGTGGCGGGCACATCGCCGGGCTGCATATCCATGAAATTCTTTTGTGCGGTCTGGCCCAGTGCTTTCTCAATCGCTTCGATAAAGGCCATAAGCTGCACGGGTTCGCCGTTGCCGATGTTGACGATGCGGTGGGGGGCCACGGGCGACAGGCTGTCGCCATCGGGCACCTCATCCAGCCGTTGGGGCACAGCGTCCAGCAGCAGGTGAATGCCGCGCACGAGGTCTTCGACATAGGTAAAATCGCGGCGCATGTCGCCGTGGTTGTAGACGTCGATCGCGTCCCCGTTCAACACGGCCTTGGTGAATTTGAACAGCGCCATGTCGGGCCGTCCCCAAGGGCCATAGACCGTGAAGAACCGGAACATGGTCGTGGGGATGTCGTAAAGATGGGCATAGCTGTGGGCCATGACCTCATTCGCCTTTTTGGTGGCCGCATAGAACGACATCTGCGTGTCGGCCTTGTCCGTCTCTGTGTAGGGCATCTGCGTGTTCGCCCCATAGGCGGAGGAGGTCGAGGCGAGCAGCAGGTGTTTCACCGGCGTGGCGCGCACGGCCTCAAGCAGGTTGAACGTGCCGATGATATTGGCATCAACGTAGGATCGCGGCGCATCGATGGAATAGCGCACGCCCGCTTGCCCGGCGAGGTGGATCACATAATCGGGGCGCACGTCGGCCACCAGATCGTGCAGGACGCCGTCCGCCTCAAGCCGGTCATTGACCGCACGAAAGCGCGCCGATTGCAGCAGATTGGCCTGACGCCGTTCTTTCAGGCGGACATCGTAGTAATCCGTCATGGCGTCGAAACCGACCACATCGAACCCCTGCGCCAGCAGCAGTTTGGACAGGTGATAACCAATAAATCCGGCTGAGCCGGTGATCAGCGCGGTGGGCATTATGCGCCCTCATCCATCGTTTCCAGCGGGGAGCGCCCGATGGAGATATAGGCCTGAAACCCCGCGCGTTTGGCGTCTTTGGTGGAATAGATATTGCGCAGATCGGCCATGCGCGCGGTCGCCATATGTTTGGCCATACGTTTCAGGTCGAGGCCGCGGAATTCGTTCCATTCGGTCAGGATCACCACAAGATCGGCGTTGCGTGCGGCCTTGTACGGATCATCCATCCATTTGACGCCAGGCAAAAGCGCCTCTCCCTCGTGCATCCCTTGCGGATCGACAGTGCGGACTTTGGCACCACCGCCCACCATGGCGGGAATAATCGTCAGGGCGGGGGCATCGCGCATGTCGTCGGTGTTGGGTTTGAAGGTCACGCCGAGGACAGCGATGGTTTTGCCGTTAAACGTGCCGTCGCACAGGTCCAGCAGCTTGTCGATCATGCGGCGTTTGACCTCTTCGTTCACCTTGATGACGGTCTCGGTGATCTGCATGGGCACGGCATGTTCCTGACCGATACGCGCCAAGGCTTTGGTATCTTTGGGGAAACACGACCCGCCATAGCCGGGGCCTGCGTGCAGGAACTTGTTGCCGATCCGCCCGTCAAGGCCCATGCCCTTGCTGACCTGCTTGATATCCGCGCCGGTGCGTTCGCACAGGGCAGCAATTTCGTTGATAAAGGTGATCTTGGTCGCCAGAAATGCGTTGGCGGCGTATTTGATCATCTCGGCGCTTTCCAGATCGGTGGTGACGATCGGAAAATCCCGCAAGAACAAGGGCCGGTACACGTCTGCCATGACCTGAGCGGCGCGGTCTGTCTGCACGCCCACGACCACGCGGTCCGGACGCATGAAGTCGTCAATCGCGGCCCCTTCGCGCAAAAATTCGGGGTTGGAGGCCACGTCGAAGTCAAGATCAGGGTTCGCCTTGCGCACGACCTGTTTGACCTGACGGTTGGTGCCCACAGGCACGGTCGATTTGGTGACGATGACAGTGTAATGGGTGGCGGCTTTGGCAATTTCCTCCGCTACGGCCATGACAAATGTCAGGTCCGCGTGCCCGTCGCCCCGGCGGGTGGGGGTGCCCACGGCGATGAACACGGCCTCGGCCCCGTCGATGGCGGTGGCCAGATCACGGGTGAACGTCAGGCGGCCGGCCTCAACGTTCTTGGCCATAAGGTCCTCAAGGCCGGGTTCAAAGATGGGGACCTGTCCGGCCTCCAGCATCTCGATCTTGGCAGGGTCCTTGTCAACGCAAACCACATCGTGCCCGAAATCGGAAAAACATACCCCCGACACAAGGCCCACATAGCCTGTTCCGATCACTGCAATTTTCATGGGCACGCCTCGTTCGTTTTGGCGCTGTCATAGCGCGGGACCGGTCCGGCGGACCAGCAAAATCGCGGATATGTCACAAGTCAGGCGCGTGTTGTGGTTTCACCGCCCCAACACGCGGGCAATGGTCTGCCACAGGATCACAATGTCAAAGCAGACCGAAGCATGACGTTGGTAGATCAAATCCAACGTCGCTTTGCGCGGGATGCAGCGGCGGGTGTAGATCGCCTCGGTTTCTGCGGCGGTGGTGGCACGGGCGATCAGGCGTTCTTCGTGGCGGTGAAAATGCAACGTCGCGAGGCCGGTGATACCGGGGCGGGACCGCAGGACACGAGCATAAAGTTCAGGAAAGGCATCGGTATACTGACGCAGGGGCGGGCGCGGGCCGACAATGCTCATGTCGCCGCGCAGCACATTGATGGCCTGTGGCAATTCATCCAGACGGAACCGGCGCAGCACGCGGCCTATGGGTGTGATCCTGCCGGATTTATCGCCGCCGGTGACGCCGCCGTTCTGGGCGGCATCCACATGGGTCATGGTGCGAAACTTGATCAGGTGAAACGGCTGCTGCGGCGTTTTCATTCGTTCGGCCACATAAAAGACAGGGCCGCGGTCGTGATGACGGATCAATAGGGCGATAACCAGCATAACAGGGGCGGACAGCATAAGGATCAGCGCGGCGCACAGGATGTCAAACAGACGTTTCACGGGCTGATGTCCTCTTGCACCTGGCGCGCCATATGCGTGGCATAGTCGGAGGCCGACGGAAGGTCGACCAGCGCCCGAAGCGCTTGGATGGACAGGATCACGCGCTTGGGCACGCTGTCCGGGGCGGGCGCGTCCTGCCAGACAAGATCCGGTAAAACATGGGTCTTATAGGCGGTCATGACATGGTCGAGGGGGACAGGATCAGGAGCCGCGACATTGACGGTGCGGATCGCGGCGGGCGGCTGTGGGGCGAGGGCGGCCACCACATCGAACAGATCGCGCGGCCCGATGTAGGAGCGCACCGGCGCTGTTCCGTCGGCAAACCGGTGCAGGTCCATCGCAGCACCCGCAGCGATGCGGCGGCGGGCGATGGTGGTGAGCGCGTCGGACCCGGCCACATTGCCGATCCGCAGAATTGTGATGGCAGGGCTGCCAGCCACCCCAGCCGCCGCCTGCGCCAGCGCCTCCATCCTGACCTTGCTGTCGGCATAAGGGGTCAGCGGGGAAAGGGGAGCCTCTTCGGTGATCGGGGCCGTACCGGCATTGCCGTAAACCGCAGCGGAAGAGGCAAGGATGACGTGTGCCACACCATGGGCCTTTGCGAGGGTCAGGATGCGGTCTGTGGCGTCTATATTGGCCTGTTGTAAAGCGTCTTCATCAGGTCCGGCATAGCCGATCATGTTGATGATGGTTCCGTTTTCGGGAAAGACAGCCTCAGCTGGCTTGTCCTGTAAAGACCATATGACATCCGCACCCGCCCTGCGCCCCTGACCCGTCCAATCCAGTCCGGCACGACGGGCATGACGGTGCAGAACCCCGCCCAGCTGGCCCTGTGCGCCTAGGATCACTGTTTGCATTGCTTTGGGGTCCCCGAATGGTCTGGTTTTGAATTATGGCATTTGTCCACCACATGGAAACAAGTTTCCGGCCCTGACAAAATAAGGTTGCGAAAGGCGGCGGGACAGTGGCAGACCTTTTGCATGTCTGCTTTTACAAAATCCTTCGCCCTGACACATCTGGCTGCTTGTGTCGTCCTTGCCTCTCCGGCGGTGGCGGATGATGACTGGCGCGCGACCTATTCGCTGTTCGGCACGCCGGGGATCATCGACATGCCAACCGCCGTGGCCCCGAAAGACGGCGAGATTTCGGCCACCATCGGGGGGTTCGGCACGACGCAGCGGGCGACGTTCTCTTTCCAGCTTTTGCCGCGTTTGTCGGGCAATTTCCGCTACAGCTACATCGACACGTTCGACCGCAGCTTCGATGCGCAATACCAGCTGGCCTATGAAGGGGACATCCGCCCTGCCATTGCCATCGGCCTGCGCGATTTTCTGGGGACGGGGCGTTACAGCAGCGAATATATCGTTGCGACCAAGACCATCGGGTCCGATCTGCGCGTGACCGGCGGCATCGGCTGGGGGCGTCTTGGATCGGTCGGCGGGTTCACCAACCCGCTTGGCGTGATCGACGCAGGCTTTGAAACCCGCCCTGACGACAGCGTCAGCACCGGCGGGACGATTTTGTCAGGTCAGTTCTTTCGCGGTGATGCGGCCTTTTTCGGGGGCGTCGAATGGCGTGTAAACGATGAATGGACGCTTTTGGCGGAATATTCGTCTGATGCCTACACTCGCGAGGAACGCCTGATCGGGTTCGAGCGGACGTCGCCGCTGAACTTCGGCGTGACATGGGAGCCTGATGACTGGGTCCAGTTGGGCGGATACTATGCCTACGGCAACCAGATCGGATTGTCGGCGACCTTTGTCATTGATCCAACGGAACCGGCCACCGACAGCGGCTTTGGCCCCGCGCCTTTGCCTGTTGCTGTGCGCGGCGAGAACGTGATTGCCGCTGCATCCTGGGCCACACCGTCCGAGCAGGCGACAGGCGTCGATATTCTGGGTCAGGTTCTGGCCACGGACGGGTTTCGCCTGCTGGGGGCCGAGGTTCAGGGCACATCCCTACGTGTGCGTTATGAGAACTCGAAATTCCGCGCCGAATCCCAAGCGATCGGGCGGGTGGCCCGCATCCTGACGCAGGCCGCGCCCCAAAACATCGACACCTTCGTGCTGGAGCCGTCACGGCGCGGCATCGCCCTGTCTTCCGTGACCCTCAGCCGCGGCGATCTGGAACGTCTGGAAAACACAGCCGGCGCATCAGACCGTATTTATGAGCGCGCGCTGTTTGCGGACGCCGCCGGACCCGACCCCGCCATCACCTACGAGACTGAAAACGCAGCCTTTCTATGGGGCGTCTATCCCTATCTGGAACTGTCGCTTTTTGATGGGGAACAGCCCGTGCGCGGCGACGTGGGCATCGAGGCGACGTTCCAGTATGAATTGCGGCCCAACATCGTGGCTGCGGGCACTTTCCGGCAGCGGATCGGGGGCAACCGCGATGAAATCGGGTCCATCGGGGTCTCGACCCTGCCCGACATCCGCCGGTCCGGCCTGCGCTATGGCGCCGAAAGCGGCAACGGAATCGAAAACCTTTTTGTTGCTTGGTACGGCCGCCCCGGACGTGACCTGTATAGCCGTGTGTCGGTGGGGTATCTTGAACGCAACTTCGGCGGTATTTCCACTGAGGTGCTCTGGAAGCCGACGACAAGCCGCCTCGCCCTCGGGGCAGAGCTTAACTACGTCGCGCAGCGTGATTTTGATCTTGGCTTCGGGTTCCGGCCCAGTTGCCTGAATTCCGATTGTACGGACACGAGTGACGACATCTATGATGTGCTGAGCGGTCACGTGTCGGCGTATTACGATTTCGAAAACGGGTTTCAGGCGCAAGTCGATGTCGGGCGGTATCTGGCCGGAGACTGGGGCGCGACCTTTGCGCTGGATCGCGAATTCGACAACGGTTGGAAAGTGGGGGCGTATTTCACCCTCACGGATGTTCCGTTCGAAGATTTTGGCGAAGGATCTTTCGACAAAGGCATCCGTCTGGAAATTCCGCTGGATTGGGCCCTGGGGACACCGACCCGCGACACCAGTTCCGCAAATCTGCAATCGCTTGCACGCGATGGCGGGGCGCGGTTGTCAGTGGATGGACGGCTGTACAACATCGTCCGCGACGGTCATCCGTCACAAATGCAGGATAATTGGGGGCGGTTTTGGCGTTGATTTCGAGACTTCTGTGCGCCGGCGTCCTGTCCGGCCTTGCTGCATGCGGGCCGTTGGGCCAGGGTGCGACATCGTCCACTTTGAAAACGGTTGCGGAATCGATCCTGAGTGGCGAAGCGGCAGCAAACGCGCAGCCCGCCCCGCAGCCCGCTCTCACCCGCGCCGCGATCGAGGCCGCGGATGCGGACCTGTTGCTGGTCAGCCTTGTGTCGCGCGGTTCGGTTGATCTGTTGTCGCCGGTTTCCACCCGACCAGGTGCGGTCACATGGATCAGTTCGGACGGGGTATCGGTCAGCCTGCGCGACGGGATGGTGGTGGCCACCCGCGCTTCCGGCTTTGATCTGATGGGGGCGGATACCGATGCGGCCCGCCGGTCCCTGACGACAGGGGGCGGAAGCCACAGCCGACGGTATGATGTTCTGACCGGACTGGACCAGATCGAAACGGATACGTACCAATGCGACATGGCCTTCGACAAAGCCGAGACGATCACCATTGTCGAACGGGATTTCGCCACGCGCAAATTCAGGGAAACCTGTGAAAACGACCGTGTGAACTTTACGAATCTCTATTGGGTCACGTCCAACGGCCAGATCGTACAAACCCGGCAGTTCGTCTCGATCGGGCTTGGATACCTCGTTTATCAGCGCCTTTAGCAAAGAATCGCCGATCAATTAGGCAATTTGGCAGTGACATGGTCCGTATTTGACCTATTTCAGCCGAAAATCGCACTCGATCGTCAAAAAACTCGTGCGTTTGCCGTAAGGGCATTCTATATCGAAGGTAGCGCTAAGACGTGCGCGGCGTTGCCGTGTGCTAAATACTGATCAGGAGTTATTATGCTTTACAAATCGCTTATCACAGCAACCGCAATCGTTGCTATGTCGTCCACTGCATTCGCAGGCGACCTGTCCCCAGCCGGCACTGACGATGATGAAATCCTCATCATCCCAACAGCTGCTCCTGCTGGTTCCAGCGCAGGTTCCCTCGGCGGCGGCCTTCTGGGTTCCGCAGGCGGCGCAGTCGTTCCAGCTCTGCTGGGTGCTGCTCTTCTTGCTGCTGCTCTGGCAGCCAGTGGCTCCACTGAAGGCGAAACCGACGGTGGCAGCGACCTGCGTTAATCGACGCATGCTCGTACGAGTTTAGATTTTCGAAAGGCGGGCCCTATGGTCCGCCTTTTGCTTTTCGGGTGTCGGGCTATCCGCGTCTGCGACCCAGCATTGCGAGGCGGATGAACATACGTTCGACCAGTGCCCGATCCGGCGCCGTGTTTGCAGACCGCAGGGTCAGATCCGTCTCGGTGATGGCGCCAAGGGCTTCTTCCAGATTAGGGCGTCCCCAGTTACTTGCTTGCCGGACCATACGGTCACGGCGGGGCCCAAAAATAGGCGGCTTCAGGCGGCCAATGCCCGCCGCTGCGCCACCAGGATCAGACGCCGCCGTGTGCAGTTGCCGAAAGTGGCGCATTGCCGCGATGCACAGCGCCACGGGTTGGGTGCCTTGCGCATAAAGACGCGACAGAATCGGGCCGATGTCCGAGGCGTTCAGATCGGCCACGACATTTAGAAGATCGTCCAGACCGGCCTCATTGGACTGAGGCGCGCAGGCTTCGACGTCTTCGACCGTCGCTTCCGTGTCATCGCCCAACTTATAAAGACCCAGCTTCTCAATCGTCTGGCGCAGATCGCCCGGTGCCATTTCGCGGGCATATGCGCTGATCAGGTCCATGGCGTCCCGGCTCACATTGGCGACACCGGCATCGCGCAGATGGCCTTCGATTTCATCGCGGCTGGGTGGGTCATCATAGACGCCAGCCGCATAGGCGCGGGGGTGGGCTTCAAACAGCTTGCGCAATGACGACCGCGCGTTGAGCTGCCCTGCCGTCACCACAATCTGCGCGTCGCCTTCCGCCCAGTCTGCCAAGGCGGGCGTGATCGCCTTGGCCACGCTGTCGCCTGCTTCTTCCACAAAGGCCACGCGGGGACCGGGGAAGAAGCCTTGCGCCTTGATCGCATCCCCCAACATCGCGGGGTCCTTGCGCAATTCCGCGCCGGTCATCCGGGTCAGGCGCATTTCTTCTTCGCCATTGGGACCGACAAGGGCCTTGATCACCTCTTGTCGCTTCAGGGCCACCCGCATGGCGTCACCGCCGTAAATCAGAATACCCGCACCGTTCGGATCAGGTTTGCGAAAATAGGCTGTGGCGTCGCGGGCGGAAAGTTTCATGCGCCGCCCGTGGCCTCGACAATCAGGTCGGTGACGATCAGATCGGCCAGTGCAATCGCCAGCCTGTCGCGGGCATCGTCCTGCGCCTCTTGCGACGCGACGGTGGTGCCAAAGGCGCTGTACGCGGTGAAGGTTTCTGCCGTGCCCGTGGCCAGCGGCGTGTCGCTGCCGTCTTCGGTCAACGTCCAAGTGGCTTTACCCGGCAGGTTGAACCGGTTGATATCTTGGGAGGAGCTGATGACCACCGGCACCTCTTCGATGTCCAGTTCGACCACCAGCAAATAGTCTCCCCGTTCAACACGGCCAAGACGATCCTCCAGCCGCGTGCGCAGGCGGAACCCTTCGGGCGTGTTCGGCGCGCGATACGCAATGCGCCCCCGCAGGGACCGGCCGGTGGCTGTGGGGCCATAGACCGGCGTAAACCCGCAACCGGCCACTGGGGCTGTTGCGAACAACGCGAGGATTTGGCGACGGTTAAACGACAACATTCACGATCCGGCCCGGGACAACGATGACCTTTTTGGGCGTGCCACCCTCCAAGGCCTTGACGACAGCGTCGTCTGCCAAAGCCAGTTTTTCAACCTCATCCTTGGGCATGTCCTTTGGAACGGCGATTTCCGACCGACGTTTGCCGTTGATCTGGATAGGTAAGGTCACGGTATCTTCGACCAACATCGCCTCATCCGCGACAGGCCATGGCGCATTGGCAATCAGGCCCTCGCCGCCAAACATGGCCCAGATGTCTTCGGCCAAATGCGGTGTCATGGGGGCCATCAGCTGGGCAAGCGTTTTGATGGCCATGGTCTTGGCCTGCGTGCCAGCCCTGGATTTCTGAATGGCGGCTGTAAAGCCATAGAGTTTCGCGATCGACGCGTTGAAACCAAAGGATTCCACGCCACTGGTCACGTCCTGAATGGCCTTGTGCATGTCGCGCAACAGGGCCTCATCCGCGTCATTTTCGGCGTCGTCACTGGCGGCGATATCCGTGGCGATGCGGTGCACACGGCTGAGGTGTTTGAACGCTGCCTCAGCACCCGAGGCTGTCCATTCCACGTCCCGTTCGGGGGGGCTGTCGGACAGCACAAACCACCGCGCGGTGTCCGCGCCGTATTGTTCGATGATCGCCACAGGGTCCACAACGTTGTTCTTGGACTTGGACATTTTGGCGGAGGGCACGATGGTGACTTCGGTGCCGTCTTTCAAAAAGCCCGATCCATCGCGCAGATCAACCTCTTCGGGGTAATGATAGACCGGGCGGCCATCCTTGCCGTCGGTCTTGTAGATCGCGTGGGTCACCATGCCTTGGGTGAACAGGGCATCGAACGGTTCAATGGCGGAGGCCGGCAGGTGGCCGGTTTTGTGCATCGCACGGGCAAAGAACCGTGAATACAGCAAGTGCAGGATCGCGTGTTCAATGCCGCCGATGTATTGATCGACGTTCATCCAGTATTCGGCGTCGGCCATATCTGTGGGTGTTGATGCATGGGGCGCCGTGAAACGGGCGAAGTACCAGCTGCTGTCTACGAAAGTGTCCATCGTGTCCGTTTCCCGTTGGGCGGGTTTGCCACAAGCGGGGCAGGGCACATCACGCCAAGTGGGGTGACGGTCCAGCGGGTTGCCGGGAATGTCAAAGCTGACATCGTATGGCAGCTCAACAGGCAGGTTTTCTTTCTTTTCAGGCACCACACCACAGTCGTCACAATGCACCACAGGAATGGGCGCGCCCCAATACCGCTGGCGGCTCAAACCCCAATCCCGCAGACGGAATTTGGTCACACCTTGACCCACGCCATTGGCCTCACAGAAATCGACGGCAGCGTTGATGGCGTCCGCGCCCGACTGGGCCTCTGCCCCGGCGAAGCCCGCGACGTAATGGACAACGGCCTCCTTTGAAGGAACGTAGGCCGGGCCACCGTCTTCGGGCGTAATGAAGGTGTCCTCGCCCATGGCGGGCACATAGACAGATTTGACCGGCAGATCGTACTTACGTGCAAAATCCAGGTCGCGTTGATCATGGGCGGGGCAGCCGAAGATCGCGCCTGTGCCATAATCCATCATGATGAAATTGGCGATATAGACGGGCAGTTCCCATGAGGTATCAAACGGGTGCCGCACGCGCAGACCGGTGTCAAAGCCCAGCTTTTCGGCTTTTTCCAACGCCTCAGCCGTTGTGCCACCCTTGCGGCATTCGGCGCAGAAGGCGGCGATGTCGGGGTTGTCGGCCTCAAGCTCTTTCGCCAGCGGATGATCGGGGGAGATGCCCACAAAGGACGCCCCCATCAGCGTATCCGGACGGGTGGTATAAACCTCAACACGGTCATGCGCGCCGGCGTTTTCGACCATGGAGAACGCAAATTGCAGACCGCGGGATTTGCCGATCCAGTTTTCCTGCATCAGGCGCACCTTGGCGGGCCAGTCGTCCAGCCCGTCCAAAGCCTCCAGCAAATCATCGGCCATGTCGGAGATTTTGAAGAACCACTGGGTCAGGTCCTTGCGTTCGACCTCAGCACCGGACCGCCAGCCCTTGCCGTCGATGACCTGTTCGTTGGCCAGCACGGTCATGTCGACAGGGTCCCAGTTCACGGTGGCGTTCTTGCGATCAATCAGGCCCGCATCCAGCATGTCGATGAACAGCGCCTGCTGTTGGCCGTAATATTCAGGGTCACAGGTCGCGAACATGCGCGACCAGTCAATGCCAAGGCCCAGCGGCTTCATCTGCTCGACCATCGTGTCAATGTTGTTGTACGTCCAGTCCTTGGGGTGTCCGCCCGATGCCATGGCCGCGTTTTCGGCGGGCATGCCGAAGGCGTCAAATCCCATGGGATGCAGCACGTTGTGGCCTGTCGACAGCTTATAGCGCGCGATGACATCGCCCATGGTGTAGTTGCGCACGTGGCCGATGTGAATGCGGCCCGAGGGGTAGGGGAACATCTCAAGTACGTAATACTTCGGCTTGGACGTATCGCGCACGGCCTTGAAGGTTTCGGCCTTGTCCCAGGCGGCTTGCCACTTGGCTTCGATCTCTGACGGGGTGTAGGGCATGTGGGGTCTTTCAAAAGCAAACGCCGGGTGCAGGACCCGGCGTGGAAAACTGGTTGGGTCGGCGTCTGTTTACAGCGCACCATCCGCGATGCGCAACTGGCGCGCGCGGCTTAGGATCGCGTCTTCGATGGCGCGGGTGGTTTCGGCGGCGGCGGGGCCGTTGCGGGTCAGCAAAGCCACGTTGAGGGACCGTGCGTCCAGTGCCGGATCGGAAATTGCCACCGTGGCGCGATAGGCGCGGCTGCCGCCTGGGGGCGTGCCGTAGCCCATGACGATGACACCGGTGAACGGGTCCACGGATTCGACGGGCAAAAAGCTGAGAACATCGAGGGATGCCGCCCAGAGGTAGCGGTTGACGGCCACGCTTTCGGCGCCGCGGGTGCGGATGGCCTGCGTCGTGGCATCTGCGGACCGGTTCCCACCGAAGCCCAGGCTGCCAATCGACCCCAGCGGGTTGCTGCCCAGACTGCCATTGCCACCGCAGGCGGCGAGAGCAGCAAGCAGACCCAACCCGAAGGTCATGCGACGAAGAGAATTAAGTGCGGTCACGTGGCGGCCTTTCGCGTCTTGTCTCAGACAAATGTGTAGCGAAGGGGGCAGTGTGTCACAAGTGTGAAGGACCACCCCGGCCATGCAGGCAAAGAAAAAGGGCGGCTCCAGCAGGAACCGCCCTCTATTAGATGCTCTTCAGGTTCGATTAGAACTCGAAGGACAGCTCAACAGTTGTGCCGACCTGGTAGTCGTTGGCACCGATGTCGTCGTCGCCGTCTGCTTCGTCGCCGTCGCCGTCTTCAGCGAAGGAAACCTGCAGGGATGCGCCGGAACCGAGGTCATACTCACCACCAACGTAGTAGTCTTCACCAGCGTCAACAACACCAGCGTAAACTGTCAGGCCGGAACCCACGTCGTAGGAACCTTCGATACCCCAGTCAGACTCTTCGTCTGTGGAAACGGTCACAGCGATTGGGCCATCTTCGTAGGAAACAGCCAGATCCCAGTCGTCGTCCTGGTCGGAGTTGGTTGCGTAGCCAGCGTCAACAGTCACAGGACCGAAGGGGTAGGATACGGAAACACCGATGGAGTCGTCGCCTTCGGATTCAGCGTATGCAAGACGAACGTCTGCGCCGCCGAAGGATGTGCCAACGGAGATACCGAAGACTTCATCATTGTTGAAGTCGCCGTTTGCAGCGTTGAAGTCATCGCTAGCAGCTTCCTGATAGGCCATGACAACGTTGAAGTTGCCGAAGTCGCCGGACACACCAACAGACAGCTGGTCCAGATCGTCTGTACCACGGTTGCCGTCGGCGTCAGCCAGAACGTAGGAAACCTGTGCTTCGACGCCACCGAAGGTGACTTCGCCGCGCAGGGCTTCTTCGCCGTCAGCTTCGGAGAAGTCGTCGTTGGCCATTGGACCAGCAGCAACCCAGACGTTCTGAGCAGCGAAGTTGGTGTCGCCGTAGTACAGACCAGCGTTTTCGGAGGTCAGGGACAGTTCGTAGTCTGCGCCGTCGGCTGTGCCGGAGGCCAGGTCTTCGAAGTCGATGGAAGCAGCAGCTGTCAGGCCGTTGTCCAGCTCAGCTGCGAAACCGATTGTGACTTCCAGATCGGAGTAGAAGCCCGCTACGGAGTCGTCGCCGTCGCTGTCGATGTCAGTGTCGTTGAAGCCCAGGTCAGCGGAACCGGAGAAGGTTACGCCTGTGTGGCCTTCAGCAGCAGCGGCGCCAGCAAAAGCGACGATCGCAGCAGAAGAAAGAAGGATGCGTTTCATGTTAAATTCCTCGTGTTTGCATTCTCGAGAATGCCAGTTTCCCTAGCATTGGCACTGTCTTTGCGGCCAAATGGCGGGACACTCAAGAAAATTGCCCCCTGAATTTCGACCTGCGGTCAAAATGATGCAGTCCTGCCACACAATGTTTTCGGGCCTGGATCGGATGACAGGGCGGGGGTAACGGCCTATGTCAGGGTGAAACAAAAAACACATCGCCATTTCAGGAGGTTGCCATGTCACTGGATGATATCACCGCAAGGATCGCAGCGGCTGAGGCCAAGGCCGGACGTCCGGCGGGCAGCGTAACCTTGATCGCGGTGTCCAAGGTGCAGCCTGACACACGGGTGCAGGCGGTTCTTGAACAGGGCCATCGGTCTTTTGGGGAGAATCGCGTTCAGGAGGCCGCAGGTAAGTGGCCCGCCTTCCGTGAGGATTATGACGGCGTTGACCTGCATCTGATCGGACCGTTGCAGACAAACAAGGCGCGGCAGGCGATGGAACTGGCGCAGTCCATCCACACGCTGGACAGACCCAAACTGGCCAAGACACTGGCGCGTCTCGCGCAGGAGGTCGGGACCTGCCCGGACCTTTTCATTCAGGTCAACACTGGGGAGGAGCCGCAAAAGGCAGGCGTTCTGCCTGCAGATGCAGATGCCTTTGTGGCAGAGGCGCAGGCGTTGGACCTGCCGGTCAGGGGCCTGATGTGCATCCCGCCCGTCGAAGAAGAGCCGTCGTTGCACTTTGCCCTTCTGGCCAAGATTGCCGCACGCAATGGACTGACAGGGCTGTCCATGGGCATGTCCGGCGATTTTGAACGCGCGATTGCACTGGGCGCGACCCATGTGCGGGTGGGATCAGCCATCTTTGGCGAACGGACGGCTGCTGACGGCTAAAGCACGACCAACCGCGTCTCGTGACGGATGCGCGGTGCGATCCATGCCAGATCGCGGGGATGCAGCCCGATGCAGCCTTCGGTGGGATGTCCCGGTTTGCGCCAGCGGTGAATGAAAATGGCGGATCCGCGTCCCTTGACGGCATAGGGCCAGTTCCAGTCTGTCAGAATCACCAGATCATATAGCGGGTCGGCGCGACGCAGCCGTTCGTGGCTGTACGGGTAGGGCGCACGCACCATCATGTTGTAGTCTTCGTGGGTCGGATCGTCAGACCACAGGTCCCCGGTGTGAATGGGCAGCGCCCAGTCGGCAGGTTGCGCCATCCTGTCGGGCCGGTAGAGCATCCCCACCAAACGGTGCGTACCGCGCGGCGTGGCCCCGTCGCCTTCGCGTTTGCGGTTGCTGATGCCGCCTTTTCCGACAGACCGGGGAAAACTGCGCCCCATAAACCGCAGGGCTGTAGGGGTGACAACAAGATCGGTGGCTTTCATGCAGGCAGATGATCAAAAGGCAAGCAGTGTTGCAAGGCATTGTGGCCATGACCCCTGCACCCTAGGCTGACCGGCGAGAGGAGCGCCCATGCCAACCATCGTTATCGTCACCACCCTGTTGGCCGCTGTGCTGCACGCCAGTTGGAACGCGCTTGCCAAGGGGGCCGCGGACAAACACCTCAGCATGGCGGGGGTGATTCTGGGGCATGTGCCCTTCGCCGTGCTGGGGCTGTTGTTTGTGCCGATGCCGGATTTGGCCTGTTGGCCGTATCTGATGGGCAGTCTGGTGATGCACTTTGGCTATCAGGTGTTTTTGCTGAACGCCTACCGTATCGGGGATTTGACACAGGTGTATCCGGTGGCGCGGGGGATCGCGCCGATGATTGTCGCGGCGGTGTCGGTGACGATCCTCGGTGTGACCTTGGGCTGGATGGAAGTCGCGGCGATTGCCTTGATCGCCACGGGGTTGCTGTCGCTGGGTCTGGTGCGGGGGCAGGCAGGCACGCGCAACCCCAAGGCTGCGATGCTGGCCGCTGTGACCGGCTGCTTTATTGCGGGGTATTCACTGATTGACGGGCTGGGCGCACGGGTCGCGGGAACGGCTGTCGGGTTTTACGGCTGGTCGGCCATCGGCAATGCGCTGGTCTTTGCTGTGTTTCTGCGGTTGCGCCATCCCGGCGTCATCGGGCGGCTGTGGTCTGAGGGACGGTTCGTGCTGATTTGGGGCGGGCTTGCGTCCTATTGCGCCTATGCGCTTGTCGTCTGGGGGTTCATGCAGGCGCCCATCGCGCTGGTGACAGCCTTGAGGGAGACGTCGATTGTGTTCGCGCTCTTCATCGGGGTGGTCTTCATGAAGGAACGGCTGGACCTGATGAAGATCGCAGCGACCTTTGCCACGATCACGGGCGCCATTCTGTTGCGATTTGCCCGCTAAAGGATGTGGCCCGACTTGGCGGCCTTCGTCGCCAGATAGTCCGCGTTGTGCGGATTTTCCCCGACCGTCAGGGGCACACGTTCCGTCACCGTCAACCCGCAGCTTTCCAGCTTGGCGACCTTGGCGGGGTTGTTCGTCAAAAGGCGAACTTGGGCAAACCCCAGTTTGCGCAGAATGTCGGCCCCGATGCGGAAATCCCGTTCGTCGTCGTCAAAACCCAGACGGTGGTTCGCCTCGACCGTGTCGAATCCCTGATCCTGCAGGGCATAGGCGCGCATTTTGTTGGCCAGACCGATGCCGCGCCCTTCCTGGTTAAGGTAGAGGAGGACGCCAGCCCCCTCAGCCCCCATCTGCCCCATGGCCCCGCGCAACTGCGGGCCGCAATCGCATTTCAGGCTGCCCAGAAGGTCGCCCGTAAAACAGGCAGAATGAAGCCGCGCCAGCACGGGCCGGGCGCGGTCCGGCGTGCCGATTTCCACGGCATAATGTTCTTCGGCCCCGTCATCGGGGCGGAAGATGTGCAAACGGCCTGCCTCCGACACCGCCAGCGGCAGGCGCGCATGGATCACCGGCGACAGGGGAGACAGATCGGTGCTGAGCACCGCGCTTGCGTCCAGTCGTGTCAAATCATGCGCTGCCGCAAAGCCTGCGCCATCTTCCAAAGGGGCCACGAGGCAGGCAGGCAGGATCCGCGCGGCTTTCGCCAGCGCGACCCCCGCCCTGTGCACGGTGGCCGGTCCGTCGCGATGGGTTTTGAAAGGGCCTTTCATCGGGTGCGCCATGTCTTCGGCGGGGTCCGCCATAGCGCGCACCCAAGCCAGATCGGCGTCCACGGGCAGGGCAATACGGGCCAGATCACCGTCGTAGGCGGCAATTTTCAGGGTCGCTGCGCGATGATCCGTCAAGGCAAGGACGGGATGTAAGGCGCGGACGTCGCCAAGCCGATCCGCCGTCAATGTCTCTACCGCCAGCACGAGCCCCGCCGCATCTCCGTCACAAATCACCACCGGCACGCCCATGCGCAAATCTGCGCGGGCGCGGGCGAGGCGTTCGGTTGTGTCGGGGGCGAGTGACATAATTGACCTGTGTTAACCGCGTCTTGGTAGCCGTTTTCGTGAGAAATTGAAACATTTGCCCGTCAGGCGACACGTCGACGTGAGGGGCATGTCCCAAATCTTGCCAGTGGTGATGCGCCCCGCCATGTCTAATGGCAAGAAGGAGATCGCTGAAATGGCACAACTCAAGAAAATTCTGCTTGTCGATGATGACGAGGACCTGCGCGAGGCGCTGGGTGAACAACTGTTGATGACCGAGGATTTTGACGTCTTCGAGGCCGGAAACGGTGCCGAGGCGATGACCAAGGCCAAGGAAGGTCTGTATGACCTGGTGATCCTTGACGTGGGTCTGCCGGACACCGACGGACGCGAGCTGTGCCGCCTGATGCGCAAGCAGGGGGTGAAATGCCCGATTGTGATGTTGACGGGCCATGATGGCGACAGCGATACCATTTTGGGTCTTGATGCCGGGGCCAATGATTACGTGACCAAGCCGTTCAAATTCCCTGTGCTGCTGGCGCGAATTCGTGCCCAATTGCGGACACATGAGCAATCCGAGGACGCAGTATTCACCTTGGGGCCATATACATTCCAGCCTGCGCAAAAGATGCTTGTCACCGAGGATGAAAAGAAAATTCGTCTTACGGAAAAAGAGACGAACATCCTGAAATTCCTCTACCGCGCGACGGAAGGCGTGGTGGCCCGCGACGTGCTGTTGCACGAAGTCTGGGGCTACAACGCGGGTGTCACCACCCACACGTTGGAGACACATATCTACCGTCTGCGACAAAAAATTGAACCAGATCCCTCCAACGCGCGTTTGTTGGTGACGGAAAGCGGAGGTTACCGTTTGGTGGCCTGAGTTTTTCACAAAGTTACCCTTGGTGATGGGGTTATATCACCACCTCCCTGTTGGACTTGCCCCGGCCATTTGGTCGGGGTTTTTTTTGTGTGCGGGTTTGCGCCTGCGGCGGGCGGGGAGGGGGGCTTTGCCCCCCGGCCTGCGGCCTCCCCCCAGGATATTTTTGAGACAAAGACAGGCCGCGCGCGGTAAGGTCCGGTTGCAGCAAGGGGAGCCGGCGATGAAGATTGAACCGTTCGGGGTTGAGCAATGGATGAACGCTTGGGAAACCAAGTGTGAGTTGAATTTGGCGGAAACCTGTGTGGCGTCGTTGACCTTGGCCGAACTGATGCAAATGGCGGGGACGACGCAACAGATGCCCGCCGATCTGGCGCAGATGAAAATGACCTATGGAGAGATCAGGGGGTCGACACGTTTGCGCGGGTTGGTCGCCGGATTGTTCCACGGGCAGCGGCCCGAAAACGTGTTGATCACCCATGGCACCATCGGGGCCAACCATATGGTCTATCAGACGCTTGTGGGGGTGGGGGACCATGTGGTTGCGATCACCCCGACCTATCAGCAGCATACGGCGATCCCCCGATCGCTGGGTGCCGAGGTGACGGAGGTGGCCTTGCAGGAGGCCGACGGCTGGCTGCCCGATTGGGACGCCGTGGCTGCAGCGGTCACGCCTGCGACCACGGTGATTGCCTTGACCAACCCCAACAACCCGACCGGTGCATTGATCGACCGCGCCGGATTGGAACGTGTGGCGCAGATTGCGCGCTCTGTGGGCGCGTGGGTGCTGTGTGATGAAGTCTATCGCGGCACCGAACAGGGCGATCCGGTCCCGTCGATTGTCGAGGTTTACGACAAGGGGATTTCCACCGGATCAACGTCCAAGGCCTATTCGCTTGCGGGCCTGCGGTTGGGCTGGATCGTGGGGCCGGAGGCGCTGTTGGATGACTGCGAGGTCCACCGCGATTACACCACCATCAGTGTCGGCATGGTGGATGATTATTTTGCGGCCATGGCGTTGGGCGCGAAGGACGCTGTGTTGGAAAGATCACGTGAGATCACACGGGGCAATTTGAGCGTGTTGCGCGATTGGGTGGCGGCTCAGCCCAAGGCGTCATTCGTGGAACCGAAGGCTGGCACGACGGCCTTCGTGAAGCTGGATGTGCCAATGGTGTCCTATGATCTGTGCGTTGCGCTGTTGCGGGACACCGGTGTCATGTTCACGCCCGGATCGGCGCTGGGCCGCGAAGGCTACGTCAGAATCGGGTTTGCATGTCAGCGCGATGTACTGAAAGAAGGGCTGGCACGTGTCGGCCGGTGGTTGGACGCAGCACCCACCTAACACGCAGGAGCCTTCCCTCATGTCCTTTACCCTTGCCACCTGGAACATCAATTCGGTCCGTCTGCGCGAAGGCCTTGTGGCGCGGTTGATGTCGGACGAGGCGCCCGATGTCTTGTGCCTGCAAGAGTGCAAAAGCCCGGTCGACAAAATCCCGTTGGAGCAGTTTCAGGCGCTGGGCTATGCCCACATGGTGGCGCGGGGCCAAAAGGGTTACAACGGGGTCGCGATCCTGTCGAAGATCCCGATGGAGGAAGCAGGGGCGGAGGATTTCGCCGCGCTTGGTCATGCGCGCCACATTGCGGGGCGGCTTGAGAACGGCGTGACCGTGCATAATTTCTACGTGCCTGCGGGGGGCGACAAGCCGGATCGCGCCGTGAATGACAAGTTTGGCCAGAAGCTCGACTACCTCACCGAGATGCGGGATTATTTCCGCACCAACGCGCCTCAAAAGGCGATCCTTGTGGGCGATCTGAACATTGCCCCGCGCGAAGATGACGTCTGGGATCACAAAAAACTGCTCAAGGTCGTCAGCCACACCCCGATTGAGGTGGCGCACCTGGCGGACACTCAGGACGCAGGCAAATGGGTGGATGTGACGCGGCAGGACATCCCGCAGGGGCGGCTTTACAGTTGGTGGTCCTATCGCAGCCCCGATTGGGACGCCGCTGACAAAGGCCGCCGGTTGGATCATGTCTGGGCCACGCCCGATATCTCGAACGCGGCCCATTCCAGCCGCGTGCTGCGGGATGTGCGCGGATGGGAGCAGCCCAGCGACCACGCGCCGGTTTTCGCGACCTTTGATCTGTAGGGACTTTAATCCGGCTTTAGGACCTTTGCCTTAAGGCGCGGGTGTCAGGGGCCTTGGCCTTTGGCGTTGCGGGGGCCATATAGTGCGCAAACACAGATACCCCAGACGGAGTTGAGCGATGATTGAGCTTGGTGGAACTGATGCACCTGCGACCGACCTGATCAAGGACGGTGGTGACGCGACCTTTATGGAAGATGTTGTTGAAGCATCCAAAGAGGTGCCGGTGATCGTCGATTTCTGGGCGCCGTGGTGTGGCCCGTGCAAAACGCTGGGCCCCGCGTTGGAAGAGGCGGTCAGGAAATTGGGCGGACGCGTCAGAATGGTGAAGGTCGACGTGGACCAGAACCAAGCGGTGGCAGGCCAGCTGCGGGTGCAGTCGATCCCGACGGTTTATGCGTTCTTCAACGGCCAGCCAGTGGACGGGTTTCAAGGCGCGTTGCCCCCCAGTGAGGTTGAGGCGTTTGTGACCAAGATCGCCGATCTGGCCGGTGAGCCGGACAATGGTCTGGCAGATGCGATGGACGCCGCCGAGGCGATGTTGGCTGAAGGCGAAGCTGCGGATGCGGCGGAAACCTTTGCCGCCATTCTGGAAGAAGACGGTCATCATGCAGGCGCCGCCGGTGGTTTGATCCGGTCCCATCTTGCGCTGGATGATCTTGAGCAGGCGGAGGCTGTCTTGAACGGCGTGCCCGCTGAAATTCACGACGCGGCCGAGGTTGAGGCCGCGCGCGCCGCCCTTGATCTGGCCAAACAGGCGCAAGATGCAGGTCCTGTGGCCGAACTGCGTGCGGCCGTGGATGCGGACGAAGGCAATCATCAGGCGCGGTTCGACTATGCCGTGGCGCTGCAGGGTGCGGGGGAAACCGAGGCTGCAGTTGACCAGTTGCTTGATCTATTCCGCCGCGACCGTGAGTGGAATGACGGGGCCGCAAAAACACAGCTGTTCATGATTTTCGACGCGCTGAAGCCGACTGATCCTGTCGTTTTGAACGGACGGCGCAAACTGTCGTCAATGATATTTGCCTGATGCCCTGCGCGGCCTAGTTCCCTTTATATGGTAAAGCCAACCAACCTACCCGACGTGATCCCGATATTTCCGCTGCCAGGTGCCCTCCTGCTGCCGCGGGCGCGGTTGCCGTTGCATCTGTTCGAACCGCGTTATCTTGCGATGCTGGATGACGTGATGAAAACCGAACACCGTGCCATCGGAATGATCCAGCCCAACGGGGAGGATCGCCTGCATTCCATCGGGTGCGCAGGGCGGGTGACGGCCATGTCCGAAACCGAGGACGGGCGTTACATGATTACGCTTTCGGGTATGTCGCGATTCCGTTTGCGCGAGGAGGTGGAGGGGTTTAGCCCCTATCGCCGCGCAAAGGTGGATTGGACAGGATTTGAAGCCGATTTCGGTGAAGAGGAAACCGATCCAGGGTTGGACCGTGACGGGTTGATGGACCTTCTGGAACGGTTTTTCGAAGACAGGGGCCTGAGCACCGATTGGGACGGCATCAAAGAGGCTGAGCCTGAATTGCTGATCAATTCGCTGTCGATGCTCTGCCCCTTCGAACCTGAGGAACGGCAGGCCCTTCTTGAGGCGCCGTCATTGTCGACCCGGCGCGAGACTTTGGTGACCTTGATCGAATATGCCCTGCACGGGGGCGATGACGAACGGCGGATCATGCAATGACGGATGCTGAAAAGGCGTTTGACCCAAAGATGCTTGAGGCGCTGGTTTGTCCGCAGTGTCACGGCGTTCTCAGCTACAACGCCGAACGCAATGAGCTGATCAGCAAAGCCGCCCATCTGGCCTACCCGATCCGTGGTGGTATCCCCGTGCTGTTGATTGATGAGGCGCGGTCCACCGACAAGGATTGACCGGTTAACCTGTTGGAAACCTCGATGCTGCAAAACGCAGTCAGGAGGACCGACGATGTTGCCCAACCTGTATCCTGCCGATGAACTCGCCATGATCCGTGCCCACAAACGCAGACTGGAAGATCGGGAACGCCAACTGCGCGAGGGTTATTTGAGCGGACGGCTCAACCCCGTTGGATATGAGGCCACGGTCGAACTGAAGACGACCCGCCAACGGGTTTTGCGCAAAGACAGGCTGCCTGATGTGATCAAGAATGACCCGTCCTATTGGGACGACCGCGTCGTCACGTCGGTGGTGTTGCGCAAAATCGGAACGCGCGGGCCGATCCCGCAGGGGGCTGCGGACCCGGACCGCTCAGCTTGGGGTCGCGGGGACCGCGGGTCCTAGCTGCGCATCAGGCGCGGCAGATCACCGGTCAGGCCGGCGGCCTCGCGGATGAAACTGCGGCGCAGTTTTGGGGCGGCGTTCACGAGCCCCATACCCATATCCCGCACCGCGCGCAGAAGCGGATTATCATTTGAAAACAGTCTATTAAACGTGTCGGTCGCGACGGCGAGCGTGGCGGTGTCGAACCGTCGCCATTGTTCATAGCGCGCCAGTACAGCGGCGCTGCCGATATCCTCACCGCGCGCTTTGGCATCTTGTAATACGTCGATCAGGGCCGCGATATCGCGCAGCCCTGCGTTCAGGCCTTGCCCCGCGATCGGATGCACACCGTGGGCGGCATCCCCCACCAGTGCCAGCCGGTCCGCGATAAACCGATGCGCCAATGTCAGACCCAGTGGATAGCTGAACCGCTTACCGGCCAGCGAAAGATCCCCCAGAAAATCACCGAAGGCGGGGCGCAACGCGTCCAGAAAGGCGTCATCCTCCATCGCCATCACCTCAGCCGCACGCGTTGCATCCTCGGACCAGACGATGGAACAACGGTTGTCTGTCAGCGGCAGGATCGCCAACGGGCCACCGGGCATAAAGAACTGATGCGCGATGCCGCCATGGGGTTTTTCATGCCCGACAGCGCAGACTATCGCCGTCTGGCCATAGCCCCAACCGGTCCGTTTGATGCCCGCGCGCGTCGCGGTGCCGGATGCGCGCCCGTCGGCCCCGATGATCAGATCGGCCGTTATGGTCGCACCGGAGGCCAGCACCAAGCTGCCGATTGATTGTTCGACCACACGGTCCGCATTGATCTGTGTGATCCTGTCCGACGCATCCATTGCGTCCAGCAGGGTCCGGCGCAGATGCCGGTCCTCGACCATATAGCCCATGGGGCCTTCCTCGATCTCCGCGTGATCAAAATGCAGCATCCATGGCGAGGGTCCTTCGCCTGCACGTCCGTCAGTGACCTTGATTTCAAGCATCGGCTGCGCGGTGTCTTTTACAGCATCCCACAGCCCCAATCCCCGCAGCAACCGCATGGAGGCCAGCGCCAGCGCATAGGACCGCCCGTCAAAATCGCCCAGCTTGCGGGTGGGGGCAGGCAAGGCGTCGATAATCGTGACCGACAGCCCGATGTGCGCCAACCCGAGGGCCAGGGCCGATCCGTTCAGCCCGCCGCCGACGATGGCGATATTTGTGTGCGTGGTCATGGGTCGCAATATGCGCCCCCGCGTTTGAATGTCCATGGTCGGGATTGTCCCTGTGCGGCTTGGTCGCTACCGTTTGCGCAATCACGGGAGAATGCGATGCAGGACTGGCTATGGGCGACGGCGGCGGATTTGGGGCGCGGAATTGCGGCGGGCAATATTGATCCCGTAGACCTGTGTGAGGTCTATCTGGCTGCCATCGACGCCCACCCCCACCGTGACCGCATCTATGCCCGCGTCACCGCCGACCGCGCGCGGGATGAGGCGCGCGCCGCCAGCCTGCGCGCCAAAGCCGGTCAGCGTTTGTCACCGCTCGACGGGGTGCCTGTGTCCTGGAAGGACCTGTTCGACACCGCTGGCATCGGCACGGAGGCCGGGACGGCCCTCATGGCAGGCCGCGTACCCGAGGCGGATGCGGAGGTTTTGCGCGTGGCCACCGGTATGGGCCTCGTGTGTCTTGGCAAAACCCATATGTCCGAAATTGCATTCAGCGGTCTGGGCTTGAACCCGATCACCGCCACCCCGCCTTGTGTGAACGACGAAAACGCGGTGCCGGGGGGGTCTTCGTCCGGGGCTGCAGCGTCGGTCGCGTTCGGGCTGGCGGCGGCGGCTGTGGGGTCTGACACCGGCGGCTCGGTGCGGATTCCGTCTGTGTGGAATGATCTGGTGGGGCTTAAGACGACCCACGGGCGGCTGTCCCTTGATGGCGTTGTGCCGCTATGTTCGGCATTTGATACGGTGGGCCCCCTGTGTCGCAGCGTCGAAGATGCGGCGCTTATGTTAGCGGCGTTGGAAGGCAATCCGCCAATGGATCTGGCCGGGGGAACCCTGAAGGGCATGCGATTTGCCGCGCTTCAAACGGTCGTGCTGGACGATGTGGCTGAGGCGTCGATGACGGGCTATGCGGCGGCGCTGGAAAAACTCAGCGCAGCGGGGGCCGTGATCGAAGAGGTCCACGCCCCTATGCTCCCCCGCGCGTTTGAAATGTCTTTGCCGCTCTATACCGCCGACGCCTATGCCAACTGGGCGGAGTATGTCGAGGACGCGCCAGACAAGATGTTTCCGCAAATCCTTGAACGGGTGCGCGGCGGGCGCGATGTTCTGGCCCACGAATACCTGACCGCTTGGGATGAGTTGCGCGACATCCGCGAGGCTTATGACGACTGGATGGCAGGCTACGATGCCGTGCTCTGCCCCGGCGCGGCAAATATGCCGCCCGACGCGGACCGTCTGATGACCGATGATGTCTATTACAAAGACCAGAACTTGCTGACACTGCGCAACACGCGCGTGGCCAACCTGATGGGCGGCGCGTCGATTGCCCTGCCGACCGGACTGCCATCCGTTGGGCTGTTGATCAACGGGCCGCCGGGGTCGGACGAAAGGCTGCTGCGGATCGCAGCGTCGGTTGAGGCCGCTTTGGCCTAAAAGTCACACAAGCCCCCGTCATCGTGTCCTTTTTGTGGACAGTGCCACGACCCTCAGGCTACTTTGGTGCAAAGCGACCCGCCAATGAGGTCGCGATTTGAGGCAGTGATGATGTACCCCGAGCGGTTTTCGAACCTACCGGCCTATGCGTGGCCGCGCTTGCGCGCCTTGCTTGACGTCCATGAACCGGGCGGCGATCCGATCAACATGACCATCGGGGAACCTCAACACGCGTTCCCCGACTTTGTGGCCGATGTGCTGGCGAAATCCGTGGGTGAGTTCAACAAATACCCCGTCAACGAAGGTGCGCCCGAATTGCTGGCCGCAATTTGTGGCTGGATCACGCGGCGCTATTCCATTGATGTGACGCCCGATCGCGTGATGGCGCTGAATGGCACCCGTGAAGGGTTGTACAATGCTGCGATGGCCCTCGCGCCCGAGACCAAGAAGGGCCAGAAGCCGGTCGTCCTGCTGCCTAATCCGTTCTATCAGGTCTATGCGATTGCGGCCCTGTCGGTGAACGCCGATCCGGTTCTGGTGCCTGCCACCGCCGAAACGGGGCATCTGCCCGACTATGCGTCCCTGCCGGACGATGTGCTGGACCGGACCACGATCTGCTACATCTGTTCGCCCGCCAACCCGCAAGGGGCTGTCGCGGACAAAGCTTATTGGGCGGACCTGATCCGTCTGGCCGAAAAGCACGACTTCAAGATTTTTGCAGACGAATGTTACTCCGAAATCTACCGCGACACGCCGCCCACCGGCGCGCTTGAGGCTGTGGTCGATACCGGTTGTGACCCCGAACGCGTGGTCGTGTTCCATTCGTTGTCCAAACGGTCGAACCTGGCCGGTCTGCGGTCGGGGTTCGTGGCGTCCGGCCCGAAGAACATCAAGGAAATGCGCCAGCTGCGGTCCTATGCCGGTGCACCTTTGCCGATGCCGTTGCAGCGCGTCGCGGCTGCCGTGTGGAACGACGAAGATCACGTGGTCGAAAACCGCCGTCTGTATGCCGAAAAGTTTGATGATGCGGACCGGATTTTTGAGGGCGTCAATTCCTACAGCTCCCCCGAGGCGGGGTTCTTCCTTTGGCTGCCCGTCGAGGATGGGGAGGCCGCATCCCTCAAGCTGTGGCGCGAGGACGGCGTGCGGGTCTTGCCCGGCGCGTACCTTAGTCGTCCCATCGACGGCGTGGATCCGGGGCAGGGATATATTCGGGTGGCTTTGGTCGCCCCAAAAGAACAAACACGGCGCGGTCTGACGATCATCCGCGACCGGTTGTATACGTAAGGGAACAGGCACATGGCATCTTATCAATCGCGACAGCGCGACCCCCTGTTGGACAGCACCACGCAAGCCGCCATTGAAAAACGCGGGCGTGAACTGATTGGCATTGGCCTGTTTGTGGCGGGCCTGATGGTGTCGATGATGCTGTGGTCCTACGCGCCCGATGATCCGAATTTCATGTCTGCCACCGATGCGCCCGTGCAAAACTGGCTGGGCCGTCCGGGTGCGTCCTTTGCGGCCGCTTTGTTCATGATCGTGGGCTATGCGTCGTGGATGGTGCCTGTCGTGCTGATGGCGTGGGGCCTGCGGTTTACGCTGCACTATGGTCAGGACCGCGCGCTGGGCCGTGTGGTGTTCGCACCTATCGCCGTTGCGGGCACCGCGATCTATGCCGCTACCCTGTCACCCGGTGCCGGTTGGGACGAAAGTTTCGGGCTGGGTGGCCATTTTGGCGATATGGTCCTGTCCATCATCCTGACGATTTTGCCCTTTGGCACAACGTTCAGCGTCAAACTGATGTCGCTGGTTATGGGCCTTGGCGTCTTGGCGCTTATGGCCTTTGCGCTGGGCTTCACCGTGTTTGAAATCCGGCGTCTGGGGCGCTTTTTGCTGATTGGCGTCATTGTCGCCTATTCTGCGGTGCTGCGTGTTCTGGGCATGACGGCGTCCGCGTCTTACGCCGGTGCGCAGGCACTGGGGGCCAAGGTGCAGGAACGCCGTGAGTTGTCGCGTCAGGAAAAGGCGGAGTATGAGGCCGAACTGGCCGCCGCCCGTGCCGTACCCGCCCCGTCTCTGGCCGAAGAAACCGCCCGTGTGGCCGCTGTTGTGCGGGCCAATCCTGCGATGCCCACACGGTACGAAGATTTCGACCCGGTCGATGATCTGCCTGCGGCCCCGGCTGCGTACGATCCCGCCCCCCTCGTGGCCCCCGCCCGGTCCACCGAGGCGGAGCAAAAGCCCGGATTGTTCAAATCGCTCCTCAAGCGGTCCGACCCCATGCCTGAGCCTGAGCTGGTCGAACAGCCCGCCGCCGCCGATGTGCCCGCCGCCGATACGGACCGGATTTCTGCGCGCATTGCCAACGCCGTGCGCCAGCGCAGCGGTCAGGTGCCCGAGGTTCAGATCGCCACCAAACCCGGTGTGAACCCTGCCGTGACAGCCGCCATCGCCAGCCGGATGCAGCCTGCGCGGGTTGAACCGCCCGTGGCCTCCGGCCCACGTCCTTTGGTCCTGAACACCCAACAACGTGAGGCTTTGGCGCAGGCAGAGGCCCCGATGGCCGAAGCCCCTATGATGGAAGCCCCCATGGCGGACGTCGTTGATGATTTCGACGTGGCCGAGGTGGCCGTGCCAGCAGCACCTATTGAAACCCCCGCTGCGGCCTTTACGCCTGCGCCCGTGCCGCAGCCCGCGCCCATTCCCGTGGCAGCGCCCAAATCCGTGGTGCAACACCCGCCCCGCAAAGCGATCCAGCCTTCGACCCAAGCCAAGGCCGAGGCCCAGCCTGCCCTGAAATTCGAAGACAATCGTCCGGCCTACGAAATGCCGCCCCTCGGCCTGCTTGCCTCCCCTGAAGAGGTGACGCGCCATGTGCTGTCCGATGAGGCGTTGGAAGAAAACGCACGCATGTTGGAAAACGTGCTGGATGACTACGGCGTCAAAGGCGAAATCGTCAGCGTCCGCCCCGGCCCCGTTGTCACCATGTACGAACTCGAACCGGCCCCCGGTTTGAAGGCCAGCCGCGTGATCGGCCTGTCTGACGACATCGCCCGGTCCATGTCCGCGCTCAGCGCGCGAGTGTCCACCGTGCCTGGCCGCAGTGTGATCGGCATCGAATTGCCAAATGAGAACCGCGAAATGGTGGTGCTGCGCGAAATGCTGTCGGCCCGCGATTTTGGCGACAGCAACATGAAACTGCCGCTGGCCTTGGGTAAGGATATCGGCGGTGAACCGATCATCGCGAACCTTGCGAAAATGCCCCACCTGCTGATCGCGGGGACGACCGGTTCGGGTAAATCCGTGGCCATCAACACGATGATCCTGTCGTTGCTGTATAAGCTGACACCGGACGAATGCCGGTTGATCATGATTGACCCGAAGATGCTGGAACTCAGCGTCTATGACGGCATCCCGCATCTTTTGTCGCCTGTCGTGACCGACCCCAAAAAGGCGGTTGTCGCCCTGAAATGGGTCGTGGGTGAGATGGAAGAACGGTACCGCAAGATGTCCAAAATGGGCGTGCGCAACATCGACGGCTACAATGGCCGCGTGGCGGATGCCTTGGCCAAGGGTGAGATGTTCTCGCGCACGGTGCAGACGGGTTTTGACGACGACACCGGTGAACCGGTGTTCGAGACCGAAGAGCTGCAGCCCGAAAAAATGCCCTACATCGTCGTCATCGTGGATGAGATGGCCGACCTGATGATGGTCGCCGGCAAAGAGATTGAGGCCTGCATCCAGCGTCTGGCGCAAATGGCGCGTGCGTCGGGGATCCACCTGATCATGGCCACCCAGCGTCCGTCTGTGGATGTGATCACCGGTACAATCAAGGCAAACTTCCCCACGCGGATTTCCTTCCAGGTTACGTCGAAAATCGACAGCCGCACGATCCTGGGCGAAATGGGCGCCGAACAACTGCTGGGCATGGGTGACATGCTCTATATGGCGGGCGGGTCCAAAATCACCCGCGTGCACGGCCCCTTCTGTTCCGACGAGGAGGTGGAGGAAATCGTGACCTACCTCAAGGCATACGGTCCGCCCGAATACTTCAGCGGCGTCGTCGAAGGCCCGGCAGAAGAAAAGGCTGATGGCATCGACGCGGTGCTGGGTCTTGGCGGCAATACCGACGGCGAAGACGCGCTCTATGACACCGCCGTCGCCATCGTTGCCAAGGACCGCAAGTGTTCAACCAGCTACATCCAGCGCAAACTGGCCATCGGTTACAACAAGGCCGCGCGTCTTGTCGAACAGATGGAGGACGAGGGCGTCGTCAGCCCCGCCAACCACGTGGGCAAGCGGGATATCCTCATTCCAGAAGCACAGTAATCAGGGCAGGGCCTAGCTGGCCCGTCCCTGCGCCAGGATCGTCTTCATCCGCGTCTCAAGCTCCGCATCCCATGTCTTGCGGGCCTCAAGCACGGCCTTGACGAAGCCCGGATTGTCACTGAACGCAAGGTCGGGGTCGTAATGTTCGGCTGAGAACAGCATGGATTTCTGGTCCATCTCGACAAAGACATCGCGCATCTGTTCGGCCTGATCGCGCGATGTGCCCAAAGCCTCGAACGCGGATCGGCCCATGCGCAACGCGCTGTCATAGGTCTCGCGGATGATGTCACGGCACCCCGCGTGCCACAGATCATAGACATGGGTCCGGTCCACGGCACGAGCGATCACATGCACATCGGGATGGGTCTGGCGCACGTAACGGACCAGCCCTGTGATCTGGTCCTTGCCGTCAATTGCCACGACAAGGATTTTCGCCTTATCAATACCCGCTGCATGCAACAAATCGGGCCGGGTCGCATCGCCGTAATAGGCGCGAAAACCAAAGGTCCCGATCATGTCGATCTGGGCCGCGGAATAGTCGATGACAGTCGCGGTTTCCCCCATGCCGGTCAACATGCGGCTGACGATGCCGCCAACCCGCCCGTGGCCCGCGATGATGATGTGACTGGTGTCCTCGATCGTGTCCATCTCTCGCGTGTCGCCGGTGATGTATCGCGGCGCGATGACCCGGTCATACAGAATAAACAGAAGTGGCGTCAGCAACATCGACAAGGCCACGATCAGCAGCAACTGATCCGCAATCGCCGCAGGAATAACCGCATTGGCCACGGTGAAAGACAGCAGAACAAACCCGAATTCCCCCGCCTGTGCCAAACCCAGCGCAAACAGCCACCGATCCGCCCCTTCGATCTTGAAGACCAAGGCAAGAACGAAAAGAACCGCCGCTTTCAGGGCGATCAACCCAATCGTCAATCCCACGATTGGCAACAGATTGTCCGCCAGCAGTGTGAAATTGATCCCCGCCCCGACAGTCATAAAGAACAGTCCCAACAGCAACCCCTTGAACGGGTCGATGTCGGATTCCAATTCATGACGGTATTCCGAATTGGCCAGAACCACACCCGCCAGAAAGGTACCCAAGGCCGGTGACAAGCCGACCAGCGACATCAACAGGGCAATGCCGATGACCATCATTAACGCCGTGGCCGTAAACAACTCCCGAAGGTTTGCGGCGGCGATAAAGCGGAAAATCGGTGAGGTCAGAAAATTGCCCCCCAAGATCACGGCGGCCACTGCGCCGATGGTCACACC
>NZ_JAHDGE010000018.1:0-51324 GCF_020627745.1 Pseudooctadecabacter sp.
CCCCTCTTTCCAGGTTGAAAACCTGGCGTCCTAACCGATAGACGAAGGGAGCATCTCTTGGTGAGGGCGTATTTAGGGAAACCGCCCCGCAGGCGCAAGCAGATTCTTTACGAATTTTTCGCAAAAATTACGAAGCCGGTGCCGCGTCCTCCAGACGCAGTTGGGGCGACCTGCGGCCTTGCCATTCATTGACCTCAAGGCGGCCTGCCAGATGAAAGCGAGCACCGCCGTGGTTCATCAACATCGGCCCCAACGGGCCGTCCATCGCGCCAAACGAAATCGCATCAATCCGCGCGCTGATCCCGTCCCCGAAGGTGATTTTCAGGTGGTTGGCGCCCACTTGTTTGGCAAAGGTGATGGTGCAATCGGGAAAGACAAACCGCGGGGCAGGGGCGCCCGCGCCAAAGGGGCCAGCCTGTTCGATCTGTTCGATCAACTCAACGGTCGCGGCACCGGGCATCAGCAACCCGTCCACCTTCAGGTCCGCAGGACCGATATCGCCCGCGCCCTGTTTGGCCAGCAGATCAGACAGCCGCGCCATGGCGTCCTCAAGCTGGTCGCGCGCGACCGTCAGGCCAGCGGCCATTTTATGACCGCCCCCTTTGAGCAACACACCCTCCGCCGCACAGCGCTGGATCGCAGCCCCCAGATCGATACCCGACACGCTGCGCCCCGATCCTTTGCCGGTGTCGCCATCAATCCCGATCACGACCGCAGGCCGATTGGTCTTTTCCTTCAGGCGCGCGGCCACGATGCCCACCACACCCGGATGCCATCCTTCGCCCGCAGCCCAGACCAGCGGCGCGTCAAAGCCGCGCGCTTCTGCCTGTTCTAACGCCGCATCGCGCACCTGATTTTCAATGTCGCGCCGTTCGGTGTTCAGCTCATCCAACCTCTCGGCTATCGATTGCGCTTCACGCGGGTCGGTGGTCGCTAACAGCCGCGCGCCAAGGTCGGCCTTGCCGATGCGCCCACCGGCGTTGACCCGTGGACCCAGCAAAAACCCAAGGTGATAGGACGAGGGTGCGGTGTCCATCCGCGCCACATCGGACAGGGCAACGATACCGGGCCGTTGACGGCGCGCCATGACGGTCAGACCTTGTCGCACAAAGGCGCGGTTAACGCCCACCAAAGGTGCTACATCTGCGACGGTGCCCAAGGCCACCAAATCAAGAAGGGACATCAGATCGGGCGTTTTTGCCTGTGCCTCGCGCAGTTGGCGGTTCGCCTCAACCAGACACAAAAAGACGACGCCGGCGGCACATAGATGCGCCAGATCGCCGCTTTCATCCTGCCGGTTGGGGTTCACAACCGCATGGGCGGGGGGCAGGGTTTCGCCACCCAAATGGTGATCAAGCACCACCACATCCGCGCCACGGGCGGCGGCCAAGGGGCCATGGGACAGCGTCCCGCAATCCACACAGATGATCAGATCATGCGCCTTGGCCAGCATCGCCATAGCCTCGTCATTGGGGCCATAGCCTTCATCTATGCGGTCAGGCACGTAGAGCGTGGGCGCGATCCCGAAGTCCCGCAGCCATGTGATCAAAAGCGCCGCCGATGTGCCGCCATCCACATCATAGTCCGCAAAAATCGCGATCTTCTGACGGCCAAGGGCCGCGGCCACGATCCGCGCCGCTGCGGGCTCCATATCCAGCATTGACCGCGGGTCCGGCATCAGGTCACGCAAAGTCGGGGCCAGAAACCCTTGCGCCCCTTCGGCTGTCACCCCGCGCCGCACCAGAATGCGGCACACGGGGGCGGGAAGGCCGGTGGTCTGGGCCATCGCCTCGCTCAACCGGTCGTCGTCACCTGTAGGGCCAACCCAGCGGCGGCCCGTGGCAGAGGCCGCGACGTCCAAAAAAGCGCGCGCAATATGTGGTGTGTCATCCATCAGGGGCGACTATATGGACAGGGCGCGGGATTCGCCACGCCCTGTTTCTTTGGTTCTCAAATATGCAAAATCCGACGTCAGCCGCCCATCAGATCGGGTTGCGATAGGTCATCCGGCGCACGGACCCCGTTTTGGATCGCATCAGGATCGTCTCAGCCGTCAAAAAACCCGGCTCGCGTTTGATGCCCGCCAGAAGCGATCCGTCCGTCACGCCGGTGGCCGCGAAAATTACATCCGCCGTGACCAGATCATCGCGGGTGTAGACGCGGTCGAAATTGGTGATCCCCGCCTTGCTGGCGCGGCCCCGTTCGTCGTCGTTGCGGAACAACAGCTTGCCATAAAACTGCCCGCCCATACATTTGAGCGCGGCAGCGGCCAGCACGCCCTCAGGTGCGCCGCCTTCGCCCATGTACATGTCGATGCCGGTGACCTCGGCCTCGGCGCAGTGCATGACACCTGCGACGTCGCCGTCGGTGATCAGGCGGATCGCAGCGCCTGTGCTGCGTATCTCGGCGATCATCGCCTCGTGGCGGGGACGCTCCAGCACACAAACGGTGATGTCTTCGGTCGAACAGCCCTTGGCTGCGGCCAGCGCGCTGACCCGTTCGGCGGGCGACATGGACAGCGTCACGACGCCTTCCTTGAAACCGGGACCGATGGCCAGTTTGTCCATATAGACGTCCGGCGCGTGCAACATGGACCCGCGTGGCCCCATTGCAATGACGGTCAGCGCGTTGGGCATGTCCTTGGCCGTCAGCGTCGTGCCCTCCAGCGGGTCAAGGGCGATGTCGACGCCGGGCCCGTTGCCCGACCCGACCTCTTCCCCGATATACAGCATCGGTGCCTCGTCCCGCTCGCCTTCCCCGATGACCACGACGCCGGCGATATCAAGCTTGCCCAACTGGTCCCGCATGGCGTTGACGGCGGCCTGATCGGCGGCCTTTTCATCGCCGCGCCCGATCAGAGTGGCTGAGGCCATGGCGGCGGCTTCGGACACGCGGGCAAGGCCCAGCGAAAGCATACGGTCGTTGAAATCAATTTTGGTCATTATCAGGGATCCTTTTGCACTTCTTGTGCCTTACCCTCAGCCAATGCGGACCCGCAAGGTTGGTGGCGCTAACGGGACGCAGAAGAATTTTTAGACACCCCAGCACGCCGCGCGGTCAGGGCCAAACAGGCCAAAGCGGCCAGCCCGATCAGGGTCGCGACTGTCAGAATGGACTGGATGTCAGCATAGGGCATTTGCCCCACATCGGTGGTCGACACAGCCCCGATCGCCAGCGCGGAAGCAAAACCCAGCCGCCCCACAAAGCTTTTGAGCGACAGCCATGTGGCGCGGCTGTCGTCACTTAACAGCGGCTGGATCCGCCCCAGAATGAACGGTCTCGACAGGGCATCGGGGATCATCCGCAACATCAAAACCGCCAGCACAAGGGCACTGTCCGTCAACGCCATGACGCCCGATATGGCGATTTGCAGGGCAAAGGCCCCCAAAAGAATGCCCGACAACCCGATGCGATTGCGCAGGCCCACCGCAAAGAGCGAGACTGTCACCGACAAGCCCATCATGACGGCGGTCACCGCACCGCTGACCACAGGGGCGGAGGGGGCAAGGCCCATGGCGGACAGGGCTTCAAGAATAAAGGGCTGGCCGAAGACAAAAGGCAGGTGGCTGAACCCGTACATCAACACCGACAGGGCAAATATCCACAAAAGCACAGGATCACGAAAGTGACCGGCCAGATGACGCAGACGCAACAGTTCGCCGCCATCAGGGGCATCGGACCGGCGCGGGGGTTCGGACATGCGCCATGTGACCGCAAACAGCGCAATCATGGCGATGGCCCCGGCCAGAAAGGGCAGGCGTGCATCGAACAGGGCCATGGCCCCGCCGGTGACCGCAGACAGGGCGAGGGCGGTAAAGGAATAGCGCCACGCGACCACCTCTTGCGGCTCGATCTCATCCGCGCGGTCGGTGGCGGCAAGGCTTTCGTACAGCAGCGATTCTTCGGTGCCGGAGGCAAAGGCCCCGCCTGCACCAATCAGGATTTGCCCCGCTGCAAACATGGCAAAGCTGTCGCCGATCCACAAACAGGCGGCGCCCAGAAACGCCGCGATGGCCGACAGGATCAGGGTCGGGCGGCGGCCCAGACGGTCGGACATATAGCCCGACGGGACCTCAAGCAGCGTGACGGCCACATCATAGACCGCATAAAGCAAGATGGCCTGCGCGGCAGACAGTACGTCTTGAAAATAGAGAAACCAGATCGCTTGCCAAAAGATCAGGCTGCGCAGAAAGCGCGACCAGCGATAAAGCGTGATGTTGCGGGCCATAAGGGTCGTCATGGCCCCAGACGTAGCAGGCTTCTTAAGCGCAGGCTCTAAAATTCCGGAATTTTAGAGCGCCGGTCAGTCGACCTCTTCGATGCGGATGGCCACCGGTTCGCCCTGGACCACGGATTTGTCCATGCCCGCCAGTGCCTCATCCAATGCGGTGCGCGTGGTTTTGTGGGTCACGATCAGCACCGGGGCTGCGGTGTCCTGATGGCCATACTGGCGCATCCGGTCGATGGACACACCGGCGTCGCCCAGAACGGCGGCCACTTTCGCCAAAGCGCCGGGTTTGTCCACCAGCTGCATCCGCAAGTAATAGGGGGCTGGAACAGCTGCGAGGGCCGCACGTGCAGTGGTGAGGGTTGTGGCTGGTTGGCCAAAGGTCGGCAGGCGCAATCCACGTGCAATATCAATCACATCGGACATCACGGCTGACGCCGTAGGCCCTTCACCGGCCCCGGCACCGCGCAGCACGATCTGGCCCACCGCGTCGCCTTCGATGACGACCATATTGGTGCCGCCTTCAAGCTGCCCGAGGGGCGAGGTTGAGGGCACAAGGCAGGGCGACATGCGTTGTTCCAACCCACGGCCCGTCATCTGCGCCACGCCAAGCAGCTTGATCCGGTAGCCCATGTCGTCGGCAGCGTCGATGTCTTCCAGCGTAATCTTCTGGATGCCTTCCAGTTCGACCCCGTCGAAATTCACCTGCGTGCCGAAGGCCACGGAGGCCAGAAGCGCCAGTTTGTGACCTGCATCAATGCCGCCCACATCCAAATTCGGATCAGCCTCAAGATAGCCCAGTTTGTCGGCTTCCGCGAACAGCGCGTTATAGCCCTGTCGGGTCGCTTGCATCTGGGTGAGGATGTAATTGCAGGTGCCGTTCATCACCCCCATGACGCGGCTGATGTCGTTGCCAGCCAGACCTTCGGTCAGGGCCTTCATCACGGGAATGCCACCGGCGACAGCGGCCTCATAGCGGATAACGCGGCCTGCGGCCTCCGCCGCCTCAGCCAAGGCCTGTCCGTGGATGGCGAGCATGGCCTTATTGGCGGTCACAACGTCCTTGCCTGCAGCAATCGCGGCCTCAGTCGCGTCCTTGGCGGGGCCGTCATCGCCGCCCATCAGTTCGACAAACACATCCACGTCGTCGCGCTTGGCCAGGGCCACGGGATCGTCTTCCCAGCCATAATCCGACAGCGGCACGCCGCGGTCCTTGTCCTTGGACCGGGCCGAGACTGCGGAGATGGTGATTTTGCGGCCTGTGCGGGCCTCAAGCAGGGCGGCTTGCTGGCGGATGATGCGCACCACGCCCACGCCCACGGTGCCAAGACCGGCGATGCCAAGACGAAGGGGTTCAGACATGGGTGTGCATCCTTATAGCGCGTCGTTTGACGCCTGTTAGCCTGTCACGGTCGGGGTTTCAACGCACCCCGCGCAACATCCGCGTGCGGACGGGGGCGGGGATCACGGGGCCGCGCAGACGCGCCGCGCGCACCGCAAGGGCCGCCACACGTCCCGATAGGCCAGCGGTTGTCGCGGCGGTGATGCGCGGGGCCGCGTTTGCGCGCGCAACCAAAGGCGCAAGGGGCACCAGTTCGGGCACCGGGGCGGCGGCGAGTTCGGGGCTGATCCGCTGGTCAAGCTCGGGAAACTCGGCACACGAAGACAGCATCAGACAAGCGGCCAGAGGCAAGGCGGAAACACGGCGCATCGACATCACGTCCATAGGAATTTTGCGCGACCATAGGGGGGGCACGGCCCGTGGGCAAGCGGGGCGAAAGGGCCACCCGATGTCGCCACAAGGACAGACCTGTCGGACAAGGACAGGAACGGTGGCACAGGTGCACGACAGGAGGATGCAATGAAAATAGGGTTTGTGGGCTTGGGATCGGTGGGCGGAAAGCTGGCGGGATCCGTTTTGCGCAACGGGTTCGATCTGGCCGTCCATGATCTGGATGCAGACGCCGTGACGGGTTTTGTGGCACGCGGGGCGCGGGACGGGGGATCACCGGCAGACCTGATGCGCGCGTGCGATGTGGTCATCACCTGCCTTCCGTCGCCTGCCGCCTGTGCAGCGGTGGTCGAGGCGATGTTGCCCGAGGTCACGGAGGGCAAGATCTGGCTGGAAATGTCCACCACCGACGCAAGCGAGGTCCAGCGTCTGGGCGCGGCTGTCAGGGACCGGGGCGGGTTCGCTGTTGACTGCCCTGTGTCGGGCGGATGCCACCGCGCGGCCACGGGCAATATTTCAATTTTCGCAGGCTGCGACCGGCCCACGTTTGAAAAGGTCCTTCCGATCCTGACCACACTGGGCCGGCGGGTTTTGCACACCGGCGACATCGGCACAGCCAGCACGCTAAAGGTGATGACGAATTATCTGGCGACAGCGAACCTGCTGACCGTGTGTGAGGCGTTGGTGACGATGAAGGCCGCGGGCCTTGATCTGGCGACAACCTATGAGGCCATCAAAATCTCAAGCGGGACGTCGTTTGTGCATGAAACCGAAAGTCAGGTCATCCTGAACGGCAGCCGCGATATCGGGTTTTCCATGGGGCTGGTGCAAAAGGATATCGGGTTGTTCCAGCAGATCGCGGAGGACCACGGGGTCCCGCTGGAAATCAGCCCGATGATGGTGGACATCTTCAAGGACGGGATCGCGCGTTACGGGTTTGACGCGCAATCCGACGACATCATCAAGCGGCTGGAGGAGCCGACAGGGCTGGACATTACAGCCCCCGGTTTCCCGCCTGAAATGGTCGACGACGAACCCGAAGAGCGCGGCTATGAGGTGACGCCGCCCCGATGAGGCGTCGGGTGCTTTTCTTTCGGAGGAGGCGGGGCTAAAGGTCGGCAACCCAGAAAAGGACGCCGAGCCCCATGTCATACGCCCCGACCGACGACGCGGTGATCGCGACACTGCAGGCCACACCGGTCCGCCGGATATTCGCCTATGCGGCGGTGTTTGTATTAGGGGCCATGCTGATCCTGCTGGCCTTTGTCCAGCCGCCGGCGCTGGGCTGGCAGGTCTTCCTGATCGCGCTGGGTGCGGGCGCGCTTGTCGTGGCCGAGTTGTTGCGGCGCGCTACGCTGCTGGGGCTGGTGCTGACCGAAGACGCGCTGCGCGATACGGCGGGGCGCGAACTGGCGCGGCTGGCGGATGTGCGGGCCATTGATCGCGGCGCGCTGGCCTTTAAGCCGTCCAACGGGTTTGTCCTGCACCTTCATACCGCAGCGCCACGCAGTTGGGCGCCGGGCCTGTGGTGGCGGTTCGGCAAACGTGTGGGCGTCGGGGGCGTGACGCCATCGGGTCCGGCCAAATTTATGGCCGAACAAATCGCGATGCGTGTGACACCTTAGGTCGAATTTCGCGGACAGATTGCGCGGTCGGCTGTATCGTCCGGGCTGAAGCACAGGTTCGGGGCCCAGCGGGGGCGGGTGAAACTGACGTTTTCGAAGGTGAAAGCGCCAAGTCCGATGGAATAGGCGGGGGTATAATCCACCTCGGTCTGGACCACGATCAGGAATTCGTTGTCGACCATGACCGGTATCTGGCTGCTTTCAAGGCCGATGTTGACGAGGGGCTTGCGGTTGTGGCTGTCCAGTCCGCCTTTGCCGCGCGCCCAGACCACAGTATGTTCATTTTCGGTCGCGTCGAACTGGACCACACTGATGCGGAACCGGGTCAGGTTGGGTGAATCGGTCAGGAACCGGTGAATCCGCCAGACGCTGTTGATGTAGATGTTGGTGATAAATCCGTCTTCGCGGCTGACTGCATCCGCAATGGTATAGTTGGCCTTGACGGCGACGGACTGGTTCCGGAACGCGTCAAAGAACACGATCATTGCAATGACGCAGGCAAAAAGCGACGGAAACATTGTGACGGCTTCGGCAATAATCGTGCCGTCCTCGTCGCGGCGGAACTGGCGCAGGCGCGCCTTCAAACGGTTGAACATCATGTCGGCTCCATCACAAATGCCGAGGTGGACACAAGGCGGTAACGGCCCTGATGTCCTTGGTTAAGCTGGAACGCGACACCGACGCCGGGCAACAGCATCGGTTTGAAGACACCGCAAACCCGCAAGACCATAAGCTGGTTCGATCCACCATTGTTGAAGGACCGGGCGGGCAAGAAGGGCTCATTGAGGTTGGTGCAGGATGCGTGACGGGGCAGGGAGTTTCCTTCGGCCCACGAACTGATCCGCAGGTCGATGCGGCGCATCTCGATCCGGACGTTGGTCATGCACTCGGGCAGGATGCCGGCTGCGTTGCAGATCATCCGTTTGACGTCATCTTCGTCGAACTGGGTGGTGGTGTTCAGGCGCACTTCGCGCACGGCAATGTCGAGGCCGCGTTCCAGCATGGCGTGGCGGGTCATCAGCAGACCCATTTCGAATCCGGTCATCGGCAAGACGATGAAAGGCGTGAACAGCAGGGCAAATTCGACGGTCGGCCCGCCGCTTTCATTGCGGCGGAACCGGCGAAGGACAGCGCCAATCTGTCTGAGAACGAAATGCAGCATGAACCCCTCCTATTGAACCAGTTTCAGTGCGCGGATGTCGGACGCGATTGCCGCGAATGCCTTGCTGATGTCGGTGCCGGCGACGTCGAAATAGTGGCTGTCCGAACTTGCACAGTCGCGCAGGGCGGCCTGTCCGTTTTCGGGTGCTTCAAAGGCAACGGTGTAGATGATCACGCCTTCGTCACGGGCCGCCGAACAGATCGAGGACAATCGGGCATTGGCCGCGACCCCGTCGACCAGACTTGTGTTCACCGCATATTCGGAATCGAGGTAGTCATCGTAGTCGATGTAATACGGCCAGCCGCTGTTCCCTGTGGACCACGGTATGGCGCCGGCGGAGTAGGCTTCGTACAGAAGTTCGTTGTTCACACGGTAGACTTCCCAATTACCGTAAAGTTCCTGCCAAGAGGCGTTGCGCACGTCGCCTTTGTAGGTCGGGCCAATACCGGGTGCGGCAGTCCCGCCGCTGGCCAATGCAGCCGTGCGCGTCGTGACGTAGTCGTTCTGGTTGCTGAACCCGCGCGGATAGTTGCGGAAACGGCCTTCCCAGGGGCGGTTCTCATCATCCCAGACGGCCGATGCGCCGTTCCAGAAGAACCTGTCGTCCCAGAAATAATCCGGCGTTCCAAGGCCCACGCGCTGGACCGAGATGTCGTCATTGTCCACATCAATCAGGGGATCGGTCGTGTCGTCCATATGGAACCAGACAAAGGACGTTCCGAATTTGAAACGGTCGTAAAGATCCCATTGCTGGGTATTTTCGCCGTCTGTCATCAGGACAATCACCTTGAGCACGTCTTCCTGATCGTGATCATAAGGACGGCCTGCGGCAATTCCCGGAACGCTGCTGTCCGACCGGGCGGCCAGTTGTGTGATCAGCTGGCGGGTGCTGGGATCCAGAAGGCCGACGCCCCATTTCATCCCCATGTCGATGGCGGTGTTGCCGTAAGGGGCAAGATTGGTGATCGCGGTCGTCAGGATTGACTCGTTCGCGGTGTGTGGAACAATAGCGTTCAGGGTGCCTTCGAAACACCAGCCGCTGTCCATGGCGCTGTCGGCATCACCGAATTCGTCAATGTCGAAATGGCCGACATGGTCGTAGGATTGTGAAAGGTCCAGCGTCGTGCTGTCGAAGATCGCCGTGTCGAACAGCGGGCAGGTGGAATAGGTGTGTGACCGTGCGATGTTCATACGGTCGGTGATTTGCGGGCCGGGATTCACGACCGAACTGTAGGGGATCATCGAAATCGTGATCAGACCCTGCGGCGTGTTTACATTGTTGCTCAGAACGGTTGAGACAAATTCCTGTGCGGCGGGCCGCAGATTCTCGATCCGGTTGTCGCGGTTCATGGAACTGGAGATGTCGAGCACAAGCGACACCTCGACGTCGGTCACGCGTTCTTCGGCGGTGGAATTTCCGCTGACTGTCAGCGTGGTCAGGCCCGGGCTGAAGGGCTGTGTGAAGACACGCGGAATGTCGTAGAACATCAAGGGCATTTCAGCCTTCGCATTGGCGCTGACGATGCGGTAGTTGATCCCCTGCTGGACCTGCGGGGGGCCGTCCAGAAATTCGATCATACCTGCCTTGGTGAAATAATCGACGACCACTGCCGAGGGGTCCAGCGTCTGGTCAAGGTCCGCCGCGGCAAGCGTTGCGCGGTCAAGGGTGCCCTGCAGTTTTGCCCGTGTCGTTTCAAACCGCATCAGGTCAACGGACATGCCGCCCAGCCACAGGATCATGACGAACATGAACAGCGAGAAAATGATCATCGCCCCGTCGTCGCCTTTGCGGAACCGGGTTATATGTCGGGCAATCGCGTGCCGCATTGATGTAAAAGCGTGCGCTTTCATGGTCTTTTCACCTTTTTGAGGATGCGCCGCACCATGTGGGCAGGCGCACTTGTCCCCTTAACTCGATGCTTTAGACCAGTTGCGCATGGCAGAATTAGGGCAAATTCAGGCCCCAATTCGTTAATTGGTTTCGAAAAAATTAACAGAATGGGGGACCAGGTCTGATTGTTTCCTGAATTGTGGATCTGAGATGGCCCTCATGCAATCACCGGCCCGCCGCGCTATCGGAACTAGGACCCATTTTTTGTGATGAAAAATTAATCAAATCATCCCCTTTGCTGCGAATCGTGTTTAGCATGAGCTGTCGCCCCGATGCGGGGGGCATAATGTCAAGAAAGGGTCCGTCATGAGCACGTCCAGCGATACTCCCAAAGAGCCGTCCTTCCGCGAAAGTGTGGATATCATGTTTAACCGCGCAGTGGCTTTGATGGATTTGCCACCCGGTCTTGAGGAGAAAATCCGCGTGTGCAACGCGACCTATACGGTGCGCTTTGGCGTGCGCCTGCGCGGCAAGATCGAGACGTTTACAGGATACCGGTCGGTCCATTCCGAACATATGGAACCCGTCAAAGGGGGGATCCGGTTTTCCATGGGGGTGAACCAGGATGAGGTGGAGGCGCTGGCGGCGCTGATGACCTATAAATGCGCCTTGGTGGAGACACCGTTCGGAGGATCAAAGGGCGGCCTGTGTATTGATCCGCGTGCTTGGGAGGAGGATGAACTGGAACGGATCACGCGTCGCTTCGCCTATGAACTGGCGAAACGCGATCTGATCCACCCGTCCCAGAACGTACCAGCCCCCGACATGGGCACGGGCGAACGGGAAATGGCATGGATCGCGGACCAGTACCGCCGCATGAACACCACCGACATCAATGCGGCGGCCTGTGTGACCGGCAAACCGCCCCATGCGGGTGGGATCGCAGGTCGGGTCGAGGCAACCGGACGGGGCGTACAATTCGCGCTTCGCGAGTTTTTCCGCGATTCGCAGGATGTGACTGCTGCGGGACTGGAGGGCACCCTCGATGGCAAACGCGTGATCGTTCAGGGGCTTGGCAATGTGGGCTATCACGCGGCGAAATTCCTGTCCGAGGAAGACGGCGCAAAGATCACCGGCGTGATCGAACGTGACGGGGCGATTGTCGATACCGGAGGGATTGATGTGGACGCCCTGCAGGCATGGATCGCGGACAACGGGGGCGTCAAAGAGTACCCTCACGGGACGTTCGTCGCCGACGGATCAAAGGTTCTGGAGGAGCCGTGTGACATTCTGATCCCCGCAGCGCTTGAGGGGGTCATCAACATGTCCAACGCGAAGGCGGTGCAGGCCCCGTTGATCATCGAGGCCGCCAACGGCCCGATCACAGCCGGTGCGGATGAAATCCTGCGCGAGAAGGGGACGGTGATCATTCCGGACATGTATGCCAACGCAGGCGGCGTGACCGTGTCCTATTTCGAATGGGTCAAGAACCTGAGCCACATCCGGTTTGGCCGGATGCAGCGCCGTCAGGAAGAGGCGCGACATCAGTTGATCGTGGGGGAGTTGGAACGCCTGAGCACCCATCTGGGCGATCAATGGTCGATGACGCCGAACTTCAAACAGAAATACCTGCGCGGTGCGGACGAGTTGGAATTGGTGCGGTCCGGTCTGGATGACACCATGCGCACGGCCTTCCAGTCGATGCGGGACGTCTGGCACAGCCGTGACGATGTAAAGGATCTGCGCACGGCGGCCTATCTGGTGTCCATCGACCGCGTCGCCAAGAGCTATAAAGCCAAGGGGCTGTAGCCCCCCGCACCCACGACACTTGGCCCCCCGATATAAGTTAACTTTCGGGGTGTCGCTAACTTTGGGTCTTTTGTCGGCTGTTGGACTTGCAGCCGGATGCGGCTGGGGTAGGCTTTTATGGAAGCGGAGGGCGGCCCATGGGATATTCAGGGTTCAAGGTCATCAAAGAAGGGTTGTTCGGCCAGAAGGGCTGGAAACCGGTCTGGCGTGATCCTGCACCGAAGGCCGAGTATGATGTGGTGATCATCGGTGGCGGCGGACACGGGTTGTCGACGGCCTATTATCTGGCCAAGGAACACGGGATCACCAATGTGGCCGTGCTGGAAAAGGGCTATATCGGGGGCGGCAACGTGGGGCGCAACACCACCATCGTGCGCGCCAATTACATGTTGCCCGGCAATTCGGAATTCTATTCCCATTCGTTGAAACTGTGGGAAGGAATGGAACAGGATCTGAACTACAACACCATGATGTCCCAGCGTGGCGTGATGATGTTGTGCCATTCAGACGGCCAGCGCGATTACTTTGCACGGCGCGGCAATTCAATGGTCAACCAAGGCGATGATGCCGAACTGCTGACCCCCGAACAGGTCCGTGCCGAGGCCCCGATGATTGATTTCGACAACGTGCGTTTCCCGATCTACGGCGGCTTGATGCACAGGCGTGGCGGCACGGCACGCCACGATGCGGTCGCGTGGGGCTACGCGCGCGGGGCGGACACACGCGGCGTCGATCTGATCCAGAACTGCGAAGTCACCGGCATTGATATCGAGGGCGGTGTCGTGCGCGGGGTGCAGACAACGCGCGGGGCGATCCGCGCCAAGAAGGTGGCGATTGTTGTGGCCGGTCGGTCCTCGCAAGTGGCGGCCATGGCGGGGATGCGCCTGCCCATCGAAAGCCACGTGTTGCAGGCTTTTGTGTCCGAAGGGCTGAAGCCGATCATGCCCGGCGTTATCTCCTTCGGGATGGGGCACTTTTATATCAGCCAGTCCGACAAGGGCGGTTTGGTCTTTGGCGGCGATCTGGATTTTTACGCCTCCTATGCGGCGCGTGGGAACCTGCCCATGAAGGAACATGTCATGGACGCCGCGATGACCTTGATGCCGTCCATCGGCAAGGCCAAGGTGCTGCGGTCTTGGGGCGGGATCATGGACATGTCGCCCGACGGATCCCCCATCATCGACAAGACGGATACGGAGGGTTTGTTCCTTAACTGTGGCTGGTGTTACGGCGGATTCAAGGCCGTGCCGGGGTCCGGGTTCAGCTACGCCCATCTGATTGCCACCGGCCAGCACCACGCACCCGCTGCGCGCTACCGCCTTGACCGGTTCCGCACCGGTGCGGGGCTGATGGACGAAGAGGGCACAGGCTCTCAGCACAATTTGCATTAGGATAGATCATGCGCCTGCCATGCCCCATTTGCGGTGAACGGGACCGCCGCGAATTCTACTATCAAGGCGACGCCGTGGCGCTGGACCGACCCGCGCGGGATGCGGGCGGGGCGGCATGGGACGACTACCTGCACAACCGCGACAACCCCGCCGGTGAAACCCGCGATCTGTGGCACCATGCGGCGGGCTGCGGCGCGTGGATCGTGGTGACGCGCGATACGGTGACCCATGCGGTGAGCGGCGCGAAACTTGTTGGGGCGAAGCGATGAGGGTGATCAAACCAACCGGCACGCCGCTGACCTTTACCTTTGACGGGGTGCAGTATCGGGGCGTTGAAGGCGATACGCTGGCGTCTGCATTGTTGGCCAATGGGGTGAAACTTGTCGGGCGGTCGTTCAAATATCACCGCCCCCGTGGCATCGTGACCGCCGGATCGGAGGAACCCAACGCGCTGGTGACGATCGGGACCGGACCGTCGCAGGAGCCCAATGTCCGCGCCACAACGGTGCAGCTGTTCAACGGGCTGGAGGCGCGGTCGCAAAACGCTTGGCCATCGTTGAAGCGCGATGCGATGGCGGTCAATGATCTGGCCGCACCGTTCCTAAGTGCTGGTTTTTATTACAAGACCTTCATGTGGCCCAAGGCGTTCTGGGAAAAACTGTATGAGCCGATCATTCGCCGCGCGGCGGGTCTGGGCGCGTTGTCGGGTGAGGCCAACAGCGACACCTACGAAAAGGCCTTTGCACATTGTGACGTGCTGGTCATCGGCGCGGGGCCTGCCGGTTTGATGGCGGCACTGACCGCCGGGCGCGCGGGTGCCGATGTGATTGTGGCCGATGAGGATGCCGTGATGGGTGGCCGCCTACTGGCCGAGACTTTTGATGTGGACGGACAGGCCGGGGCTGATTGGGCCGCCGACGCTGTGGCCGAACTGGCAGCGATGCCCAACGTGCGCCTGATGCCGCGCACGACCGTCACGGGGGCCTACGACCAAGGCACCTTTGGCGCGCTGGAAGAGGTCAGCCGCCACGTGCCGCGATCAGATGCCCCGCGTGAATGTTTCTGGCGCATCACCGCCAAACGCAGCATCCTGTGCGCCGGTGCCTTGGAACGGCCCATTGCATTTCCCAACAACGACCGCCCCGGCATCATGATGGCCAGCGCTGTGCGCGCCTATCTTAACCGGTGGGGTGTTGCACCGGGCAAGGCTGTCACGATCTTTGCCAACAATGACGACGCCCACCGCACGGCGGTCGATCTGATGGACGCGGGCGTCAAAGTGGCCGGTGTCATCGACAGCCGCGCCGATGTGGCGGCGCTGGGCGACTATCCGCTCTATACCAGCGGCGCGGTGATCGGCACCAAAGGACGGCACGCGCTGGACAGCATCACGATCACCCATGCGGGCGGCACGCGCGAGCTGCGCACCGATTGTCTGGCCATGTCCGGCGGCTGGAACCCGACGGTGCATCTGACGTGCCACATGAACGGGCGGCCCCAGTGGGACGATGCGATCCAGTCATTCGTCCCCGTTGAGGGCGCGATCCCCGGTATGGTCGTGGCGGGGGCGGCCAATGGCCAGATGTCCACGGCGGCCTGTTTACAATCGGGCGCGCAGGCGGCCTGTGCCGTGGCGACCGAACTGGGCCTGTCGCCCGTGGCCGATGTGCCCAGTGCGGAGGATGACCCCTACCGGATCGAACCCCTTTGGCAGGTGGACGGCAAGGGCCGCAAGTGGATTGATTTTCAGAACGATGTGCATGTGAAGGACATCAAACTGTCCGCGCAGGAAAACTTCCGCTCGGTCGAACATATGAAACGTTACACGACCCAAGGCATGGCGACGGATCAGGGCAAATCGTCGAATGTGGTGGCGCTGGCGGTGCTGGCCGATGCCACGGGGCGCGGTATTCCTGAAACGGGGACGACAACGTTCCGCCCGCCTTATGTGCCTGTGTCCATCGCGGCCATGGGGGCGGGGTCGCAGGGCCACGGGTTTGCGCCCAAACGGCTGACCACATCGCACCACGCCAGCGTCGCACGCGGCGCGCCGATGATTGAGGCGGGGTTGTGGTACAGGCCCAGTTACTTCCCGCACCCAGGTGAGGCCACGTGGCTTGAGAGTTGCAATCGCGAGGTCGGCTATGTCCGCAACGCCGTGGGCGTTTGTGATGTCAGCACGCTGGGCAAGATCGACATTCAGGGGCCGGATGCGGCGGCGTTTCTGGATTTCGTTTATTGCAACACGTTTTCGACGTTGAAGGAAAACCGCGTCCGGTACGGATTGATGTTGCGCGAAGACGGGCACGTCATGGATGACGGCACGACCGCACGGCTGGGGGCGGATCACTACGTCATGACCACGACCACGGCCGCAGCGGGGCAGGTCATGACCCATCTGGATTGGGTGAGCCAAGCGTTGCGGCCCGATCTGGACGTGCGCTTTGCCAGCGTCACCGAACAATGGGCGCAATTTGCCGTGGCGGGGCCACAGGCGCGGGAGTTGCTCAATTCCGTGTTGGACGATGCGGTTGATGGCGACGCCTGGCCTTTCATGTCTTGCGGTCCGGTGTCCATTGGCGGGGTCAAGGGGCGGCTGTTCCGCATCTCATTCTCCGGCGAACATGCCTATGAACTGGCAGTCCCGTCGCGCTACGGCGCGTCGCTCTTCCGGCTGCTCACCGCACAGGCCGAGGCGCTGGGCGGCGGGGCCTACGGGATGGAGGCGCTGAACGTCTTGCGCATCGAAAAGGGCTTTATCACCCATGCGGAAATTCACGGGCGGGTGACCGCATTCGACATCGGATTTGATCGGATGGTCAGCCAGAAAAAGGATTGTGTCGGCAATGCCGCGTCCCGCAGGCCGGGGTTGTTGGAGGCTGAACGCCCGCAGCTGGTCGGTCTGAAAGCTGTTGATCCAAAAGACAAAATCACCGCAGGGGCGCATTTGTTTGTGGAGGGGGCAGACCCTGTGTCGGCCAACGATCAGGGCTATGTGTCGTCCGTGTGCTGGTCGCCCACCTTGGGCAGCCACATCGGGTTGGGATTTGTCGCAGACGGGCCGAACCGCATGGGCGAACACATCGTGGCGGTGGATCACGTGCGGGGGGTGCGCACGTTAGTTGAGGTCTGCCACCCTGTTCAATTCGACCCAGAGGGGGAACGCACCCGTGGCTAGATTAATTGCAACGACACCCTGTGCCGGACTTTTGCCGCTGGCCATTGGATCGGTGACAGTGACCGAAGTGGACGCGGGGCCGGTGACCCTCATCGCGCCATATGATGGGGCGCAAAAGGCCACATCGGATGCCTTGAAGGCGGCGGTGGGCGTGGGCTTTCCCGCGCCGAACCGGACGTTGGGCCAGACGCAAGGCAAGCGGCCGCGCATCGTCTGGTGCGGCATGGGGCAGGCGGTGTTGATGGGGGCGGATTGCCCCGATTTGCCGCAAGCGGCTGTCGTGGATCAGTCCGACGCATGGGCCATCGTGCGGATCGACGGCGCGGATGCGGCGGCGGTTCTGGCGCGGCTGACGCCCATTGATCTGCGCGACAGCCAGTTCAAACGCGGCCACACGGCGCGGACCTTGGTGGCCCATATGACCGTCAGCGTGACCCGCGTGGGCGCGCAGACCTATGAGGTGATGGCCATGCGGTCCATGGCGGGCACCTTGGTGCATGATCTGGAACAGGCGGCCAAAAACGTGGCCGCCCGTGCCGCACTGGCCTAGGCCTGCGGCGGGCTGACCTTTGCCAGGACCGACCTTTGGGTGATCTGGCCAATGGCCTCGCCGTTTTCCATCACCACAAGAACGGGCGAAGCGGCGAGGGCGTCGATGACCTTAGCCACGGGCAGTTCCGCGTCGATCTGTGGCAGGGGCGTGTCCTCGGCACCGGTCAGTCGGGACATCCAGCCCCGTGGTGCATTGTCGGGTGCAGGCCCCATGACGTCACGGGCCCGCAGCACGCCCAGCGGGTTCATATTGGCCACGAAATCAGCCACATAGCTATTGGCGGGGTTGCTGAAAATCTCACGCGGGGTGCCGCATTGGACGATGCGCCCACCCTCCATGATGGCGATGCGATTGCCGATCTTGAACGCCTCGTCCAGATCGTGGCTGACAAAAATGATCGTGCGGTTGAGACGCTTTTGCAGGTCCAGCAATTCGTCCTGAAGCCGCGCGCGGATCAGCGGATCAAGCGCTGAGAACGGTTCATCCATCAGCAGGATCGGCGCATCGGTGACAAAGGCACGGGCCAGGCCCACGCGCTGTTGCATGCCGCCCGACAGCTCCCCCACCAGTGCGGTGGCGCGGTCGAACAGGCCCACCAGCTTAAGCTGTTCGTCGACCTTCTTTCGCCGCGCGGCCTTGTCCATACCGTCCAGTTCCAGCCCCAGCCCAACATTGTCGCGCACGGTGCGCCACGGCAGCAGGCCGAATTGCTGGAACACCATGGACACCACCGACCGGCGCAGCTTGCGCAACTCGCCCTCAGGCGCGGACCCCACGGCGCAGGTCCAGTCGCCGTTGTGCACCCGCACCTCTCCGCGCACCACGGGGTTCAACCCGTTGACCGCACGCAGCAATGTGGATTTGCCGGACCCGGACAGGCCCATCAACACGAGGATTTCGCCGTGTTCCACGTCCAGCGAACAATTATGCACGCCCAGAACCTGACCGGATCGCGCCTGCACCTCAGGGCGGTCTTTGCCGTAATCCATAAATTTCAGCGCGCTTTCGGGTTTGTTGCCGAACACGATCGAGACGTTGTCAAATTCTACGGCCTTCATTTGCGATCTCCCACGCGCAGCATCCGGTCAAGCATGATGGCAACCACCACGATGATCAGCCCGGATTCAAACCCTTTGGCCGTGTCCACCGTGTTCAGCGCGCGAACGACGGGCACACCCAGCCCGTCAGCCCCCACAAGGGCCGCGATGACGACCATAGACAGCGACAACATGATGGTCTGGTTCAACCCAGCCATGATCTGGGGCAGGGCGGAGGGCAGTTCCACCTTCCACAACTTCTGCCGACCGGTGGCACCGAAGGCATCGGCGGCCTCCAAAAGCGCGGTCGGGGTCGAGGACACGCCCAGATGCGTCAGACGGATCGGCGCGGGCAGCACGAAAATCACAGTCGCAATCAGGCCTGGCACCATCCCGATGCCGAAAAAGACAATCGCGGGGATCAAGTAAACAAAGGTCGGTAAGGTCTGCATCAGGTCCAAAACAGGGCGCATCCATGCATAAAGTCGCGGACGGTGGGCGGCGGCGATGCCGATGGGCACGCCCACACCCATACAAACAACGCAGGCCGACAAAACAAGGGTCAGGCTTTCGGTGGTTTCTTCCCAGTAGTCCTGATTCAAGATGAACAAAAACCCCAGCGCAATCATCGCGCAGGTTTTCCAGCTGCGTTGCAACAGCCACGTCAGGCCCACGAAAAAGGCGATCACAATGAACGGATGGGGCGTTTGCATCAACCAGAGGAAAGCGTCGATCATCGCCTCAAGCCCCTCGGCGATGGCGTCAAAGATGACGCGGCCATTGCGTTCAAGCCCCTCGAATATCGTTTCGGCCACGTCCCCGACGGGGATTTTGTTGTCGGTTAACCAGTTCATCACGGGTGTCCTTGTACGGGCCGGGTGCCCAGATGTTGCATAAAGCGCAGAAGGTACCCATCGGGATCCTGCACCAGAAATTCCGTCTGCCCGTTTTCGATGTCGCCGTCGCGATACCATGCGGTCGCGAGGGGACGAAACAGAGCGTGACCGGCGGCCACCACGCGGTCACAAAGGGTTGTCGCGTCCTGTACCTCGATCTGGAAATTCACGCCGCGCCCCAAAGGCGGGTCAAGTGGCGCGGTTTTCCACGTGCCACCGGGCGTGTCATCAATTTGCTCAAGCATGATTTGTGCCTGTCCCATTTCAAGGTAGATGAAATTGTCCTCGGGCCGTTCGAATTTGACCGCAAACCCCAACACATCTACGTAGAATGCGCGCGAGGCTGTAATGTCACGCACGGACAGTTCCGGCACCAATACGGCCCAGAAGTCGGGATCGGGGGAGAGTAGAGCGGTCATATAAAATGGGCTGCCCGCGCGGGGGCAGCCCAATCTTTCAATGGCTTACATGCCCAATGCGGCTTTGACAGCCTCACCGGCATCTCCGCCGTCGATGGTTGTCACGCCGTCAAGCCAGCCCATCACAAAGTCGGTGTTGTCGGCCATCCATGCCGTCGCGGCCTCATCAGGGTCGGTCCCGTCGTTGAGGATCGCACCCATGATTTCGTTCTCCATCTCGAGGGAAAACGCGAGGTTTTGCAGCAGTTTGCCCACGTTGGGGCAGCTGTCGACGTAGCCTGCGGTGGTGTTGGTGAACACGGTGGCCCCGCCCAGGTTGGGGCCGAACCAGTCGTCGCCACCCTCAAGGTAGGTCATGTCGTAGTTGGCGTTCATGGGGTGGGGTTCCCAGCCGAGGAACACAACCGGTTCGTCGCGTTCGGATGCGCGGCCCACTTGCGCCAACATGCCGGCTTCCGAGGATTCGACCACTTCGATGGCGTCGTCAGACAGGCCGAACGCGCCGTCCGCGATCATGTCCATGATCAGGCGGTTGCCGTCGTTGCCGGCCTCGATCCCGTAGATTTTGCCCTCGAGCGCGTCGGCGTTGGCAGCGATATCGTCAAATGTGGTGATGCCAAGGGCCGCGCCGGCGGCGTTCGTGGCGAGTGTATATTTCGCGCCCTCAAGGTTGGCCCGCACGGTGTCGACGGTGCCTGCGTCACGGTAGGATGCGATGTCGCCTTCCATGGTGGGCATCCAGTTGCCCAGGAACACATCAACGTCGCCTTCGGCCAGCGACGTGTAAGTCACTGGAACGGAAAGAACTTTGACGTCCGTTTCGTAGCCTAGCGCCTCAAGAACAACCGTCGTGGCTGCGGTGGTGGCTGTGATATCGGTCCAGCCCACATCGGAAAAGGTCACAGTGCCACATTCGGCGTGGCCGTCAGCGGCGGCGGCACCTGCCGCACAGATTGCGAGGATTGAAAGAGTATTTTTCATGGTCGGTCTCCCGGTTGGTGTTTTTGTTGATTGACGAGTCAATAAAGAACAACTTATCAAAACTTGGCAACAGTTTTGAGGACATGATGCCAAAGCTTGGAATGGAGCCTATCCGGCGCGCCGCTTTAGTTAAAGCGACGATCGACGTTATCGGTGCGCAGGGGTCGCTGGATGTGACGGTCAGCCAGATCGCCAAACAGGCGGGCATGTCATCGGCCCTTGCCCATCACTATTTCGGCGGCAAGGACCAGATTTTTCTGGCCGCCATGCGCCAGATCCTGCGCGATTTCGGGGAGGAGGTGGTGTCGGAACTGAAAGCTGCGCGCACCCCCCGCGCCCGCGCCGAGGCGTTGATCGCGGCCTGTTTTGCGCCGTCGTGTTTTGATCCGGCGACCGTCAGTGCATGGATGACGCTCTATGCGCAGGCGACGACACAGCCCGATATGCACCGGCTTTTACGAATTTACCAAGATCGGCTGAGGTCCAACCTGGCCTTTGCGTTGCGACCCCTGTCCGCCGATCCGCTGGCCGATGCGGAGACGTTGAGCGCGCTGATTGACGGGCTTTACCTTCGGGCCGCACTGGCGGGGGAAACCGATGCGCCCACCGCCCATGCCATCGCCCTGCGTGCCCTTGACCAACTGACCGGAGCCGACACATGACCAAACCCAACATCCTGATCCTGATGGTCGATCAGTTGAACGGCACACTGTTTCCCGACGGACCGGCGGAGTGGCTTCATGCGCCGAACCTCAAAAAGCTGGCGGCACGGTCGACACGGTTCAAAAACAGCTATACCGCCTCGCCGTTGTGCGCGCCGGGGCGGGCATCGTTTATGTCCGGCCAGCTGCCAAGTCGCACGCAGGTCTATGATAACGCTGCGGAATTTGCGTCCTCCATCCCCACCTACGCCCACCATCTGCGGCGTGCGGGGTATCAGACCTGTTTGTCCGGCAAGATGCATTTTGTAGGGCCCGACCAGTTGCACGGCTTTGAAGAGAGGCTGACCACCGACATTTATCCGCCCGATTTCGGCTGGACACCGGATTACCGCAAACCTGGCGAGAGGATCGACTGGTGGTATCACAATATGGGGTCCGTCACGGGCGCCGGTGTGGCCGAAATCACCAATCAGATGGAATATGATGACGAGGTTGCCTATCACGCGACGCGGAAATTGTATGATCTGAGCCGCGGGCATGATGCGCGGCCGTGGTGCCTGACGGTGTCGTTTACCCACCCCCACGACCCCTATGTGGCGCGCAAGAAATACTGGGATTTGTACAACGATTGCGACCACTTGCTGCCCGATGTCGGGCCCATTGCGTATCAGGAACAGGACCCCCATTCGAAACGTATTCTCGACGCCAACGACCACGAGAATTTCGACATCACCGAAGACCAGATCAAACGCGCGCGGCAGGCGTATTTTGCGAATATTTCCTATCTTGACGACAAGGTCGGGGAGATTTTGCAAACCCTTGAGGACACGCGGCAGGAGGCGATCATTCTCTTTGTGTCTGACCACGGGGACATGTTGGGGGACCGCGGGTTGTGGTTCAAGATGTCGTTCTTCGAAGGATCGGCCCGTGTGCCGGTGATGATCTGCGCACCCGCGATGCCGGTTGGCCTTGTCGAAACGCCGGTCAGCAATATTGATGTCACGCCGACGCTGTGTGATCTGGCGGGTGTGTCCATGGACGAGGTGATGCCGTGGACCGAAGGCATGTCCTTGGTGCCCTTGGCCAATGGTGTCGAACGCACGGCACCTGTTGCGATGGAATACGCAGCCGAGGGGTCGTTTTCACCGCTTGTCTGTTTGCGCTATGGCAAATGGAAATACACGCGCTGTCTGCTCGATCCAGATCAGTTATTTGATATCGAGGCCGACCCGAACGAGTTGAACAACCTTGCGAATGTTGAGAAACATCAAGGGACGCTGGCGCAATTACGGGCGAAATCGGAGGACCGGTGGGATCTGGCCGCTTTTGACGCGCAGGTGCGCGAAAGTCAGGCGCGGCGCTGGGTCGTATATGAGGCCTTGCGCAACGGCGACTATTTCCCGTGGGATTTCCAGCCGCTTCAGATGGCCTCTGAACGCTATATGCGCAATCACATGGACCTCAATGTTCTTGAGGAAAATCAACGCTTTCCGAGGGGAGAATAAGATGGGTTACGACATTCAACCGACCGCCAGCCACTTTATCGACGGCGCCTACGTCGAGGATACTGCCGGCACCCCGATCCCTGTGATCTGCCCCGTGTCCGAACAGGAAATCGCGCGGGTCTACGCGGCGACACCTGCGGTGATTGAACAGGCGCTGGCGGCGGCCAAAAGGGCACAGGTGGCTTGGGCCGCCATGACCGGCACCGAGCGTGGCCGGGTGTTGCGCCGTGCGGCAGATCTGATCCGCGAACGGAATTACGACCTCAGCGTGTTGGAAACCAACGACACGGGAAAACCGCTTCAGGAAACGCTGGTTGCAGACGCCACGTCTGCCGCCGATGCCCTTGAATACTTTGGCGGAATAGCGGGCAGTCTGACCGGCGAACACGTGCAGTTGGGCGAGGATTTCGTCTACACCCGGCGTGAGGCGTTGGGCGTATGCGTGGGCATCGGCGCATGGAACTACCCCACCCAGATTGCCGCATGGAAGGGCGCGCCCGCGCTGGCCTGTGGCAACGCGATGGTGTTCAAACCGTCCGAGACGACGCCGCTTTGTGCGTTGAAAGTCGCCGAAATTCTGCACGAAGCAGGCGCGCCTGCAGGAATTTACAATGTGGTGCAAGGCATGGGCGAAGTGGGCCACGCCCTGATCACCGACCCGAGAGTGGCCAAGGTGTCATTGACCGGGTCGGTGCCCACCGGTCGCAAGGTTTATGCCGCTGCGGCCGAGGGCATCCGCCATGTCACCATGGAACTTGGGGGCAAATCGCCCATGGTGATCTTTGATGATGCCACGCTTGAAGACGCCGTTGGCGGCGCCATTCTGGGCAACTTTTACAGCTCGGGGCAGGTGTGTTCCAACGGGACGCGTGTGTTTGTCCAGAAAGGCATCAAAGAGGCCTTTCTGAAACGGCTAAGTGAACGTCTGGCAGATGTTAAAATGGGCGATCCTTTGGATGAGACCGTGAATTTCGGACCCTTGGTGAACGCCCGGCAGCTTGAGATCGTGCAGGGGTTTATTGCCAAGGGGATCGACGAAGGTGCCCGCCTTGTGTGTGGGGGGCAACGTGAGGATATGTCCGGTTACTTCCTGCAACCCACTGTATTTGCAGACGTTACCGACGACATGACCATCGCCCGAGAAGAGATTTTCGGTCCCGTGTTGTCGGTTCTCGATTTCGAGGACGAGGCCGAAGTGCTGGCGCGGGCCAATGATACGGAATTCGGTCTGGCCGCTGGCGTGTTTACCAATGACATCGGCCGGGCACACCGGATGGCCGCTGGGTTCGAGGCCGGAACCTGCTACATCAATACGTACAATCTGGCCCCCGTCGAAGCGCCCTTCGGCGGGTCGAAACTGTCCGGTGTGGGGCGTGAAAATTCGAAAAACGCGGTAGATCACTACAGCGAGATGAAATCGGTCTACGTGGCCATGACCCCCGTTGAAGCCCCGTTCTGATGCAAGCCGATTACGTGATTGTAGGGGCCGGAAGTGCGGGATGCGCTATGGCGTTCCGGCTGGCCGAAGCGGGGCGGTCCGTTCTGGTGATCGAAACCGGTGGCACCGATGTGGGACCCCTCATCAACATGCCCGGCGCGCTGTCCTATCCGATGAACATGTCCCTCTACGATTGGGGGTATCGGACCGAACCGGAACCGCATCTTGGGGGGCGCAGGCTGGCGTGTCCGCGCGGAAAGGTCATTGGCGGATCATCGTCCATCAACGGCATGATTTACGTGCGCGGACATGCGCGGGATTTCGATCATTGGGCGGAAACGGGCGCGGACGGCTGGGCGTATGCGGATGTCTTGCCCTACTACAAACGGCTTGAAGACTGGCATGACGGTGGCCGTGGCGGAGATCCGGACTGGCGCGGCAAAGGCGGGCCTTTGCATGTGACACGCGGCCCCGGTCAAAATCCCCTGACGCAGGCATGGATCAAGGCCGGCGGGCAGGCCGGATACGAATTGACAAGCGATTACAACGGTCAGCAACAAGAGGGGTTTGGCCCCTTCGACGCCACAATCTGGAAAGGCAAACGCTGGTCGGCGGCGTCTGCCTATCTGCGCCCCGCCCAGGCCACAGGCCGGTGCGAGATTGTGAAAGGTCTGGCAGCGCGCGTCATCCTGTCGGACGGTCGCGCGACCGGCGTTGAACTGACGGACGGGCGCATCATCGAGGCGCGGGCCGAAGTGATCCTGGCCGCCTCGGCAATCAATTCGCCCAAGTTGCTGATGTTGTCGGGGATCGGGCCTGCTGCCCATCTGGCCGGGCACGGCATTGATGTGGTTGCGGACAGGCCGGGCGTTGGGCAGAACCTTCAGGATCATCTTGAACTGTATGTCCAAATGGCTGGCAAGGGACGACATTCCCTTTATAAATACTGGTCTTTATTGGGAAAAGCCTGGGTCGGTGCCCAATGGCTTTTTGCCAAGTCGGGGGTAGGCGCGTCGAACCAGTTTGAAGCTTGCGGATTTATCCGGTCGCGTGCCGGCATCGAATATCCGGACATTCAATACCATTTTCTGCCCCTTGCGGTGCGATATGACGGTGTTGGCGCAGCGGAGGGGTTTCAGGCCCATGTCGGGCCGATGCGGTCCGAATCCCGCGGTGAAATTACGTTGACCTCCGCCGATCCAAAGGCCGATCCGCGCATTTTCTTCAACTACATGTCTCAGGAAAGTGACTGGATTGATTTCCGCAAATGCATACGGCTCACGCGGGAGGTGTTTGCGCAGGACGCTTTCGCCCCCTACCGCGATGAGGAACTGATCCCAGGACCGCAGGCCCAAAGCGATGATGAGTTGGACGATGTGATACGCCAGCATGTCGAAAGCGCCTATCATCCATGCGGGACGTGCAAAATGGGGCGGGCCGATGACCCGATGGCGGTTGTCGATGCCGAGGGGCGGGTCATTGGTGTCGAGGGACTTCGGGTCGCGGACAGCTCGATCTTTCCGAGAATTACAAACGGAAACCTGAACGCACCGTCCATTCTGGTGGGTGAGAAGATGGCCGATCACGTGTTGGGCAAGACCCCACTGCCGCCCAGTAACGACGCCCCCTGGATACATCCCGAATGGCGGACACAGCAGCGTTAAGCATTTGTTCAGTTCCCCCTTGTCCGGAGAGGACATTAACACTTAATTAAGGGAATGATCCGGTTTTGTTCTCTTTTGCTTTTGCTTGCCTCTCCTGCTGTTGCAGATTTAAGGGGGACAATCAGTGTCGTCGATGGCGATACGATCCATGTGGGCTCGGCGACAGTCAGGTTGCACGGCATTGATGCGCCCGAACAGGACCAGACCTGTGAAGATCGCCAAGGACGTACGTGGCCCTGCGGGGCATTCGTCAGCGAACGTGTAAGCCTGCGCTATGATGGAGAACGTGCAATTTGTAACGTGGTTGACGTGGATCAATACGGACGAAATGTTGCAAAATGCTATGTCGACCAACGTGATATTGCCGATGATATCGTCGCGGAGGGGTGGGCCGAAGCCTACCGCAGGTATTCGATGGATTATGATCTGACCGAAAAAGGCGCGCAGGTGCGTGGTGTGGGGATCTGGTCAGGGACCATGCAATCCCCTTCGGCATTTCGCGCGGAACAGCGTGGTCAGACCACATCGGGGCGTTGCATCATCAAGGGCAACATCTCCGCGTCAGGTATGATCTATCATATGCCCCACAACCGCGATTATGCCGCGACGCGCATCAACGAAGCGCGCGGAGAACGCTGGTTTTGTTCAGAAGCCGAGGCGCGGGCCGCAGGGTGGCGCGCAGCGCGAAACTAGGCCTTTCCGGTTTCGACCACCGACTGAAAATTCTCGAAAAACTGATCGGCCATCTTCTTGGCAAACCCGCCAACAATCCGGTTGCCAAGCTGGGCAAGTTTCCCACCGACCTTGGCGTCAACGTGATAGGTCAATTCGGTCCCGCCATCGACGTCGGCAAGGGAGACATTCGCAGCCCCTTTGGCGAAACCCGCAACGCCGCCTTTGCCTTCGCCGACCAGACGGTAGCTGTCCGGCGGGGTCACGTCTTCAAGCGTCACTGCCCCCTTGAAGGTGGCCTTTACGGGGCCGACCTTTTGTTTCACGACGGCCTCGAACCCGTCGTCGGCGGATCCTGTCAAGGTCTCGCATCCGGGGATGCAGACCCTCAGCGTGTCAGGATTATTTAAGTGATCCCAGACTGTTGCGCGATCTGCCGCAATAATGCGTGTTCCGTCAAGTTCCATGTCTTCGCCCCCCGATCAATCCAGTTGATAGGGTAGCATACCGCGTTCGTTCGGGTCCACGCGAAGTTGGCGTTCCAATGGCGGGACAGACCTGTGCGGGCAGCTTTGCCGTTCGCATATCCGGCACGAGATGCCGATAGGTTCGAACGCCGCGACATCGTCAAAAGACAAGTGGTCTGCGTAAACCAGCGCCCGCGCATGTTTGATTTCGCATCCCAGACCGATGGCATAGCGGCGGGTCGGAATGCCCCATGCGCCGCCTGGCTTGCTGACATCGCGCGCAAGGCAGAAGTACCGGATACCGTCAGGGGTTTCGGCCAACTGGCGCAGCCAGCGACCCGGCGTTTCAAACGCGCCGTGCACGTTCCAAAGCGGGCAGGCCCCGCCAAATCGGGCAAATTGAAGGGTTGTGGCGGAATGGCGTTTGGTAATGGTGCCTGCGGGATCAACGCGGACGAAAAAGAACGGAATGCCTTTGGCGCCGGGGCGCTGCATAGTCGATAACCTGTGGGCCACCTGTTCCAGAGACGCGCCGAACCGGTCCGCCAGACGTTCCAGATCATGGCGGCAGGTCTGGGCGGCTTGCAAAAATTCAACATATGGCATGAGGGCCGCGCCGGCAAAATAGTTCGCCAATCCCACCTTTGCGATGCTGCGCGCCTGCGGGGATTGAAACCGCGCGAGGTCGAGTGTCGCTTCAAGCAAGGGATCCTGCCTGATCAGGGCCACCTGCAGTAACAGCTGGAACCGCTGGGTCGACGGGGCCGCGGTCCGTGACAGCCGCAGTGTCTTTGTATCGGGGTCATAGAGGCGGATGGTGCTGTCGTCGCTCAATGCGGTCCGGACACCTTCCTCCGCCAGTGCGGCGCGGGCCGCGCCTTCGATATCCCCGTTGGCCTTCGCCGCAAACCGTTCGGCGGTCCGGTCGACGGCATCAATGTAATTGTCGCAGTAATGGAAGAAATCGCGCACTTCTTCCCACGGGCTGGGTTGGAGGCGGCTGTCTTCGCGGCCCAGAGCCTCATCCAGAGACGACAGACGTTCATGGGTCTGGCGATAGGCGGTGTGCAATTCAAGGAAAGCCCGCGCAAGGGCCGGGGCGTTGGACGCGGCAAGCCGCAAATCGGACAGGGCGGGGGCCGGGCCGCTGAAAATCGGGTCGGCCAGCGCCTCGCGCATGTCGCCCACAAGACGCGCCTCATCCCCGGATTGAAGTTCGGTGACGTCGAACCCGAACTCCTGTGCCAGCGACAGGACCACGGTTGTGGACACGGGCCGGTTGTTGTTTTCCATCTGGTTCAGATAGGGCAGCGAGACACCAAGCTTTTCGGCAAATGCCTTTTGTGTTGCGCCGACGCGACCGCGCAATTCGCGTAATTTTGCGCCTGCATAAAGTTTGTGAGGTGCCATCGTCCGTTCCCTTGCTAAGTTGGGAATAGACTTTGCAAACCGGCCCGTCTACCCCGCCACGGCCCGTGACCGCACGATCACCCAGATCGCGCAGGCAACCGACGCGATTGTGGTGAGCAGCATCAAAACAATCAGAGGCAATGCCCCCGTTCCGGGCCCGAGGATAAAGCTGGCAATGGCCGATAGGCCTGCGCCGCCGCCGATCATGAAGGCCCCGCCAAGACCCGATGCAGACCCAGCAAGGTGGGGGCGGACAGACAACATGCCGGCATTGGCGTTGGGCAGAAGGATACCGTTGCCCAGTCCGATAAAGATCATGAAACCAAAGAAAACCGCCGGATGCTGCCAGCCGATCAGATCGCAGGCCAGCAACATGACCATGCCCGTCACAGTGATCGCAGCACCGTAGAGGACCATGGCGTTGACACCGATGCGGACCGAATACCGACCCGAAAGTCCGTTCCCCACAAGATATCCGATCGCCGGCGCGCCGAAGTACAGGCCCAGTTCGGCCGGCGACATATTGAAGACATCTGACCCGACGAAAGGCGCACCGCCCAGATAGGCAAAAAAGGCCCCCGACGCAAAGGCGGCCGCCAGACAATAGCCCCAGAACCGTTGCGAGGTCAGCAACGCAGGGTATTCGCGAACCTGTGCACGAAAGCCCCCCTCGCGGCGGGTGAATGTCTCTCCCTGATCCAGAATAACCATAAACAACAATAAGATACCGCCACCTGCCAACATCCAGAACGATGCCTGCCACCCGAACCACTGGTCCAGTGCACCACCGGCCACCGGCCCCAGCATCGGCACGATGGACATGCCCATCGTCACGTAGCCAATCATCGACGCTGCCTGATCTTGCGGGACCATGTCGCGGACGATGGCGCGGCTCATGGCAAATCCTGTGGCGATCGAGGTTTGCAGCAACCGGCACATCAGAAAAATGCCGAACGTGGGCGCGAAAATGGCGCCGATGCTCATCAGGACAAAAAGGGCGACGCAGACAATCACGATGGGTCGCCGTCCGTATCTGTCGGAGATCGGGCCGATGATAATTTGAACAACGGCCGTCATGGCCAGATACAGCGACACGGACAGTTGCATCAGGCTGTAGTCCACGCCGAAATGCTCTGCCATGGAGGGCAGGGACGGCAGAAAAACATTCAAAGACAGCGCGCCCACACCTGCCATCATAATAAGGGTGGCGATATGCGGGGGGGTTGTCCTGTCGAGGAACCGAGAAGGGGCCCGGGCCGGGCTTGTGTCAGTCATTTGCTCAAGGTAGGTCCGCGGCCCGCGGGCGTCCAACGCTAATTCTAGGCCTTCTGGCTGATTTGCAAGTTTGCAGGTGGAGGCTTTATTCCGGCCGATTATTTGCAAATTTACTGGGTGGGCAGGCGATTGGGACTCGGATCACGGGTGCATGTCCGTTAGTTTAATGCAAACCAGACGGGGACAAGATGATGACCGATATCCTTCACGAACTTGAACAACGCCGCGCGGCGGCACGTTTGGGCGGCGGGCAGGCGCGCATTGACGCACAGCATGGTAAGGGCAAGCTGACAGCGCGGGAACGGGTCGAATTGCTGGTCGATGAGGGCAGTTTCGAGGAATTTGATACGTTTGTGACCCATCGTTGTACCGACTTCGGGATGGAGGCATCCAAACCTGCGGGCGACGGGGTCATCACAGGGTGGGGGACGATCAACGGTCGTCAGGTTTATGTATATTCTCAGGACTTTACCGTTCTTGGGGGATCAGTGTCCGCGACCCATGCGGCCAAAATCTGCAAGATTATGGATATGGCCATGCAAAATGGCGCACCGGTGATCGGGATCAATGACAGCGGCGGTGCGCGGATTCAGGAGGGTGTGGATTCCCTTGCGGGCTACGGCGAGGTTTTCCAACGCAACATCATGGCCTCGGGCGTGGTTCCGCAGATCAGTCTGATCATGGGGCCCTGTGCGGGCGGGGCTGTCTATTCGCCTGCGATGACAGACTTCATCTTTATGGTTAAAGACAGCTCTTACATGTTTGTGACCGGTCCGGATGTGGTCAAGACGGTGACAAACGAACAGGTCACCGCCGAAGAGCTGGGCGGGGCTGCGACACATACGCGCAAATCCTCGGTCGCGGATGGCGCTTTTGAAAACGATGTCGAGGCTTTGGCCGAATGTCGGCGTCTGGTTGATTTCCTGCCGCTGAACAACCGGCAAAAGCCGCCCGTCCGACCGTTTTTTGACGACGTCGACCGGGTGGAAAGCAGCCTGGATACTTTGATCCCCGACAATCCCAATCAGCCCTACGATATGAAGGAATTGATCCATAAGATCGCGGACGAGGGCGATTTTTATGAAATTCAGGAGGATTTTGCGGGCAATATCCTGACCGGCTTTATCCGTCTTGAGGGGCAGACCGTGGGGGTCGTGGCCAACCAGCCGATGGTTCTGGCCGGCGTCCTTGATATTGACAGCGCGCGCAAAGCCGCGCGCTTCGTGCGGTTTTGTGATGCGTTCGAAATTCCGATCCTGAGCCTTGTGGACGTGCCGGGTTTCCTGCCGGGCACGACGCAGGAATATAACGGCGTGATCAAGCACGGGGCGAAACTGTTGTTCGCGTATGGAGAGGCGACGGTGCCCAAGGTGACGGTGATCACCCGCAAGGCCTATGGCGGAGCCTATGTGGTGATGTCGTCCAAGCACATGCGCGGTGACATTAATTATGCCTGGCCGACGTCCGAAATTGCCGTGATGGGCGCCAAGGGCGCGACAGAGATTTTGCACCGCAAGGATCTGGATGATCCTGAAAAAACCGCAGCCCATACGAAGGACTACGAAGACCGTTTCGCCAATCCGTTTGTGGCGGCAGAACGCGGCTTTGTGGATGAGGTCATCATGCCGCGAAATACCCGCAAAAGGCTGTGTCGTGCCTTCGCGGGACTGCGGGGAAAACAGCAACAGATGCCGTGGAAAAAGCATGACAATATCCCACTTTAGAGAGGCCAAGACAGCGGTTGTCACCGGCTTTGCTTGTCTGATTGCAACCTGCGCCGTCAGTGCACAGGACATCCCCGTCCCATCCGGACAGCCGTTGTCATTCCTCGAGTTTATCTCGGAACAGGACGGGTTGTTGGTGCGGTTTCGGTTTTTGACGCCACAGATCGGTGACAGGTATGATTACCTGACCGTTTTCCCTGATTTTCAGGCCCTGTGCGATGAACAGGTTGTACCGGTTCTGACCCAAAACGGGCTGTCGCCTGCGCAAATTGTGCTGTCCATGTCTGCCGCAGACATCCCCTTTGGTGAAGATAACCCCGACGTTTTGCAGTTTTTCGAGATTTTTCGTACTGAAAACGGCACCTGCATCTGGGAGGAATTTTAATGTCTCCACAATATCTTGCGGCGCGAACCTCATCTCAGGGGGGAGTTGATGCAGGGGAGTCACAGCAGCGGGCGTTGCAAACCCTGTCGTATCTTTCAGCCCGACCTTCGCGTAGTTTTCCACAAGGTTACACCCAAGTGACCGACCCTCAAAAGGCGAGGGAAATCGGGCGTTTGTCCGACGACCTTCGTGTGGAAAACAGAGACAGGAGACTAACATGTCCAAGAGCATCAAGAGCTTTGTGGCCGTTTCATTGCTGGCCATCACGGCCGCATGCGGCAGCAGCGACGCAGGTGACGTCGAAGAATTCGTGGTCGTTGACCCGGTTCCGGTTACCGTTGAACCCGTGTTCACCGGCAAATTCTAAGACACCGGACGATCAACAGCCGGGACAGGCGTTCGCGCCTGTCCCATCCCCGCGCCTTGCCCCTTCAATGCGGGGCGCATGATGGAAAAACATCGCGGATTTCCAAGTCGCCTGCCCAGCACCGATTTTCAGTTCACGATCCGGCGTCCCGTAAAGAAGGGTCTGCCGCCGAAATTGCATGCCCGCGAAAGATACGCAGACCGTCGCCCCGCTGACCGGCGCGCAGACGAGGGGTTCTTGTGGGCGCTGATGACCCACTTCGGCGAAGAGGAATTCGTGCGCGGCAATCTGGACGCAGGCCGCCTCAACTGGGTGTTCGGCCGCGAGGTTGTACCCGCAGAAGACCCTTTTGATCCGGAGAGTTACGATGCCCTCCTGAAGCTTGATATCGACCTGATCCACCGCAATTTTCCCGACATTTTCCGCCCTGACTGGGCACCGGGGGGCCAGTGACGTGGGCGAAATTTGGCCGATGACACCACGCGTCTGGCGGGAATTAGCCGATTTCGGCGGTTGGTTTGCCACGGCAGATGACAGGTCGGATGCGGTGTGCAACCGTCTGGGTGTGGCTGGGGATTTCAGCAAAATCCTTCGTTCACATTGTCAATACCGTTACCCTTCCCCTCGTCGGTTCGGACCTTTCAGGCCCGGACCGACACCCTTGTTAATGCCCCGAGCGGTTGAATTGCGCCGTCGCGGTCCGGATGCCCAGAAAAGTCTTGAAATAAAGCGGCAAACAGCCGATTCTGCCGCCCATAAGACAAATCAAAACAAGGGCAGTATCTTATGCAATCTTTCCGAATTCTTCTGGCCGTCGCCGCGATCGCGTCGCTTTCGGCCTGTCTCGACAATGATCTTGAACGCGGCCTCGCGGGTGCGGCGGCAGGTGCCGTTGTCGCTGAAGCCACTGGCGTTGATCCTCTCACCGGTGCCATCGCAGGCGGTGCGGCGGGGGCCTTGTGCGACGAAGTCATCGCAGCCTGCCGCTAAGATCGCGACGGGTCCACTGGGCCCGTGTATTAAAAGTTTGCAAACGCCGGAACCTATCGTCGGGTCCGGCGTTTCCTTTTCGCATTCTCGAAAAGGAACCTTACCATGGTTAAAATCCTCAAACTCACCACCGCTCTCGCTGCCGTTGCCTTTGTGGCGGCCTGTGACAACGACGTTGAACGCGCTTTGGGTGGCGCTGCTGCCGGTGCCGTTATCGGCGAAGCGACAGGCAACGACATTGGCACATCTGCTGCCGCAGGCGCCCTTGCTGGCGTGTTCTGCGACGACGCCGGCGTTTGTAACTGACACCACGCGCTTCGGCGCAACCGATACTTATCTGAACCGCCGTGCTGGGGACATCCAGCGCGGCGGTTTTGCTTTCTAGGGGAAGAGAATGTTCAAGAAAATCCTGATTGCCAACCGCGGTGAAATTGCCTGTCGCGTTATCAAGACCGCCCGCAAAATGGGGATCAAGACGGTGGCGGTCTATTCTGATGCAGACCGCAATGCCCTGCATGTGCAGATGGCGGATGAGGCAGTGCACATTGGCCCGCCGCCTGCCAATCAATCCTACATCGTGATCGACAAGATCATGGAGGCGATCAAGGCCACAGGCGCTGAGGCCGTGCATCCCGGCTACGGGTTCCTGTCGGAAAACCCGAAATTCGCCGAGGCGCTTGAGGCCGCTGGCGTGGCCTTTATCGGCCCGCCCAAAGGCGCGATCGAGGCGATGGGCGACAAGATCACGTCAAAGAAAATCGCGCAGGAGGCCGGTGTCAGCACGGTGCCCGGCCACATGGGTCTGATTGAAGACGCGGCTGAGGCCATCAAGATTTCCGGTGAGATCGGCTATCCGGTGATGCTCAAAGCCTCCGCCGGGGGCGGCGGTAAGGGCATGCGCATCGCGTGGAATGAGGATGAGGTGGCCGAAGGGTTTCAGGCGTCCAAGAACGAGGCGGCCAGCAGCTTTGGCGATGATCGCATGTTCATCGAGAAATTCGTGACCCAGCCGCGTCACATCGAAATTCAGGTGCTGTGTGACAGCCACGGCAACGGCATTTATCTGGGCGAACGGGAATGTTCGATCCAGCGCCGCAACCAGAAAGTCATCGAAGAGGCGCCCAGCCCGTTTCTGGATGACGCGACGCGCAAGGCCATGGGCGACCAATCGGTCGCTTTGGCCAAGGCCGTGGGATATTCCAGCGCCGGTACGGTGGAATTTATCGTCGATGGCGACCGGAACTTCTATTTCCTTGAGATGAACACACGTTTGCAGGTGGAACACCCCGTGACCGAACTGATCACCGGCGTTGATCTGGTCGAACAGATGATCCGCGTGGCCTACGGCGAAAAACTGGCGATGACCCAAGACGATGTCACCTTGACCGGCTGGGCCATGGAAAGTCGTCTGTATGCCGAGGATCCTTATCGCGGGTTTCTGCCGTCCATTGGTCGTTTGACAACCTACCGTCCGCCGGCGGAGGTCGCAGCGGGGCCCTTGCTGGACACAGGCAAGTGGCAGGGCGATGCACCTGCGGGCACCCACGCGGTGCGCAATGACACGGGCGTTTATGACGGGGGCGAAATCTCCATGTATTATGACCCGATGATCGCCAAGCTGTGCACATGGGCGCCAACCCGTGCCGACGCGATTGAGGAAATGCGCGTGGCCTTGGACAGTTTTGAGGTGGAGGGGATTGGCCACAACATTCCCTTCCTGTCGGCTGTATACGACCACGAGAAATTCACGTCCGGCAATATGACCACCGCCTTTATCGAAGAAGAATTCCCCGACGGCTTCGACGGCGTGTCTCTGGCAGACGCGGACATCCCGCGCATTTCGGCTGCTTGTGCCGCCATGCACCGCGTCGCTGAAATCCGTCGTACGCGGGTCACGGGCCGCATGGGCAACCACGAACGGCATGTGGGCAAGGATTGGGTTGTCAGCCTTCAGGGCGAGAGCCATCCGGTGGTGATTGAGGCCGACCGCGACGGGGCGAATGTGGCCGTGGGAGATGCTGTTCTGCGGGTTGAAAGCGATTGGACGCCCGGCCAGCCCTTGGCGCGGATTACGGTGGACGGCGCGCCGATGGTCATGAAGGTCGGCAAAGTGTCCGGCGGATTCCGCATCCGCTATCGCGGGGCGGACGTGAAGGTCCACGTGCGCACGCCGCGTCAGGCGGAACTGGCCCGGCTGATGCCGGAAAAACTGCCCCCCGATACATCCAAGCTTTTGCTGTGTCCCATGCCCGGTCTGATCGTGAAGGTCGATGTCGAAGTGGGCGACGAGGTGCAGGAAGGTCAAGCGCTGTGCACGGTTGAGGCCATGAAGATGGAAAACATCCTGCGGGCCGAAAAGAAGGCCACGGTCACCAAGATCAACGCAGGCGCGGGCGACAGCCTGTCTGTGGATGATGTCATCATGGAGTTTGAATAGGCGTCCATGGATCTGACCGTTCATATCGGGGCACACCGGACCGGATCGACCCTTGTGGCGCAGGCGATTACGGCCAGCGTCGAGGCTGATCCCGCCTGCGGAGTTGCCGTTTGGCACCCCCGTTACCTGCGGTCCATTGGCGGCTGGCAGGCGGTGCCCCGTTCGGTGACAGCGACCGGCGCGCCCGCATCGCGCGCCGCCGGACGAGTTCTTGCGACCCTTTCGGACCGTCTTGCCGAAGATGCCGCCGCGCTGGATGCGCAGGGCGTGCGCCATCTGGTGATTTCCGAGGAGAACCTTGTGGGGACCATGCGCACCAATATGACGCAGTCCGCCTTTTACCCGGACGTGGCCTCACGCCTGCGGGCCTACGCCTCTGTCCTGCCGATGGTGCCTGCGCGCGTGGCCCTTGGCGTGCGCGACTATGGCGCTGTCTGGTCATCTGCGTTCCATTACATCCCGCAGTCGGGAAACGAAGCCCCATCGCGGCAGGCCGCCCGAACGGCCCTGCTAGATCATGATCGAGGCTGGCCGGACGTGATCGAAAGCATTTACGACGTCTGGCCCGATACGGAAGTGTATGTTTGGCAGCAGGAGGATTTGGAAGATCACGCAGCGATGATCTGCGCCGGTCTTCTTGATTTGCCGCACGATAAGGTCATGGTGCCAAGCCAGCGGGTGAACCGTCTGAAATCATCCACGGATCGCAGCCCCCTGTTCACACCCGATGAACGCGCGTTGCTGACACAGCGGTATCACCGGCATCTGTCATCGCTTCATGCGACAATGGCCGCACCAAGCCATCAGGTCGCGCAATGACGGATCAGCCGTTGTCTCTGTTGTCTTCAATCTCCTGCTGCCGCAAGGGCATCTTGTCGATAGTGCGGGTTATTTCGCGCACGTCCCACGGGGCAGGTTTGCGCAGTTCGACTTGTCCGTCCTTTCCCATGATGACCAGCATGAACCCGCGCGGGCGCAATTGCGTGCGCAGATCGCTGGCCGCGTCGGGATCGGTGTCGGTAAGGATGATGACATCACGTTCGGCCAGATCATCCGGCCGGTCCGCAAGAAGGGCCAGTTGCTGGCGAAACCGAGGGTCGTTCGGGCTGTCGGCAAAAACGACAACGGGCCGCGCCAGCCATTCCAGATCGGACAGGGCGACATCGGTCGCGGCAATGGGCACGGACCTGTCGGCGTTCCAGACATCGGCCAGCCCTGTGGGTGTATCTTCTGTCTGTGCGGTTACAGCACCGGCGCATGCGAAACACGCAGCTGCAAGACATATTCGGATCATTCTGTTCCCCTTTGATCACGATATAGGAACGAATGGGCCCAAGGCGAAGGCCCGTCAGGCCATCGACCGGTACAATTTTACGTTTAACCTTATGGTCAGCTTATACGGGCATTTACCAAAAAGGGAATCGCGGCAATCGTGTGATGTGATCTCCCGGTATTGGTGGAGGGTCCTGCGTATGGATATCAATTTGCACTTGGGCGCGCATCGCTGCGCTTCATCGACATTTCAGGGATATTTGTGGCGCAACCGCGTGGCGCTGGCCCGGGGTGGCCTGACATGCTGGACCCCGAAACGGACCCGCGATGGCCTGATGGCAGGGATGATCCGCCACCCGGAAAGTATCACTTTGCAGGATGAACACCGCGCCGCGCGATCTGTCGGGCGCATCCGGTTGGAAATCTCCCGCTTGGGCCGTGCGGGGCAGGACAGGCTTCTGATCAGTGAAGAAAACCTCATCGGGTCAAGCCGCCGGAATGTCAGAATGACGTCGCTTTATCCGCTGGTGTCCGAACGGCTGCTGCGGTTTGTCCCTGCGTTCGAAGGCCACCGCCTGCGGATCGGGATCGGTGTGCGCAGTTATGAGGATTACTGGGCGTCTGCACTGGCGTATATTTTGCAAACGGGCGGCGCGCGCCCCACGGTTGACCAGTTGGATTTCCTCACCACACAGCCGCGCCGCTGGCGCGATGTCATTCGCGATATCGGGGCAGTTTTTCCGCAAGCCGATGTTTTTGTCTTTCCGTTCGAACGGTTTGCCGATCAACCGGACGCAATTCTTGACACATTCTGCGACGGTGCTGCCGATCCGTTGCCGGCAGGTTTTACCCATCACAACAAAAGCCCCAATCTGGGTGAATTGAACACTTTGCTGGATCTGCGCGGAGAACGCAGGCTCGACGGGGGGGCGCGGTCGGATCACCGGCGCTGGATGCCGTTTGACGAGGATCAGCGCGCGGTTTTGCGGGCAGAGTATCGCCGCGATCTGGCGTGGCTCAAAGCGGGGGCCGAAGGCCTTGCCCGTTATGTCGAAGGGCGAAAAACGCCTGCGACGCTGCCTGACAGGGCACAGGAAGAAACACGCGTGGGGACACCGACCCTGACGCTTATGAAAGGACAGACGGATGGGATCGAAAAACGACTGGAAAGACCGCGCACAGGCTGAATTGCGCGGGCGTCCTCTGGATGATCTGACATGGAACACAATCGAAGGCATTGATGTTCAGCCGGTCTACGGGGCCGATGACATCGCTGGCCTGGATCATCTGGGGACCATGCCGGGTGAGGCCCCTTTCACCCGTGGCGTGAAATCCACCATGTATGCGGGGCGTCCCTGGACCATCCGGCAGTACGCAGGATTCTCCACCGCTGAAGCCTCAAACGCCTTTTACCGCAAGGCGTTGGCCGCTGGTCAACAGGGGGTGTCCGTGGCTTTTGATCTGGCAACGCACCGGGGCTATGACAGCGACCATGAACGGGTGGTGGGCGATGTGGGCAAGGCCGGTGTTGCCATCGACAGCGTCGAGGATATGAAAATCCTCTTTGATGGCATTCCGCTGGATAAGGTGAGCGTGTCGATGACCATGAACGGCGCGGTCATCCCGATCCTTGCCAGCTTTATCGTGGCGGGTGAAGAACAGGGCCATGACCGCAGCGTGTTGTCCGGCACGATCCAGAACGACATCCTCAAGGAATTCATGGTGCGCAACACCTATGTCTATCCGCCGGAGCCGTCGATGCGACTGGTGGCTGACATCATTGAATATACCGCGGGTGAGATGCCGAAATTCAACTCGATCTCCATCTCGGGCTACCACATGCAGGAGGCGGGTGCGAACCTTGTGCAGGAACTGGCCTTTACCTTGGCCGATGGGCGCGAATACGTGCGCACGGCCATTGCGCGCGGCATGGACGTGGACCGTTTCGCGCCACGTTTGTCGTTCTTTTTCGCCATCGGCATGAATTTCTTCATGGAGGCCGCCAAACTGCGCGCGGCCCGTCTGCTGTGGTCGCGGATCATGTCGGAATTCGAACCAAAATCCGAAAAATCCAGCATGTTGCGCACCCATTGCCAGACCTCCGGCGTGTCCTTGCAGGAACAGGACCCCTACAACAACGTCGTGCGCACCGCCTACGAAGCACTGGCCGCTGTTTTGGGCGGCACCCAATCGCTGCACACCAACGCACTGGATGAGGCGATTGCCCTGCCCACGGAATTTGCAGCCCGAATTGCCCGCAACACCCAGTTGATTTTGCAGGAAGAAACCGGCGTGACCAATGTGGTCGATCCGCTGGCAGGGTCATACTATGTCGAAAAACTTACCGCTGATCTGGCGGAGGCCGCGTGGACACTCATCGAAGAGGTCGAGGAGATGGGCGGCATGACCAAGGCCGTGGCCTCCGGCATGCCGAAACTGCGGATCGAGGAATCGGCGGCGAAACGGCAGGCGATGATCGACCGCGGTGATGAGGTGATCGTGGGCGTCAACAAGTACCGGTTGGACAAGGAAGACCCCATCGACATTCTGGATGTGGACAACGTGGCTGTCCGCGATGCCCAGGTGGCGCGGCTTGAACGTATCCGCGCCAGCCGCGACCAAGCCGCCTGCGACGCCGCCCTGGCCGAGGTGGAACGCCGCGCACATGAGGGCGGCAACCTGTTAGAGGCCGCCGTCGAGGCCGCCCGTACCCGTGCAACCGTGGGAGAAATAAGCATGGCCATGGAAAAGGTTTTCGGCCGTCACCGCGCCGAAGTGAAGACATTGGCAGGCGTTTACGGTGCCGCCTATGAGGGCGACGAGGGCTTCGCCGCCATCCAGAAAGATGTGGAGGCGTTCGCCGAAGAAGAAGGCCGCCGTCCGCGTATGTTGGTCGTCAAAATGGGGCAGGACGGTCACGACCGTGGCGCCAAAGTCATCGCCACAGCCTTTGCCGACATCGGCTTTGACGTGGACGTGGGCCCGCTTTTTCAAACGCCCGAGGAGGCCGCACAAGATGCGGTGGACAACGACGTGCACGTCATCGGCATTTCGTCCCAAGCGGCGGGGCACAAGACCTTGGCGCCCAAGCTGATCGAGGCGTTGAAGGCTGCGGATGCGGAGGATATTCTGGTGATCTGCGGCGGGGTCATCCCCCAGCAAGACTATGATTTCCTAAAGAAATCCGGCGTGAAGGCCATCTTTGGGCCGGGCACAAACATCCCCGAAGCTGCGCGTGATATCCTGCGTTTGATCCGCGAGACGCGGACGTAATCCATGCGGTTGGATCACTTGGCGATTGCGGCAGAAACCCTTGAAGAGGGGGTGGCCTGGGCTGAGGACAAGTTGGGCGTGACCTTTTTGCCCGGTGGCAAACATGCGCGGTTTGGCACCCACAATCGGCTCTTGGGTCTCAAGGACGGGTTGTATCTTGAAGTGATCGCCGTTGATCCGGATGCCACATCCGACGGTCCACGCTGGTTCGGGCTGGACAGTTTCACTGGCCCGCCCCGGCTGGCGAACTGGATTTGCGAGCCTGCGGATTTCGACGCGTGGCTGCGTCACGGGATGCGCGCGGTGCCTATGGCACGGGGCGATTTGCGTTGGGATATGGGCGCGCCGGAGGACGGCAGCCTGCCCATGGGCGGAGGGTTTCCCACCGTTTTGCGTTGGCACACAGACACGCCGCCGGGCCAAAGCCTGCCCGCGTCGGGCTGTGCCTTACAACGTCTGACGATCCGTCATCCGCAGGCAGAGGGCCTTGCGGCTGAACTGGCGCCTGCATTGTCCGACCCACGCGTGGCGTTTGAACCCGCTGCAACCGTGTCCCTGTCCGCGATGATGCAAACGCCCTTAGGGGCGGTGACGCTGTGATGATCCGGCCCGCCGCCGTTGCCGACGCATCGGCGATTGAGGCGCTTTGGACGCCGGCTGTCCTGAATACACCGATGACGTTCAACCCTGTCCCGAAAACCGTGGACGAGATCGCAGACATGATTGCCGCGCGCAGCTGTTTCTTGGTGGCCGAACAGGCGGGGCAGGTCGTGGGTTTTGTCACCTATGGGCCGTTCCGTAGCGGGCCGGGATATGTGCATACGGCGGAACATACCGTCCTTGTGGGCCCTGCGATGCAGGGCCAAGGCGCGGGTCAGGCGTTGATGAATGCTGCGATGGATCATGCCCGCGCAGCGGAAATCCATGTGCTTGTGGCGGGCGTCAGCGGCGAGAACCCGCGCGCGATTGCGTTTCACCAACGGCTGGGGTTCGACCCCGTCGCGCGGATGCCCGAAGTCGGGCGCAGGGACGGGCGGTGGCTTGATCTGGTTTTGCTGCAAAAACGGCTCTGACATCCGGTGCGGGATTGGCTAAGGTTGGCCTATGTCGATCTGGACCCGCATCACCGACGCTTTGTCGTCCCTTGCCGCTGGCGACAGCCTGTCGGATGTCTTTGCCAAGCTGCGCACGCCGCCTGAACGGTCGGTTGCCTTTGCCATCGCGGTGATCGCTTTGGGTGCAAAAATGGCCAAGGCCGACGGGCAGGTCACCAAGGACGAAGTCGCGGCGTTTCGTGAAGTGTTCGTGATCCCCGAGGGCGAGGAAAAGAACGCGGGGCGGTTGTTCAATCTGGCCCGTCAGGACGTGGCGGGGTTTGAAGACTACGCCCGCAAAATCAAGGCGATGTACAGCGATGATGACAAGGCTCCGCTGTGCGATCTGATGGAAGGGCTGTTTCACATCGCCTTGGCAGACGGGGTCTATCACCCCAATGAGGATGCTTTTCTGGAACGGGTGGCCGATATTCTGGGGTTGGGGGACGCGCGGTTCAAACGTCTGCGGGCGCAATTTGTCCCCGACGCGTCCCGTGATCCTTATGACGTCTTAGGGGTCTCTCCCGATGCGTCCCGCGAGGAAATCCGCAAGGCGTGGCGGCAGTTGGTGCGCGAAACCCATCCTGACCAGATGATTGCCCGCGGTGTGCCGGAAGAGGCCGTGAAGCTGGCACAAAAGCGCATGATCGCGATCAACCGCGCTTGGGAAGACATCAGTGAGCGCGCCGCGTGAAACTCGCGACCTACAATGTCGAATGGTTTTCCAACCTCTTTGATGACGACGGGCGGTTGTACGACGATGACCGGTGGTCGGGCCGCCGCGATGTGACACGCGCCCAGCAGACCGCCGCCCTTGGCCATGTGTTTGCCGCGATGGATGCCGACGGGATCATGGTGATCGAAGGCCCCGACGCCCATGCGCGCCGTGACGGGGCCGCCGCATTGGAAGGGTTCGCCGCGCGGTTTGGCCTGCGCGCGCGCAAGGCGGTGATCGGCTTTGTGAACCAGACCCAGCAGGAGATTTTGTTCCTCTATGATCCGGACGTTCTAACTGCGACCCATGATCCGCAGACCCTTGGTGCGCCGCAATTCGATGGCACGCTTGAGATGGATTTGGACACCGATGCGGAGGCGGAGGTGATCCGTTGGTCCAAGCCGCCGCTTGAACTGGCCGTCACCCACAAAGACGGTGCTGCATTCCGCCTCATCGGGGTTCACGCCAAATCGAAAGCCCCCCATGGCGCCAAAAGCGATGCCGATGCCTTGCGCATTTCCATCGCCAACCGGCGCAAACAACTGGCCCAATGCATCTGGCTGCGCCGCCGCATTGAGGCGCATCTGGACGCCGGGGACCGGATGATCGTCATGGGTGATTTCAACGATGGGCCGGGCTTGGACGAGTTTGAAAAGCTTTTTGGCCGGTCGGGGGTTGAGATTGTCTTAGGCGAAGGTGCCGGCGCGCAGCTGTTTGATCCCCATGCGCAGATGGCCCTGTCCCGCAGGCTGGGGGCTGCGCCTGCGACCGCACGGTTCAAACTGCCGCCCCATGGTCGGTATTTGTCGGCGCTGTTGGATTATATCATGGTGTCGGAAAATGTGCGGCGGATGGGGGCAGAGTGGACGATCCTGCATCCCTTTGACCATCCCGCGTGTTTTGCCGACAAACCGCTGATGGAGGCGCTGTTGACGGCCTCTGATCATTTTCCGGTCGTCATGACGATTGACCCTTGATTTGGGATTTTGGCCTTGGGCCCCTATATTAGCCTCATGAAACACATTGTTCTGAGCCTTTGCCTTGCCATTCCATTGCCTGTCACAGCGCAGGAGGAGGGCGATATTGATGAGGGGTTTTCCCTGATGGAGGAGGGTGCGAAGCTGTTGTTTCGGGGTCTCATGTCCGAGATGGAGCCCGCGATTGACGACTTCGCCGGAATGGCGCAGGAGTTGGAACCGGCGTTGGAGCTGTTGGCCACCGAAATGGGACCGGCCTTGATGGAATTGATGCGCCAGTTGGACAGCGTGCGCTATTATGAGGTGCCGGAAATCTTGCCCAACGGCGACATCATCATCCGCCGCAGCCCTGATGCGCCCGAATTCATTCCTCCGGACAACGCGCCGATCGACCTTTAGTCTTCGGTCTTGGGGCGGCGCTTGCCTTTGACGCGCACGGACCCTGTCGCGCCGATGGCGCTGGCCAGTGCGTCAAACCGCGATTGGGCGACTTCACCAAACAGGGGGGCTGCGGCCTCTTGCAGGACCAATTCGAGCGTGCCTGCTTTGGCGGAATATTTCAACGTGGCCGCCTGTTCGTCGGCCTTCATCCACAACATCGCACCCAGCCGCATGGCGCGCCCCAGAATTTCGGCGCGTTGTTGGTCGGCCTCATCAATGAGGCTAAAGAGTTCTTCAAACCGCGATCCTTCGCGTTTGTTGGAATAGCGGTGCAGCAGTGCAATGCCGAGGAACACCCGTTCGGAGTGTTTCAACCCGCCAAGGTTGGCACGTGTAGCGTTGTCAAAAACGACCTCGTGGCGGTAATCGGGATGGGCGCGCCAGCTGACGTCATGGAGGAGGCACGCCGCGCGGATCAGACGTTTGCGTTGAAAATTTGCCCGTCCAAACAAGGGCATAACGAAATGATAGAGCGTGCGGCCAAAGCCCGGCAGGCGGGCGTCCTTGGCCTCGGCAAAGCGGCAGGCTTCGATCAGGGGGTCGCGTTCGCGCAGCTCTTGCGGCATTTGTTCGTACAGCATTCCTTCGCGGATGCCGTAGCTTGAGATGGTGATGTCCTTGGGTTTGAACCGGCCAATGACCTCACGCAGGACCCGCACCGCGTAGGGGACCAGCGACATGCGACTGTCGGAAATGCCACACCGTGCGCGCAGTTCCTGCAGGTCGGATGCTTCGATGTATTTCATCGTCTTGATGATGCGCGCAGGCGTCATGCGGTATTCATGCAGCACGGTCATCGGATAGCCGCGCCGTTCCATATCGACCCGCGCGATGGCCCGCCATGACCCGCCCACCAGAAACAGACGCTGGCCGGTGACTTCGTTCATCTGGCGAAACAGGTCTTTGACCGTTTCCTTGATATAGCCGTGGCGGGCTTTCTTCGATTTGATCTCCCGCAGTTTGAGAGGACCCAAAGCAGAAGTCACACGGCGGCCCACGCGGCCTTCGGCCAGATCGGCCAGTTCCAGTGAGGATCCGCCGATGTCACAGACCAACCCGTAGCTGCCGGGCCAGCCCAACAGCACGCCTTGGGCGGACAGACGTGCCTCCTCCTGGCCGTCGATCACCCAGATTTTCAGGCCGGTTTCGCGCAGCACATCGGCGCGGAAATCCGGCCCGTCCTCGGCCTCACGCACGGCGGCGGTGGCCACGGCGGTCAGCGGGCCGATGCCCAGACCTTCGGCAATGGCCACAAAACGGCGAATAGCGGACAGGGCGCGCAGGCGGCCTTCGGGGTTCAGACGGCCCGTTTCGGCCATGCCCGCGCCAAGTCCCGCCATGATCTTTTCGTTGTAAAAATAGGCGGGGGACCGTGCGGCCCCGTCGAAAATCACCAAACGGACGGAGTTGGACCCCACGTCGATGACGCCCACGCGGCTGAGCGCGCGCGCCTTGGGGTCGTTGAACAACGGGCGGCCAAAGGGGCCCCAGTCGGGTGTGTCTTCGGTGCTGGTGCCGTCCATGTGTGGTCCCCCCGGCGTCTTGTCTGCGACCATGCCCAGCCGCCTGTGCGCTGTCAACGCGCGGCGGCGGGTGTCGGTTCAGTCCTCGGTGTGGGTGAGCTGCGGCACATCGGACGCGCCTGCCGATCCGCGCCCGGACAGGGACGGATTTTCCATGAAGAACCGGTGGCAGTTGAAGGCAAAGGTGCCGTCTTCGACCTGCGCGCGGGTAAAGGCGCCATCGGGCCCCATGGTCCAGCTTTGCGCCACATCAGCAAGGTTCGCGGCCATGATCTGGCTGACGATCTGCGCCTTGACGGTGTTGTTCGTCGCTTCAACCATGGTTTCCACACGGCGGTTGAGGTTCCGGCCCATCCAGTCAGCCGACGAAAAAAACACCCGCGCTTTTTTGCTAGGCAGGCCTTTACCGTTGCCGAAACACACAATGCGCGAATGCTCAAGAAAACGCCCAACGATGGATTTCACGCGGATGTTTTCAGACAGGCCCTTGATGCCCGGACGCAACCCGCAGATGCCGCGCACGATCAGGCTGATCTTCACCCCCGCCTGGCTGGCCGCATAAAGCGCGTCGATCACGTCTTCTTCCACAAGGCTGTTCATCTTGGCCCAGATTTCGGCAGGCTTGCCGTTTTGGGCATGCGTCGCCTCGGCCCCGATCATCTTGATCAATTCGGATTTCAGGGTGAGGGGGGAAATCGACAGGTTTTCAAGGTTTTCGGGCTGCACGTATCCGCTGAGGTAGTTGAACACCTTGGTCGCATCGCGGCCAAGGGCCGCATCGCAGGTAAAGAACGACAGATCCGTGTAAATCTTGGCCGTGATCGGGTGGTAGTTGCCGGTGCCGTAGTGGGTGTAGGTCACCAGTTCCTTACCTTCACGGCGCACCACGGTGCTGATCTTGGCGTGGGTCTTGAGGTCAAGAAACCCGTAGACCACATGGGCACCCGCCCGTTCCAGACGGCGCGACTGGCGAATGTTCGCAGCCTCGTCAAAACGCGCTTTGAGTTCGACAAGCGCCGTGACGGATTTGCCATCCTCAGCGGCTTCGCACAGGGCCTCGACGATGGGGGATTTCTTGGAGGTCCGGTAAAGCGTCTGCTTGATCGCCACGACCTTGGGGTCGTTGGCGGCCTGTCGCAAAAAGCGCACGACCATATCGAAGGTCTCATAGGGATGGTGCAGCAGCATGTCCTTTTTGCGGATCGCTGCGAACATGTCTCCGTCGTGGTCGGACACCCGTTCCGGCACACGAGGGGCGAAGGCGGGCCAAAGAAGATCGGGCCGGTCGTCCAGCACCAGTTCCTTCAGATCGGCCATACCGATAATGCCGTTCATATCGACGACTTCATCCTCGGTGACGTGCAGTTCTTCCATGATCAGTTTGCGCAGACCGGCGGGGGCACCGGCGGACACGCGCATGGACACGACCTCCCCCCGGCGGCGGCGTTTCAGGGCGACTTCGAATTCGCGCACAAGGTCTTCGGCCTCGTCCTCGACCTCAAGGTCGCTGTCGCGCAGCACGCGAAAGGCGCAGGACCCTTTGATGCTGTAGCCTGGAAACAGCCCGTCCAGCTGATCCATCAACAGGTCTTCAAGGGGCAGGAACCGGTGACCACCTATCGTGGGCACAGCGATGTAGCGGTCGATCTGTTGGGGAACGGGCAACAGGGCGCGCAGGGGGCGTTTGTCCTGTTTGCGTTCCAGTTCCAGCGCCAGCGCAAAGCCTTCGTTTGGCAAAAACGGGAAGGGGTGCGCGGGGTCAATCGCCAAAGGCGACAGGACGGGAAACACCTGTTTGAAGAACACATCACGCAGAAAATCGCGGTCATCCCCGGTCAGGTCATCGCGGGTCAGGATCTGGATGTTCTCGCGCTCCATCTCCTGTCGCAGGTCGCTGAACACCTTTTGCTGGCGCGCCAGCAGGCTGCGCGCGTCCTGATCAATCAGTTTGAGCTGTTCTGTAGGGGTGAGGCCATCAATCGACGGTGTCGTGTTCCCCTCACGGGCCAATTCGCGCAGGCCCGCCACGCGGACGGTGTAAAATTCATCCAGATTGGTGGCTGAAATGGACAGGAACCGCAGCCGTTCCAGCAAGGGCACACGGGGGTTTTCCGCCTCCTCCAGAACGCGCCAGTTGAACCCCAGCCAGCTGAGTTCGCGGTTGAAATAGCGCGCGGGCCCCGTCAGGTCGCCGCCTGCGTCCACGGGGTCTGGAAAATCGGCCTTGAGGAAATCTGCCTGTGTCATCAGCACCTTGTTGCATGAAATTGTGACGGAGAGGTGTCACTATCACCCAAGGGGGGGCAAAGAGTCCAGCACATCGCGCACGAAGGGCCGTGTCAGCGCCTTGCCTTGGGCCAGCGCCTCACGGTCGAGGGTTTCGACGATCTGGCGCACGGCCTCGAATGATCGGGGCAGGCGACGTTGCAGGTAGTTCAGCGCGTCGGGTGCGGGGGCCAGTTGGCGGTCCTGAAAGTGTTTCAGCAACACCGCCATCAACAGCGGATCATCAGGCGATCCGATGGTTGCAGTGGTGGCCGCAGACAGGCGGCTGCGCAGATCGGGCAGGGTGATGTCCCAACGGGCCGGGGCCGTGCGACCGGTCAACAGCAGGGGCAGGCCAGCGGCGCGCAAGTGGTTGTGGGTGTGAAACAGCCATTCCTGCGCCGCCGGTGGAAGCGCCTCACCGTCCTCAATCACACAAGGCGCATCGGGCAGGGGGGCGTTCGGGTCAATTTGTGCTGCATCGAAAGCAACGGCACCGGTCTGCACCTTGAACAGCCGCGCCAGATGGGTTTTGCCACTGCCCGCTGGCCCCACCAACGCCAGTTTGCCATCAGGCCAGACCTTCGGCGCACGGATCAGCGCGAAGGCCTGTTCATTGGCCTGAGAGACAAAGAAATCCTCAGGCCCCAGCCGCACATTTGCAGGCAGGTCAAAGGCCAGCTGCTGGGCCATGTCAATCGTCCCCGGCGGTGCCTTTGTAAAGGCGTCCGTTCTTGTATTCCTGTATCGCAAAGCGCGCCAGAACGCCGATAATCGCCGCCACGGGCACCGCAATCAGCATGCCGACAAAGCCAAAGATCGACCCGAAAACCGACAGCGCAAGGATCAGCCAAACGGGGTGCAGCCCCACGGAGGACCCAACCAGATTGGGTGTGAGAAAGTTGCCTTCAACAAATTGGCCAAAGGCGAAAATGCCACCCACAATGCCGATGCGCAGCCAGTTGATGCCGGTTTGCACGGTTTCACCGTCCACCACCTCGGACCCGCCCCACCACTGGAACAGGGCCAGACCAAAGGCCAATGCCCCCCCGACCAGCGCGCCCACGTATGGAATGAACGAAATCAGGCCCGCGATCAGCCCGACGATCAGGCCGAAATTCAGGCCCGCCAGCATCAGCGCGATGCCGTAATACGTTCCCAAGATCAGGCAGACCGTCCCTTGCCCGCGAATGAACGACGCCAGCGTCCGGTCGATCTGACGGGCGAGATCGCGAATGGTGCCTTGATGTTCGCGCGGCAGCAGGTCGTCGATCTGGGCGACCATCCGGTCCCAATCCATCAGCAGATAAAAGGTGACGACCGGCACAATAACGACCAGCACGATCGCGTTGATGATCCCCTGGGCGGACGACAGCAGCGCATTGACCACCTCGCCCGACCGCGACTGGATCGCGGCACCCAGCGTCTGGATTTGCTCTTGCAGGAAATCGCCTTGCAGGTCGACGCCGGGGATACGTTCACTCAACCAGGCTTTGATGCCTTCCCACGTAGCGGGTAGGTTTTCGACAATCCGGCCGATCTGGGCGATCAAATCGCCAAGCTGGCCGATCAGCGTCGGCACAACCAGCAAAAACAGCAGGATAAAAAGGAGGATACCCGACAAGGTGATGACCACGGTGGCCATGATCCGGCTTAAACCCCATGCCTCAAGCTTGTCGGCCACGGGATCAAGAACATAGGCCAGAGCCCCGCCCAGAATATAGGGAACCAGCACGTCGCCCAGCCAGTAAAGAAGGACGACGAACACAAGGGCCGCAATGCCCCAATATTGAAGCTGCTTTTGGGGGGAGATGGCCATGGCGCGGGTATCCTGTGGGTCCGGTTACGACCCTAATTGGCGCAGGCCGCGTGCCATTGCAAGCGAGGCACATGAAAAGGCCCTGCGCCACGAGGAGGGCGCAGGGCCGGTTCGGCCGTCGAAGTCTGGGGTTGAGTGGCGGCCGAAGGACCGTTTAGTGGCAGGCCGGGCGGGTGCCGGGCAGAAGGACCTTGTCGATCACGTGGATGACGCCGTTGTCCGCCTCGATGTTGGCGACGATGACATTGGCCATCTCACCTGTGCCATCCGCGATGGAGACGCCATCGGCAGAGGCGGTGATGCACAGACGCTCTGCCTCGTTGATCGGCTTGAAGTAGTTGGACCCGGCGGGGAAATCGCCCGCCATCAGCACACGGTCATCCACGTGATACAGCAGCACGTCGGTCAGCTGGTCGCGGTTTTCTTCCATCAGCAGCGTGTCGACTGTGCCCTCTGGCAGGGCAGCGAAGGCGTCGTTCACGGGCGCATAGACGGTGAAGTTACCGGGGCCTGCCAGCGTATCGGCCAGACCGGCGGCGGTGACCGCAGCGACCAGCGTGCTGAACCGTTCATCACCGGCAGCGATTTCGGTGATGGAGGCCGCAGAGGCGGCAGAGCCGGCAATAGCAAAAGTGGCCGCAGCCGCGAAGGTGGAAAGCATTTTCATAGTCAGTATCCCAAGTTTGTTTCAGGTTGTGATCAGGGATACGCGGCGAAATTAACCTTGGGTCACTTCGATAACGTCCATGTTACCGTGGGAAATGTTTGATCCAATTCGCGCCTGATCGCGTGTGATTGCGCTGCCCGCTTGCCCATTCTTTGCGGTCTGCTACACCACCTGTAATCTGATCTGAAAGAGACCTGCCATGCGCCTCAGCCGTTATTTCCTGCCCGTCCTCAAAGAAAGCCCCCGTGACGCCCAGATCGTCAGCCACCGCTATATGTTGCAGGCGGGGATGATCAAACAGGCCAGCGCCGGTATCTATTCGTGGCTGCCGCTGGGGTTCAAAGTGCTGCGCCGGATCGAACAGATCGTGCATGAGGAACAGGCCAAGGCCGGACACATCGCCATCCAGATGCCCACGATCCAATCGGCGGACCTGTGGCGCGAAAGCGGGCGTTATGACGCCTACGGGGATGAGTTGCTGCGCATCACCGACCGTCACGACCATGAGATGCTGTTCACACCCACGGCCGAAGAACTGGTGACCGATATCTTCCGATCCCATGTGGCCAGCTATAAGTCGTTGCCGCTGACGCTCTATCAAATCCAGTGGAAATTCCGCGATGAACGGCGTCCTCGGTTCGGGGTCATGCGGGGCCGTGAATTCTATATGAAGGACGGCTATAACTTTGATCTGACCAAGGAAGACGCGCTGCATGCCTACAACCGTCATCTGGTCAGCTACCTGCGCACCTATGAACGCATGGGCCTTCAGGCGATCCCCATGCGCGCTGATTCAGGCCCCATTGGCGGGGACGACACGCATGAATTTCTGGTGCTGGCCGACACCGGTGAATCGGAGGTGTTTTACGACAGCGCCGTCACCGATCTGACCTTTGGCGACCGTGAAATTGATTATGACAACGTCGAACAATGCGCAGGCGTGATGCAGGAATTCACCGAGCTGTACGCCCGCACAGATGAGACACACGATGAGGCGCTGTTCAACGACGTCCCCGAGGACCGCCGCCGCGTGGCGCGCGGGATCGAAGTTGGGCAGATTTTCTACTTCGGCACCAAGTATTCCGACGCGATGGGGGCCACCGTGCAAGGGCCTGATGGCAAACCCACACCGGTGCACATGGGCTCCCACGGGATCGGCGTGTCCCGTCTGTTGGGCGCGATCATCGAGGCCAGCCATGACGACAAGGGCATCATCTGGCCCGAAGGTGTCACGCCGTTCCACGCAGGTATCGTCAACCTCAAACAGGGCGATGATGAGGCGGATGCTGCCTGTCAGTCGCTTTATGACGCTCTGACCGCGGCAGGGCTTGAACCACTTTATGATGACCGCGACGAACGGGCCGGGGCCAAATTCGCGACGATGGACCTGATCGGCCTGCCATGGCGGATCACCGTGGGGCCGCGTGGGCTGAAAAATGG
>NZ_JAHDGE010000018.1:51424-55717 GCF_020627745.1 Pseudooctadecabacter sp.
ATCCGCGCCAAACGTGCCGAAGGCGGGGTCAGCGTGATGACGTGGATTTCGCTGATCGGCGTGACGCTGGCGGTCTTCGCGCTCATTGCGGTGCTGGCTGTGCGGTCGGGGTTCCGCGCGGATTTCGTGGACACGATCGTGGGCGCCAACGCCCATCTCACCCTGCGCCAGAACTACAATGAAACCATCACCGTGACCCAAGGCGACCAATCGGTTGAGGTCATGCGCCGCGTCGACACCTTGCAGGACGGCGACGCACTGGCCGCAGAGCTGCGCCAGATCGAAGGCGTGACCCGCGCCGCCCCCATCGTGCGCGCCGAAGGGTTGGCGACCATCGCGGACCGGTCGTCGTTTGTGCAGGTCTACGGCATCACGCAGGCTGATTTGCTGGACGTGCCACTGGTACGAAACCCCCAAGACAGCAGCGGCAGTCTGGAGGATTTCGGCGCATCTGACATGGGCGGGGGCATCGCCCTTGGCTCTGGCGTGGCGCGCAATTTGGGCGCGCAGGTGGGCGACCGCATCAGCCTGCTGTCGGCCACGGGCGTGCAAACCGCCGGGGGCCGGTCACCACGCCGCCAGACCTATGACGTGGTCTATATCTTCCAAACAGGCCGCTATGTGACCGACATCAGCCGCATTTATTTGCCGCTTGAAGACGCGCAATCCTTCTTCAGCCGCGACGGTGTCCATGACGAGATTGAGATTTACGTCGAAGACCCCGACCGTGTTGAGGAGTGGATACAGCCCATCTACCGCAGTCTTGGGCCGGAAAGTTTCCTTTATTCGTGGAAAGACAACGAAGGCGCCTACCTGCGCGCCCTGACGGTTGAGGACAATGTGATGTTCATCATCATGGCGATCCTCGTGCTGATTGCGTCGATGAACATCATCAGTGGTTTGATTATGCTGGTGAAAAACAAGGGCAGCGACATCGGCATCCTGCGCACTATGGGGTTGAGCGAGGGGTCCGTCATGCGGATTTTCTTCATCTGTGGCGCGGGTCTGGGCACGGTGGGCACGTTGCTGGGCGTCATCCTCGGGTGTCTTTTTGCCATCTACATCGACACGATTTTTGCGCTGGTGAACTACGTGGCAGGCGGCGGCGTCTGGGACCCGTCGATCCGCGGCATTTACGACATTCCCTCAAAGCTGGAGTTGGAAGACGTTCTTTTGGCGATTGGCCTGTCCTTGTCCCTGTCGTGGATCGTGACGATCTTTCCGGCCCGACGTGCGGCGCGCATGAACCCTGTTGAGGCGCTGCGCTATGAATGATGTGACCCTCAAGCTGGACAATATCCAGAAAGCCTACAACCACGGCAAACCCAGTGAGGTGCAGGTGCTGCATGGGGTGTCCCTGCAAGTGGCCAAGGGCGAAGTCGTGGCCTTGGTCGCCCCATCGGGTGCGGGTAAGTCCACGTTGCTGCACATCGCGGGGCTGCTGGACACGCCCGATGCGGGGACGGTGGCCATTGGCGGCGAAGACCTGACCAAACTGGGCGATCGCAAACGCACCGCCGTGCGCCGGAACGATGTGGGGTTTATCTATCAGTTCCACCACCTGCTGCCCGAATTCACGGCGCTGGAAAACATCGTCCTGCCGCAGCTGGCCAACGGCATCGCGCAGGGTGAGGCCGAGGCCCACGCGATGGATCTGCTGGGCCGTGTCGGCGTGTCAGAACGCGCCAGCCACCGCCCCGCAGCCCTGTCGGGCGGGGAGCAACAGCGGGTGGCGTTCTGCCGTGCGCTGGCCAACAAACCCAAACTTCTGCTGGCCGATGAACCGACGGGCAACTTGGACCCGGGCACATCGGACCGCGTGTTTGAGGCGCTGATGGACCTTGTCCGCGCCTCCGGCCTGTCGGCCTTGATTGCCACCCACAACCTAGACCTTGCCGCCCGCATGGACCGCGCCATTCGCCTTGACCAAGGGCGACTTACAGAAGGATTAGCGCCATGAAAGTCTTCGTCTCCGAGATTGAAGAGGTCGCAAAAGCGGCTCTGACCGCCCATGGGGCGGCAGCGTGGCAGGCCGGCGAAGTGGCCCGCGCCGTCGCCCGCGCCGAAGCCTTCGGCAACGTCATCTGTGGTCTCTACTACCTTGAAAGCTATTGCACGCAACTGGCGTCAGGCCGCGTGGACGGGCAGGTGGACCCTGTCGTGACGCAGCCCAAACCGGGCACTGTGGTGGCCGATGCCAAGTTCGGCTTTGCGCAACCGGCGTTCACCCGAGGCCTGCCACAAGCCATTCAATCCGCGCGTGAAAACGGTGTGGCCACCTTGGCCGTGGCCCATGCGCACACCTGCACATCGCTGGGATTTTTCACCGAACAAATCGCGGATGCGGGTCTGGTCGGGATCGGGTTTACCAATGCCTCACCCGTGGTGGCCCCTCCGGGCGGCAATGCGGCGGTCGTCGGCACGAACCCCATCTCAATGTCCGTTCCCGATGGCGGCATGCACTGGGATTTCTCGACCTCCGCCGTGGCATTGGGCAAGATCACCATGGCCAAAGCGGCGGGCGAAACGATCCCCCTTGGCTGGGCCGTGGACGCGGACGGCCAACCTACCACCGACCCCGAAGCGGCCCTGAAAGGCGCGCTGGTGTCGGCGGGTGGCTACAAAGGCTGGGGCTTCGGCCTGATGGCCGAAGTGCTGGCCGCTGGCATGACCGGATCGGTCAATTCGCTGGATGTCAGCGGGCTGAAACTGCCCGATGGCAAACCCCATGATCTGGGCCAGTTCTATATCCTGATGGAACCGGGCGCAGATTTCGCCGCCCGTCTGGCCCGCGTGTCCGAAGCCGTCGCCGCCCAAGACGGTGCGCGCATCCCCGGCCAGAACCGCCAACCCATGGGGGAGGTCGACGTGCCGGACGCGCTGTGGTCCGCGTGCCGGGCGCTCTCGTCCACCTGACATTCGCGTGAGATTTGAAACCTTTGATTGAGGTTGTCCGTGGCTTTGACCAAGTTGCGATCAATCCAATGAAAGGTACGTCCTATGCGTTTTCTCTCCCTCGCTCTTCCCCTTGCCGTCGTGGCCTCCACCGCTGTGGCGGGCCCCATTTCCTTTGGAAATGGATGGAACGAACAGCGTCTGCAAATCTTCAGCTCCAACGACTACGGCTTCAACGGCAACTCCATGTCCATCGCGTCTGACGGTGCGGTGTCACTGGCATGGACGCGCACGAACCGGTCCGATTGGGGGTCTACTGCGGCCTCTTGGAACTGGGGCGTCAGCCAGTCTGTCCCTGCCACAGACCTGCGGCGCAAGGGCGGCGATGACCGCAATATCTCCGTCTATTTTGTGTTCCTGCCTGAGGCCGATGCCGTCAACATGGAAGGCGCCAACATTCGCCAGCTGAACGGCAACCCGAACGTGCGCATCCTGCAATATGTCTGGGGTGGCAACCATTCACGCGGGTCGATCCAGAATTCGCCCTATGCGCCGGGCCAGGGTGCCAATGTGATCCTGCGGTCGGCGGGCACCGGCAGCCATTCGGAATCTGTCAATCTTGCCAGTGACTTCGCCTCTGCCTTCGGCGGTCAGCCGGGTGCGCTGGTAGGGATTGCTGTGTCAGCGGACAGTGACGACACCGGGTCCAGCATCCGCGCGCAGGTGTCCAACCTTGCCGTTAGGTAAGGGCAGGCGCTAGTCACAGACCCCGCGTAAATCTGCATTCTCAAAGACGCCAAGGACCTCACCGGGCCTTGGCGTTTCGTGTATGGGGCGCACGGGCAGGACCTGCGCCAAAGTGGCGTGCAGCCGCGCGGTGCGCGCGCCGTCGGGGGCCAGCGTGCGGCAACAAATAAACTCCTCCACCAGTGCGGCCTGTTGTTCGTATCCCATGTCGAGGAAGCGGACATTTGCCGCAGGATCAAAGAGGTAGGGGTCCACGCCGGGGCGGTGTTCGGCCAGCCCTTTGAACGGGGAATAGCCCGTCACATCGCGGTTTTGCCATTGCCAGACATGCACCATTTCATGGGCAAAAAACATCGCCGCCACAAGGTTGATGCGGTCGGGGTAGCCTTCCGCATAATCCGGGATCGTCCAGTCGGGGCTGGTCAGAACATGGGTCCACGCCACGGCCCCCGCCGTGCGGGTCTGGATGGTCGGGCCACCGGGCGGCGGCGCGATTTTCTCACGACAGGTGGTTTGCGGGCGGGCCGCATAGGTGCGGGTGGTGTTGCCAATGGGCGCCTCAATCAGGCGGATCGGGGTGGTGTCGAGAGCATCGCCCATGAGGCCACCGGCCAGCACCCGCTCCGCCTCCGTCAGGCCACGCCCGCAGCC
>NZ_JAHDGE010000019.1:0-33772 GCF_020627745.1 Pseudooctadecabacter sp.
TCCACGTCGCCGCCGATGGCCGACAGGGCGTACCACAGATAGGCGCGCACCAGATCGGGTTCCGGCAGACCGCGCCCGATCTCGTAATACCAGCCCAGCCCCGACTGCGCGCCGGGGTGCCCTTTGAGGGACGCGCGCAGATACCATTCAAACGCGCGTTCGTCGTCGCGCTCCACCCCCAGACCCAGCGCATACATCACCCCGATCAGCTCCTCCGCATCCGCATTGCCGGACCTTGCCAGAACCTCGAACATCGCGCGCGCCTCGACAAAATCGCCCGCCTCCATCAGATCGCGGGCCTCCTCCAGATCAGCGGCCATCGCAGGACTTGCCAGCGCCACCAAAACCGCCAAAGTAAGGGCATGGATTGTATGACGCGTGTACATACGGGTTGTGTACAGGGTGTGCACGCAGTGTGCCTCCTTTTTTGGGGGGCCTTGGGCGTGGCTGCCGACCCGATCTCTCTGGATGATTTCGTGGATGCCGACCCCGCGCAAGCGCGAATTGGCCAGCTGCTGTTTTACGACAAAATCCTCTCCGGCAACCGCAATATTTCCTGCGGCACCTGTCACCACCACGACCACGCGGGCGGTGACGGTTTGTCCCTCGGGATCGGCGAAGGCGGCACCGGCGTGGGGCCGGACCGCACCATCGGCGACATCCGCAAACGGGTGCCAAGAAACGCGCCAGCCCTTTGGAATCTCGGGCATAATTCCGTTGACGTGCTGTTTCACGATGGCCGGTTGGAGGTCTCGGACCAGTTCGGAAACGGCTTCGATTCCCCCGCCGAAGAATGGCTGCCGCAAGGTCTGGACAACATTGTCGCGGCGCAGGCCCTGTTCCCTCTGACAGCCCAGTTCGAAATGGCCGGCAACCCCGGTGAAAACGACATCGCAGGGGCCACCCATGACCGGATTGATGCGGCCTGGCCGATCCTCGCCGCCCGCATTCGCGCGGAACCCGACTACGTGAGGATGTTCACGCAAGCCTTTGAAACCGTTGACGAACCTCTGGACATCACCATCGTCGAGATTGGCAATGCGCTGGGGGCGTTCATCACCTCCGAATGGCAAAGTTTCGACAGCCCCTATGACGCTTGGCTCACCGGAACGCCCCTGCCCGACGACGCCGAACGGGGCCGCGCGCTGTTCTTTGGCGAAGCCCGCTGCGCCGCGTGCCATTCCGGCCCCCTGTTCACCGATCAGGGGTTTCACGCCCTTGGCCTGCCTGCGTTCGGGCCGGGCCGCACGCGGACCTTTGACAAGATGCCCCGCGATGTGGGCCGCATGGGAGAAACGGACCTGTTATCAGATGCTTACCGGTTCCGCACCCCGTCCCTGCGCAACGTCGCCCTCACCGCGCCTTATGGCCACAACGGGGCCTATCCGACCCTGCGCGACATGATCCGGCACCACGCGGACCCCACCGCCGCCCGTGCCGCATGGACGCCCGCCATGGCGGCCCTGCCCGTGACAGACAGGTTTCTGGGTGTGGATTTCGTGATCCAGCAGGACGCACGCGAAATGGCCCGTCAGTCGGCAGTCCTCGACATCAATCCGGTGGCGCTTTCTGATGCGGAAATCACTGATATAGAAGCGTTTTTACACAGTCTCACCGGTGCCACAGCCGACACCCGCCCCTTGGGGCGGCCCGACGTTGTTCCCAGCGGATTGCCGGTCGATTAACGCAGCACCTCCGCCAGTGGCCGCCGCGCGCGCGGCGGGGCCGCACCTGTGGGGCGACCAAACCGGATCGCCTGAATAAACCGTCTGTCCGGTGGCAGCCCGAACCGGCGATAGACGGCATCGCACGTGGGGGGATGATCGGACAGGGCGGCCATGGGCCAGCCCGCCAATCCAAGAGACGCAGCCTCAAGACACAGGCGCAGATACGCCCGCCCCGACGTCACGGCGCTTTCTGAAATATCTCGATGAAACAACGCGATGAGAGGTGATTTTGAAGTTACCTCAACCTCGGAGACAAGCGTTTTTGCCAATCCCAGACGCGACAGGACCGGCCACAGTTTCACCAACGCCCAAGGCACCAGACGCGCCTGTGCCGCTGTCATCTGCAGGGCCGCGCGGTCCATCCCGTCGCGGCCTGCCCGGGGATGGGTGTCGGACAGGCGCATCCAGTTGACCAGTTCCGTCCGAAAGGCACCATCGGCCATGACGGCAAGGCTCGCCTCGTCATTGCGCGCCGCGATCCATTCGCGTTCTCCCTGTGACAAAACAAACCGCGTGTCGGAACGGGTCCAGCCGTAAAGGACGGGGGGGGCGTCCTCGAACGCCCCGCGCCATGTGAACCGCGCCTCCAGATGGGCATGCAACCGGTCCTCCGGCCCGTCCCGCACCGTCAGATGCGCCACAGGCACAAGCCCCTGACCGGGCGCGGTGTTCCGACCTGTTTCGGTCACCTGCGCGCCCAGACCATGGGCGGACAGGGCCAACGCCATCCCCTCCAGAACCGCGCCGCACGACAAGGCCGCATCGCGCCCCGTGGGGTCCCCCACCTGCAATCCCACGTCGGTATCACAAAACAGGGATATCACGTCGCCGTCACGCGTCCAGCGCGCGGGCTGGGTGTTGTGAACCGTCGGGGCAAGGGCGGCCCGCATGACACAGTTTTCAAATATATCTTGTGATATCATCGGGGTATCGCCATCAATCGCGCCATGCGTTGCACAGCGGCCAATTCAAGTTCTGCGCGGGGGGACGCGGCAAGGGCCGGCATCGACACAGCCACCAGTGTCAGCGGATCGTCGTCTGCCAGCAGGATATGGGTCGCGTCGAACAACCCGAAAAGGTGCGCAATATGGTCCCCTTCGGTTCCGTCCGTGAACGGCGGATCAGCGCGTTTGAGGACGGGGCGCACCGCGAAAACATGCCGCAACACAGGGCCGTCCAGACCGGCCAGATCACCGGCTGACACAAGGACAGCCCCCTCCACCAACGGATGCGATTGCAGGCCGCGCAAAAACCCCATGCCATCGCGGGACCGGTCCTCGGCCAGATGGCGCAGCAAGGACTGTGACTGCTCCTCGGTCCTGAGGCTCTGCGCCTCGACAACCAGAACCGCCACCATAAGGGACGCCAGAACCACAGCGAGCGTCAGAACCGTCTCGTCCGTGGTCAACGGCACCATAAAGGCAATCACCGTTCCGGACAGCGCCGCCGCCACCACGATGGCCATGAACGACACCACAGGTGTGCGATGGCCCGTATGCGTCCGGCCGAGGGACACCGCCAGCCAGCACAAGAACAACACCCCCAAGGGTGAGGTTTGGGCCGGAAACCCCAGAAATACCAACAGAAAATCCGCAGCCGCCAAGGGGACCAGCAAGACCAGAGACAGGGCAATCCTCTCAACCGACCGGTTTTCTGCAGCAGTTAAGCTGGCGCGATCACGGCGCAGGACCATCCATCCGCCGATAGCAAAACCGCTCAGCTGAAACACCATAAGTCCCGCCAGACGCGCCGGATCAATGCTGTCACGCCACCACAAGGACAGCACTGCAAAGACAGCCGTGCCCCCAGCAACCCACAGTTTCGCCATCGGCGGCGCATGACGGCGCAACAGCCCTTCGGTCAGGATCAACACGGATATCGGGATAAGAGAGGCCCCTAACAGGATGAAAAACCTGAAGAATTGTACATCCGTCAGAATAAACAACGCCCGTCCCGCAAAAAGAAGCATCATCACCCGAAGCCCAAAGATGAACCGTCGGTTCAATGGCGCCCAAGCATCGCGGGCCGAAATCACGTGACTTACGATCATCAGCCCCGCCAAAGCCGATGCAGAAAGGAACAGATTGCCAATCTCGGACGGTCCCATCAGCCCATCAACCTTGACAGGAACCGCCGCACCAACGGACGCATCATGGCCGCGATCAGGGCCGGTCTGGGCCGTTCGACCCGCGCGGCATAGGGGTTGAAAAAGTAACCACGATTGTCGGTGCCATGGGGGCGGCCAAGGGCTGCGTTGATCACCTCATAACACATCAACTGGCCGGTGGTGATGACCATCGGCGCAAAAGACATCCGCGACCTTTTGCCAGACACAACCTCGCCCACGATGTCGAGATCAATGTAGTGTCTGGATGAAGAATGGATCACAACCCATTCGGATTCCTTCAAAAATGCTTCAGACCTCTGGCTATCCGTGATCTGGTCCCATGCCGTTCCCACAGTCGGATAGCCCATCCGCACCTCATGGGGCACAGCATCCGGCGTGGTCACATAAACCGACGGCAAGGGGGAGGCATAGGCATCCACCACCGCCCGACCCAAAGCCCGCGCCCGCCGGTACAAAAGCAGCGATGCGCCCAGATCATCCGTCCCGTTTACCACGATCACGGATCGGGAAATCAGATCATCCACATGATCCGTCCAATCGGCGTGATAGACTTCAATCTCAACCTCGGGGTTGATGGTGCGGGCAATCGCGGCGGTGGCTTCGGCCTTGTGGCAATCCACCGTGTCCATGAAACAAAAGACCTGCCGGTTGAGGTTGCTGACCTCAAACGCGTCCAGATCCGCGATAATCAACCGCCCCACACCTGCGCGCACCAGCCCCAGAATGCAGGCCCCGCCCATGCCACCGGTGCCACAGACAAAGACGGTTGCACCACGCAGCGCTTCTTGTTCCTGCGGGGTGACGAAACCGATGTTGCGGGTGGTAAAGGTGGCATAATCAAACATCACGGTCCTCGCGCGCGGGCCGCAGGATCGAAAACGCACGGCGCGTGTCGAACCAGTAGAGCACCGGCAGGATCAGCCGCCCAAGCGCCACGTAGATCGCCGTGCTCAGCACACCGAAGATGGCATTGGCCGGAACCTCCCGCGTCAGATAGCGGCGGATCGCGGGCAAATCCATGCGCCCCAGTTGCAGGATGTCATCGCCGCGGTCGTAATCGAGCTGATCGGCGCAAAAGGTATTGTAAACCTCATCGCGGTGCTTGGGCGCCGCCTCCCACGTCTTTTTCAGATCGTCGGACCCGCCGGTGTAGGCGTTGGTGATGACAAAACGGTCCTCGTCGAACCCCGCATCGTCCCCCACGCCAAAGACATGGCGGTGCTGCGCCATGATGCCCCGCGCGATCAACACATGGGTGAGCGTCCGCCGCCCCGCGTCCGGCGCAGGCCAAATGTCGGAAAACATCTGGCTGACCATCCCCACCACCGCAGGCACCTGCGTGACATTGGACATCCACAGGGGCCGGAACTGATTGCGCACGAACAGCAAAAAACACGTGAGCCCGTAAAGCACCCAAGACAACCCGCCCGACCGTTGATCGGGGTCCACCATCACCAGCCCCAGATGCAACACATCCACAGGCGCAGGCTGGGTGTCGATCGTCATCACCGCCAGCGCATTAAAGGCCACAGGCGTGCCGTCCTTGGTGCTGACCAGGGTCACGATCGTGTCGCGCATCCGGTCGCGGTCGCCTGCAAAAACACCGTAGCTCAGCGTGCCGGCGTCCAGCGTTTTGGCCGCCACGGCGCGCAGATCTGCCGTCAGCGCGGCCAGATCCCCATCGGACATCCAGCGCCCCGGCTTTTCCATGATCCGCACCACATGGCCGCGCCCGTGGCGCAGGGTCACGTCCATATGGTCGCGGCGCAGGGATGTGAGGAGTGATGCAATCATGGAGGCAAGGCTTGTGTCATTAACCCTACCCTATGAAGGACAAGCAGGGCGAACAAGCGGGGAAACCCTGACCTTTATGGGGCACACCCCCTTGACCGACACCCGACCCAAAACTAGAACATAACAGGAACATTAATCACGGAATCGCCCATGCGCAGCGCCCTGCCCCCGCCCAAATCCGCGACCGACCTGTTGATGGAACGGGCGGAAACGGCTGGCCGCAAGGGCGAGGCCGACAGCCAGCCCACGTTGCGCGAACTCTTTGCCGACAAAGCCACAGATGCGGCGGCCTTGGGTTTTATGCTGGCGCAGATCGACATCACCAAAGGCCCCGTCTTGTGGATTTCAGACCGCATCAGCCGCAAGGAGGCGGGCGTGATCTGTATGGCGGGCCTGCCCCATGGCATCGACGTGCTGCGCGTGGATGTCTCCAAACCCGTTGACGTGCTCTGGGCGATGGAACAGGGCTTGGGCTGTTCCACCTTGGGCGCGGTCGTGGGGGAGGTCTGGGGCGATCCGCCTGCGCTGGATTTCACCGCCTCCAAACGGCTGGCCCTGCGGGCCGAGGCCCATGCAGTCCCTGCATGGCTGATCCGCCGTGCTGCCACCGCCAACCTCAGCGCGGCACGCGCCCGCTGGCGCGTGGCCTCACTGGCCTCCATGCACAACCCCGATGACATCCACGCGCTGGGGCAGCCGCTGTGGCAGGCCAACCTGTTCCGCTCCCGCTGGGGCACACCGGGCGAATGGGTCGCACGGGCGCAAGACGGCACACTCCACCTCGACCACCGCGTCGAAGGCCAGACAGAGGCAGGGGCACGCTATGGCTGATCACACACCCTGTTTCGTTTTGCCTGAAATACTCAAAACCCCGCACCTTCGGCACACGCGACAATGAGGGGGGAGGACAAGCTGCCCGTCCTGCCCTTTCCAACGCCGCCCCGCCCCGCCAAACCACAAGGGGCCACCCCCCAAAGGTCACAGGACACGGCCCAGATGCTGGCCCATGCCATCGCCGCTTTGCACCAGGCGATGGTCACCCCGCCCGTGGACCTGAGCGTCACGGACCTGCCGCCCCCCGATGCGCAGGCGGAGGAGGCGTTCACCCCCGTGGGCATCCCGCCCAGCACACCTCGGTGGCGGGCGAGCACAACGCCCACAACACCCCTAGACCCGAAGGTCGGGCGGGTGGGTGTCGCCGCAGGCGCAGTCACACCGCCTGACCCCAAAGACCCTCTGGCCCGGCGCATCACGGCGCTGCATTTTCCGCGCTTTTCCATGAACCGCTGGCAGTGGCACATGGACCGCGCGGGTCAGGCCCCACCGCCCGAGGTGCCTGTGGCCCTCGCCGTCGAAGGCCCCCACGGCCCCGTCATCCATGCCACCAACCGCGCCGCCGACCAGCACGGCATCCGGATCGGCGCGCGGGTGGTGGACATGCGCGCGCTGGTGCCCGATCTGCGGGTGGACTTTGCCGATGTGGGGGGCGACCGCGCGGCCTTGGGGCGGTTGATGCTGTGGGTGCGGCGCTGGTGCCCGTGGTCCACGGTCGACGGGCCTGCAGGGCTGGTCATGGACACCACCGGGTCCGACCACCTGTGGGGCGGTGAGGCGGCGATGCTGCGCGAAATCGAAGGCAAGCTGTCCACGCTGGGGCTGGAAACCGATCTGGCCACCGCCCCCACCCATGGCGCGGCCTGGGCGCTGTCGCGCTGCGGTGGCGTGCGCGAGGTCTGCGCACCGCAGGACCTTGCCACCAAAACCGCCCCCCTGCCCGTGCGCGCCCTGCGGCTGCACCCCGATACGGTGCTTCTCCTGAAACGGCTCGGCCTGAAAACCGTGGGCGCACTGGCCGATGTGCCGCGTCTGTCGCTGGCGCGCCGGTTCCAGAAGGCGGAACTGGTGCAGAACCCTCTGCTGCGGCTGGACCAACTCATGGGCCGCATGGCCGAACCCCTGCAAAGCCCTGATGACCCGCCGCAATTCTGCGTCCAGTCCAGCCTGCCGGAACCTGTGATGGACCCCGAACCGCACCTGCCCGATATGGCGCAAGAGCTTTGCGCAGGGCTGCATGCCGCAGGTCTTGGCGCGCGGCGCATCACCCTTACTGTTTACCGCACCGATGGGGAGGTTGACCGCATTGGCACAGCCACGTCCCAAGCCAGCCGCGATGCAGCCCACATCCTGCGTCTGTTTGACGGCAAGCTGGAACGGTTGAACCCCGGCTTCGGCTTCGATCTGATCACGCTGGAGGCCAGTGTCGTCGAACACGTCGATGTCGTGCAAACCCGCATCGAAGGCGGCAGCGATGAGGGCACGGAACTGGCCCGTCTGGTGGACCGCCTGTCGGCCAAGTTCGGTGCGGACAACATCCGCCGCCCCGCCCCGCGCGACAGTCACATCCCCGAACGCCGCGAAGGCTGGCATCCCGCCATGGCCCCCGATGCCGCCCCCCTGCCCGCTCATCCACGCCCGCGCCCCTTGCGCCTGTTGCAGCCCCCCGAGGATATCCGCGTCCTTTATGCCGTGCCTGAAGGCCCGCCCGCCCAGTTCATGTGGCGGCGTCAGACCCATAAAGTGGTCCGGTTTGAAGGCCCCGAACGGATCGCGCCCGAATGGTGGGCCGACCGCCCCGGCACGCGGTTGCGCGATTATTACCGGATCGAGGACCAGCACGGGTGCCGGTACTGGCTGTTTCGCGAAGGCGTGGTGGGCGATGGTCGCGGCGGTGCACCCCGCTGGTGTGTGCAAGGATTGTTCGCATGAGGGGGACGATCTGCGATCGGTGCCTGCGGCAGGCGGGGCGCGCGCCGCTGCGCGGCGCTTTTTTGAGTATTTTTGGCAAAACGAAACAGGGCGCGGGGCAGTGACACATGCCCGAGAATGACCATCAGCATCCGCGCCGCACCCTGCCCGAGGACGGGGTGTTCACGCCCAACGTCAAGGCGTCCTATGTCGAGTTGGGGATGTTCAGCTGTTTTTCCTTTCTGCGTGGCGCATCGGATGCCGTGGATCTGGCGTCCGAGGCTTGGTCGCTGGGCTATGACTGCATCGCGGTGGCGGACCTGAACACGCTGGCGGGCGTCGTGCGCATCTGGGGCGAGGCGCGCAAGGCCAAGCTGCGTCCGCTGATTGGCGCGCGGATCGAGCTGATCACCGGTGAGGCCTTTCTGGCCTACCCCCGCGACCGTGCCGCCTATGGGCGGTTGTCACAGCTGATTTCCAAGGGCCGGATGACCGACAGGGATGGCAACTGGCAGGCCAAAGGTGCGTGTGATCTGACATTGGGCGATCTGGCCGCCCACCAAGAGGGGCTGATCCTGATTGCTGTGCCCTCTGAGGATGTGCAGACGTACGGGCGCGGGTTGGCCCGGCTGTGCAAGGCGCTGCCGTCCTTGGGCTATCTGGCGGCCTCCTACCTTTACCGGGGCGATGATGCGCTGCGCATCAACCGGACTGACGCGCTGGCGCGGCGTCATGGGCTGCGTCTGCTGGCCACCAATGACGTGTTGTACCACGCGCCCGAGCGTCGCCCCTTGCAGGACATCATGACCTGCATCCGCGACCATTGCACCCTGACCGAGGCTGGCAGCCGGTTGGAACCCAACGCCGAACGCCACCTCAAATCCCCCGCAGACATGGAACGCCTGTTCCGCCAGTGGCCCCATGCCATCGCCGCCACCCGCGCCGTGGCCGATGCCATCACCTTTGATCTGGGTGAACTGGCCTACGAATACCCCCGTGAGGTGATCCCCACAGACATGACACCCCAGGCCTATCTGGAAAAGCTGACATGGGAGGGGGCCGCCTGGCGCTATCCGGACGGCGTGGCCGAGGCGACGAAGGCCGTTTTGGCCAAGGAACTGGCGATGATCGAAAAGCTTGATATTGCGCGGTATTTTCTGACCATCCACGACATCATCCACTATGCCCGCCACGTGGCCCAGCCCGAAATCCTGTGTCAGGGGCGCGGGTCGGCGGCCAATTCCGCCGTCTGCTATGTGCTGGGGATCACAGCCGTGGATCCCGCGCAGCACAGCCTGCTGTTTGAACGCTTTATCAGCGAAGAACGCAAAGAGCCGCCCGATATCGACGTGGATTTCGAACATGAACGCCGCGAGGAGGTGATCCAGCATATCTATCAGAAATACGGCCGCGACCGCGCAGGGCTTTGTGCCACGGTGATCCACTACCGCCCCCGGTCCGCCATCCGTGAAGTGGGCAAGGTCATGGGCCTCAGCGAGGATGTGACCGGTGCGCTGGCCAAGACGATCTGGGGCAGCTGGGGCAAGGATGTGGACGGAGACCATGCCAAGGAGGCCGGTCTTGATATGTCCGATCCGCTGCTCAGGCGGACGATTTTGTTGGCGGGGCAATTGATCGGGATGCCGCGTCACCTGAGCCAGCATGTGGGCGGGTTTATCCTGACCGAACGCCCCCTGACGGAAACGGTGCCCATCGGCAACGGGGCCATGGCGGACCGGACATTTATTGAATGGGACAAGGACGATATCGACGCACTTGGCATCCTGAAGGTCGATATTCTGGCGCTGGGGATGCTGACCTGCATCCGCAAATGTTTCGACATGATATCAAAGCAGTACGGGCGCGACCTGACCCTTGCGACCACCCCGCAGGAAGACCCGCGCGTCTATGACATGCTGTGCCGCGGCGACAGCATCGGCGTCTTTCAGGTGGAAAGCCGCGCCCAGATCAACATGCTGCCGCGCCTGCGCCCGCGCCGGTTCTATGATCTGGTGATCGAGGTCGCCATCGTCCGCCCCGGCCCCATTCAGGGCGACATGGTCCACCCCTATCTGCGCCGCCGCAACGGGGAGGAACAGGTGATCTATCCCGCCCCTGGCGCCCCCCATGATCCGGCTGAGTTGAAGAACATCCTTGGCCGCACCCTGGGCGTGCCGATCTTTCAGGAACAGGCCATGAAGATCGCCATCGAGGCGGCAGAATTCTCCCCCGCGGAAGCCAACGAGCTGCGCAAGGCCATGGCGACCTTCCGGTCCCGCGGCACGATTGAACTGTTGCAGGAAAAGATGGTGGGCCGGATGATGCGGCGCGGCTACGACGAAGACTTCGCGCGCCGCTGTTTCGACCAGATCAAGGGCTTTGGCGAATACGGCTTTCCCGAAAGCCATGCCGCGTCTTTCGCGCTGCTGGTCTATGTATCCAGCTGGCTGAAATGCCACTACCCCGATGCCTTTTGTGCAGCCTTGCTGAACTCCCAACCCATGGGGTTTTACGCCCCCGCACAGCTGGTCCGCGATGCCCGCGAACACGGGGTCGAGGTCCGCCCGCCGGATGTGAATTATTCCCATTGGGACAGCACGCTGGAGCCGCTGACCGGATACCACGTCCCCTCTTCATCTGGCCAGAAAAACTCAAATCCCACCGATCCCACCGGGCGCTACGCCCTCCGGCTGGGGCTGCGCCAGATCACAGGCTTCCGCGAAGACGCCGCCGCCCGCCTGATCGCGGCCCGCGATGCGCCCTACCGCGATCTGAAAGACCTGCAAGACCGCGCAGGGCTGACCGCCCCGCACGTGCGCCGACTGGCCGAAGCCGATGCCCTGCGATCCATGTTTCTGGACCGCCGTCAGGCGCTCTGGGACGCCAAAGCGCTGCGCGACGCGCCTGATTTGCCGCTGTTCCAAGAGGCGCGCGATGAGGGGGCGGAGGCCCCCGTGGCCTTGCCGGAAATGCCTGTCAGCGAACAGGTGGTGGCCGATTACCAGACCCTGCGGCTGAGCCTGAAAAAACATCCCATGGCGTTTTTGCGCCGGTCTTTGGCCGGGCAAGGTTACACCGATTGCGGGCAGCTGAAAGACATGGGCGGCTGGCGGAAGGTGTCGATGGCGGGGCTGGTGCTGATCCGCCAGCGGCCCGGATCGGCCAAAGGCGTCTGTTTCATCACCATCGAGGACGAACACGGGGTGGCCAATCTGGTGATCTGGCCCAAGGTGATGGAGGCGTACCGCAAAATCATCATGCAATCGCGTCTGATCGTGATCCATGGCTATGTGCAGCGCGATGTGGATGTGATTCACGTGGTGGCGGAACGTCTGGAGGACCGGTCGGACGCCCTATTGGCCCTGTCAGCGGATGCGATGCCCACAACGGTGGCGCGGGCCGATCACGTCGTCAGCCCTTTGCCGTCCACGTCATCGCGCCACCCCCGCGATGTACAGATCATTCCGAAAAGCCGTGATTTTCACTGAGGCGGGACGATCTTCGATCGGGTCCTGCGGACGGCGGGTGCAAATTTTCTGACGAAAATTTGGCCTCCGGCGGAGGTATTTGAGAACCAGAGAAATCAGGCTGTGGTTTTCACGACCCTTTGCGCACCCTCCAGGGCCAGCGGGCTCAGGCCGTCACCGCCTGCATCAAGATGGGCGGCCAGTTGATCCAGCATCCGCGGCTCCCAGAATTCTTTCAGGTGATCGGCCACGCGCTGCGCCTTGTCGGCGTCCGGCTGGGTTTCGAAAAACGTGGCGATCTGGTTGGCCATGCGGACCATTTTGTCAGGCGACATCGGTGGCGTCCTCGGTGTGAATACGGTGGGGATGGGTGAAGATTTCAAAGGTGTCGTCGCGCGCAAGGGCGACGAGGGTGATATCGGCGGCCTCGGCCGTCTCGACGGCCAAGGTTGTAGGGGCTGAGACAGCGAGGACCACAGGCGCGCCCGCCATCGCCGCCTTTTGCACCATTTCGACCGAGACGCGCGAGGTCAGGACAATCGCCCCGGCTGTGGTATCAGGTGTCGCGCCGATCAGTTTGTCCAATGCATTGTGGCGCCCGACATCTTCGCGAACAGTCACAAGCCCTTGATCCGGTTCGAAAAAGCCCGCGCCATGCACCGCACGGGTCCGATCATGCAGCGCTTGCCCCGCCCGCAGGGCTGCCATCGCATTTGCGATTTGAGGCGCGGTCAGCGTCAACTCAGCTGCGACCTTGGGCACAGCGCGGTCCGCCTCCTCAAGGCTGTCGATCCCGCACAGGCCACACCCCACAGGGCCCGCCATGGCCCGCCTGCGGCTGGCCAATGCCTCCGCCTGCGCGTCCGGCAGCCACATCTGCACCTCGATACCTTTGGGATGGGTCACGACCTCGATACTTTCAACCTCACCCAAGCCTTCGGTACGGGTAAATCCGCGCCCGAAATCCTCCAGATCACCGGGGGTCGCCATCATCACGGCCTGCGTGGTGCCGTTGTAGACCAGCGCCACAGGCACCTCTTCCGGCAGCGCGCGGCTGGCCTTTCGCGCGCGACCGTTGCTCACCACGTGAGCGGTGGTTGCGCGCGCGCCGGTCACTCGGCTGCCGGAAGGATGCGACGCGATTGTTCCGCCTGCGCGGTGTAGTCTTCCTGCCAATCGGACGGACCGTTGGACAGTGCGACCTGCACCGCAGTCACCTTGTATTCAGGGCAGTTTGTAGCCCAGTCGGAGTAATCCGTGGTGATGACATTGGCCTGTGTGTCCGGGTGGTGGAAGGTCGTATAGACCACACCGGGCGACACGCGGTCCGTGATCTGTGCCCTGAGAGACGTCTCACCCGCGCGGCTGGCCAGACGCACGTACTGGCCATCGCGGATGCCGCGCACCTCAGCGTCGTGGGGGTGGATTTCCAGCAGGTCTTCCTCATGCCAGACAGTGTTATCCGTCCGCCGCGTCTGCGCGCCGACGTTGTATTGCGACAGAATGCGCCCCGTGGTCAGCAGCAGCGGAAACCGTGGGCCGGTGCGTTCGTCCGTGGCCACATATTCGGTGATGATGAACTGCCCCTTGCCGCGCGCAAACCCGTCGATGTGCATGATGGGGGAGCCATCGGGTTTGTCGTCATTGCAGGGCCACTGGACGGACCCGCGGACCTCCAACATCTCGTAATTCACATTGGCGAACCCAGGCGTCGTGGCCGCGATTTCGTCCATGATCTGGGACGGATGCGTGTAGGTCCAACCGGAGCCCATGGCATTGGCCAGCATCATGGTGATTTCCCAATCCGCATAGCCGTTTTTGGGCGCCATGACCTTGCGCACGCGGTTGATGCGGCGTTCGGCGTTGGTAAACGTGCCGTCCTTTTCAAGGAAGGTCGATCCGGGCAGGAACACATGGGCGTAGTTCGCCGTCTCGTTCAGGAACAGGTCATGGACGATGACACACTCCATCGCTTCCAGCCCCGCCTTGACATGTTTGGTGTCGGGGTCCGACTGCAGGATATCCTCGCCCTGAATGTAGATGCCCTTGAACGTGCCATCGACGGCAGCGTCCAACATGTTGGGGATACGCAGGCCCGGTTCGGGGTCGACCTTGGTGCCCCAGATCGCTTCGAATACCTCACGTGTGGCGTCATCGCTGACATGGCGGTAGCCGGGCAATTCATGGGGGAAGGACCCCATGTCGCAGGCCCCCTGCACGTTGTTTTGCCCGCGCAGCGGGTTCACGCCCACGCCGTTGCGGCCCAGATTGCCGGTCATCATCGCGAGGTTCGCGATGGCCATAACGGTGGTGGAGCCTTGGGAATGTTCGGTCACGCCGAGGCCGTAATAGATCGACCCGTTGCCACCCGTGGCGAATAGCTTGGCCGCCGCACGCAGCTCTCCTGCGTCCACGCCGGTCAACATGGCCGTCGCTTCGGGCGCATGGCGCGGATCGGAGATGAATTCGGCGTAATGGGCGAATTCATCCCAGTCACAACGTTCGCGGATAAACGCCTCATCCATCAGGCCTTCGGTCACGATCACATGGGCGATCGAGGACAAGACAGCCACATTCGTGCCCGGCAACAGCGGCAGGTGATGTTGCGCCTCGATATGGGCGCTGCGCACAATGTCGGTGCGGCGCGGGTCGATCACGATCAGCTTCGCACCCTGACGCAAACGCTTTTTCAGGCGGGATGCGAACACCGGATGGCCGTCCGTGGGGTTCGCGCCAATGATGATGACCACATCGGTTTCTTCAACGGAATCAAAGTTTTGCGTCCCTGCTGAGGTCCCAAACGTCGTCTTGAGCCCGTAGCCTGTGGGCGAATGACACACCCGCGCGCAGGTGTCGGTGTTGTTGTTGCCAAAGGTGCTGCGGATCATCTTTTGCACCAAATACGTCTCTTCATTGGTGCAGCGCGACGATGTGATCCCGCCGATGGATTTCACGCCATGTCTGGCCTGCAGATCGCGCAGCTTGGTGGCGGTGTAGCTGATCGCCTCGTCCCAGGACACTTCGCGCCACGGGTCGGTGACCTTGTCGCGGATCATCGGGTTCAGGATCCGGTCGGAATGGTTGGCATAGCCCCAGGCAAAGCGGCCTTTGACGCAGGAATGGCCACGGTTCGCCTCGCCGTGCTTATACGGCACCATGCGCACCAGCTCATCGCCGTTCAGCTCCGCCTTGAACGAACAGCCCACTCCGCAATAGGCGCAGGTGGTGATGACAGACCGTTCCGGCGTGCCCATCTCGATCACGGATTTTTCCTGCAAGGTCGCCGTCGGGCAGGCCTGTACGCAGGCCCCGCAGGACACGCAATCGGACGCCATAAAATCATCGCCCGCCGCACCGGCAGACACGCGGCTGTTGAAGCCGCTGCCTTCAATGGTCAGTGCGAAAGTGCCCTGCACCTCTTCGCAGGCGCGCACGCAGCGGCTACAGACGATGCACTTGGCCGGATCATAGGTGAAATAGGGGTTGCTGTCATCCTTGGGGATGAACTGCGCATTGGGCGCGCCCGCGTCAGACCGCGCCTCAAAATGGTTCGCCAAGGACCCGCCTTTAGGGGCCTCATAGCGCACATCACGCAGGCCAACCATGCCGGCCATATCCTGCAACTCGCAATCGCCATTGGCCGCACAGGTCAGGCAATCCAGCGGGTGATCGGAGATATACAGCTCCATCACGCCTTTGCGAATTTTCTTCACCTTGCTCGATTGCGTGGTCACCACCATCCCGTCCATCACCGGCGTGGTGCAGGACGCAGGCGTGCCGCGCCGCCCCTCAATCTCGACCACGCACAACCGACACGACCCGAAAGCCTCAAGGTTGTCTGATGCACACAGCTTGGGCACCTGAATGCCAGCCTCAGCCGAGGCCCGCATCACCGACGTGCCCTCGGGCACCGTCACATCAAAGCCGTCAATCGTCAGCGTCACCATCACATCGGATTTCGACGCAGGCGTGCCCATGTCAATGTCGCCATTGGCCAAACGGGTTGGAATGATAAAATCCTTCATGACGTCGCTCCTTTATTCATCTTGGCCAATACAACTCCGGGGGTGCGGGGGCTGGCCCCCGCCCGGTCGGATTTACGCAGTAAATTCGATCCAAACATCACTCCGCCGCCTCGCGCACCATGTTGAAGTCTTCGGGAAAAGCCCGCAGCGCCGACAAAACCGGATAAGGCGTGAACCCGCCTAACGCGCACAGGCTGCCGTCCTTCATGGTCTCACAGAGGTCTTCCAACAACGCGACCGCCGCGCCGTCCCCCTGCCCGATCCGGTCAATCGTCTCGACCCCGCGCACGGCACCAATGCGGCACGGCGTACACTTGCCACAACTTTCGACGGCGCAGAATTCCATCGCAAACCGCGCCATGCCGCGCATGTCGGCACTGTCGTCGAACACCACCAGACCGGCGTGGCCGATCAACCCGCCTTGCCCGTCGAACTCCTCATAGCCAAAGGGCGTGTCGAATTTTTCACGCGGCATATAGGCCCCCAAAGGCCCGCCCACCTGAACCGCTTTCACCGGACGGCCCGACAGCGTGCCACCGGCCACTTTGTCCACCAGATCGCCCAAAGGCATGCCAAATGCTGTCTCATAAAGCCCGCCAAACTTCACATTGCCTGCAATCTGAATGGGGATCGTGCCCTTGGACCGGCCCAACCCGAACTCCGCATAATGCTGCGCGCCCTTCTCCAGAATGACCGGCACCGTTGCCAGCGAAATCACGTTGTTCACGACCGTGGGCTTGCCCAGAAACCCTTCCAACGCAGGCAGTGGCGGCTTGGCACGCACCACGCCGCGCTTGCCTTCCAGCGAATTGAGCAGCGATGTTTCCTCACCGCAGACATAGGCCCCCGCACCCACGCGGATTTCCATGTCAAATGCCCGCCCTGAGCCCAGAACATCCGCGCCCAATACACCTGCCGCCCGCGCAATCCGCACGGCCTCTTCCATCACATCAATGGCGTCGGGATATTCGGACCGCAGATAGACATAACCGCGTGTCGCCTCGACGGCGAGACCCGCAATCACCATGCCTTCGATCAGGGTGAAGGGATCGCCCTCCATGATCATCCGGTCCGCAAACGTGCCGCTGTCGCCTTCGTCTGCGTTGCAGACGATGTATTTCTGATCGGCCTTGGCCCCCAGCACCGTGTTCCATTTGATGCCTGTGGGGAAGCCCGCACCGCCGCGCCCGCGCAGGCCGGAGGTCGTGACCTCGTCCACCACCTCCGCCGCCGTCATGGCAATGGCGCGGCGCAGACCGGCCAGACCGCCGTGGGCTTCATAATCGCTCAATGACAACGGGTCGATCACGCCGCAGCGCTGGAACGTCAGACGGGTCTGGCCTTTCATCCAGTCCAGATCGTCCACCAGACCGAGGCTGGCCAGTTTGCCGTCCAGCAACGCGGGCACATCGGCCACATCCACCGCGCCGTAGCCCACGCGGCCTTCAGGCGTTTCGACTTCAACCAGCGGCTCCAGCCAGATCATGCCGCGCGTGCCGTTGCGGATGATCTCAACATCCAGGCCGCGGGTCGCAGCTTCGCTGCGGATCGTGGCGGCCACATCACAGGCACCCAGCGCCTTGGCGGCACTGTCGAGGGGGACGTAAATCTTCATGCGCCTGCCTCCTGCAAAAGCCTGTCCAGCTTGTCGGCATCCACACGGCCCACGACTTTGTTGTCGACCATCGCGGCCGGACCGCAGGCGCACAGGCCAAGACAATAGACAGGCTCCAACGTCACGGCCCCATTGGTCGTGGTGCCATGCCAGCCCACGCCCAGCTTTTCGAACGCACGTTCTGAAATCGCGTTGCCGCCCACGGCCTGACAGGCCTCAGCGCGGCAAATCTTGACGATATGTTTGCCCGCAGGGGCATCGCGGAAGTCGTGATAAAAGGTGATGACACCATGCACTTCGGCGCGGGTGATGTTCAGGTCATCGGCAATGATCTGGACCACATCACCGGGGATAAACCCGAACTCTGCCTGCACCGAATGCAGGATCGGCAGCAACGGCCCCTCTTGGCCCTTATGGCGCGCAAGAATGTGCTGCATGGTTTGTGTGGTCTGGGTATCGGCCATGGCGGGCGGTCCTTTGCTGTGCGTGCCGCCTTAATGGGTTTTTTCACAGGGGTAATCAATATCGTTATTTCGTGAAACGATAGACGCATCCTATCGACCGGTCGGGATCGCCGCTGGAATATCCGACAAGGTCCGTGCACGATCCAAAAGGGCTGTCAGGACAGGGGTAAACGGCTCTCTGTGGGGGGCGACAAGGCCCACGGTGTGGCTCGCATCCGGTTTGACCAGGGGGACCGATCCCAAATCGTCGCCCGCCAGAAAAATCTCGGCCGCACGGACGGGCAAGATGGTGGCCCAGTTGGACCGCAAAACATGGCTGACCAGCACCACGACAGAGGTTGATTCGATCTGGGGTTCCACCGCGACGCCCGCCTCGGCCATGTGCTGGTTGATGATCCGGCGGTTCTGCATATCGGGTGTCAGCAGACACAGCGGCACGTCCCCCAGATCACCCCATGCCACCGGTCCCGCCAACAGCGGATGACCGGAGCGTGCCACCAAAACATAGCGTTCCGCATAGATCGGCACCGTGGTCACACGGCCCAGCGGTTCATTGTCGAGGTATGTCAGCCCTGCGTCGATCTCCAAGTTCTCCAGCATCTCCAATATCTCAATGGAGGTTTTGGATTGCACCGAAAAGCGCACGTTGGGGTGTTTGTCGGTAAACCCTTCGGTCAGATCGGCCACCACCGTCAGCGCCGTGGGGATCACCGCCAGACGAATGTCGCCTGACAGACCCTCCCGTGCGGCGCGCATTTCCTGCCTCAAGGACCGCGCATCCCCCACAATCCGCCGCGCCCAATCCAGTGCGCGCTGGCCTTCCGGCGTCAGCCCCTGATACCGCGACCCGCGCCAGACCAGCATCACGCCCAACTGGTCCTCAAGCTGTTTGATCGCCGCCGACAAGGTGGGCTGCGTCACCCCTTGGGCGGCAGCCGCACGGCCAAAGTGTTCTTCCCGCGCCAGCGCAATGAACATTTCCAGTTTGTCGATCATGAGGACGCCCCTAAATAGATGTTTCCTATCAAACCGTGACAGCGCGGCTGGCGCAAGCCACCTGTCCCTGCCCGGCCATTCCCGCTAAGAAGAGCCATGACCACGCAAACGCCCCTTGATCCGGATACGTTGATCGGCTGCCCGCAGTGCGACGCCACCTATACGCTCGCCGCGCCCAAATCGGGTGAGACCGCCCACTGCGCGCGCTGTGGATACCGCCTGATCGCACCGCGCAAAAAAGCGGGCATGCAGATCATCATGTTGTCGCTGACCATTGCTGTGCTGGTCATCGCGGCCTCTGTCTTTCCGTTCCTGACGATTTCTGCCGCGGGCCGCAGCAATTCGGTGTCGATCCTGCAGGCGGCATTGGTCTTTAGTGACGGCATTCTGGTGGTGCTCGCGCTGGCCACCGCCGCCTTGATCATCTTCATCCCGCTGCTGCGCGTGTTGCTGTCGCTTTACGTGCTGACGCCGGTGGTCTTTGACCGCCCGCCCGCGCGCGGTGCTGTCAAAGCGTTCCGCCTGTCCGAGGCGTTGCGCCCGTGGTCCATGGCCGAAATTTTCGCCATCGGCTGCGCTGTGGCGCTGGTCAAGGTCACGGACCTTGCGGATGTGCAATTCGGCCCGGCCTTCTGGATGTTCACGATCCTTGTCTTTCTCGTTGTCCTTCAGGACACATTCCTGTGTAGATGGTCTGTATGGAACTCTCTGGACAAAACGCAGACATAAAAAGCGCCAAGGATCTGGGCCTTGTGACCTGCCGCCGGTGCAGCCGCGTCTGGCCTATAGAGACTGAGGTGTGCGCGCGCTGTGGCCACGCCGTGCAAAGCCGCGACATCACCAGCCTGCAACGGGTCTGGGCGTTCTGGGTCTTGGGGTTCATGTGCTATATTCCCGCCAATATGTTCCCCATGCTGCAGACCCGCACCCTGCTGCAGGTGCAGGAGGACACGATCATCGGCGGCGCGGTCGAACTGTTCCATTACGGATCGCCCGGCGTGGCGGCGATCATTCTGATCGCAAGCGTCGTCATTCCGGTCGCCAAATTCATGGCGATCGCGTTCTTGGCGATCTCTGTGACGCGGCCGTCCAAAGTCTCCCCCCACCAGCGCACCGTGCTTTATGAGGTGGTGGAATATATCGGGCGGTGGTCCATGATCGACATCTTTGTCGTTGCGATCATGGCGTCACTGGTGCAGTTGAACACATTGGCAGCGATCAATCCCGGCAGTGCCAGCCTGTTTTTCGCCTTGTCGGTGATTTTCACGATGCTGTCCGCGCAAGCCTTTGACAGCCGCATGATCTGGGATGTCCAGGCAGAGGCAACAGACCACCACGCGGGGGAGACCGAGACATGACCGACACGCCCCCGACCCTGCAGGTGAAACCGGCGCGCCGTGCGTGGTATCAGCGGATTTCGGCGATCTGGCTGATCCCGATCATCGCGATCCTCGGCTCCCTTGCTGTGGCCTATCAATCCTATTCCAGCCGCGGTCCCCTGATTGCGATCACCTTTTCGGACGGGGCCGGCATCGCCAAACGCGAAACGGAACTGCGCTACCGTGATGTGACCGTGGGCGTGGTGGAAGACGTCAAATTCACCCCTGATCTGAGCGGCGTACAGGCCATGGTGCGCGTCGACACCTCGGTCGCCCCCTATATCGACAGCTCTGCCACGTTCTGGATCGTGCAGCCCGAACTGACCGCACAGGGCGTGACCGGCCTCGATACGGTGTTGTCGGGCGTCTATATCGAAGGCACGTGGGACAACGACCCCAGCGATCTGGTCTATGCCTTTGACGGGCTTGAGGACGCGCCGCTGTTCCGGTCCGACGAAGGCGGGCTTGAAATCGTGTTGCGCACCCCCCCCGGCGGGTCGATGACCGACAACAGCCCCATCACCTTTCGCGGCATCGAAGTGGGCCGCATCGGCAAGGCGCGCATTTCGCCTGATGGCAATTTCGCCCTCGCCGAGGCGCTGATCTACGAACCCCACGACCGTCTGATTTCCAGCGCCACACGGTTCTGGGACACCGCCGGATTCACCTTTTCCGTAGGTCCCAACGGGGCCGAAATCGACTTTTCCTCCGTCGCGACCCTTCTGGGGGGCGGCGTGACCTTCGACACCTTCGTGTCGGGCGGCGATCCGATCAACGACGGTGCCGTGTTCGAAGTCCACCCCGGCGAAACCGAAGCCCGCAACAGCCTGTTCACCGAATCCGAGGTCGAGACCCTTCAGGTGCGCGTCATATTCGAACAGAACATTTCCGGGCTGGCCGTCGACGCCCCCGTTGAAATCAACGGGCTCAACATCGGTAAGGTCCAATCGGTTCTGGGCACCATCGACAGGGAAGAATTCGGCGACAGCCGGGTCCGACTGAACGTGCTTCTGGCGATCCAGCCCGCCCGCCTTGGTCTGCCCGGTGAGGTCACACCGCAGGCCGCACAAGACTTTCTGGCCCGCCGGATCGAGGGCGGCCTGCGCGCCCAACTGGCCAACGCCAGCCTGTTGACCGGAGGTCTCAAAATCATTTTGCGGCAGGTGGATGACGCCAAACCCGGTGAAATGCGGGTGGCCGAAAACGGACTGCCGATTATCCCGACCGTGGACGCCGAACTGGCCGATGCCGCAGCCAGCATTGAAGGCGTGCTGAACCGCGTCAATGAGCTGCCCGTCGAGGAACTCCTTGAAAGTGCAATCCTGTTTCTGAACAACGCGACCGCCTTGGTGGGCAACGAAGACCTGCAGCAAACCCCTGCAGATATCCGCGCGCTTGTGGGCGATATCAGCGGGGTCGTGTCCTCGGACGAGGCGCAGACGCTGTTGGTCACGCTGAACTCAGCCGTTGGCCAGTTCGAACAGCTTCTCGTGGATGTCGAAACCGCCCGTCTGGCAGCAAGGCTGGGCGACGCGCTGGACACCACAAGTGCCGCCGCCGCCGCCGTGGCCGACGTGACCGGCGGGGTGCCCGCGCTGATCGACCAGATCACAGCCGTGGCCCAGAAAGCCGAAGCGCTTCCGCTTGAGGCATTGACGCAGGAACTGACGGATGTGGCCGCCGCCACCGCGAGCCTTCTGGAAAGCGATGGCGCGCAATCCCTGCCCGGCGTTCTTGGCGGCGCATTGGGCGAGGTTGAGGCGACCCTGCGCGATCTGCGCAACGGCGGCTCGGTCGAGAATTTGAACGCGGCACTTGCCTCGGCCCGTGAGGCCGCAGATGCGGTCGCAGCTTCGACCCAAGGGGTGCCCGCGCTGATCGAACGGATCGAGGCCGTCGCGGCCAAGGCGCTGGACCTGCCCCTTGAAGACTTGTCTGTGGAGCTGACCGATCTGGCCGCGGCCACCGCAACACTGCTGGAAAGCGAGGCGGCCCAAAACCTGCCAGGCGATCTGGGCGGTGCCTTGGGTGAGGTCGAGGCGACGTTGCGCGACCTGCGCGCCGGTGGCACGGTGGATAACCTGAATGCGACACTGGGGTCCGCCCGTGACGCAGCGGGCGCCATCGAAGAGGCGGCAAACGACCTGCCGACGCTCGTGGCGCGGATGCGCGCTGTCCTCGATCAGGCAGGGCGCACCATTGCAGGCTATGATCAGGGTGCCACCCTCAGCCGTGATGTGGAAAGCACCCTGCGTGACATCCAGAACGCGGCAAACGCGCTTGAATCCCTTGCGCGAACCATAGAACGTAACCCAAGCGCACTGATCCGGGGACGATGATGACCTATAAGACTGCCCTTTTCTCATTGGCCCTTCTCGCGGGCTGCGGCGGCACAGCGGATCTGTATTCCGTGCCGACGCCCGCAGTGTCGGACAGCATCAGAATTGGCTATGCCACGGTTGAGGTCCGCGATGTGTCCCTGCCCACCTATGCCGCCGATGATGTGATCGCCGTACAAGGCCCCGGTGGTGTGCTGCTGACGGACGAAAACATCCGCTGGGCCGACAGCCCCGAACGCGCTGTGGGGCTGGAACTCAGCCGTCATCTGGCGCAGCTGTCCGGTCGTCGTGTGGCCTCTGAACCTTGGCCATTCGAAGGCTTTGCAGATGCCATTCTTGAGGTCCGTTTTGAAAGCCTGATCGCGGGGGCCGACGGCATTTACCGCGCCTCGGGCCAGTATTTCGTCAGCACGGAACGTGAGGTCCGCGACCGGTCCGGTCTGTTTGATCTGGCGGTGCCCTATGTGGTTGACGCAGGCCCTGCCGGGATCGCCGCCGCCCGTGGGCAGCTGGTCCTTGATCTGGCCGAACTGATCGCCACCGAAGGTCTACGCTAGGGCGCGGACCGTCAGGTCACCCTCCAGCACAATCAGGTCCGCTATCGGCCGCCCGACCATTTGCGACAGGTGCCCCTGCCCCATGACGGCCGCAGGTGTGGTGATGGCCATGCGCAGGGCGTCCTCCAGTGGCACGCCCACCTTTTGCACCAGCCGCCGCAGCCCTTGGGCCTGAGTGATATGGGCACCGGCCAGATTGCCGTCGCTGTTGACCAGACGCCCCCCGTCAACGCGGATCGTTTGCCCATAAAGGTCAAAGCTGTCGCCGCCGCCCACGGTCGCCATGGCGTCAGACACCAGAAAGGCGCGGTCCGGTCCGGCGGCGCGTAAGGCAAGCGCGATCATGGCGTCATCCACATGATGCCCGTCACAGATGATCCCGAACCGCGCCTGACTGTTCAGCAACGCCCCCACCGCCCCCGGCGCACGGCCCTGCATCTGCGACATGGCGTTGTACAGATGCGTGCCGCAAGTGGCCCCGGCGCGGATGGCTGCGGTGACATCCTCCGCCCGCGCATCGGTGTGCCCGATGGACACCACGGCCCCCATCTGTGCCAGCGTCGCGATCTGATCGAGGGTCGCGGCCTCTGGGGCCAGCGTTATCATCACCGGCACACCGGCGCGGCGCAGCTTGCCCACCACATCCATCGTGCGCGTATCCAGCGGGCGGATAAACTCCGCCGCGTGGGTGCCGCGTTTGGCGGGGGCGATGTGCGGGCCTTCGATGTGCAGGCCCATGATGCCACCTGATCCGGCCACGGCCATCGCGGCCTCAGCCGCGCGGTCCAGCACGTCGGGCGCGTCGGTAATCACGGTCGGCATCAGCGCCACCGTGCCAAGGGCGTGGTGTGCAGCGGCCACGGCACGCAAGCCGTCCGGCGTCGGGTCCGTATTGACCATGACACCGCCGCCGCCATTCACCTGTAGGTCAACAAACCCCACGGACAGACAGCCTGAAACTGGTGTGGCTTGAGCGGGGGCCTGCCCCACCTCGGCCACGTGGCCATCTTCCAACCGGACGCCGCAACGGGCGCGCAATGTCTGACCATCAAAGACCTGTTCCGCCGCGATCCATCCGTCAGTCATGTTTCGCGCTCCATGCCGCATAGGCGGCCCCCCGTGCGCCGCTGGTGTCGCCGCCTTGGGCGATGACCACGGGCGGCACCGTGATATCGGCAAATTGCGCGGCTTGGGCGGCGGCCTGCACATCCTGTGCGACGCCATCAATCAGGCTCAACCCGCCACCAAGGATGATAATGTCGGGGTCGAGCGTTACGACCAGCCCGTGCAACACCTCCCCCACCAAGGCGCACCAGACCGCCCAGACCTGCGCCATGTCGCCTGCCTTGCGGGCGGCAATATCGCGGGTGGTCACGTCTTGGCCGATGATATGGAGGGCCAGCCGCACCAGACCGGGGCCGGAGATATAGGTTTCGACGCAGCCGCGCCGTCCGCAACCGCAGTCATAGATCGGCAGATCATATGCGGCGATCAGATGGGCGGGCGCGGCCATATGGCCGATCTCTCCGCCCGTGCCGGTGGGCCCGTCCCGCAGCGCGCCACCGTGAATGACCCCACCGCTGACGCCCGTGCCCAGGATCACCGCCGCGACCGTGTCCGCGCCGCGCCCCGCGCCAAAAACAGCCTCGGACAAGGCCAGTGCGCGGCAGTCGTTCAGCAGCGTGACGCGGCGCCCCAAGGCGGCGTCCAGATCCGCGCCGAACCTGTGCCCGTTGGCCGCCAAATTCGCAGCGATCATTCGCCCCGTGGACGGATGCACCAACCCCGCGCTGCCGATGCCCACGGGCAAAACCGCGTCCGCCTCAGCCTCGGCCCAAGCCACTTGGCTTGCAACCGCCGCCACCAGCGCCGGATAGTCGCGCGGCGTGTCCACACGGGCGCGCGCGGCCACCTGCCAGTCGTCATCAAACACCTGCGTTTCAATCTTGGTGCCGCCGATATCAATGCCAATGGCCTTCATGTGGGGCGACCTGCCGGTGTCAGGCTGTCGAAGGGGATACCTGTGGCGGCTTCAAATTCTGCCTCATCCCAAAAGCCGATCAGCACACCCTCCTCGGCGGCTTTGCTTTGACCGGCCAGAACCTGCGGCGTGGCCGTGATGCGGCTGTGGTGGCGCGTGGCCCACGCCAGCAAAGCGTCCTTCATCCGCGTGCGGGCCGCCACATGGGCAGGCGCGTCAGAGGCCCCCAAATCGACCAGTTCATCGGGGTCATCGGCCAGATCAAACAGGATCGGGCGGAAGCCTTCGCAATGGATGTATTTCCACCGGCCATCGAAAATCATCTTCGTATGGGCGCGGTCCTGCGCGACATCCAAGGCCGTGGCCATTTCGGACCAATGATAATCATGTTCCGAAATCGCGTATGTGCGTCCCAATGGCCCCGCCCCATGCAGCACCGGCGTCAGATCGCGCCCCTCCAGCACGTGGGGCTTGGGCGCGCCGCCGACGGCGGCCAGAAACGTGGGTGCGAGATCAATCATCTCAACCAGATCATCCGCGATGCGGCCCCGTGCTGCGTCAGGCGCGCGGGGGTCCGCGATGATCATCGGCACTTTGACGGCCATCTGGTGGTAGAAATCCTTGTCGCCCATCCAGTGATCGCCCATGTAATCCCCATGATCGGAGGTCACGGCAATGATCGTCTTGTCTGTCAGCCCCGCCGCATCCATCCACGCAAAAAGCCGCCCCAGATGATCGTCGAGCTGTTTGATCAGCCCCATATAGGCGGGGATCACGGTCTTACGAACTTCATCACGGGCGAAACTTTGGCACACACGGGCGTTGAGGTAGGCGGCCATCAGGGGATGATCTGTCGCCTTCTCAGCCTCGGCCCGCACGGGCGGGATGATGTGCCGTTCGTCGTACATATTGTGATAGGGGGCGGGCACGATATAGGGCCAGTGGGGCTTGATATAACTGAGGTGACAGACCCACGGCGCGTCGCCCGCGTTTTCCATGAACGCCATGGCGCGGTTGGTCATATAGGCGGTCTCGGAATGTTCCTCAGGGATATTGGCCTGTCTGCGGGAGTTTTTCAAAAGCCAGCCGGACAAACCCGCGCCGTCTGCATCCACGCCCGAATTGGCGAAATCATGCCACGGGTTGTCGGCCTCAAACCCATGTGCCACCAAATAATCGTCATAGGCCGACCAGCGCTGGATGGACGTGTTCGGATGCAGCCCGTCGTCGCGTTCAAAGGCGTCAAACCCGCACTCAGACCGCCGCACGCCAATGTCACTGTCCGGATCAATGCCCAGCCAGGCCATCCCCTCAAGATCGGCGCGCATATGGGTCTTGCCCACCAGAACCGCACGGGCACCGGCCTCACGCAGGTGATCGCCCAACGTAGGCTCGCCCACGCGCAGGGGCATCCCGTTCCATGTTGATCCGTGGGACCGCACATACCGCCCCGTATAGGCCGACATCCGCGAGGGGCCGCAGACGGGCGATTGCACGTAGGCGTTGTCAAATCGCACCCCACGGGCGGCCAGCGCATCAATGTGCGGCGTGTGCAAATGCGGGTGGCCATAACAGCTGAGGTAGTCAAACCGCAGCTGATCGGCCATGATCCACAGCACATTCATTGGTTGCCCCATCTGCCCCTCATCCGGCTGTTTCGCGTGACTTTCCCCCAAAGCGCATCCGGTGTCGACCCTTGGCCAAATGACCACAAGACCGCCTATTGCGTCGTTTTCGACCTTTTGAACCGCCCGCGAAATGTTTACCTAAGCCCCAGACGATCAATTGGAGGGCCAAAGCCCATGTTTCGACGCACAGCAACCGCCATCGCAACCCTGCTGACCCTGACCACCACAGCGCAGGCGCAGGAGTTTACCTTTTCGGTGCATCACTTCCTCAGCCCGCAATCCCTGACCCATACGCAGATGATTGAACCTTGGGCTGCGTCGATTGAAGAGGCGTCGGGCGGGCGCATCGCGTTTGAAATCTTCCCCTCCATGTCGCTGGGCGGCACCCCGCCTGAACTTTATAGTCAGGTTCGCGACGGCGTGGCCGATGTGATCTGGACGCTGCCGGGCTACACGCCGGGCACCTTCCCCCGGACGGAAGTCTTTGAACTGCCCAGCGTCCACATGGGCGATGCGCGCGCCACGAACCTTGCGATCCAGTCGATGATGGACACGCTGGCCCCTGATTTCGAAGACATCCACCCGCTGCTTGTGCACGTCCACACCGGCAATGCGGTGCATCTGAACGGGTCCGACATCGCGACCGTCGCGGATTTTGAGGGCCTGAAGGTCCGCAGCCCGTCGCGTACGGGCGCTTGGATGGTCGAAGCCTTGGGCGCCGAACCCGTGGGGATGCCCGTCCCCGCCCTGCCACAGGCGCTGGCGCGTGGCACGGTGGATGCGGGCCTCGTGCCGTTTGAAATCGCCATTCCGCTGGGGCTGGCGGACCTCACGACAGCCTCCGTTGAACTTGACGGCGGCGCGCGCTTTGGCACGTCTACGTTCCTGTTTGCCATGAACCAAGCCAGCTACGACAGCCTGCCCGCCGATCTGCAACAGATCGTCGATGACGCCTCAGGTGAGGCGTTTGCGATCGCCATGGGCGAGGCGTGGAACGCGATTGAACCCACCGGTATCCAAAAGGCGCTGGACGCAGGCAACACCGTGACCCAGCTCGACGCCGAGGCCACTGCGTCCTTCGACGCGCCCTTTGCCGCCGTAGAAGCCCGTTGGCTTGAGGAAACGGCCGCAACCTTTGACAGCCAATCCCTGCTGGATGAGGCCCGCGCGGCCATCGCCGCAGCCACAGAATAAACGCGCCGATCCATGCGGGCCCTGTTGATCAAAGCCATCACCGGCTGGGCCCTCATGGGCGGTGTGCTGCTGCTGCTGATCGTGGCCGCGTCGGCGTTGAACGCCGCAGGGTTTACCGCCAATGCGGTGGCGCGGATGTTTGGCGGCACGGTGTCCGGCCTGCCGGGGTATGAGGACGCGGTGACGCTTTTTGTGGGGGTGGCGGGCCTTGCCATGTTTCCCTACGCGCAACTGCACCGCGCCCATGCGGCGGTCGATACCTTCATGCAAAACGCCCCCGATTGGGCCAACAGGGCCGTCTTTGTGACGTCATCGTTGCTGGTGGCAGGCGTGGCGCTGGCGATGGGGTATATGCTGATCCTCGGCACGGTTGAGGTCCGTGCGGACCGCGTGGAAACCACGGTTCTGGGCTGGCCTGTCTGGGTGTTCATGCCCTTTGCGGTGGTGTCCTGCATCCTGTGGGCCGCAGCGGCCCTTTTGGCGTTGAAGGCTGACGATGGAACGTGAAGTCATCGGCCTTTGGGGCCTCGTCGCGCTGTTTTTATTGATCATGCTACGCATTCCCGTAGCCTTGGCGATGTTTGTGACCGGCGTTGTGGGCACATGGGTCCTCAGCCTGACGTCGCCCTTCATCAAATTCGGCCCCTACCTGTTGCAGTTCAAAACCGCGCTGTGGAATTCGGTGGCCAACTACGATTTGTCCGTGGTGCCGTTGTTCATCCTGATGGGGTTTCTGGCCGCCGAAACCGGGCTCAGCCGCGATCTGTTTCAAGGGCTGAGTGCAGTGACACGGCGCATCCGTGGCGGCGTGGCCATGGCCACGATTCTGGCCTGCGCGGGCTTTGGGGCGGTCAGCGGGTCGTCCATCGCCACAGCCTCCACCATGAGCCGCGTGGCCCTGCCGGAACTGCGCCGCCTGAGCTATCACGAAGGCCTGTCCACGGGCGTTCTGGCCGCAGGCGGCACCTTGGGCATCCTGATCCCGCCGTCTGTGGCGCTGGTGATCTATGCCATCGTGGTCGAGGCCCCGATCATCGCGATGTTCCAAGCGGCCATTGTGCCGGGCATCCTGGCGGTTGTCCTGTTCTTGCTGGTGATCCGCATCCGCGTGGCGCGCAATCCCGCACTGGCCCCGACGCGGGCGCCCATGACGGATGCGGAGGTGTCGCAGGCATTGCGCCGGTTGATCCCTGTGGGCCTGATCTTTGGCGCGATCATTCTGGGGCTGGGATTGGGCCTGTTTACGCCAACCCCAGCCGCAGCCGTCGGTGTGTTTTTGATCCTGATCTACGGCGGCCTGCTGCGCGCCTTGGGCCACGACGCGGGCCTGACCCGTGCGCGGCTGAAGGCAGCCCTGCTCGCCACGGCCAACACGGCGTCGATGATCTATTTCATTCTGTTCTCGGCCGATATCCTAAAGGGGTTCTTTGCGCGCACGGGCCTGCCTGCGGCCCTGTCGGAGTGGGCTGCGGCGTCGACGATGGAGCCGATGATGATCCTGCTGGCGATGCTGGTGATCCTGATCATCCTCGGCTGTTTCATGGAAAGCCTGTCGATGATCCTGGTGGTGGTGCCGTTTTTCTGGCCGGTGCTGGTGCAGCTTAATGGCGGGGAGTTTGTATCCGCTGATCGGGCGGCCTTCGGGATGACCACTGATGATCTGCGCATCTGGTTCGGGATACTGGCCCTGATCGTGGTGGAGCTGGGGCTGATCACACCGCCCGTGGGGCTGAATGTCTTTGTGATCAAATCGTTCTCCCCCGACACGACCCTTGGGACGATCTTTCGCGGGGTGGCCCCGTTCTTTGCCATCGAACTGGTGCGTGTGGCGCTGTTGTTGGCCGTGCCCGCTTTGGCGCTGACCCTGCCCCGCCTGCTTTAGGCGGCTACCCCGGCCCCACATCGCGGTTGTGCGCCAGCGGGCTGGCGCGCAAGGTGGCCGCCGGAAATTCCGGTGTCTGCCGGATCATTTGCAACGAAAAGCCCGGTGTCTGACGTTGCAGATCGCCCAGCAATTTGCGCGCGCGGTCGTGACGGTTGGCATGGACATCCAACGCATACAGGTGCCGCATGGGCATCCGGAACGCAGGGGCCAACCGGTGCGCGCGCGCCGCATTGCGCGTGGCGCGGTCAAAATCACCCACCGAGATATCCGTCAGACACGCCACCATATGCGCCCATTGCGCGTAGCGGCTTTCGCCCGCAAGCTCCACCGCCGCGCGGGACAGGTTTTGCGCCATGCGCACGTCGCCCTGCCGCATGGCCAGCGTCGTCAGCGCGGTGCGCGCCATCACCGATGATGCATTGCGTTGGGAGGCAGATCGGATCAGATCATCCACATCCTCGATCACCCCGCCCAGAAACAGTTCAATCTGGCCAATCAGGGCGATCATCGACGGGTTGCGCCCGTCCCGTTCAGCCGCCTGCGTGGCAAAGGCCCGCGCCTCATCACGCAAGGTGTCCAGATCGGATTCGGTGCGTTCGTTGACCATGACCAGCCGCAAAAACGCAAGCCACGCCAGCGCGATGGGGTCGGATGTCTGGTCATGAACCGCCGTCAGCAATCCGTCGGCCACCCGCAGACGCGCAGCATCAAAGGTGAACAATTCATCAATCGCCCGTTCCCGCATCCGTAGGGCCGGATCACACCCGTCAAGGTCCCGCGCGGCCCGCAAAACTGCCTCCGTCGCTTCGTTTCCCGCGCTCAAGGCGTTGTTCAGGCCCGGCGTGTTGAACAACCGTGAGGTCGACCAGACGATCCTGCCATCGGACCCCGTGACGGTCATCATCGCCACGACCGCATGATCCTCGCGCAAGGACGTCACATCAAGGATGAGGTCCGTGGCACCCTGCGGAGCGGCGGCAGATCTGCCACCGGCAGTGCCCACAATCTCGAACCCGCCCACTTCCGTCAGGTTCTGGGCCGCCATGTGAACAACCGTCCGGCACAGATCAGACCCGTCGTGCCGTATGCCCACGCGGGCCACACGCCGCCCCTGCGGACGCGGCGGAAGCGCATCCACCAGACGTGCCCCGGCGGACACCGCGACGGGGGGTGTTCCCAACCGCTGCCGTTCACGTGCCAGCCAGCTTTCGAATTCCGGATCGCGCACGTCCAGACCCTCAAACAGCGGCATCGGGTCACCGTCCCCGTCCGACCCGAGATCAATCGCGATGAGGGTGGTATCAAGCGCCACAAACCGGCGGTCCGAGATCAGGGCCGCGCGGTCCGGCCCCAGACACTTGCGCACCTCGGACAGCGCCTGACGCAAGCTGCCGTTGGCCTGCGCCTGATCGCGGTCCGACCACAGCCGTGTTTCCAGCCAGCGCCGGGCGCGCCTGTGACCACCTGACAGGGCCAACAGGGCCAGCAGGCCGCAGGTTTTCATATTGCGCGGGGTGATATCCGTGCCATCCGCGCGGACCAGACCGAACGGCCCACGGCAGTTCAGAACAACACGTGCAACGTCCCCGTCCTTCATTTCGTCACCCCAACGCGAATTCTTCGTGAATTCCTCGGCCCATGCCGCCCCCGGCGTTGACCGCACGAAGACGGCCAAGATTAATGAGCATCATAACCTTACGTCAATTTCTGCAATAAAGGAAATTTTCTATCATGGCGCTTTTCTCGACGTTCGGGCCGCATGGCCCCCACGGACCCCACGGCCCGCATGGCCCTCACGGACCGCATGGCCCCCATGGGCCGCATGGTCCACACGGTCCCCATGGGCCGCACAGCCCTCATGGATCGTCTGCAGAGGCCACCAACGTTGGCAGTTACTCCCTGTTGCTTGCCTCGTCGGAGGCCGTGGGGCACTGGGATGGCACGGCCGACCGCACGCCGCAGATGCCCGACGACACTTTGGGGCGGTTCAAAACCCTGCCCGATCATGTGCGCGGGCCGCTTCTGGCGGCGGATCTGTCCGATCTTTTTGCTGTCGGCGCTTTGGATCACGGTGATGTCACGGTCAAAATGTCCGGGAAGGACCTTGCGACAATTTCGGCAGGTCAGGACATCGACGACGCCCAGATGGATCTGATGAAGGAGGCAGCCCACCTGCGCGCGGAACGTCTGCCGGAGATCGTGGACCAGATCGGCGCGGTGCTGCCCTATATGGCGCAAACCCTGCGGCTGGGCGGCGGTCATGCGCCGATGGCGTCCCTGCTTTTGGCGACGGTCCAGTCGGCTGCGTCGAAAATCTCCTATCAGGTGAAATTCCAGTTCTCGGCCCCCCGACCGGTACAGTTTTCCACCGGTCTGCGTCCGGTCATCCAGACACCGGGGCATTCGAGCTATCCCAGCGGTCACGCCACCGAAAGCTTTGCCCTTGCGACCGTCCTATACGGGTTGATGCACAAACAAACGCTCGATGTCGGGACCCTGTCGACGGCCCTGCCCGACACGCTGGCCATTGCAGACCGCATCGCGCGCGGGCGGGAGATCGCGGGCGTTCACTTTCCGCAAGACAGCGCCGCGGGCATGGTGCTGGGGATCGCCATCGGCAACGCTGTTGTTGCGGCGGGTCTGGGGGTGGACACGCCAAGCTACGGCTTTGACGCCTGCCGTCTGGGCACGGCACTTGCCGATCCGAGGGCCGTGTTTGACGGCAAAGGCGGGACAGTCGGACGGGGCAGTGTCACGCCGCAGCCCACGCCACTGGCGCGTCTGGTCATTGGTGAGGCGATGGCGGAACTCTCGGGCGCATAACCCCGACCGGACCCCTCAGGACAGCCACCCTAGGTCGTGGTGGCTGTCTTGCTGTGAAACACGGCGCGCCCCAGTCTGGGGTCCGCATCATCCGTCAACGGTTTTGCCGCCTGCCCCCGCGTCAGGCGATCCGCCTCAAGACCGGCAGCAATGGCGGCGGCTGCACTGGTGCCGCCGATGCGGGCCATGGACCCCGTGCGCGTTCCTGCGGCCAGAAAGCCCCCCGACAAAAAGCCGTCTTCGACGACCACAGCAAAATCGGGTGCGTGATTGACCGCGAAAGTTCCGCCTTGAGACGAATAGGCCATCGGCTCGGCCCCTCCGAAGGCCGCCGCCGCGACCGTTTTCACCCTGTCCGAACTGTGCGGCGCGAGGGCGGTGTAGCTGCCTGCGTCGGTAACCTTGACGCCTGCATCGCGCTGCGGGCTTTCGAAATAGGATTGCCGCCCGTGCGGGGCATAGCCCGGCGGGGTCGATCCCGACTGGATCTGGGCCGTCACGTCAACGGGGGCCGCCCCGCCGGACCGGACCACAACCTGCCACAAACCGGCGCGAAAGGCCGCGCGTCCCAGATCGGGGGAGGTCGGCCGCAACGCCACCACAACCCCGTCAGCGGACCAATCCAACCCGCCATCCGCCCCGTAGAGTGCAGAGGTCTGGCCCAGCGCCCAGCCGATGGCCTCGCCTGCGTCGTTGTGCAAAGCGATGCACTCGCCCGCACCCGGGGCGGTCCAGCTTTGCGGGACCGTTTCGCCCGGTGCAATCAGCCCGATTTCCACAGGTCCGGTGGCGCGCACTTCCATAAAGCTTGCCGTGCGGTCGTCGGGCAGGGTCCGCCATCCGAAGGTCACGCTGTCCTTTGGTGCGATCTGCGCTGTGGCCAACTGGCGGTCGCCATAGGCGTTTCCATAGGCGAAAAAGGCCGTCACCGTGCCCCCTGTCGCGGCTTCATAGGCGGCAACCTCGCGCAGGAATTCGCGTTGGAAGTGTCCCGATCCGTCCTTCGGCCCCGCCAGCATCCCCAG
>NZ_JAHDGE010000019.1:33872-49481 GCF_020627745.1 Pseudooctadecabacter sp.
CGCAGCCCCACATAGGCAAAAAACGCCAGATGGTCCCCTGAGGTGTCGCGCACCGAAAACGGTGGCAGCTGCACGGCCAGAACATCGCGCGACGGTGTCTTGAAAGACGGGGTGAACTGCTGACAGATCAGGTCCAGCATATGGGTGCCGTGGGTGACCGCGTTGTTTGTCCCGTGATAGCTGTCGTGGCTGTAAAGGCGCAGGTTGTCATCGTAGTATATCTGCCCTTCGGTCGTCTGCCCCCCGCGCACCCGCGCAATCAGCGCGTCAATGGCATCACCGCCGAGGGGGGTATGGCCCAGATCAACGGCACCGGCCCGCCTGCGGGGGCGGTGCATCTGCCACACCGCGTCAAGACGGGTCGTGTCGCCCCCCGGCTGTCGGAAGGCTGCATTCAGATAACCGATCCCGTCGTCGATAATACCCACCACCGGCGCATCGGTCGCGGTGTCCAGCGTCATGCGCAGGCCATCCGTACGCCCGTTTGGCGCAGCCCCGTCAGGGGCAAAGCGGACCATGGGCCCGATCCACAACGCCTCAAGCAGCGGGTTTTGTTGATGACCGTCCACCGCCGTCATCGCGCCCATGAACGCGGCAATCACCTTGTCCACATCCGCCGCGATATCGGGGCAGATCAGATACACGATCACGCGGCTCAGAAAATCAGCCCCCTGCGGTGCGCAGGCGTCGGCATCATCGTTCAAAATCCGCATCACGCGGTCAAGGTCGGGGCTGAACGCATGGTATGTCGGGGCCGCATCGTGACGCATGGCGGCTGTCCACATCCCGTCCATCCGCCCCACGTCCGCCATCGCCGCATCAGTCAGACGCATCAAGACAGGGATCGCAACTTCCCCCCTGTGGTGTCCAGCCTCACGGGCCAAAGTCTGCGCCACCTGATCGTAGGGTGTTCTGTAAGCCTTTGACATCGCCGTCTCCTCCATCCGCTTTTGTGCAGCCTTTCAGATAATTTGCGACCTGTCGTGGGGTTCACGGCTTGCCGTGTGCGAATTCACGGCACGTTCACGCAAGCTTTGCGCGGCCCTCACACACACTGTGCTGTCATCCCTCAGGGCCGCATATTTCGCGTGCCCTCTGTCAAGGATTTTCAACGATGTTTTTTCAAACCGGGCACGGCGTCCTGTCCACATTATGGCCGATGAAGGATGCCGGTGCCGCCCCGCCCGCTGCGGGTGGTTTTGCCTATCTGTTTCCGACGGCGGCCGGCGTTCCACAGTCGCCCGGGGCGCTCGGGGCCGTGAAACGGCTGGCCGCGCAGATGGCGGATTCAGCGTCCGGCAGGGCCAGCCCCCCTCTGCCCTTCGTGTCCGGCCTTCTGGGTCATCTGTGCCAGTTCGCCGATCATGACCTGAGATGTCCGGTCATTGCGGCTTCGCCCGAGACACGCGACCAGATCAGACAGGGGATGCCCTTGGGCCGCGGGGCCGCGACAACCGCCCTGCGCAACCAATGTTCAGGGCGGTTGGACCTGTCGGGCCTCTACGGGGACGGCGCGCCGCTTTCGAAAATCGAAGAACACCTCACCCTTGCCCTTCGCGATCCGACAGCCCCCGCAAAATGGCGTCTGCCCCGTCGTGAGAACGGGCGTGCGGACGTCGTGCGTGTGCGCGACCTTGCGGGTGCGGCACTGTCGCAGGCAAATCTGCGAAACCTGACCGACCCCGCGCACCGCGCATTCTTCTTCGGTCCTGAGGGGCAGACGGACAACGCTCTCTGTCTTGACCGCCCCATCCTGCCGGACGGACGCAACGGCACATCGTCGGAATTGATACAGATACATCTGGCTTGGGCGCGTTTGCACAACGCAATCGTGGACAGCGCGCCGGACGCGCAGGCGAAAGCCCCTGTCGACGATCTGTTCGGATGGGCAAGGGACCAGACCCGTCTGATCTATCAATGGGTCATGATCTTTGATGTGCTGGCGCGGGTCTGTGACCGGGCGGCACTGGATCACGCCCTCACGCAGCGTGCGCCTCTTTATGCGGCCATGAGTGCAGCGCGGCCCTCGGGGACCGCCACACCCCCCCTGCCGCTGGACTCTGCCCTGGGTGCGCTGCCCTTCTATCTGGCACTGCCCCCGTCCCGGCCCGATCTGGACGACCGCGTCACAGACAACCTTGTCGCATCCTACATCTTCAACCTGCCCACCGCACAAAGCTGCATCGCGCGGGTCGAAGCGAAGACAGGTTTTGTCATACCGCCCCTGCCCGAGGCTGGCCTGCTCTCGGGCCCTACCGGACCTCTCATTGCGGACACCGATCTGGTGTCCAACACGCCGCTGTGGTTCTACATCGTGAAAGAGGCCGAGGTGCTGGCCGGTGGGCGGCACCTTGGCCCGTTGGGGTCGATCCTTCTGGCCGATACTCTGGTGGGGGTGCTGGTCCACGATGACGGCAGCGTCCTGAACCGGACATCCAGGCGGGGTGCGGACTGGACACCGCGTGATGGCGTGATGCCTGCAGGCACGCCGGTGATGACCTATGACGATGTGCTGACAGCGGGCGGGACAGGATCATGACCGCCGCGATGGCCCCTGTTCACGTCAAGATGCCCCGCCGTGATGGTGGCGGGGCATTCTGTGGGGGCCGTCTACTGGCCCAGCTGTTTCCACGCCTGCATGGTATTGAACACCGTCCGGTTGATCCGCGTGGACCGGTTTGCGCAGCCGCCGTAGTTGTGAATGCCGATCACGTGCCGCTTCTTGACCGTCTTGTCATAGCGCCACGTGGGGCTTCCGCTTTGGCCCGGCGCTGTGTCGAACATATAGGCCAGACGCTGTGGTTCCGTGCCGATGATGCGGCCTGCATTGTACCACTGCGTGCCAAAGGTCTTGTCACCCGGATAGCCGGAATTGTTGGCCAACAAATCCTTCAGCGACGCATCCGACAGCGCGGCAAAGCCGAACCAACCGGTGCGTGCGCCCAGATCATCGCCCTTGGGCAGCACGATACAGGCGTAATCATTCGCAGGCTCGTGCCGGTTTACCCAACCGGCCACAGAGTGGAACTGGGTGGCCACCGATGACCCGAACGGACGCGAGGTGCCAGACATGCCCGGAATAACCTCGATCTTGGTGGCCCAGCCGCCGTTGCGGGCGGAATGGACGCAATGCCCTGCGGTCATCACCGTCCGCGGTGAGATAAACCACCCTGTCCCGCGGGACCGCGCGCCGTTGGCCATGGTAATGATCAACTGGCAGATCATCCGCCACGGCGGTGCGCCGTTCTGGCCCACCTGCACACGGCCGTCATGGCCACAGACGGTTTCGGCCATAGGGGCCGCATCAAAGTGCATCGAACAGGCCAGCGGAATCTGGTCATACGCCTCCGGCAGGCTTTCCGGTTCTGTCTGGCCCAGACCGCGCACCATGGGCCGGAACAATTCGAACCCTTCGGCGTATTCCAGTGACCCGCCACCATGGGTTTCCACATCGTTGCCGTCTTCGACCAATTCGGCACCGCCCGAAGCCTCGGGCGTCATCGCCTCGGCGTCCGCCACAAAGGCCTCCATCATCTCGATGTCTGCCGCAGCGACCGTTGGCGCGCTTTCGGGCGCATCACTGCAACCGCATCCGCAATCGTCTTTCTTGGCCTTGGTCTTCGCCTTGGTCGTGCGGCCCTTGGTTGATTTTGTACTTTTCGCAGCCATGATCCTCTCCTTTCAAAGAATGGCGGTGTGTCGGACCCCACACGCAGCACGGCCCGACACGACAGGGGTCAGATCACGCGCTTTGGGCGCGGATACACTTGAACGCCTCAAAGGCGGCCTTGATCGCGGTGCCCCATTTCTTGGCCTTGAACGCGGCAATCGCGGCAACGATCTTGCCGACGCAAGCCGCGTATTTGCCCAGACGGCGGGCCAGCGCGACCATCTTGGCGATGATCTTTTTGGCGCGTTCCTTGATGGCATTCACAATCGGCTTCACCCGGTCACGGATCCAGCTGCCAAAGCCTTCCTCGCCATTGTCACCGAAATTGCCGTCGGCCATTTCCAGCAGGCTCAACGTGCCGCCGGTTTCCGCCTTGGGCGCCGCGAAGGGTGTGCCTTCCGCCGCCTGATCCAGCATGCTTGTCGATGCCACGGCGCTCTCGGGTGCCATCAGGTTGGTGCCGAAATCAGCGTCAAACTGAACGAAATCCGCCTCGATGGAGGCCACTTCCTCAGCCTCCTGATCGCTGCTGTCCCCGCCCAGAACCTGATCAATCGAGACAGACCCGCCAGAGTTGCTTACCAATTCGTTTTCCATAGTGAGTTTCCTTTTCAATACGGCCAGACCGGCCAATGCGTTGCGCCGTTATGCGGCGGAGGTCCGGTATGAACCTCGACACCCATCAGACATTTGAACCGTCAATCCCCCGCCATGGCCGCGCCAAGGGCGCGTCAATACTCCGGCATCCGGGTTGGCAGATATTTTTGCGATAGATTGACGAAAGGGACTTCCGCGATGACCCTGACTGACACCATGACGGACGACCGCATCATCCTGCGCGTGCTCAGCGGCGCGTGGCTTGACGGGGCGGCAGATGGGCTGCGACTGACCGCACGCAAAAAGATCGCGCTGTTGGCCTATCTGGCCATGGACCGCGCGTCCGTGCCCCGTGACCTGCTGGCCGGGCTGATCTGGGGGGACGTGCCCGAACCCAAAGCGCGCGCGTCGCTGCGGCAGGCGCTGTCGGATTTGCGCGCGGCCCACCCTGCCTTGCAACGGGCCTTGGTGATGGACCGCACGACAGTGTCGCTGATCCCCGATCAGATCGCCATAGAAACCGACATGATCCTTGATGAGATCAGGCAAGGCCGCCTGCCGGATGCCCTGCGCACGGGCGGGGAATGCGTCAATGACTTCCTGTACGGCTTCGAAACCCTGAGTGAGCGTTTTGGCGACTGGGTGCGCGACATGCGCAAGACCAATGGTGACCGCATTTTGCGCGCGTTGTTTGATGCCGCGCGACGCGATGATCTACCGCCCCCCACACGGATCGAGTTTGCCGAGGCCGCCACGATGCTGGACCCCATGGGCGAATGCACCTGCCGGTTTGCCATGCAACTGGCATGGGATCTGGGCGATATTGGCAAGGCTTTGCAGATCTATGCGGCCTTTTACGCCCGCATGAACGACGAACTGGACATGGACCCCTCCATCGATACCCAGAACCTCGCTGCCCGGATCAAAATGGCCGCTCCGTCCGACGCCGGTGCGGCACCGCAGCCGCTGTCTGCCCCGGTGCGGCCTGCCGCCCCTGCGGGTATCGTGCGGCATCACGGACGGCCCGTTCTGGCCGTTCTGCCCATGCAGACCTCCGGCCTGACGGACGACGACAGCGGCATCGGTGATCTGTTGGTCGAAAACATGACCCTGCGGATCACGCGGGCACAGGACATTTCGGTGGTGTCGCAAACCTCGATCCGGCCCCTGTCGGACCACCCCGATGTGGCCCATCTGCTGATGGAACGGTTTGGCGTGCGCTATGTGGTCAATGGCCATATCCGGCGCGTCGGGGCCAGCTTTCACCTCAATGTGGAACTGTGCAAAACCGACGAAGGTCTGGTGATCTGGGCGGACCGCTACCAGATCACCGCGGACGATCTGGCCCATGCCCAAAGCCGCATCGCGGACGAGGTCGTGAATTGCATTCTGCCAAACATGCACGGGGCGGAACTGAGCGAGGCACAGCAAATCGACTTTACCCATCTGACGGCCTATCACCATTTGCTGCGCGCACAGGATCTGGCCTATGCACTTGACCCTGCCACGTTCGACGCGGCGGGATGCCAGTTGCAGACCCTGGTTGCGGCCTCCCCCGACTTTGCCCCTGCGCAGGTTGCCCTGTCGGATTGGTACAGTTTGCGGGTCGGTCAGGGGTGGTCGGCAGACGTCGCCGGCGATCTGGCCGCCTCCGAAAATCATCTGGTCCGCGCGCTGGCGTCAGACCGGCGCAACGGGCGCGCCCTGTCCATGCTGGGCCATAAACGCGCCGTCTATGCCCATCGTTACGCCGAAGCGGACGTTTTGTTTGAGGAAGCCCTGTCCACGTCACCGGGGGATGCGGAAACCTTGTTGTGGACCGGTCCAGCCCTCGCCTTTGCCGGACAGACGGAGGAGGCGATTTCGCGGCTGACCGATGCGCGGGCCCTCAACTCCGACACGCCCCTCGGCTTTCGGTATGACCACTTTCTGGCGATCGCCTATTTCGCGGCAAACCGGATGGAGGACGCGGTGCGCGCGGGTCTTGCCTCGGCCACCCGCAACGGCGGCTACACATCGAACCTGCGTCTGACGGCGGCGGCCGCAGCCGCGACCGGTCAGGCCGACATTTCCATCCAGATGGTGGCACGGGTTCTGGCCGCCGAACCTGATTTCCGCGTCAGCAGCCTGAAGGCAAACACCCCGTTCCGGTGCGCGGCAAAGGGGGCCGAATACCGAAGGTTGCTGGTTCTGGCAGGTCTGCCCGCATAAGTCGCACGCCGTCGTTTCGCCTCCCCTGACAGGCCCCTTGCAAACGGGGTTGCGGCGCGCATGAGTTTTGCATACATCGGCATACAATCGCGTTTGAGTCGGATTAGCCCCCCTCACGCCACCCGCATATTCATCCGGACCGGAGACACCACAATGACCCTTTATGACCAATACCGCGACGAAATCGCCACCCGCGCCGATCAGGGCCTGAACCCCAAGCCCATCGACGACGGCGCGTTGACCGCAGAGATCATCGACATCATCCGCGACACGTCCCACACCCACCGCGATGAGGCGCTGAATTTCTTCATCTACAACACCCTGCCCGGCACGACCTCTGCCGCGGGTGTAAAGGCGCAGTTCCTCAAGAACGTAATTCTGGGTCAGGACAACGTGGCCGAAATCACCCCCGCGTTCGCGTTTGAACTGCTGAGCCACATGAAGGGCGGCCCCTCCATCGACGTGCTTCTTGATCTGGCTTTGGGCGATGATGCGGCCATCGCCGAAGATGCAGCCGACGTTCTGAAAACCCAAGTGTTCCTGTACGACGCCGACATGGCGCGCCTGAAGGCCGCCTTGGACGCCGGCAATCCCGTGGCCCGTGACATTCTGGAAAGCTATTCGGACGCCGAATTCTTCACCAAACTGCCCGACATCGACGAAGAGGTGAAAGTGGTCACCTATGTGGCCGCCGAAGGCGACATCTCCACCGACCTGTTGTCGCCCGGCAATCAGGCCCACTCCCGCGCGGACCGCGAATTGCACGGCAAATGCATGATCTCGGAAGCGGCGCAAAAGCACATCGAAGACCTGAAGCTGCAGCACCCTGACAAACGCGTCATGCTGATTGCGGAAAAAGGCACCATGGGCGTGGGATCCTCGCGGATGTCCGGCGTGAACAACGTGGCGCTGTGGACCGGCAAGCAGGCCTCTCCCTACGTGCCGTTCGTGAACATCGCCCCTGTGGTTGCGGGCACCAACGGCATTTCGCCCATCTTCCTGACCACCGTGGACGTCACCGGCGGCATCGGTGTGAACCTGAAAAACTGGGTCCGCAAACTGGACGAAGACGGCAAGCCGATCCTGAACAACGACGGCAACCCTGTGCTGGAACAAAAGTATTCGGTTGAAACCGGAACGGTCCTGAAAATCAACACCCGCGACAAGAAACTCTATTCCGAGGAGGGCGAGGAGCTGGTCGATATGGCCCCGTCCTTCACCCCCCAGAAAATGGAATTCATGAAGGCCGGCGGGTCCTACGCCATCGTCTTTGGCAAAAAACTGCAGACATTCGCGTGTGAGGCTTTGGGCATCCCCGTGAAATCCGCCTATGCGCCGTCCAAAGAAGTCACGATCGAAGGTCAGGGCCTGACGGCGGTCGAAAAAATCTTCAACGCCAATGCCTTGGGCGTGGCAGACGGCACAACACTGCACGCAGGGTCCGACGCACGCGTCAAGGTCAACATCGTGGGATCGCAAGACACCACCGGCCTGATGACCATGCAGGAGCTTGAGGCGATGGCCGCCACCGTCGTCTCCCCGTCCGTGGATGGGGCCTATCAATCGGGCTGTCACACAGCGTCCGTGTGGGACCTCAAGGCGCAGGCGAACACGCCCCGTCTGATGGCCTTCATGAACAAGTTCGGTCTTGTCACCGCGCGCGACCCCAAAGGCGAATATCACGCCATGACCGACGTGATCCACAAGGTGCTGAACGACATCACCGTGGACGACTGGGCCATCATCATCGGCGGCGACAGCCACACGCGCATGTCCAAGGGCGTGGCCTTTGGTGCGGATTCCGGCACCGTTGCCTTGGCGCTGGCCACCGGCGAAGCCTCCATGCCGATCCCTGAATCGGTGAAGGTCACGTTCAAGGGCGACATGGCCCCGCACATGGACTTCCGCGATGTGGTGCACGCCACGCAGGCGCAGATGTTGGCCCAGCACGGCGAAAACGTGTTCCAAGGCCGCATCATCGAGGTTCACATCGGCACCCTGCTGGCTGACCAAGCCTTTACCTTCACCGACTGGACCGCCGAGATGAAGGCCAAAGCCTCCATCTGTATCTCCGAGGACGCGACGCTGATCGAAAGCCTCGAGATCGCCAAATCGCGCATCCAGACGATGATCGACAAAGGGATGGAGCATGAAAACGGCATGCTGCAAAACCTCATCGACATTGCCGATGCGCGGATCGCCCAGATCGAAAGCGGTGAAAAGCCCGCGCTGCGCCCTGATGCGGATGCAAAATATGCCGCCGAAGTGGTCGTCGATCTGGATGCCATCGTGGAGCCCATGATCGCGGACCCCGATGTCACCAACGCCGACATCTCAAAGCGCTACACCCACGACACCATCCGCCCGATTTCCTACTATGGCGCGGAAAAGAAGGTTGATCTGGGCTTTGTGGGGTCCTGCATGGTGCACAAGGGCGACATCAAGATCGTGGCGCAAATGCTTCGGAACCTTGAAGAAAAGACCGGCAAGGTCGAATTCAAGGCGCCGCTGGTACTGGCTGCCCCGACCTACAACATCATTGATGAGTTGAAGGAAGAAGGCGACTGGGACGTGCTGCAAAAGTACTCCGGTTTCGAATTCGACGACGCCGACCCCAAGGGCAAAGCGCGGACGGAGTATGAAAACATCCTCTACCTCGAACGGCCCGGCTGTAACCTGTGCATGGGCAATCAGGAAAAAGCCGCCAAGGGCGACACGGTTCTGGCCACATCCACCCGTCTGTTCAAAGGCCGCGTGGTTGAGGATTCCGCCGACAAGGCAGGCGAAAGCCTGCTGGCCTCCACACCTGTGGTCGTCCTGTCCGCCATTCTGGGCCGCACGCCCACGTTGTCGGAATACAAGGACGCCGTGAAAGGCATTGATCTGACGAAATTCGCACCCCCTGCGAAAACACCGCTGGATAAAATGGCCTCCGTCCACTTCTAGGACACCCGTCTGACATTAAATCCCCGGTTGGCCCTGCCCGCCGGGGATTTTTTATGGGGCCGCCCGTTTTCGCACGCGGGCGGCGTAGCCCCCGACACGCGCGGGGGATGATCCATCAAGGGTGGCACGATAACGGTCCCACTGGGCGGGGCCGAACCCCTCGAAACCGGACGCTACATCCACCTTTGATCTGTCTCGAAGAAGGGTCTGCGCAACCGGCTGCACCTGAAGGAACGGCCAGTCTGCACGAAAGGTCACGGCGGTGTCGGGGCGGGTGAACTGCACGTTGGCAAAAAGCGGTCCGAACCACCAGTCTGTCTCGATAATTCCTTCCACGACCCGCGCGCCCACGGGGCGAGGCAGGTTGCAGGGGCCACGCACCAGGCTGGACACGCCCGCCGCTGATTGGACAAAACAGCCCGTCCAGATCTGCAACATGTCCGCCGCATTGGTCCGTTTCAAAAAGGGCGGCGACAGCCCCTGCATCCCGTCCGGTGCAGCGGCATCGAACCGCGCGGCCGCGTGCGGATACTGCACACCCCGACCAAGGTCGAACCAGCTGTCGCCATCGTCCAGAGACCAGCAAAATTCAAACCCGTCCCACCGTACTTTCAGATCAAAAGGCAAGAAAACATACCAGCCAAAGGCGCTGGCCGCCCGAACCGGTTCGCAATAGCGAAACCCGTCGGTGGGCAGGGTTCCCAAGGCCGATGTGTCTGCACGTTGCGGGGCAAGCCCGCCGTCGATGAGGTGGTAAAATTTCATCAGGTCCGTCCTGTGCCGGTGGCGATTGCGCAGGCCGCAACTGCGACCTGCGGTCAACGGGATCGCCTAGCGGTCTTTCCGCGTGGCGGCGGTCAGGGCCTTGCGGGCTGCGGGTGACATGCCCCCGTTGCCCAAGCGCACAGCGCCGGAATCTTTCATGGAACGGGGGGGTGTCTTGATCAAATGTGTCATGGGAACGTCCTTAAATTGGTTGGGCAACTGCTTATCTGCAGCGCGCCCAGCCTAGGCCGCCCTTCACCTTCCGTCCTATGGGGGAATCCCTGACCCCGCAGGTGCTGTGCATCAGTCACCCGCCCGCAGCCCACGTCAAAGGTGGGGCGCGCCGGTCAGGACACAACCTCTACCGCCTGCATCATCCCCTCATCCTCATGTTCAAGAATGTGACAATGGATCACGAATTTGCCGGTAAATTTTTCGAACCGCGTTTGCATCGTAAAGGACCCCGGTGCGCCGTCATTGTTCTTGGCCGCCGTGGGGATCGCCATGGTGTCCTGCCACCGGCGCAGCGGATCATCTGCGGCCAGTTCGACCCCGTTGATATGGGTCACAAAGAACGGATTGACGTGGATGTGGAACGGATGGGTAAAGGTGTTCCGGTTTGTCACAAGCCATTCTTCAGCGGTGCCCAACGTCATGGTCTGCTTCACCTCACCGTCGAATTCCGCGTTATCTATCATGAACTTGGGGCGCGTCTTGGTATCAATATCCAGATAGAAATCCACCGTGCGGTTGCCCACAATCGAGGCCGGATCAATCGGTTCGACCAGCGGCCCACCCCCCGGCAGGGCCGGATCGTCCGACCACAAGGCATCGACAGGGTCCCCGGCAATCCGGATTTTCAACTCCATCGCGTCCGACGGCTGTGCCGCCCCCATCACCATGGGCGCGTCATCCCCCTGTTCAGCCATGGCCACAGCCATCAGGTCCGGCAGGGGATTGGCCACCAGCGAGAGTGTCCCCGCGTCCGCATCCACCGGCACCCTGACGATAAAATCGGTGCGGTTGCCCGGTGCAAGGGCCGCCGGGTTCTCCCATGGTGCTCCGTCATTTTTCGTATCGACAGCGATGCGGCGGTCGTAGGTGATCCCGTCAAAGGCGATCTGGTAGACCTCAAGCGGGGTGCCGCCGTCCTCGTTTTCAAGGTTGAGGCTGACAAAGGTGTCCGCACGCGGGGCAGCATTGATGATGCGCCAACGGCGCACTTCGCCCGGACGCATCACAATTTCGGGGTCTTTCGTCCCGCCGCCCTGCCCTGATGGGTCGACCAGCACCAGATGCGGCGCACCGCCGGTGTCGCGCGGTGCGGGCGCATCGGTCTCGATGTCGCGCATCTGGATGACAAACAGGTCTTCGGGGGCCTCCTCGATGTAGCGCGGCATGGAGCCGGGTCTGTCCTTGACGATCAGCGGCCCCACCAACCCGTTGCCCACCTGCTGGGCGGTCGATCCGTGTTTGTGGGCATGATACCAGAACGTCCCTGACGGATGGTCGTCGGGCAACTCGAAATTATAGGCCGCCGTCTTTTCGCGCAACTGGTGCATGTGACACCCCTCGGGCACGATCTGTCCTTCGGGCATCAGCGTCAGAAAGATATTGTCACTGTCGCGCCCGTCAGACGCCTTGAACGGGTCGACATGCAATCCGTGGGTGTGAAAGTTGGTACTGTTGGCCGCGTGGTATTCGTTCATGCTGTCGGGGCAGAACTCCTCTGGCGGTTGCGGGGCCAAGGCATTCGTCAGATTGACCTCAAGCGCCTCGCCGGGAAAAACCGACAAGGTCGGGCCGGGTGTCTTGCCATTGTATGTTCGCACCTGCGGCGCATTCTCGACGTTCGGATCAACGACCGCCAGCATGACCGTCAGATCGACCGGCGCCGGTTGTGCCCGCACCATCGCAGCCCCCACCGGCAGACCCGCTGCCAAAGCACCCGCCGCCGATCCTTGCAACATGGCACGCCGGTTCAGTTTGAAATGTGACATAGCCGTTCCTTTCGCGTTTTGCGCCATGGTGACGCCGCGGGCGCGAAAGGGTCTGTACGCTGCGACACAGACATGGGCCGCGGGCCAGTGGCCGGGCAAGATAACGGGCGGATAACGTGCCCCGTGGTTTGCATCTGTCTGTCGAAACACCACTGAAGGGATAAACATCCATGCATCTGATAACAGCAGCAGCCATTATTTTTCTGGCAACCCCCACCGTTGCCAGCGCCTGCCTGACGACCTGGTTCGAACGGCCCTCCGGCGCCTCATTTGCCCAGCACTACATGCGCAATGACTGCGGGGCCACTGTGCGCCTTGTGTGGGCGGATGGCACGGTCACCTTTCTGAGCGCCGGCCAGCAGTCCCGCTACTACGGAACATTTTCATGGTCGGTCTACGACTGATCCCGACCCGCAAAAAAAAGAGACACGACAATGAACAAACCACTTTTCATTTTGGCGCTGGCGGGATCGCTGTCCGCCCTGCCCGCCCTGTCCCAGGAAACCGACGGTGATGATCTGATTTCATCTGCACTGGGGCTTCTGACCCAAAGCAACGGCACGGCGCTGGGGTCGGACGCTGTCGAAAAGGGCGTCGACATTGCCTACAGCGACGTTGACGTCAACGACTGGGATCTGACCCTGCCGGACGGCACCACCTTCACCGGTGACGACGGCACCGGCCAGCGGCTGAAACTGGGCTACCGCGTGGTCGGGGCCAGCCGCGACGGCACCCTGGCGACCTATGGCGTGGGTCTGGAACATGCGCGGATCACAGATGACAGCGGCGGTTTCGAAACCTCCTATACCGGGCTTTATGGCGACGGGGGCATCGGATATGTGACCGACTACGGCCTTGATATGACGGCCAATCTGTCCTTGGGGATCGGGGCGGGCAAAGCGCGCGTGGGCAACACCGAACTGACCGGCGCGCCCCTTTCGCTGGGGCTGGGGGTTGGCTTTGGCTATTCCTACGACGGCTTTCGCGCCGAGGTGACCTACCAACGACGCTTTGTCAGTTCCGGTGCCAGCAGCCGTATTCTCGCACAGGAGGTCACGGACGAATTCTCTTATGACACGACCGAAATCGGCGGCTCCCTCGCCTTTCAGTTCTGATCACAAGAGAGGGTTTCGGACGATGCGTATTCAATCCCTGTTGCCTTTCGTGTTTGCTGCCCTGGCTGCGACAGGCGTCGTATCCTGTGACAACACCATTGAAGACCGCATCGCCCGAAGCCCGCAAACCGGACAGGACAGGGCCGACGCTGCATGGAACATGCAACTGTCACGGGCCCATTTCGACAATGCCAACAACAGCGGAGCCTCGGCAGGCGATCCGGCGCGCCTTGGCTGCCAGACCCGCGACTACAGTGACGCCACGGTGCGCGCCTATGTGCAACGTCAGCTGGCCACGTTGCAAAGGCAGTCCTTTCAGAACGGGCTGGAAATGTGCGGCCATGCTTTGATCGGGGCCGATTGCCGGCTGTTTCACTCCGAAGCGGTGATCGGGACAAGTCACAGCTGCTCACAACGTCTGCCCAACAATTCGACCCTTCTGGCAGTGTATCACACCCACGGCATCTCGCAGGGGGCCAACAACGGCGAAATCCCCAGCGACGTGGACATGCGCAATGCGATTGCGCGTCGCACCGACAGCTATGTCGCAACACCCGGCGGACGGCTGTGGCATATTGATGCGTTGGGACAGACCGCACGGCTTGTCTGTCGGCGCTGCATGCCGGTCGATCCCCGCACGCGGTCACAACGAACGATATTTGTGGTGGGCCAGCAGTACCGCCTTGTCGACCTTCTGGCTGTCATGCGCGAAAACGGGTTGACCTCGGGCGGGGGGTGAAACTGCCGTCACTTAATTTCGCGCAGCTTTCCGGCATCGACCAGACCGGCGGACCGCATCATTTTTACCGGATAAAGTTCGTCGTTCAAAAAGCGGTCGACAGTCGTTCCGGCCTCTTGCTTTTGCAGCCGCGTCATGGCGGCGCGCGCGTGGTCGAACTGCGATGTATTGGCATATAACCCGACCAGATAGCGCAAGGCAGGACGGTATCTGGGGTTCAGCGCGCGGGACCGTTCGGCGTACCGGGTGGCCTCTGCGTTGTGACCCAATGCAACGGCGGTCGTGGCATACTGGAATTCCGTCCAATACCGGAAATAGGTGCCCTTCGACAAACCCAGCGCCATGCGCGCGGCCTTTGCGGCATCGTCCAGCTGGTCTGTGTTGAGCATAATATTGGCCCACGCGCTCCACGCCATCGGATTGGACGGATTGGCCGTCACGGCAAGTTTCGACAACTCCGCTGCGGTTTCGAGGTCGTTGTCAAAAACCATGCGGGCATGGGCGACCGAGGACAGAACGATTGAATTGGTCCCTTCGGACGTCATGGCATTGGCGCAGAATTCATCCGACATTTCGGTCAGGTCCTGCCGGTTCTGCCCACCGGATTCAACAAACTTGATGACCGCCAGTTGCGCCTGCAGCGCTGAAAACAACCCCCTCGACCGGATTTCAGACGCCCGTTGGAACAGACCGGCCGCATCAAGGGCGCTGCCGGGCTGCATCGAATACATCTTGCGTATCCCCGCCCCCGCAAGGGCATTCGCGTCGTCTGTCAGGGCAATGCCCTGCCCCGCTTGGCAAAGATGGTCGCTCAGCGCGGCACTGGCGCGACAGCACAGATTGCGCATTTCAACCGACAACGGGGCCGTGGGCTGCGCGACCTGACAGGTCGCCGTATCGGCCCAGGCCGCGCCGCTGTGCGGACCGGTGTAGACCGCAAGGCGCAGGCAAATCCGCCCGCCCGCATCGTGATGGGCATGAATTCCCAACGTGATGACATCCTGCGGCGCACCGGATGTCCGGTGCGGGTCCACAGGTTCAAAGTCCATCAGTTCGCGGATGGACTGTTGCACCGTGTCCCCGAACGATGTCTCGAACCGGCCAAGGCTTGAATAGGGGTCGTTGGCGCATTCAATCGCCAACCCGCGCCGCGTGCGGTGGATGTGGCGCTGCAAAGCGGGCGTTTCCGGACGCATCGCCTGTCCGGCCCCTGCGGGGCCTGCCCTGCTCAGACGTTCTTCACTCAACCAGCCTTCGAATTCCTGATCGCGCAGGTCGATCCCCTCCAGAAACTCGCCCGGCCCGTCCGCCCGCACTGTGATGCGGGACGCATCCAGCCCCACGACAGAACGATCGGTGAAAACGATGTCGGGATCGTCGGGAAAGCACAGGCGCATCTGGTGGATGGTCTGGCGCAAACTGTTCGAGGCTTTGGCAGAACTGCGTTCGCTCCAGAGTTTATCCTGCACCCAGGCGCGCGGACGGGTCATACGGTCTTCGGTGGCCAGAAGCGCCAGCAACGCCTGAACCTGCGTCCGGCTGACACGCCTTTCGCACCCGTCGGGG
>NZ_JAHDGE010000019.1:49581-55224 GCF_020627745.1 Pseudooctadecabacter sp.
GGGGGTGCGCATGGGGGCGCACATGCGGGTGGATTTTCCTCCCCCCTTCTCAGCCATGCGCTGGTTGTGGCCCACGATGCCTCGGTCGGCTACTGGGCGGGAGACGTCGACGCAAGCGTTGACCCCGATCTGGGCCATTCCCTCAACGAACTGGACTATCTGTCGCCCGCACGCCGTCACCAGCTTTTGCTGGGGGAATTGCTGGGCGTTTTCAAAGTCGAAGGCACGCTGGGTCTGGCGCGTCTGTCGGTTGACGCAAAGAAAATCTGTACCATCGCACGTCCCGACACACCGGTTTTCCGCGACCAGATGAAATATGTGCGCGGCTACGCCGACCTCAGAACAGACCGTCACGCGGAAATCATGATCCAGCAGGATGACATCCTGTCTGATTTCGGCGCAATCGTTCACCTGAATGCGTCACGGCGCAAATATACGGTCGAACTGTTGGGGCTGGTTCAGGCGCTGTGCGTCTATCTGGAAATGCAGATCAAACATCTGTGCCGCGCGCCACGCCCTGTGGATTATGATGCCCGCGTGCAGCCCATGATCCAGACACCGGATCATTCGACCTATCCCTCCGGCCACGCGATCGAGGCTTTTGCGATTGCGGGCATCCTCAATGCCCTCTCGGCCCACGCAGGCGCGCCCACCGCGTTGCTGGACCACCGCGCCTTGCGGATCAGCGCCAACCGCGTGGTGGCAGGGGTCCATTTTCCCATCGACAACGCAGCCGGTGCGATTTTGGGCCGTCAGATTGCCCGCGCGGTTCTGGCCCTGTCCGACGGCTCTGCCATGTCCGACGCACAGTTCGGCACCAAAGGCGGCGTCATGCTGGACGGCGGCGCGGACCTAACGGTGGCGTGGCTTCGGGGGCTGACACCGCCGACAGCCACCCACACGGCACCCAAACTGGGGCGTATCGCGGCCCTTATGGACCAGGCCAAGCGCGAATGGCCGCCCCAGCAAACCGGCGGTGCCGATTGATGGCTGATCCGGTGGCCTTCCCCGCCCGAGGCGTGATGCCCTATCTGCATTGGTATTACCGTCTCGACAAAGACGGTCGCAGCACGCGCAGCGGGGCCGATACGCTGGCAAAGCTTTTGCCGCGGGCCTTCGGCGTGGATGACAAGGACATACTTTTATCGACAAAGGCCGATCCGCATTTTTCATACTCCGGCACGCAATCCGCAGCGCTGGCGTTCGATCTTGAACTGACGCAACAGACCCTCGCACCCGCCCCGAATGTGGATGTCGTTCTGGGTGTGATTGATACGGACATCCCATTGGGCCACCGCGCCTTCCGCCATGCGGACGGCACCAGCCGGGTCTTGTATCACTGGTCCATGAATGCGCCCGATGCGTCGTCCTATGGCCGTGAATTTACCCAAAAGGACATCAACGACCTTCTTGCGGCCCACAGCCCAGATGGCGACTTGATGCAGCCCTTGGATCAGGACGGGTTCAACACAGCCATCGGCGCGCTGGATTACGGCAATCTGGCTGGCCATCGCGCGCTGGGAATGCGCCATTCGCACGGGGCGCATATGCTGGATGCGGCGGGCGGCTGCGATCCGGCGAAGGCACCGGACTTTGCCAAAAAGGTCGGCCTGATCACCGTCAACATGCCGTCGCGCTGGGACTTCGGCGAAGGCGGCGAATTTCTGGAACAGCACATGATCCAGGCCATCCTTCGGGTGCATCAGATCGTCGAGGATTTGCGCAAACAGGCCCATGCGGGCGCGGCTGACATCCCCGCCGTTACCTCCCTCGCCTTTGGGCGGCAGGCCGGGGCCAAACGGCCGGACACCGACCTTCTGTCGCGGTTCTTGGCTGAACTGGAACTGGGCCGCTCTGCCTCAGCGCCGCCTTTCGATCTGGTGATCCCCACCGGCAATGACAATCAAGCACAGGTCGTGGCGCGCCATGTCATTGCGCCCCAAAGCACCCTGACGGTCGATTGGCGCATCCGCCCCGCAGACCAGACAGACAATTACCTTGAGGTCTGGGCAGACCCCGACGGGGGCGGCCCTGCCCAGGACCGCGCCCTTGCCGTTGGTCTGGCCACGCCTGACGGCACGTTTGCCGTGTCGCCACAGATGATCGAACCGGGGCACTATATCGACGCTTCGACCGACACCTCCGGCGGGGCTGCGAAATTTGCCTCGCGCATCTACCGGTTCGAAAAGCCGCCCCAGCGGAAATTTCAACTGTCGGGATACCTGATCGCCTTGGGTCCCGTCGCCCCGCGCGGGGACAGCATTGGCGCGGTCCCGTCCGGGGTCTGGACGCTGTCCTTGTCCAACAGATCAGACAAACCCCTCGTGGTGCACCTGTCGGTCCAGACCGATCAATCGGTTCATCCCGTGGGCCAGTTGTCGGGCCGGTCGTCCCTTGATGACCCCACCTACAGGACGTTTGACGACACGGGCGTGCGTCTGGACGCGGTCAAATGGGATGCCCCGTGCTGGGTCAACACCGAGCCCCGAACAGGCACCCGCCGTCACGGCACGATGAACGTCGCCGCCAGCCAAAGCGTGACCGCCGTCGTCAGCGGCTATCGCGGCAGTGACGGCATCCCCGCCCCCTATGCGTCAAGCGGAATGGGGGATGACGGGACGCCCGCGCGCGCCGGACCCACGGCAGCTTTGGTCACGGACGACACAGGCGTCTTGGGCGGGACACTTGCGGCGGGGTCCGCCGACGGGTCACGTGTGGCCATGCGCGGCACCAGCTTTGCCGCCGCACAGGCCTGCCGCCTTGTCGTGGACACCTGGCTTGCCTCGAAATCAAGCCGCACAACCTCGGCCAAGGACATTTTGCAAAAGGCCGCACAGAGCCACGAATCCACCGGGCCCTTTGACGCCGCCTTCGATCCTGACGATCCGTGTCATCAGCCTGCGAAGGCAAAGCTGGGGCACGGACGGGTGCCCCATGATCCCCGAAAATCGCAACATCGCAAGGGGGACAGGATCATCTGACAGCGACACCGCGCGAAATTTACGTCGAACCTGCCTTGTTTTTATGGGGAAACGGCGTGTGATCGGGGACATCTTCGCCCAGAAAGGCGCACAGCGGTGCCCATTGCGGGTCGGCAATCAGCGGCAGCACCAGCAGCTGGGACGGCCTGTCGCGAAAGTGGTCCATGACCGCACGGTTGTGGGCACTGAACCGCGCCTGATAGGTCTTCTCATGTCCGACCGGCGATCCTGTCCCGTAGATCCAGCGCCGCATGGGCGTTTCCTTCGCTCCGAAATACCGCACGGCACGGGCCAGCCACTCGTCTTCGGGGCAAATGGTCAGGATGAACTTGCTGTCGGGGACCTCGCGGTCCAGCTCACGGAACAACACAGGCCACGGGTTGTCCTGAAACGCGTCGTACTTCGGCACCAGCCCCCGCGCCTTTGACAATGCCGTCTGCGCGATATCAGGGTCTTGCGCACCGACAGGGCCGCACGTCCGGTACCCCAATACCTCAAGAGCGGCCCCAAGCGATTTTGTACCGGTCTTGTGAAATCCGATCCCGAACACTTTGGTGTTTTTCACAACGCTCCCCTCTCTGGTGACGCTCCGGTCAGGATGCTATGGATTGCACAAAGACAAAGGCCAACCCTGTGACCCAGCCCGATCATGTCATTTCTTTCGTAGTGGACGATGCTGCAAAATTCCAGATGCAGGCGTGGCTGTTCCTGCACAGCCTGTCGAAACTTGGTCTGTCACCCCGCACGCAAATCCTCCTTGTCCACTGCGGCAAATTGCACGACGCGGTGCGCCGCAAGGCCGAAACATGCGGTGCCGAGGTGACAAAGGTGGACCGCTTCGGCACCGGCGCATCGGCCTATTGCAACAAATTACAACAGCTGCCCGCGGTTCTGGCCACTCAGGCGTCCTATGCGGTGCTGTGTGATACCGATCTTGGGTTTCTGATTGATCCCTGCACGCTGACCAAACCCGATGTGGTGCGGGCAAAACCGGTGGACAAAACCAATCCCGCACCGGCCCTTTTGCGCCAGATACTGGACCGCGCGGGATTTGCCGACACACAGCTGACGCAAATGCCCGACTTTGCCGCGCGCGATCCGTCAAACCTCACCCATCGCTTGAATTGCAACGGCGGGCTATACGCGCTGCCTTTGGATTTGCTTCGGGATCTGGAACCGGCGTGGCGCCGCTGGGCCGAATTCAGCCTGACCCAAGGTGATCTGCTGGGCCGTGCGCTGATCCACAGCGACCAGATCGGATTTTGCCTTGCGATGCTGGACCTTGGCCTTGCCTACGACCCTCTCGAAGCCGAGGACAATTTCCCCCTGCATCTGCCCGCGCCGGATTATGAGGCCCACCAGACCCGCGCCCCGAGGGTGCTGCACTACCATCGTCGGATCGGCCCCGACGGGCAGGTGCTGCCCACCGGCATTCCCGCCATCGACAGCCGGATATCGCTGTTCAATGACCGTGTCGCGGATGCACGGACCGATCCGGCGTTTCAAAGCCTTCTTGCCGCAGCCCTGACGAAGGTCGCGTGATGACAAAGCGGCTGTTCCTGCACATCGGCCTGCCCAAGACAGGCAGCACATCCATGCAAAAATGGTTCTTCGACCATAAGGATGCATTGCAATCGTCCGGCTGCACCTACCCGACCGATCCCCCCTTGCAGCTTTACAAACAGGGCTATGTCGCGGCGACCCTGCGGGGCCGCGGGGGTGTGGCGACCTTTGAACGGGCGCTATGCACAGCGACATCACCGGACGTTTTGTTGTCGAACGAAGGATTGGCAAACCATTTTCATGATTTCGACCCCGACACACTGGCGCAATTCAGGACGCTGACCGCCAATATGTCTGTTCACCTGATCGGCTTTCACCGCGCGCCGGATCGCTGGCTCAGGTCCTATCACCGGCAGGCGGTCCTGAACCCCCGCAACAACGCCAGCGATCTGTGGGGCACAACTTTAAGCGTCGGGGAAATCCGCACCCATATCAGGGTCCGGCGGCTGCTGGATCACGACAGGCTGGCGCAGGACATGGCCGATGGCTTTGGCGCGCAGGCCGTCCACATGTTCGACTTTGACAAAGCCGATGCCTTTGCACGGATGCTGTCTGTCATGGGGCAGTCCCATCTGGCGCATCTGCCCTTGCCGTGCATCAACGAAACCGTCCCCGACTGGGCCATCACCCTGATGCGACACATCAACACCCAAGAGGCGGACAACCCCGCCCGTCAGGTCTGGAAGGGGCTGCTGTTTCACTTTCTGGACAGCAATCATACCGAGCTGCGCAACGATGCCCGCCGGTTGACGCCGCAGGACCTGACCCTTCTCAACCTCGACCTGTTGCGTGATCTGCCGCCCGACGTGCCCGCCGAAGCGATCATGGCCTTTGCACAAAAGGATTTCCCCGCAAGGATCAGCGACCGGCCTGCCCCTGCGGACCCGATCAAACCCTGAAATCTGACGATGTGGCCTTTTCCACCCACAGGCACGCCTCGATGGGGGCGCCATCAATCCGCTTCGGCAAAAGTTTCGCCAACTGCACCCCCGCCTGTTCGCGCGCATGATGCTGGCAGATGACGTCCTTGCTGTCGAAAAAGTCGTCCGACACCGTGGTGCGCACGGCAAACCGCAATAAAGGGATGGTCTGGGGCCAC
>NZ_JAHDGE010000020.1 GCF_020627745.1 Pseudooctadecabacter sp.
CCATAGGCTATCCTTCCTTCGCGCCGAACAATCCCGTCAGGCTGCGTTGCACCAATGACGTAATGCGCGGTTTGCGTTCGGCCACAAAGGGCAGCGGGCGGCAGACCTCCATGGCGGCGACGCCCACGCGGGCGGTCAGCGCGCCGTTGATGATGCCTTCCCCGAACCGGCGCGATACTTTCGACAGAACCCCGCCACCGGCCACCGAACTGATCAGGTCATCGCCCACGGCCACAGCGCCGGTTGCCACAAGATGCGACAGCACCTGACGGGTCAACCGCCATGACCCCAGCGTGCCGGACCGCCCGCCATAGATTTCCGCCACGCGACGGATCATGCGCATATTCGCGGTCAGCGCCGTGAAGACATCCGCAAGGGCCAGTGGCACCACAGCCGTGACCATGGCGACCTGTCGGGCAGCGCCTTCGACCTCTGCGCGGGCGCGGGCATCAAGCGGGGCAAGGATCGTGGTTTCGGCCAGCCCCAGCAGCCCGTCGGCGTCAAAGACATCGGCCTGCCGTTCGGCAAAAGCCTCGCGTCCCCAGCGGGTGTCGTCGCGGCTGCGATAAAGCGCGTCGATCTGTGCGACCGTGGTCCGCGCGGCGGCAAGGTTACGGTCCGCCAGTGCAATGGCCGCCCCGGACTGGATACGGTCCACACGGCGCAACCGACCGAAAGCGGCAAGTTCGCGGACAGTGATCAACAACAAGACAAGGCAGAACAGCGCCACGAGACCTGTGGCGATCCAGCCCAGCACAGGTGAGCGTGCGATCAGACCCGTGACAAATTCCCAAGCGGCGATCCCCGCAAAGAAGACGGTGATTGACGCAAGAAGCCCCCAGAACCACCGCGCCAGCCGGTTGGGACGCCCCGCCGCCAGTGCAGCGGCCTGTTGCATCGCCGCGGGGGCTGCGGCGGCGTCAAGGTCCGGCACGGGGGGGGCCGTGTCGGGACCGGGGGCTGCGGTGTCCTCCAGATCAAACAGGACCGGTCCTTTGGGCGCGTCGGTCATAACAGATCCCCCAGCAGGAATTGCGCGGCCTTATCAAGGCGGATGTGCGGCGGCCCTTCACCCGGTTTGAGGGTCAATGGGGCGGGGGCGAATGACATGATTTCATAATCGGCACCCAACCAGTCGTCGGCACCGGCACGGGCCGGCCCAAGAAGATGCGCGGGGTCCACAGGCAGCGCGCCGGGGTAAAATGCGGCCTGTCTGTCCGCGCCCAGAAGTTGTCCGCGCACCACGCCAATTTCCGCGCCACCATGGGCGCGGCGTTCTTCAACCGTGGTGCGCAGCGCCGCGATTGACATCGCCTGCGTCTGCGCGCCGGAAAAGTCGGCGCGGTCCTTGGCGTCGCGCAACAGCGCCTGGGTAATTGCGGTCAGCTGCGGGTGCTGTTCATGATGCAAATGATCGGCCTTGGTCGCGGCAAACAGGATTTTGTCGATCCTGCGCCCCTGAAACAACCGCGTCAGGAAGGCATTCCGACCGGGACGGAAGGCCTGTAGAATATCGCCCATGGCACGGCGCATGTCCTCGACCGCTTGGGGGCCGCCATGGATCGCGCCCAGCACGTCGACCAACACGATCTGACGGTCAAGCTTTGCGAAATGGTCGCGAAAGAACGGGCGCACCACATTGCGTTTGTAGCTTTCATACCGGCGTTCGAATTCCCGCCACAGGGACTTTCGGCCCGGTTTGTCGATGGGTCCAAGCGGCGCAAAGGTCAGCACGGGCGATCCTTCCAGATCACCGGGCAACAGGAACCGCCCCGGTGTGCAATCGGAAAAGCCTGCCTCGCGCGCAGACGTCAGATGGTCGGTAAAGGTCGCAGCCAGAGCTTGCGCATGCGGCTCGTCCAGTGCAGCCGCAGGGTCCACCCCTTCAAGGGCGCCCAAATAGGCCGCCCCGCCGGGGCGCCCTGCAATGCGCGACAGGACCTCACCCGACCAGGTCGCGAAATCCTTGTCCATCAGCGACAGATCCAGCAGCCATTCCCCCGGATAATCCACGATATCCAGATGCACGGTGCGCGGTCCCTGAAAGGTGCCCATCAGCCCCGAGGGCTGGATCTTGAGCGACAGGCGCAATTCGGACACACGCCGCGTGCCTTGGGGCCAGTGGGGCCGCGTCGCCGTGAGCGCGGCCAGATGGTTTTCATAGTCGAACCGCGCGATGGTATCATCGGGCTGGGGTTGCAGATAAGCGGTCTGTATTTGTCCCGACGCCGCGGCCCTGAATTGCGGCATCCGCCCGCGGTTCAGCAGATTGGCGACAAGCGACGTGATGAACACCGTCTTGCCCGCACGGCTGAGGCCGGTGACGCCCAGACGGATCACCTGATCGGTAAAGGGGGCCGTGATCGTATCGGCCACCGCGCCCACACGCCGGCTGATCCCGTCTGCTAATGTCGTGATGACCAAGGCGCGGCCCTTTCGTTACGTCTGGTGCAAAGATAGGGGCGCATGGTGCCAAAGGGTAGGGATTGATTTTGCCCCCCCTTCCCCCTAAGCCGCGCCCATGCCCCGTTTTGCCCTGAAAATCGAATACGATGGTGCGCCGTTTGTGGGCTGGCAACGCCAACGGGCGCTGACGTCCGTGCAAGGCGCGATTGAGGCGGCTTTGGTCAAACTCGACCCCCGCGACCATACCATTGCGGCCGCAGGGCGCACGGATGCGGGTGTGCACGCCTTGGGTCAGGTGGCCCATTGCGATCTGGCCAAGGACTGGGACCCGTTCCGTCTGTCCGAGGCCCTGAATTACCACCTCAAGCCGCTGCCCGTGTCGATCATCGCATGCGCGCGGGTCGCCGACGACTGGCACGCCCGGTTTTCCGCAACCGAGAGGCGCTATCTGTTCCGTCTGGTCAGCCGCCGCGCGCCGCTGGTCCTTGAGGCCGGAAAGGTCTGGCAGATCGGTCATGATCTGGACACAGGCGCGCTGCAGGCCGGCGCGGACAGGCTGCTGGGACGGCATGATTTCACGACCTTCCGGTCCTCGATCTGTCAGGCCGACAGCCCGCTTCGGACGCTGGATGAATTGCGCGTTGAAACGGTGCCGCGCCGCGACGGCGCACAAGAGATCAATTTCCACGTTCGCGCGCGGTCGTTTTTGCACAATCAGGTACGCAGCTTTGTGGGCACCCTGGAACGGGTCGGCGCAGGCGCGTGGTCGCCCGATGATGTGACCGCAGCACTGCAGGCGCGCAACCGCGCGGCCTGCGGCCCGGTTTGCCCGCCCCATGGCCTGTATCTGGCCGGTGTCACCTATCCGGATGATCCGTTCGACTAGTCATTGTCCGTAAGCCCCGCACCAGCCCCCGCCACACGCGAGGCTTCGGTTTCCGGCACAAGCGTTCTTGCAGCCATGTCCTGAAGATGCGCCAGAAGGTCGGGCCGCAGAACGCGGCGCCCCAAGGGGCGCGGATCGGTGGCCGGCGGCAAAGCCGCACGCGCCATCGTCACCGTCCCGTCGTGTGCGTCTTCGACCGCAACCGTGCCGATTTGCCGGCTGAAGGCTGCCACATATCCTGCAACAAGCGCCGGATCGGCCCTTAACTTCTGGGCCGTTCCGTCCGTGACCAAACGGTCCAGCGCCGAAGGGATCGCCTCAACGGCGCCACTGTCGCACGGACAGCGTGACAGTTCCTCAAGATCGACAAAACCGATTGCCACAGCCAGATCCTCGGCCAGTCCCAGCGGACACCCGCCTCCGCGTGCGGCTTTCAGCACCAGCATTTCGATCTCGTTCGCTGACATTTCCATCACGCTCATCCTGCAAAGGTGGGCAGCCACCAATCGTCCGCCGCGTCAAGTTCGTCAGCCAGAGGTGCGCCCTGACACAGGGTGATCCGCGTCCACCGGTCGGATTTCGGATCAAACTTGGCCGCGCCGAAAAACGCCAGTTTGCAGCGCAACATGTCAATCGGCAGACAGTCCCGCCCGATCAGATTGTCTCTTATTTCTCCATAGGGGGCCGTGACCACCGATTGCACGCGCCGCACAGCCGCACGGTGTTCGGGGTGACGGACCAGAAAGTCTGCGACCGTTTCATCCACTTTGATATCTGCCGCCATCCGGCACACCTGCCGCGCGACATCTAGGGGGCTTTCCCGCTCCGCCCCCGGCTCGGCGTGACGCGTTCCCAATCGCGGCTCTGCTTTGGCCTGCGACACATACCAGAACTGATGACACGCGTCGGGGTCCTCATAATCGCAAATCGCCCAGGCCCAGTGCTGATCCACCAAAGCCCGCAAGGCCCGCCCTGTCATCGCAGGATCAAGATGCGGGCGCCGTTCTGTCGCCATGGCGTCGGTCAGGTCGTCAACACACTCTCCGAAGGGTTCAATCAGCAGCGCAGACAGCAATTCCTGCGTATCCACGGAAAATTCTTCGACGGTGCGGACCAACCGGTCCAGCGGACGTGCCCCCGTCATCACCTCCGGCGTCATCAGCGCGGCCACCTGCGGCCAGTCCTGACGCATCCTCTCGATCCGCGCCTGCCCGATCGCATCGGGGACTTCCCATTCGGCCAAATGCTGGGCCGCGCGCATGGTCAGCCGGTAAATCGCCTCGATCTGCTTTGCGCTCAACGCCTCAATCGCACGCACCCGCGCGAGGGCGGTCTCCCGCGCGGTGATCCACGCGTTCAGCAACATCGGGTGGGACACAAGAAAGGGTGCCATGCCCAGCCCCGTGGAATTGCCGATGCCAAGATGACGTTTCAAACGGGCGTCCAGCGGCGTGCCACCGATGTGGTCCACCAGATCATGGGTGAACCCACGGATCAGCCAGACGGTCAGCATCTCCGCCATGAAGGGCCCGCCAAGGCCGGGACGGTGCGCAAATTCCGCGCGGTCCGCAATGCCGAACTTGCCATTGCCGTAAACCGCCGTGGTGCGCATCAGATAGCCCGTCTGGCGCACCAGATCGGCATCCGGCTGACGGCCTTCGCGCAGGGCCGCAACCACGTGAGCAAACAAGCGCACGGATTTATTGGCGCGGCTTAACACCAAATCGCGCTTGGTATAGCGCGACGCCTCCTGCCTGGGCGCGTCCCTCACGATCCGCGCGACCTCAGCCTCGGATGGCACCCCGTCATAAAGCACATAAGCCGTGTCCCATGCTGTCGCGATCACCCGGTCTGTGCGCATCTCGGGCGGCAAGTCGGTCGATACTGCAACGAGCGAATAGGTATGCCCGCCCAAATCCACCGAATAGACCGCATGCCCGAAACCTTCCGCGTCCACCTCCCAAACCGGCCGCGTAACCTGCGCCTTCTCGGCCGACAAACGACGCAACAAGGTCCGCAAAAACGACAACCGCGTGGGAAACGACGCCCCCATGCGCCGCAGCCGCATCACGACCTCAGGTGCGCGCAGGGGCACCTGTGGCCCCTCTCGACGTTCATCCAACATGACCGGCCTCCTGTCTTGATCCGACCTTTCGCTTCTCTGGTTCAAAAATACCTATAATCCGAACCATCCCTCCACCCCCAACCTTCACCGGCTGGACGCCCCTCAAAACATCATGCGCGCCGCAGGCGCCCATTTTGGTCACGTATCAACCGGGCCGAAGTTTTCGGCGTAAAACCGGTACCAGTTGTCCCCCATGATCCCGTCAACCTCTGCCTCGGACAAGCCCGTGGCGCGCAACCCGTCGCGCAGATTGCCGAAATCACGGTTGTCCTGAAACCAGTCCGGCATGGGCGGGAACCCCGGCGCGTCGGCGGACCCTTCGCCGTAATCCATGGCCTTCGACCACCGCCCCACCCGCATCCATTCGACGATGCTGTCGGGCTGGTCCTGACACAGGTCCGTCCCGATCCCCAGATGTTGCGCCCCGTAGCGGCCCGCCGCCTCGGCCACCATCGCGCAGAATCCGTCAAGCGTGCAGGCGGACCCGTCTTTCAGATGATGCGGATAGACCGAAAACCCCAACATCCCGCCCCGCGCCACCAGGGCGCGCAACACATCATCCCCGAAATTGCGTCGCGCAGGGTGCCACCATGACGGGTTGGCGTGGGTGATGGCGATGGGCCGGGCGGAGGCGTCGATGGCCTCCAACGTCGATCTGTCCCCCGAATGGCTCATGTCGATGACCAGACCCACGCGGTTCATCTCAGCCACGGCCTGTTTGCCGAACCGCGTGAGGCCGGTGTCGTCGTCTTCATAGCACCCCGTCGCCAGCAGGGACTGGTTGTTGTAGGTCAGTTGCATGAACCGCACGCCCAGCTGGTGCACGATCTCGATCAACCCGATGTCGTCCTCGATGGGGCTGGGGTTCTGGAAACCGAAGAAAATCGCGGTGCGCCCGCTGGCTTTGGCCGCGTCAATGTCGGCCGCCGTGGTGGCCCGCATGATCAGATCGGGGAACGCCTCAAACCGGCGGTTCCAGGCCTCAAGCTGCAGTACCATCTCGCGAAAGCTTTCATGGTACGCGATGGTGACATGCACGGCATCCACCCCGCCGGTCCGCATCTGGCGAAAGATTTTCTCGGACCAGTTGGCATATTGCAGGTTGTCGATCAGATAGGTCATGGCGGCACCCTGCCTTTCAAATTGGCCAAACGCCAGAAAAAGTGATCGGCGAAGGAACGCCTGCGTCACTTCAGGCGTTTCGCCTCCGGCGGTTGTTCGTTATCACGATGGACATGGGGATAGAGGTGCCATCGAACATGCGGAAATTACTAACTGTTCTGGCACTGGCTTTTTTACCGCTTCCGGCCTTGTCCCAAAACGTCACTTTGAACGTCACCGGCGGCGATGATGCGCTTGAGACGCGGTTGCAGACAGCGTCACTGACCCTCGCGCTTGAGGACGACGGCGCGCAGGCCCCGCAAGATTACGTGGCCGCCGCCCGTGCCGATTACCGCCGCCTTCTGACGGGGCTTTATGCCGAAGGGTATTACGGTGGCACGATTTCCATTCTCGTGGACGGGATCGAAGCCGCGCGCCTTGATCCTCTGGTGCGACGCGGGTCCGTGTCGCAGGTGGATTTGCGGGTGACGGCAGGCCCGCGCTTTACCTTCGGGCGCGCAGATGTTGCCCCGCTGGCCCCCGGAACGCTTCTGCCCGAGGCTTTCTCGCGCGGCCAAACCGCCGAAGCGCAGGTCATCTCCGATGCCGCCCGTGCGGCGGTGGACGGCTGGCGCGATGCAGGACGCCCCCTGGCCGATGTCACAGGTCAGGACATTGTCGCGCGACATCCCCAGACCGAACTGGACGTCACTGTCAGCGTTGATCCCGGTCCCCGCCTGACCTTTGGCGACGTGCAGGTCGACGGCAACGAAAACGTCAAAACCGACCGCATTCTGGCCATCGCGGGCATAAGGCCAAACCTGTTCAGCCCCGCCGAGATCGCCGAGGCGGAGGCAAACCTGCGGCGCACGGGGGCCTTTGCCTCCGCCACTGTGATCGAGGGGGACAGGGCCGTGAACGGGACCTTGCCGATCACCATTTCAGTGGTCGAACAGCAACCCCGCCGCGTCGGCGCGGGTATCGAATTTTCAACCGTTTCCGGCCTGACCCTGTCGGGCTTCTGGATGCATCGCAATCTGCTGGGCGGCGCGGAACGGTTCCGCGTGGATGGCGAAGTCACAGGGCTGTCGGGGGGCACCGGCGGAATTGACTACAGCCTTGGCGCGACGTTCCTGCGACCGGCGACGTTCCGGTCCGACACGGACCTTTACGCGAATGCGAGCATTGCCCAACTGGACGAGCCTTCGTTTTTCCAGCGCGACATCACCGCCGAGGCCGGGATCATCCGCCGGATCGGCACAGATGTGGAACTTCAATTCGGGCTCGGTCTTGCGGCGGGTGAGGTTTCGGACGATCTGGGGGACCGGTCCTACGCGCTGGTGTCCCTCCCTCTTGAGGGGACGGTGGATCGTCGCAGCGATCCGTTCAATCCCACATCTGGATATTACGCCAACCTGTCCATTGCGCCCTTCGTCGGTCTGGACGGCACCGACAGCGGGGCGCGGATCGTGGGGGACGGACGCATCTACCGCAGCTTTGGCGAGGATGACCGCGTCACACTGGCCTTCCGCACACAGATCGGATCCATCATCGGGGCTGAGGCCGACTCCGTCCCGGCGAGTTATCTGTTCTTCTCGGGCGGGGGCGGCACGGTGCGGGGGCAACCCTATCAGTCCCTTGCGGTTGATCTGGGGGGCGGCAACGAAGTCGGCGGCACATCCTTCTTCGGCGCCCAGATGGAGGCGCGCGTCGGCGTCACCGACACAATCGGCCTTGTCGGGTTTTACGACACGGGCTTTATCGGCACCGATGAGGTTCCTTTTGACAACGGCGAATGGCACGCCGGTGCCGGAATCGGGCTGCGCTACAACACCGGGATCGGGCCGATCCGCCTTGATGTTGCCACCCCGACCACAGGCGACGACGCCGGTGAACGGATCGAAGTTTACATCGGGATTGGGCAGGCGTTTTGATGCGGTATATTTTCCTTTGGGCGGCTGTGATCTGGGCTGCTCTTGCCCCGCCGAATGCCAGTGCACAAACCAATGAAGACGACCGGTCCTTTATCACCGGACTGATCGAAGACGCGATCAACAACGATGAACTGACGGTGCGTCTGATCGGGTTCGAGGGCGCGCTGAGTTCGCAGGCCACCGCTCAGGCGATCACCATTGCCGACCCTGATGGCGTGTGGCTGCGGATGGAGGATCTGGTATTTGACTGGAACCGCTCTGCGCTGTTGGCCGGACGGGTCGAGATTGAAACACTCAGCGCCGAGGTGATCGACCTGATCCGCCTGCCGACGGCACAGCCCGGTGATGAGGCCCCGACCGCCGAGGCCACCCCCTTTGCGCTGCCCGAACTGCCGGTGTCGGTCGACATCCGCGAGGTTCTGGCCAGTGAGATCATCCTGACCGAGGCGCTGTTGGGCGAACCTGTGCGCGCCCGCTTCGAAGGGTCCCTCACCCTCAAGGACGGTGTGGGCGATGCGGACATTTTGCTGGAACGGATCGACGCCAAGACAGGCTTTTTCGACATCGAGGCGCGCTTTGCCTCGGACACACGCGAACTTGCGTTGCTGTTGCGGGCTGAGGAGGGCGAAAACGGGATCGCTGCACGACTTCTCAACTTGCCCGACCGGCCATCGGTCGCGCTGACCATCACCGGCGATGCACCGCTGGACGATTTTGTGGGCAACATCGCGTTGGCGACCGACGGGATCGACCGTGTGACCGGCACGGCGCAGCTTTCGCGCCCGTCCGGCACGGTGGATCAGGTCTTCAAACTGGACCTGAGCGGCGATTTGCAGCCTCTGCTCGCTGACCAGTACGACCGGTTCTTCGGGGTCGAGACGCGCCTGACCGTCGAAGGCACGGCTTTCGGGACCGGCGGGCTGCGCCTGTCCGATCTGACCATCGCGTCCGACCAGCTGAACCTGCAAGGCTCGGCCCAGTTGGATGCCCAGAACTGGCCTGAACGGATCGACCTGCGCGGCCGGCTGGGTACGGCGGATGGCACCCGCGTGCTTCTGCCCGTTTCCGGCCCCTCAACCGAAGTCAGCGGCATGTCCCTGAATGTCCAGTACGACGTGAACGAGGGCAACGCTTGGACGGGATCCTTTGACATCACCTCCCTGCGGCGTGAAGGCCTCGCGATTGATACGCTGGCGCTGTCCGGTGGGGGCATCATCGAACCCGGCGCAGGTGCGGCACAAGGCCGGTTCAGCGCCGATCTGACCTATGCGGCACGGGGACTGGCGCTGGATGATCCGGCACTGGAACAGGCGATTGGCCGTGACATCGAAGGTACCATTGATCTGGGTCGCATCGAAAACGAACCTTTCGTGGTCAATGCACTGACCCTGGTTGGTGCCGGGATCGAGGCTGCGGGCACCGCGATCATCGACGGGCCGGACAACCGGTTTGCCACACGCGCCGACCTGACCATTTCGGCGCAGGATTTCAGCCGTTTTGCGGCCCTGTCCGGTCTTGATCTGCGCGGCGAGGGAACGATTGACCTTGAAGGCACGGCGCAACCCTTTGATGGTATTTTCGACTTTGATTTGCGCGCACAGACCCGCAATCTGGCCTTGGGGCTGGATCAGGTGGACCCCCTTCTGACAGGGCTGACGCAACTGTCGGTGCAGGCACAGCGTGACACGACGGGGATCACCCTGCGGGGCATTGATCTGTCGGGCGACGCCCTGAAGGCCACGGGCCGTGCAGCGGTATCATCCAACGGCGCGACCGCGACCTTTGATGCACAAATCAGCGACATCGGCCTGATCGTGCCGGACCTGTCGGGCGCTGTGACGCTGGATGCGGATGTGGCCACCGATGCAGCCGGGGTCATTTCGCTGACGACCACAGCGCAGGCGCCGGATGCGGATGCCCGCATCAATGCACAGGCGCGTCCGGTTGACGGCGGCTATGATGTGACGTCCACCGCAAGCGTGTCTCTTGCGGAATTGGGAACCTATGATGATCTGGCCGGACGCCCTCTTTCGGGGGGGGCGTCGGTCGATCTGGACGGACGCTACAACACCGCAACCGGTGCCTTTCTGGCCGATGTCGACGCGCGAACCGATGATGTGACCCTTGGCATGCCTCAGGTCGATCCCCTGCTTGCGGGGACGGCCCGTCTGACAGCCGTGGTGGAAGGTGACGAAGATGCCATCACCCTCCGGCAGGTTGATCTGGACGGCGATGCGGTGCAGGCCACTGGAAACGGGACCGTGACCACCGCAGGACAGGCGACAGCCACCTTCGTGGCCCGGTTGACCGATCTGGGCCTGATTGCCCCGCAACTGTCCGGCCCCGCCGTGATCGAGGCCGATGTCTCCACCGACGAGGAGGGAACTATCACGCTGAGCGCCGATGCCGATGCGCCTCAAGCGCAGGCGACGGTCAATGCAGTGGCCCGCCAGATCGACGGCGGGTATGACGTGAACGGGGACGCCGATCTGTCCGTGAACGACCTTCGGCCCTATGGCGCGCTGGCCGGACAGTCCCTTTCAGGTGGGGTGTCCGTGGACGTTGACGGCCGATACAATACCGTCACAGGCGCGTTGCAGGCCGATGTTGACAGCCGGACACGCGACATCGGGGTGGGCACTCCGGTTGTGGACCGCATCCTTGCCGGGCTGGGCCGCGTCAACGCCGACGTCAGCCTGAGCGAAGCCGGACGTCTGCGCCTCGACGCCCTGGATGCTGTGTTTCCCAATCTGACAGTTCGCGGCGATCTTGCGTCCTCCGGTGCCGACACGCAGGCAGACCTGTCCGTGCGATTGCGCGATGTGGCCCTTCTGGCGTCCGACTTTTCCGGACCCTTGGTTGCAGATATCACTGCCCGTCAGGATGCTGGCGGATGGACAGTGTCGGGCACAGCGGACGGGCCGGCGGGCACGTCGGCGCGGGCATCGGGCCGGGTCTCCAACTCCGGTCAGTTGGACCTTGATGTCTCCGGTTCGGCGCCCTTGGCGCTTGCCAACCTCTATATCGCCCCGCGCCAGATCAACGGGCGGGCGAACTTTGACCTGTCCGTCAACGGACCGCCTGCCCTATCGTCCGTGCGCGGCCCGGTGCGTATTGTCGATGCGCGACTGGCGGCCCCGACCCTTGGACAGGCGATTGAAAATCTTAACGGTGCGCTGACACTGGCGGGCGGAACCCTGCGCATTGACCTTGCCGGCCAAAGCAGCGCGGGCGGGGATGTGACCGTCACCGGCCCTGTCGATCTGGCATCCCCGTTTCAGGCCGCCCTGCGGGTCGGACTGTCCGGTATCGTGTTGCGTGATCCCAATCTGTACCGCACCACAGCGGACGGCGCGATCACCGTGGATGGCCCCTTGGCCGGCGGAGCGCGCATTGCCGGACGGATTGATCTGGGGGCCGCCGAGATACAGGTGCCCACCACGGGGGCAAGTGCTTTGGGCAGCCTGCCACAGGTCACGCATCTTGGGCCCCGCACCGATGTGCGGACGACCTTGCAGAGGGCGGGTGTCGGGGTGCAGGCCGACAGCGGCGGACGCGCCGCAGCCGCGGGCCCTGCCTACCCCCTTGATCTGCTGATCCGCGCCCCAAGCCAGATATTTGTGCGCGGACGGGGCCTTGATGCGGAACTGGGGGGTCAGTTGCGGCTGACCGGGACGACCAACGCCGTCATCCCGGTTGGACGATTCGATCTGGTACGCGGACGGCTTAGCATTCTGGGTCAGCGGTTCGAACTTGACGAAGGTTTCGCGCAGCTGCAGGGGGATTTTTCACCCTTCCTCCGGCTGGTCGCGCGGACCGAAACACAAACCGGTACGATCGTCAGCATCGTGGTGGAAGGCGAGCCGGACACCATTGATGTGCGGTTTGAAAGCACACCCGATCTGCCGCAGGACGAGGTGCTGGCGCAGCTGCTGTTCGGTCGTGATCTGTCGTCAATCTCTCCGCTGCAGGCCGTGCAGCTGGCCTCTGCCGTGGCAACGCTGGCGGGATCGGGCAACGGGGGTGTCATCAATTCCTTCCGGCAGGATCTGGATCTGGACGATCTGGACATCATCACCGACGAAGAGGGCAATGCAGCCGTGCGGGCCGGTAAGTACCTGTCCGAGAACGTGTACACGGATGTGACCGTGGGCGCGGGCGGCACGTCCGAGATCAACCTCAACATCGACATCGACCGCAATTTCACCGCACGTGGAACGGTGACGTCGGACGGGGAAACATCTGTCGGGATCTTTTTCGAACGCGACTACTGATAAATTCGAATGGGCTGCGCCCATCCGATCCGGGCGCGCGCTGCGCGCGCGCCCGTTTTTCAGGTATTTGAGAACCAGAGAATTAAAGCCGTGCTAAGCCGTCAAGCCGGGTGATCCAAGGGCGGGATCGTGTTCGGCCACAAAATGACCCGGCGCGATTTCAACCATGCGCGGGCGGTATTGATCCGCGTCGGGGTCATCCACCAGTCTGGACGGCATGAACCGCAACTGGGCACGGCTGTCGAGGGGGCTGGGCAAATCCCCTTCGAGGATGAGCCGGTCTTTCGCCCGTTCAATCTTCGGATCGGGGGTCGGGACCGCCGAAATCAAGGCTTTTGTATAGGGATGCGTCGCATTTTCATAAATCTGGTCGCGGCCTGCATATTCGACCACGCGCCCCAGATAGAGGACCATGATGCGGTGGCTGACCTCCCGGACCACGCTGAGGTCGTGAGAGATGAACATCATCGTCAGGTCCATCTTCTTTTGCAGTTCGATCAACAGGTCGATGACCTGCGCCTGGACGGACACATCAAGCGCCGACACCGCCTCATCGCAAATCACCAGTTTGGGTTCGGTGATGATGGCGCGGGCGATGCCCACACGTTGGTTTTGGCCACCTGAGAGTTCGTGCGGGTATCGGTTGATCATGTCAGGGTCGAGGTCGACCTGCGCCAGCATTTCACGCACCCGGGCGGTGCGGTCGCTCCGGTTCATGTCGGGACGGTGAAGTTGCAGCGGTTCGGCAATCGACGCGCCGATGGTCATGCGCGGGTTGAGGGACGCCAGCGGGTCCTGAAACACGATTTGCAGGTCCTTGCGCAGGCTCCGCATCTGGCCACGTTCCCAACCGGAGATGTCCTGGCCCAGCCATGCGACCGTCCCGTCTGTGGGCGGGATCAGGTTCAGCACCCCGCGTGCAAGGGTGGATTTGCCGCAGCCACTTTCCCCCACAACACCCAGTGTTTCGCCGGGGCGCAGGTCAAACGACACGCCGTCCACAGCCCGAAGCATCTTTGTGCGCCCGAACAATCCGCCTGACATGCGGATCGGAAAATGGACCTTCATGTCGTCGACCTTGAGGATCGGGTCCTGAGGGGCGATGGGTTCAATCGACGGGCGACCGCCGCGGTCCAACTGGTCAATGCGCGGAACGGAGGACAGCAGCATCTTGGTATAGTCGTGCTGGGGGTCATAGAAAATCTGGTCGACCGGTCCGGCCTCGACAATCTCACCTTTGCGCATGACGATGATGCGCTGGCACATGCGGGCAACGACGCCCATGTCGTGGGTGATCAGCGCGATGCCGGTGTTGGTCTCACGCCGCAGATCGTCCATCAGTTCGAGGACTTGCGCCTGCACCGTCACATCAAGCGCCGTCGTAGGTTCATCGGCCAACAAAAGCTCTGGTTCGCAAAGCATCGCCATGGCGATCATCACGCGCTGACGCATCCCGCCGGAGAGTTCATGCGGGTACTGGCGCATCCGGCGCGCGGCCTCGGGGATGCGGACCTTTTCGAGCCAAGCGATGCATTTTTCGTCCGCCGCGCGGCCGGTCAGGCCTTTGTGGATTTGCAGGATTTCGCGCATCTGCTGGCCGATTTTCATTTGCGGTGTCAGGGCCGTCAGCGGGTCCTGAAAGATCATCGACATCTTGGCACCGCGGATTTTTTCAAGCTGGCGCGTGGGCATCGACAGCATGTCCTGGCCGTCAAATTCGATCATCCCCTCTGCACGGCCATTGCGCGCCAGAAGCTGCATGGCCGACAGGGCCGATTGGCTTTTGCCGGACCCGGATTCGCCGACAATGCCCAGACACTCGCCCGGAGCCACGTCAAAGGTTACGCCTTTGACGGCGTCGACCGTGCCGTCGGGGGTTTCGAATTTTACAGTCAGGTCTTTGACCGACAAAATGGGTTTGGTCATATCAACGATCCTTCGGATCGAGTGCGTCGCGCAGGCCGTCGCCCACAAAGAAGAACGCGAAAAGGGTGATGAGGAAGAACGCCAGCGGGAACAGCAGCATCCACAATGTGCCGTTGTTCATCTGCCGCGCGCCCAAGTTGATCAATGCGCCAAGGGACGTGTTGGGTTCCTGCACGCCGAGGCCAAGATAGCTGACGAAACTTTCGAACAGGATAATCTCGGGGATCAGCAGGGTCGCATAGACGATGACGATGCCCGCCAGATTGGGCACGATGTGGCGCAGGATGATGGTGAAGGTCGGCACGCCGGAGGCCACGGCGGCCTCGACGAATTCCTTGTTCTTGATGGTCAGGGTCTGGCCCCGCGCGATCCGCGCCATGTTGAGCCATGAAATCAGGCCGATGCCGATGAACAGCATCAGCAGCGATTGGCCGAAGATCACCAGCATCAGGATCAGAACAAACATGAACGGGATGGACAGCAGGATATCGACTGTCCGCATCATGATGTTGTCCACCCGCCCCCCGACATAGCCCGACACAGCGCCGTAAAGCGTGCCGATAAACACGGCCACAAAGGACCCGACCACGCCGACCAGCAGCGAAATTCCGGTGCCCTGCACCACGCGGGCATACAGGTCGCGCCCGTCCTGATCGACGCCAAAGTAGTGGCCGGTTTCAATGGACGGCACACCGCGATAGGCGTTGGCCCCCATCAACGAAAAGTCCACGAAATCAGGTTCATATTGCGCGATCAACCCGCCGAAGACGGCGAAGACCGTCATCAGGATCAAGGTGATCAATCCCAGCACGGCGGCCTTGTTGCGCAAGAACCGCGCACGGGCGTCCTGCCACAGCGACCGGCCTTTGACGGGGGCGTCAGGCAGTTCCGCAAGAACATCGACTTGTCTGGCTCCGAACATGTTATGCCCCTCAATACCGGATTTTCGGGTCAAGCCACGCGTAGAGGATATCGACCACAAGGTTGAACAGGATGGTCAGCGCGCCGACCAATACGGTGATGCCCATGATGACGGCATAGTCGCGGTTGAAGGCGGAGTTCACGAAGAACTGCCCGATGCCACCGGTTGAAAAGGCCACGTCCACAACGACGGACCCGGTGATCATTCCGACGACGGCCACGCCCACGTATGAGATCACGGGCAACATCGCCGGCTTCATCGCGTGCCGCCACACAACGCGCCGCATGGGCAGGCCTTTGGCGCGGGCGGTGCGGATAAAATTGGAATTCAACGTCTCCAACATCGACGACCGCGTGATCCGTGCAATAGACGCCATGTAAGACGTACTCAGCGCGATGACGGGCATGATCACGTGATCCCATTGCCCGCCGTTCCAGCCGCCGCCGGGCAACCACGGCCCGCCAAAATAAAGCGCAGGCATCAGGGTAAAAAACAGCACCAGCAGTGGTGCCATGACGAAATTGGGCAGGGCCTGTGCGCCGATGGTTATGCCGACGGCCAGATAATCCAGCCACGTGTTCTGGCGCAATGCCGCCGCCACGCCAAGGCTGACACCGACAACCACAGCCACCAGCGCGGACCACGCGCCATAGGTCAACGTCACAGGAAAGCCTTGCGCGATGACGTCATTCACCGTGCGGTCGCGGTACTGGAATGAGGGGCCGAAATCGAAATAAAGGACCACGTTTTTGACGTAGTCGAACATCTGTTTCCAATAGGGCTGATCCAGCCCGTAGCGTTCCAGCACGTTGGCCATGACTTCGGGCGGCAGCGGGCGTTCACTGTCGAAGGGGCCGCCGGGGGCCGCAAACATCAACACGAACGAAAATACGACAAGGATCAACAACGTCGGCACGGCAATGGCCAGACGTCGGACGATATAGGCAAACATGGATCAGTCCCCCAAAAACGACATCCGCGCCGCACCCGATGACGGGCGCGACGCGGTTTCATGCGGTCTAGACCTTATTCACCAGCGGTGATGTAGAGGTCTTTGGAGTACCAGTTCTGAAGGAAGTTTTCCGTGGGCCAGTTGGCCAGGTTCTCGTCCTTCATGCGCACGGAGGCGTAGTGATAGATCGGCAGGATCGCGGTCTCTTCCGAGGCGATCTGTTCGATCTGCTGATAGATCGGCATTGCGTCTTCGGCGGTTTTTGCCTCAGTCAGAAGGGCGTCGATCTCTTCGTTGACGAACTTGCCGTCGTTGTAGGACGAGGCAGAGTTGAAGAGGTCAAGGTAGGTGCTTGGCTCGTTGTAATCCGCACACCAGCCCGCACGCGCGACCTGATAGTTCTGCTCGGACCGGGTATCGAGGTAGGTCGCCCATTCCTGATTGGCCAGTTCGGTTTCGACACCCAAGGTCTGTTTCCACATCTGACCAATCGCAACAGCGATGGACCGGTGGCTGTCGGATGTGTTGTAGAGAATTTCAACCGTCAGCGGTTCACCATCGGTGCCATATCCAGCACCAGCGATCAGTTCTTGCGCTTTGGCGTTCCGCTCCTCTTGGGTCATGTTGGCGATGTCGATGTCGGGGGTTTCCCAACCGGCCACAGCCCAGTGCGTAAAGGTGTAGGCCTCTTTCTGACCACCGGCCAGAATGTTGTCCACGATAACCCCACGGTCAATCGCCAGCGACAGCGCCTCGCGCACGTCGGCGTTTTGCAGTGCCGGGTTGCCGCTGTCGGTGTGGTTGATCAGGTAGTAGTAGGAACACGAGGACGGGAAGCTCAGCGCCTCATCGGGGTATTCCTCGCTCAGACGCGGGAACTGGCCTGCGGGCACATCCATCACCAGATCAAGTTCACCGGCCAGATAGCGGGTCAGGGCCTGATTGCTGTCGTTGATGATCAGGGCGGTGACTTCGTCGATGATGGTGTTTTCATTGTCCCAATACATCTCGTTGCGCACGCGGGTCAGCTTTTCACCGGGCACGTATTCGGACAGCACGTAGGCGCCGTTTGAGACAAAGTTTTCGGGCGACGTGTAATCCTCACCACCGGCCTCAACCGCGGCGCGGTTTGCGGGGAACGTGGTCGGGAAGGTCGTCATCTGCGGGAAATAGGGACGCGGTGCGTCGATCTGATAGACCACCGTGCGGTCATCGGGGGCAGAGATGCCCAGTTCCTCAACAGGCATTTCACCGGCCACAACAGCCGCAGCGTTCAGCACGCCCATCACTTCGACATACCAGGAATACGGGGATGCGGTTTCAGGATCAGCCGCACGCTGCAGACCGTAGACAAAATCACCAGCCACAACCGGATCACCATTGGACCAGACGGCATTTTCACGCAGCGTGAATGTATAGGTCATCCCGTCGTCGGACACCTCGAAGGATTCAGCGACACCCGGCACGGCTTCACCGGCGGCGTTTTCGACCATCAGACCTTCGAACAGGTCGCGCGCCACGGAGGACCCTTCGACGTCTTCAACCAGCTGCGGGTCGATGGAGGGAAAATCGTCGATGATGGAATAGGAGAAACTTTGTTCAGACGCCAGCGGCTCACCTGTTTCGGGGTGTGTGGCATGGCCGTCCGCCCAAGCGGCGCCAGCGCCGGCGATCATCAAGGCGGCGGTCGATGCCAGAAGTTTTGAATGCAGTGTCATTGATATGCTCCCTGTTGTGGACATCCCGCCATCCAGGCTGCGGTGTCCGTTTGCGTTCCTGTGATGCTCACAAGATTGCGTTCAATCCTTGAGGGAGTCGCATAAGGATGCAAGGGGCGCATCAAATTTACCAAACGGTAAATAGCCAAATTGTTTGCAAAAGCGCAAAGGTTGACCAGATTGATCAGTCCAAACCGCCTAATTTCTGGGCAAGTGACGCAATTTCATCAACGCCTTTGCTATGTCGTAGGACACTGAACACAAACGGCAATTCCCCGCGCATCCGTTTGGCATCGCGTTCCATCACGCCCAGATCGGCCCCCACATGGGGCGCAAGGTCGGTTTTGTTGATGATCAAAATGTCCGATTTGGTAATGGCAGGCCCGCCTTTGCGGGGGATTTCCTCGCCCGCTGCCACGTCAATCACATAAAGGGTAATATCCGCGAGTTCCGGCGAAAAGGTCGCCGATAGGTTGTCCCCGCCGCTTTCGATCAGGATGACATCAAGGTCCGGATGGCGCGCACGCATCTCGGCCACGGCGGCCAGATTGATCGACGCATCTTCGCGGATCGCAGTGTGCGGACAGCCCCCCGTTTCCACCCCGATGATACGATCAGAGGGCAGCACCTGCTGGCGCACCAGTTCTTCCGCGTCTTCTTGGGTGTAGATGTCGTTGGTGATCACGCCGACGGAAAAGGCATCCGCCCAATGCCGCGCCAGCTGCGCCGTCAGTGTGGTCTTGCCCGCACCGACGGGGCCGCCAATGCCGATCCGAAGGGGGCCGTTTGGTTTTGTCATGTGCGAAATACTCTCGACGTCAGGGTTTCATGGCGCATCGCGGCGATATCGCTGAGAAAAGCGGTTGCGGACAGGTCCGACAGATCACCGCCTTCAGTGTCACGGGCGATCTGTTGGCAATCGGCCGCCAGTGCCGCGATGATGGTCTGCCCGTCGGTCTGGCCAATGGGGATCAACCGCTGCCCAACCGATACCAGCGAGGTTACAAACGCCTGTAAGAACATCGCCGTCGTCACAGGAAGGGGCAGACCCACCAGTGCCGCCGCCCGCCCCACGGCCACGGGATAGGCCAGATTGCTCAGGTCATGTCCTGTCAAAGATGCGGTGATGTCCGCAAAGGCGCGGCCCAGCAAATCAGCCTCCATCAGGCGTTCCTTGGACGACGCAAATGCGCGCAAATGGGCGTCAATCGGCGCGGCGTCTGGCCCATGATAGGCTGCGGCCAAAAACAGCGCATCATTAAGCCCTGCCCCGTGGTGCAAGACATCCTCGATCCACGTCTGCAACGAAGCCGCATCGGTCACATCGCCGTCCGCAATCGCCTGTTCCAGCCCGTGCGAATAGGCAAAAGCCCCCACCGGATAGGCCGGTGAAAACCACTGGGCGAGGGTCAGAACCGGATCAATGGCCATGATCGCCCCCATGGCTGGCCCCGTGATCATGGCCATGGGTGCGCCCGTGCCCGTAGGCCCCGCCCTCCGGCGTGAATGGCATGGTCACATCCTCCACCTGCGCGCCCAGCTTGCCCAACATATCGCGCATGACTTTGTTGGTCTGGATCAACAGATGATCCGCTTCGATCTGGCAGGGCGTGTGCCGGTTGCCGATGTGCCAAGCCAGCCGCACCAGATCACCGGTGACCTTCATCAACGCCTCATCGGCGGCTTGGATTTCAACGAACGTCCCGTCTGTGGTCCGCAAGGCGTCCCCGTGATCCAACGACGTGGTATGGGCAAAATCCACCAGCACCGACAAACCACCCACGGTTTGCACCACTTTGCGCCGCAAAAACCTTTCATCATAGGTCATCACGCAGACATCCACGGGGTCCGCCCACGCGCCTTGATGCGCGTGATCTTGTGCCGTCATATCCGCCATCAGAACAGGAAATACCGCTGTGCCATGGGCAGGACCTCAGCCGGTTGGCAGGTCAACAGCTCCCCGTCCGCACGGACCTCATAGGTTTCAGGGTTCACCTCAACCACCGGCAACGCATCGTTCAGGATCAGATCCTTTTTGCCGATGTTGCGTGTGTTTTCCACCGCGATGGTCTGCTTGGACAGCCCAAGCCTGTCGCGCAGACCGGCATCCTGCGCAGCCCCCGAAATGAAGCTGACAGAGGTCTGCGGCAAAGCCCCGCCCATCGCGCCGAACATGGAACGCGTGTAAACCGGCTGCGGTGTGGGGATCGACGCATTGGGATCACCCATCTGCGCCACCACAATCGTGCCCGCCATCAAAACCAGTTCAGGCTTCACCCCAAACATCGCCGTATCCCAAAGGACCAGATCGGCGCGCTTGCCTTCCTCGATCGACCCGATGTGCTTGGAAATACCATGGGCAATCGCCGGATTGATCGTGTATTTGGCGATGTAGCGGCGCACCCGCATGTTGTCGTTGTCGCCGGTCTCCTCCGCCAGCCGCCCGCGTTGTTTCTTCATCTTGTCGGCGGTCTGCCACGTGCGGATCAACACCTCACCCACACGGCCCATGGCCTGACTGTCGGACGCGATAATGGAAAACGCCCCCATGTCGTGCAGGATATCTTCGGCGGCAATCGTCTCACGGCGGATACGGCTTTCGGCAAAGGCCACATCCTCGGGAATAGATTTATCGAGGTGGTGACACACCATCAGCATATCCAGATGTTCCTCCAACGTGTTGACCGTGAAGGGCCGCGTGGGGTTGGTGGAACTGGGCAGCACATTGGCATCGCCGCAAATCTTGATGATATCCGGCGCGTGGCCGCCCCCCGCCCCTTCGGTGTGGAAGGCATGGATCGTGCGGCCCTTGATGGCAGCCACCGTGTTTTCCACAAAGCCGCTTTCGTTCAGCGTGTCGGTGTGGATCATCACCTGCACATCCATGTCGTCCGCCACGGACAAACAGCAATCAATGGCACCGGGCGTGGTGCCCCAATCCTCATGCAGTTTCAGGCTGCACGCACCGGCATTGACCATTTCCACAAGCGCCGCCGGCTGGGAGGCATTGCCCTTACCCGACAGGCCGATGTTCATGGGGATGCCGTCAAAGCTTTGCAACATGCGGCCAATATGCCAAGGCCCCGGCGTGCAGGTGGTGGCAAGCGTTCCGTGCGCGGGCCCTGTGCCGCCGCCGAAACAGGTGGTCACGCCGGAATGGAGGCTGTCCTCCATCTGTTGCGGGCAAATGAAATGGATATGGCTGTCCATGCCGCCCGCAGTCAGGATGCGGCCCTCACCGGCGATGGCCTCCGTGCCGGGGCCGACGATGATGTCGACACCGTCCTGCGTGTCGGGATTGCCCGCCTTGCCGATCTTGTGAATCAGCCCGTCGCGCAGCCCCACGTCGGCTTTGTAGATGCCTGTGTGGTCCACGATCAGCGCATTGGTGATGACCGTATCAACGGCCCCCTCGGCGCGGGTGGTCTGTGCCTGCCCCATACCGTCGCGAATAACCTTTCCGCCGCCAAACTTGACCTCTTCCCCGTAGGTCGTGAGGTCACGTTCGACCTCAATAATCAAATCCGTATCCGCCAGACGCACCTTGTCGCCCGTCGTCGGGCCAAACATCGCTGCGTAATCGTGCCGTGAAATCCGTGTCGCCATCCTACAAATCCCCCATCACGGCCTGATTGAACCCGAAAATACGCCGCGCGCCGCCAATGGCGATCAGCTGCACCTCGCGCCGCTGGCCGGGTTCAAACCGCACGGCGGTTCCGGCGGCAATATCCAGACGCATCCCGCGCGCGGCATCGCGGTCAAAGTCCAGCGCGCCATTGGCCTCGGCAAAGTGGTAATGCGATCCGACCTGAACCGGTCTGTCGCCCGTATTGGCCACCATTAAGGTTAACGCCTCGCGCCCGTCGTTGAGCACCAAATCGCCCGCTGCGGGCATCACTTCTCCGGGGATCATTGCGCACCCTCCTGTTTCGTTTTGCCAAAAATACTCAAATCCATCACCGGATCGGATTGTGGACGGTCACCAGCTTGGTGCCATCTGGAAAGGTCGCTTCGACTTGCACGTCATGGATCATCTCCGGCACACCTTCCATGCATTGGTCACGGGTGATGACATGTGCACCGGCCTCCATCATATCGGCCACGGACCGGCCATCGCGGGCCCCTTCGACAACCGCGTCGGTGATCAGGGCAATCGCCTCGGGGTGGTTCAATTTCACACCACGGGCCAGCCGTTTGCGGGCCACCTCTGCCGCCATTGAGATCAGCAATTTATCTTTCTCTCGGGGGGTCAACTGCATTTCAAATCCTCCAGACGCGGGGCAGTGGGTCCGTGCTGAGCCGTTCCAGCACGGGGATCAGGGTTTTACGCAACAAAAAGCTGTCAGCGGCCAGCACCCGCACATGCAGCAGATCGCGCGACATCAGGCTGGCGCCCGCCGTGGACGGAAGCAAGGCGCGAATATCGCCCAGCACGGCCTGCGCATCGGGCGCAAGATAAAGAACCGACGCCAGCGCCACAGCCCCGCCCGCACGGCGCTCCATCTGGCTGGACACATCGCCGGATAAACGGACCGCATCGCAGAACAGCGGAATGCCGTCCTGATACAAGGTGACCCGATCGTCAAAAAGTGCCTGTTGCAGAACCTCCCCCGCCGAATGGCGTCCGAACACCACCGGCTCGACAAACAAAAGCCGACCGGAGGGGGCCACATCGACGGTCATGCGCCGCGAAAACGCCGCGCCGTCAAACAGGATTGTTTCTTGCGGAAGCCAGGACAGGCGCGCCTCAGCGGCCACCGAAAGGCGGGTCGTCACCTGCCCCGGCTGTGCCGACCCCGCGCGGTAGGCCCGTTCCGCAGCCTGGGTGGTTACGGTCAGGTCCGTCCCGTCCCCCGCGCTGAATTCTCCGTCAAACCGGTCCCCACTGGTCACGCCGCCTGCGGTGTTGACCGTGACAGCCTGAAGGGCGCGCCCTTCATGTCGGGGAAAGACCGCCTTGAACGATCCGGCCTGATGCAACCCGTCGATCACAGAGACCCCGCCGCGCAATTTGGCAGACGCCCGAACCACGCCGCGCGCACGCGGCGGGTCGTGCACCGCGGCTGTCGGGCCAAGATCGGGGGAATGCAACATAGGGCAATGGTCTCATCAGTGGCCTAGGGTGTAGCGTGGACCCGCACGGGTCGCCACGATACAGACTGCCCCAATGGGTCCATCCGGTAAAGCCATGATGGCCAGACGCTTGCGTCGCGCAAAATCAAGTCGGTATGCCCGAAAAACGGGCGGTTTCTGGACGCGTATTTGCCGCGACGGCGATGTCAGGATCCGGTGCGCCGTTCGGCCTTGAACGCAACCATCGCTGCCAAATGGTCTGTCAGGTCGGACAGAGCGAAAGGTTTGTCGAGAAAGGAAAACCCTTCGGCCCGCAAATCACGTCCCGCACCGCTGTTGCCGGATGCGAAAATGACCGTCGTGCCGCCTTTGGCCAGCCTGCGTCCAAGGTCCAGACTGGTCTGACCGCCGTCGACGTTGATGTCCAGAAGCGCAAAATCGAAGGTATGTTTTTCTACCAGCTTCTGCGCGCTGGCCAGTCTGTAGGCGATATCTACGCGCGAAAACCCCAAATCTTCGAGGTGATCACCCGTGTCCATCGCTATCAAAGGTTCGTCTTCAAGATAAAGTATCGTACTGTTTTCAAACAATTTTTAGTCCTGCGTCGCGACAGATATTGCCTCATAATCCATTTCCATAACGACTTTGAGGCCCGAAGGTTCCCAAGAATTGTTAACTTTTCCTTCAAGATTTCCCTCAATGGTTAATCCGACCAGACGCGTGCCGAATCCGGATTGGGTGGGGGGCGTCACTTCCGGCCCGCCGGTTTCCTTCCACTCGATGACCAGACGATCGCTGCGGGCGTCCGCAATACGGGTCCACGAAATGTCCACATGCCCGTCCGGTTCGGACAGCGCGCCATATTTCGCAGCGTTGGTCGCAAGTTCGTGGATCGCCATACCGATGGACAACGTCGCTTCGGAACTGACGCGCACCGGCGGGCCCGACAATGTCACACGGTCCTCGCCGTAAACATCGACCGTCTCAAGCCGGAACAACTGGCCTATCGGTGCGGACGACCATGCCTCAGCCGTCAACAAGGAATGGGTCTGCGACAGCCCCTGTATGCGTTTGTTCAGTGTCTCAAAGACTGACCGGTCCGTCGTTGCGTCCCGTGCCGCGCGATTGACCAGCGCTTTGACGTTGGACAACATATTTTTCACACGGTGTTCAAGCTCGTGCATGATATCGCGCAGGGTGTCGGATGTGCGGACCTGATCCGTGATATCCCGTACCGTCACGGACACCGCCGCAATCTCGTCGTTTACTCTGAACGGCACCCAATCGCTTTCCCATTCATGGATGGTCTCTGGGTCGTTGATGGTATGCCCCGTCACCCTTTCGCCGGTGATCGCCTCACCGGTCTGGACGACCTTGCGGACGATGTCTTCGGTCTGGTCCGCCACATTGGGAATGACCTGCCGGATCGTTTTGCCCACGTGCCCTTCAAGGGGCACACCGTTGATATCGGCCAGCTTCTGGTTCAGCCGCGCATACTTCATATCCGGCGTGATCAGCCCCATCGCCAGCGGGCTGTTGGCATAGATCTGGTTGACCTCATGGCTTTGTTCTTCGGCCGCAGCCCGCGCTTCGACGGCCTCGTCAATCGCCTCGCGCAGGGGGGTGATATCCTGAAACGTAAACACCACGCCGCGTTGTTTCTGACCATCCGGAGAGAATGGCATGATCCGAACACGGTAAATGACGGTGCCGTCATCGCTGCGAAATTCTTCCTGAAGTTCCTTTTGTGTGGATATGGACTGGTCGCACAGCGCCAGCAGACGTTTTTGATCTATGCGCGCGCTCAAATCCTTGAGGGGCCGGCCAAGATCGGCCTCTGAAAAACTGAAAATCTGGTCGGTTTCCGGGGTATACCGCAGAAGCGTCAGATTGGACGTCAGGAATACGGTCGGCACCCGTGTGCTGACCACAAAGTTGTCCAGATCAATATTGACCTGATTGAGTTCGCGCAGCTTTTCCTGCAGCTCGTCATTGATCGTCGTCAATTCTTCGTTGGCTGACTGCAGTTCCTCGTTCATCGACATCATTTCCTCGTTGGAGCTTTTCAGCTCCTCGTTTGATGTCTCAAGTTCCTCAACCGTGGTGCGCACGGCCTGCTTGGCCTCGTCCAGTTCGATTTCAAGCTGGCGCAAATAGGTGTCCTGTTTCGACCCCAGTTCGGTGGTCCCGCCCGGCCGGCTTTCCAGCAGCTTCAGATTGTCGTCTAGAACGTACAGGATGGTTCCGTCATTCAACCGGCGGGTTGAAATGATGACCCGTTCCTCCTGCCCGTTGATTGACCCCTGAAATTCGAATTCGGACGTGGTGCCGATCTGGGTATTGGATCGCGACACACGGCGGAATGTAGGTTCAAGTTCGGGGGCGATCACCTCGAACACATTGGTGGTGGTCTTTCCCGGTCGCAACGTCAGATAGCGCGTGGCATTGGGCGACGAATACATCAGCTTGTTGTCGGCATCCGTGTGAAGATAGGCGGGAATGAAATTGTCCAGAATGACACGTTCGACGTCTGTAAAGGCTTCCTGCCGACCCAATCTTTCCTGTTCGGCCGCCTTGCGCTTCATCACGGCACCGGACAACGCCCCAAGGCTCAGCGGTTTGGCCTGCCCCGGACGGCGGCGGAAAATCCGCGCGCGGTTGCTGGTCTCGACGAAATAGCTTGCCAATGCGCTGGGGTTCTCGCTTGGTCCCAAAAACAGATAACCGCCCCCGCGCAGGGCATAATGGAACACGCGCGACGTCAGTTCCTGAAGCGGCTCCTTCAGGTAGATCAGCACATTGCGGCAGGACACCAGATCAAGCCGCGAAAAGGGCGGATCCTTGATAAAGCTGTGCCGCGAAAACCGGACCATCTCGCGCAGTTGCGGGCCGACTTCGTAGCCGTCCTGCGACGGGCGGAAATAGCGCTCAAGAATGCCCTCGGGCATATTCATCGAGATGGATTCGGGGTAGCGCCCCAACCGCGCCGTGGCCAGCGCCTTGTCATCAATGTCCGTGCCGAAAATCGTCACGTTCATCTGCTTGTTCACGCGGCTGATTTCTTCGGAAATCAGGATCGCGAGGGTGTAGGCCTCTTCCCCTGTTGAACATCCCGCAACCCAGACCCGCAAATCACCGTGTTCGCTGGTCTCGGACACCAGATCGGGGATCACTTCGGTCTTCAGCGTTTCGAAATGTTCGGGGTCGCGGAAGAAACTGGTGACATTGATCAGCAGGTCCTGAAACAGGATGTCCGCCTCGTTCTTGGTTTCCACCAGATAGGACAGGTAATCGCGGGGGTCCTGAATGTTGAGGACGGACATGCGCACAGCCACACGGCGGCGCATCGTGGCCTCCTTGTACTGGCTGAAATCGTGGCCGGTCCGGAATTTGACGTGCCGCATGATCCGGTCAAGGAACCCGCCCTCCTTGTCCGAGGATTCGATGGTTCTGGACCGCAAGCTGAAATAATCGCGCACCACGTCGATCATTTCTGCCGCACCCACCACGACATCCGCGGTGTTTTGCTGGATCACGCTTTGTGGCATCCCGTCGTATTGCGCCTCAAGCGGGGTTTGCACGAACACCAGACCGCCCTGCCCCTTGACCTCGCGCGCGCCGTTGGCCCCGTCGCTTCCTGTTCCGGACAAAACGACGGCGACAGCGTTTTCGCCGTGGGACACAGCCAGCGAGGTAAAGAACCGGTCAATCGGGCGGCGCAGCCCGCGCGGGGACGAAAACGCCACCAGTTTCATGACATCGCCGTCCATTTCCAGTTCATGACCGGGTGGCATCAAATAAATGTGCCCCCGTTGGATCTGCATCCCGTCGGTGATGCTATGAACAGGCGTGCGCGTCTTGGCCGCAACCAGTTCCGGCATCAGGCTTTCGTGGTCGGGATCAAGGTGCTGCACCAGAATGATGACCAGATCATGCTGGTTCGGCAGACCTTTCAGAAGGGACTTGAAGGCTTCCAATCCCCCGGCAGAAGCACCCACGCCCACAACAATTGTGTGATCCTGTTCTGACTTTTTCGCGGACATCAGTGCAATTTGCTCTTAATTAGGTAAAACGCAGCCATAATCATTGCACGGTTCATCATGACTGACGAGACCAAAGATTATCTAGACAGTATTGAACCGATCCTTGGCCGTGTCCCCTATGCGATCACCCTGTCTGATCTGACCCTGCCCGATCAGCCCCTCATCTACATGAACAGGCAGTTTTTCGAGATGACAGGCTGTGACGCAAATTACCTTGGCCGGAACTGTCGTTTCCTCCAGTCGGATTTTGACAACGAAGACAGTCGCGCCGAAATCCGCCGTGCATTAAGCGCGGGAGAGCGGACGCAAGTTGTCTTGCAAAACCGGCGCATGACCGGCGAGGCATTTTACAACATGCTTTATATTCAATCCCTTGGCCCCGTCGGCCCTGTGTCAAATCTGGCCATGGGGGCGCAGTTCGAATTGGCAGAGACCGAGGCCCTCACCGTTTTGCGCGATGCGAAAGCGACGAAGATGTGGGGTATACGGACCCGCAGTGTCCTTGATCACGGGCTGCGCATTCGGCTGGAACAGCGGCGAACGGTCATGGAATCGACCATCCGTGTTCTGAAATCATGGGATGTGATGCACCGCATCAAGACAGGGACACTGCTGAAGGGTTGATCGCTATTGCGCCGCTTTTTGCACAGGCGCAGGCTGTTCGAACAGGTCGGGATGCGCTGTTTTGACGCTCTCCGAAAATCCGGTGAAATCCGGCCCCGAAAAGACGGTCACCTCTGTGTCACTCAGGGCCGCAAGATCGTGACGGTCGGCAGCATCAAGGCCCGGTCCGGGCGCGCGCAGCCCGACGGCCCTGATCCGGCCCGGATGGCGGTCGATCACGTCGCGGTAAATCTGGGCATCATGTTGGCCGGTATCGCCCAGCAGAATGGCCGGCAGATCCGGATTGGCGGCCAGAATGGTATCAATGCTGGCCCCTTTGTGGTTGCCGTGGCCTTCGGTGATGAATTTCGTCTCGCTCAACCCCAGATCACGCAGGAACATCGGTCCCTTCACCAATCCGGTGTTGTCGAAAATATCGCTGAGAAAATCATGCAGGTTCCACGGGGAGGAACTGACATAAAACACCGGATTGCGCCCCCCGTCGTGCAGGTCCTGCATCAGGTCGATGCTGTCGGAAAACACCTCACGCGTGGCGGAATTGCCGGTAAATGACGTATAAAGGTTCTTGATCAGCGAATAGGCCCCCGTGCGCAGCATCGTGTCGTCAATGTCCGAAATCACAATAAAAGCCGCATCTTCACGGGGGATCATGACGGGGCACGCCACCTCGGGTCCGTCTTCGACGGTGACCGCACGGCTTGTCCAGCCGGGCGTCAGATCACGCGGAAGGTGCAGAGTGAAATAGCCTTCTTCGTCGGTGCGTGTCGTGACGGATCCCGACCGGACCTCGGCGTCGGCCACCTCGTCCGTCAAAAACAACTCGAACATGTCCCGCAGGTTGGCCAGCTTGGATTGGGTCTTCAACGGGGCGTCACGGTGCAGATGCGACAGAACCCGCCCGCGCAAAACAACGCCCTCGGGCGTGGCATAGCCGATATAGGGGTCAATTTCGCGACCGGCACCGGTGCGGTGAAAAAAGCGGTCGTAAAGACGTTCGGCACGCAGGGACAGACGGTGCAGGGTGCGTTTGATCATGACAGGTCCTTTATGCTGGCAGGTGTCCAACGCACCAGCCGCGCAAAAGTGCCATCACCCTTCGGTTTCGGCGGACTGCGGCGTCACGATATCATATTCAACCAGTTGCTCAGGCAGCAGGACATAGATTTCGTCAGGCGGTGTCACCAGCGCGTGCTGCATCACTTCGGGGTTCACGCCCATGTCGATCAGGTAGGTCATGACCTGCCCCTGACCGCGCTGGATATCCTCAACCGCCAGAAAGGCCGGCAGGATCGTGTTGGTGTCAAAAAAGTGCTGATGCACACCGACTTGTGCGTCGTCATCGACCGTTCGGATCACCCCCGCGGACAACATGTAGGGGCAGGCAGACAGGCAGATGTCACCTGCCTCCATGACGGTGTCCATACCGTCGTCGCGCGCCCGTTGGCCGATGCTGAGGGCATCCGACACCGACCCCCCCGGCGAATTCAGCCGTAAGATGTCGGGAAGGTCGCGCCCGGCCGTTTCCTCGGCCACCAGAAAATCGGCAAACCTGTCAGCATCCCCCGGAGCGATGCGACCGGTGAGGGTCAGACGGCCGCCGTCGCGGTCAAAGGTCAACCGATCCGGCATATCGCTGGTCGATGTAAAAGGTCGTGCCGGATTGCCGTCACGTGCGGGCGACAGGGGCATGTCGGCGGGCCGGTAACGGCGCGTCTGGTCACCTGGATTGACCGGCGTGTCAAAACGCGGCTGCGTGGACGGCAGGCCGATCTGCGGAAGGACGCGCCACAGATCGCCCCCCATCAGCAGCACGGCCAGCACCAGTTGCACCCCCAACACGCCGTAAATCATCCGGCGCACGGGGCGATGACTTTGATCGTCGTCTTCGGGGGTGTCGGTCATGTGTTTTTCGGATCCGGCAAGGGTTTGGGCGGATCAGCCGCGTTGTTCTTGGCGCGGCTCATTGCGGCCTCCATGTCGCCCACGGCGTTCAGGGCTGCGCGCAATTCCGCGATGGTCATCGTGTCCTCGACCCCCACACGTGACTTGCCCGACCGGATCGCCGCATGGGTGATCGCAAGGATGAACACCAGCACCGCAGGCAAAAGGTCAATCGCGATGGCCCCGGCCCAACTGGGCACGAAGTTTTCCGCATAGCGGATGACCGCATCGGCGGTGCTGATGGGGGTATAGATCGTCTCGGACGGGGGAGGCATCGCGATGACGCCCTCGGCGGCACGGCGCAGGGTTTCGGCGCGCTGGCCCAACAGCTGCAGCACCGACTGGATGGTCGACTGCTGGCCCGCACGGCTGGCGGCTGTGCTGCCATCCAGTTCGGGCAACACGACAGAGGCGGACAAATCCTGCGCGGCACGGCTTACCAGCGGGGCGACGGACAGCTGGCGCAACTGGGTGATGACCCCCGACAGGCGCACGGCCTCTTCGGAAAACTGGACGGAGCGGACTTCGATCGGCCCCGGTTCCACCGTCAACTGCCGCATCCGGCTGAGGATGGCATTGCCTTCGGCGAAGGCTGCATTGACCAGCGGTTGCTGGCTGCCGATCTGTGCCTCCAGCCCAGCCAATTCGTCGGATTTCTGCCGCAGCAGGCGGAACACCGCCCCCCGTCCAGCAAGGCCCGACAGATCGCCGGTGGCTTCCTGTTCGCTGAGGTCCTCGAACGACTGGCGCACGCGGGCCACGTCCCGTTCAAGCCCTTGGGCGGACACGGCAATCTCATTGGCGCGTTCAAGGGCGGTTTGATAATCCTGCACCGTGCGCGCCAAGTGTTGTTCCACCGCCGCCGCCCCCGCCAAAGCCGCCGCATTCAGCCACGACGACATGGCGATGATCGCCAGCGACCCGAACAACATCGACACAAACAGCCCCATCCGCGCGCCCACAGTCCGCACCGCGGGCAAAAGCCGCATCAAATAGGACCAGAACACGAAAATGCCGACCGAAACGGCGATGGAATAACTGATGGCGGCAAAAAAGCTCAGCGCGCCGTTGTCATCCAGAAGCGACGTGACACCAAGGTAGGTGTAGATGCCGGATGCCACCGCCAGCACGCCCAAGGCGGCGGCTGAGAAACTGTCAAGCCACCGGATATGCCCCTCAAGCTCGGTCGCATAGCGCACGCCCTGCGCCTCAGCCTGGGTCAAACGTTCGTCTGTCATGGTGCAGTCCCCAAATTCAATGCCTTGATATATGGGGCGAAACCGCATCAGCGCAATCTATCGGGTCCATCGTGTGGCGAACCGGCAGGCGATTGCACAAAAAGGTGATCCCGAATGACCTTGCGCCAAGTATCTACCTAGTAGTAGGCAGGCATTCTCTCAATCGAATAGGTCAGGAACCAATCAAATGAAAATCTACGACACCGAAGGCTTCCCCAACCCCGCCCGCGTGCGCATCGCCCTGGCCGAAAAGAACGCGTCCGAAAAGGTGCAGTTCGTCCCCGTCGATGTCATGGCAGGTGAACACCGCAGGGGGGCCTTCACAGCGAAAAACCCCGACGCGGTCGTGCCCCTGCTGGAACTTGAGGACGGCACCTGCATCTCCCGCTGTACTGCCATCACCGAATATATCGACGCCCACTTCGATGGTCCGTCCTTGACAGGCACCACCCCGAAGGACCGCGCAACCATTTCCATGATGAACCTGCGTGCAGAATCCGGCCTTCTGGACGCTGTTGGGGCCTATTTCCATCATGCCACGCCGGGTCTTGGCCCCGATCTTGAAACCGACCAATGTGCCGAATGGGGCCATAAACAACACGCGGTCGCCACGCGAACCATGGCCTATCTGAATGACGTTCTGGCCGAAAACGACTACCTTGCGGGCAATGCCTTTTCCGTGGCCGATATCACCGCCTTTGCCGGTCTTGCCTTTGCCGATTTCGCAAAGGTGGAAATTCCCGCCGGTCTGACGCATCTTTCCGCATGGCGCACGAAAGTCGCGGCCCGCCCCAGCATCGCGGGCTGACCCTGCATCTAGAAAAAGGACATTATGATGGAACTGAATGCAGATTTCGACAGCCGCGTCGTGGTTCACGCAGACCGGACGGATTGGATCGCCTCCCCCATGCCCGGCGTGGACCGACGGATGCTGGACCGGATTGGCGGCGAAGTCGCCCGCGCCACGACGATCGTCCGCTATGCCCCCGGCAGCGCGTTTTCCGAACACACCCACACCGGCGGTGAGGAGTTTATCGTCCTCAGCGGTGTGTTTCAGGACGAACACGGCGACTTTCCTCAAGGCACCTACGTGCGCAATCCGCCGACCTCCGCGCATACCCCCGGATCACAGGACGGGTGTGTGATCTTCGTGAAGCTGTGGCAATTCGACAAGGATGATCGCACCCAGTTCCGCAAGGACATGGCGCAAGAACTGGGCGGGGCCGTGGATGGCGTCGCCAGCGCCCTGTTGCACCAAGACGCCCGCGAGGTGGTGACATATCACGCCCTGGAACCCGGTGCGGTTCTGACCAAAGACGCCGATGGCGGGCTGGAACTTCTGGTGCTGGACGGAGATGTCACAGAAGGGGGCGACGAACTGGTCGCAAACTCGTGGTTGCGTGTGCCTGCAGGCGGGGCAATCACCGCCACCGCCGGATCACAGGGCGCAAAGATCTGGATCAAGACCGGCCATCTGGCTTATGCGAAAGCGCCCGACGTATGACCTGTGCCACACGAAAGGGAGACCTTTGAAAACTCTCATCATCGGGGGCGGCCTTTGCGGGCTGGCCCTCGCCCGGCTTCTCGACCGAAGCGGGGCAGATGTGCAACTGGTTGAGGCAGAGGGCCGCTTTGGCGGGCGTATTCTGGCGGGCCATCACGGCGGGGCGGCTTTTGATCTGGGTCCGGCATGGTTCTGGCCCGGTCAGCCGCGTATCGCCGATCTGATCGACCAACTGGGCCTCACATCATTCGAACAATTCGCGACCGGCGACCTGATGTTCGAGGACGCCACAGGACAGGTTCATCGCGGACAGGGCTTTGCGTCGATGGAGGGGTCATTGCGTCTGCAGGGTGGATTGACCGCGCTGGTCACGGCCCTTGTCAACAGCCTGCCTCAGGGCTGTGCCCGGTTGAACGCGCCGGTCCGGTCGCTGGACCTTTTGTCCGATGGCATCCGGGCGACCGGTGTGGACGGGGCCAGCTTTACGGCTGATCGCGTCGTTCTGGCAGTGCCGCCACGGCTGGCCCGTACCCTCACCTTGTCCCCCGCCCTGCCGGTCGCGGCACAGGCTGAACTGGGGAATATCCCCACGTGGATGGCAGGACAGGCAAAAGTGGTCGCCGTCTATCCCACCCCGTTCTGGCGCGAGGCCGGTCTTTCGGGCGACGCCATGAGCCGCCGCGGACCATTGGTCGAAATCCATGATGCCTCACCCGCGCAAGGCGGCCCCTTTGCGCTTTTCGGCTTTGTCGGAGTACCGCCCGAAGCGCGGCGTGACGACACGGCCTTGCGCCAGTCTGTCGTAACGCAGCTGACCCGTTTGTTCGGGCCCAAAGCCGCCAATCCGGAAGCCCTTTTTGTAAAGGACTGGGCGCGCGCCCCGCACACTGCGGTTGCAGCCGATCTGACGCCTGTGCACGCGCACCCGACCTATGGCCTGCCCGCGACCCTGCGCGATCTTTGGGGTGGACGGCTCATCGTGTCGGGAACAGAAACCGCGCCGCATTTCGGTGGTTTTCTCGAAGGCGCGCTTGAGGCTGCCGAAGCCGCGGCACAGACCCTCGCCAGAATGGACACGCCGGCATGACAGACACCAAGACCGCCCTTTTGCGCAGCGCGGAACGCGCCGCCAGAACGAAAGGCTTTGACGGCTTCAGCTATGCCGATCTGGCCGCCGATGTGGGCATTCGCAAGGCCAGCATCCACCACCATTTTCCCGCGAAGGCCGATCTGACCCTTGCGGTTATGCAGCGGTATCACGTGGCCTTTGCAGAAACCTGCGACAGGATCGACGCCGCCCACACCACCGGAGGTGCACGATTGCACGCCCTCATCGCGGCCTACCGGTCCGCATTGGGCAACGGCGAAATGGTATGCCTGTGCGTGGCCTTCAGCATCAGTCGCGATCACATCACCACCGATGTGCGCGCCGCCATGGGCGATTTCCGGCAGATGATGCTTGAATGGCTGACCGCCACGTTCACGCGGGGCAACGGCGATGGAACGATTGCGCAGGTGGCCGATCCTGCCGCCGAGGCGCGGGCCGCACTGGCCCTTCTGGAAGGGGCGCAACTGGCCGCGCGGACACAGGCCGACCCCACGGCCTTTGATGCCGCGCTGGCGCTTATGTCGTCGCGGCTTGGCTGAACTGTTACAACCGCACACGCAGACCTGACTTGTCGGTGCGCTGCAATCCATGCAGAACCGGCCCACACAAACGGAGGAGCCCCGCCATGCGCGCAGCCGATGTCATCGCCCAACGCCTTTACGCGGCAGGGTGTCGCTATGCCTTCGGGATGCCGGGGGGCGAGGTTCTGACCCTGCTTGATGCGCTGGATAAAGCCGGCATCACCTTTGTTCTTTGCCGTCACGAAAACGCCGCCGGCTTCATGGCCGAAGGGGTGTACCACCGCACCGGTGCGCCGGGCATCTTGCTGGCCACTGTGGGGCCAGGGGCGCTGAATGGGATTAATGTGGTGGAAAACGCCCGTCAGGACCGCGTGCCCATGATCGTGTTGACGGGCTGTGTGGATGCCGATCAGGCCCAGACCTACACCCATCAGGTGCTGGACCAGCCACAGGTCTTTCGCGCGATCACCAAGGCCACCTTCACCCTGACCGCCGGGGCCGCCCATGTCACCATCGACAAGGCCGTGGGCATCGCCACCGAAGGCCGCCCCGGCCCTGTCCATATCGACGTTCCGATTTCCGTCGCCGACGCACCCGCCACAGGCACCGGCATCTTGCGCGCGGACGCCCTGCCCATGGTGCCCGCCCCCGATGCGCTGGCCGAGGCCCGCACAGCACTGGCATCGGCAAAACGTCCGCTGATCGTCGCGGGCCTTGATGTCGCGTCCGAGGCAGGGGCAGCGGTTGTCACAAAAGCGGCCGAAACGCTTCAGGCCCCCGTTATCACCACCTACAAAGCCAAAGGCACCCTGCCCGAAGACCACCCCCTGTCGCTGGGCGGCGCAGGCCTGTCGCCCAAGGCCGACACGATCCTGATGCCGCTGATTGCACAGGCCGACGTCGTGCTGCTGATCGGATATGACCCGATTGAGATGCGCCCCGGCTGGCAAAACCCGTGGGACCCCGCAACCCAGACGGTCATCGACATGACCGCCGCGCCCAACCACCACTACATGCATCAGGCAAGTCATAATTTCATTGGTGATCCGGTGGCCACTACGGCGGCCATGTTGCCGGACGCGGCCCTGCCGGGCTGGCCCGATGATGCCGTGGCGCGGGCCAAATCTGCCCTGATGGATGCGTTTGCCGCCCGCGGTGATTGGGGGCCAGCCCGCGCAATCGCCGTCTGTCAGGACATCCTGCCGGACGATGCCCTGTTGACCGCCGACAGCGGCGCGCACCGTATCCTGCTCAGCCAGATGTGGCGGGCAAAATTCCCCAAGACTTTGACCCAATCATCCGGCTTTTGCACGATGGGGTGCGCCGTGCCCTTGGCGATGGGCGCCCAGATTGCAGACCGCAACCGCACCATTGTGTCCTTCAGCGGCGATGCGGGGTTTTTGATGTGCGTGGGCGATCTGGCCACGGCGGCCGAGAACAATCTGTCCACGATATTTGTCGTCTTCGTCGACGCCTCGCTGGCCTTGATCGAATTAAAGCAACGGGGTCGCCAGTTGAAAAACACCGGTGTGGATTTTGCGCGCTCCGACGTGGCGGCCATCGGGCGCGCTTTTGGCGGCAACGGCTACACCGTTGATAACGAGGATGATTTACGCGCCGCATTGCGGGATGCGCAAACCTCCGACCGGTTTTCCGTCATTGCGGTCGAGATCGACAAAGGGGCGTATGATGGTGCATTCTGACACGACGGCCGGCGCACTTGACGGGGTGCTGGTGCTTGACCTGACCCGTATTCTTGCCGGTCCCACGGCGACCCAGATGCTCGGTGATCTGGGTGCGACCGTCATCAAGATCGAAAATCCAGCAACCGGGGGCGACGACACCCGCACCTGGGGCCCGCCCTACGTCGAAACGCCCACCGGTGAAAGCGATCTGAGCGCCTATTTTCTGGCCGCCAACCGGAACAAACACTCGGTCGCCGCCGATCTGGGCACCAAGGACGGTCAGGCAGTTGTGCGCAAAATCGCCGCACAGGCGCAAATTGTCATCGAGAACTACAAACCAGGCGGGTTGGCAAAATACGGGCTGGATTACGCCGCCCTGTCGGGCCTGAACCCGTCGCTCGTCTATTGCTCCATCTCGGGCTTCGGGCAAACGGGGCCGAACAGCCACCGCCCCGGGTATGACCTGATGGCGCAGGGGTTTGGCGGGATCATGTCACTGACCGGCGATCCGCAGGGCGACCCGATGAAGGTCGGGGTGGGCATCGCAGATGTGATGTGCGGCATGAATGCAGCCATCGGGATGCTGGCCGCACTGCGCCACGCCGAAGCCACGGGCATCGGCCAGCACATCGACATCGCTCTGGTCGACAGCCAGATGGCGTGGCTGATCAACGAAGGCACGAATTATCTGACCTCCGGCCAGACACCCCGCCGGCGCGGCAACGGACATCCCAATATCGTGCCCTATGACGTATTTCCGACCCGTGACGGGCATTTCATCCTCGCCGTCGGAAACGACCGTCAGTTTCAGGCCATGTGCGACGCCTTTGGACTGACCGGGTTGGCGCAGGACGCCCGATTCCGGACCAATCCCCTCAGGATCGAACACCGTGTTCCCCTGACCGCCGCCCTGACTGAAACATTCAGGACCTTCAGCGCGGACGACGTTCTGGCGATGTTGCAAACCGCAAACGTGCCCTGCGGCCCGATCCATACAGTGGATCAGGCATTGCAGTCCGATCAGGCGCGCGCGCGTGATGTCGTGGTGACTGTTCCGACCGCCGAGGCCACGAAAGGCGCGGTAGACCTTTTGGGAAACCCCCTCAAATTGTCGAAAACGCCCGTCGCCTATGCGAAGGCACCGCCACGGTTCGGCGCAGATACGGACCGGCTGGACGACATTCTGAAGGCGCACGCAGAAAGCCGCGCATCACAAAAAGTTCAGGGCTGATCACATTTCCGCGCCATAACGGCTTGGTGAGGGGCATCCGCCGCGCGGCCCCTGTATCACACCTGTAACCGCGCCTCCCCGCGCTTTTCATAGGTTGTCCGATGCTCTGCGATATCTGTCTGTGCCCCACATCTTTGTCCGATCCCGAGGCCGTTGAGGCATGGAACGGCGTCATTCACGGTATCCTGTCCCACGGGCGCGCGACCGGTGATCATCTCACGCGTCTGCTGACGCTGAACCCCGAATTTGCCATGGGCCACGCCATGAAAGGTCTGGCATGCCTGATGCTGGGCCGCCGTGAACTGGTCACGGCCGCGCGCGATGCCCACCGCGAGGCAAAACGCCTTGTGGCGCAGGGCGGGGCCTTGGAACGTGAAAGGCTGTGGGTCGATGCCTTGGGCGATTGGCTGGCAGGGCGGCCCAGCGCGTCGATCGCGCGGATGGAAGACTGTATGCGCCTTGCGCCCCATGACACGATTTCAATGAAATTGTCCCACGGTATCCGGTTCATGCTGGGCGACAGCCACGGCATGTTGCGGTCCGTGGAAACCGCCCTGCCCGCCCACGGGCCAGATCATGCGCTTTACGGATATGTGCTGGGATGTCACGCCTTCGCGCTGGAAGAAACCGGCCAGTACGACCGGGCCGAACGGCAGGGCCTGCGCGGTCTGCAGTTTGCCCGCGATGACGCATGGGGGCTGCACGCGGTGGCCCACGTCTATGACATGACCCACCTGACCGATCAGGGCATTGCACTTATCGACAGCAACGCCGCCGCTTGGGATCACTGCAACAACTTCCGCTTCCATGTCTGGTGGCACAAGGCACTGCTGCATCTGGATCAGGGCGATATCACCACCGTGCTGGACCTTTATGATACCAAGGTCCGCGACGAAAAGACCGATGACTATCGCGACTTTTCCAACGCATCCTCGCTGTTGATGCGTCTTGAAATTGAAGGCGTCGATGTGGGCGACCGATGGACAGAACTGGCCGATCTGGCCGAAAAGCGCACCGATGACGGGTGCCTGACCTTTGCCGACATGCACTATATGCTGGCGCTGATCGGTCAACGACCCGAAGCGGCCGACCGTCTGATTGCCCGCGTGGCCGCGGACGCAGGGCCGGCCGATGAAACCTCGGCCGTTATGATGACACCGGGTATGGCCACGTCCGAAGGCCTCGCCGCTTTTGGCGATGCCGACTACGATCGGGCCTTTTCCCACCTTCAGCGCGCCCAGCCCGATTTTCAGACCATGGGCGGCAGCCACGCCCAGCGTGATATCTTTGAACGTCTGACGATCGAGGCGGGATTGCGCGCGGGACGCTCGGCTGAGGCCAAAGTCCTGTTGCGCAATCGCACTGCGCTGCGTAACGGTCACGAGGATACGTTCGCTGCGACCCGCATGGCGCAGATTGAAAAAATGCAATCCATGGCCGCGTCTCACACCGCAGCCGAGTGATACTTGTCGGGAATGTGTACGTGATTTCACCCCAAACCGCACCGGCATCCGCCCCGGCCCCACGGGCTGTCCGGGATGTGCGTCTTGATTTCTTTCGCGGCGTTGCGATGTTCATCATCCTGTTTGCACATACGCCAGGCAACTGGGTGACGTTATGGATTCCCGCGCGCTGGGGCTTTTCGGACGCGACGGAAATGTTTGTGTTCTGTTCAGGAATGGCCAGTGCCATCGCCTTCGGCGCAACGTTTGACCGGGCAGGCATCCTGCTGGGGTCGGCCCGCGTGGTGTTCCGCATCTGGCAGGTGTACTGGGCGCACATCGGGACGTTTTTCGCGACAGCCGCCCTGATGGTTTATTTCACCGATCTGGACATCACTGGCCGCAACTACTGGGGCAACCTGAATATGTGGATGCTGTTTGTGGAAAGTGACCTTTGGGACAATCCCAATATCCTTCTCAGCGTAATGACCCTGCAATGGGTGCCCAACCTGTTCGACATTCTGCCTATGTATATGGTGATCCTTGCGATGATGCCGGTGGTGATGATGCTGGGCCGTGTCCATTTCGGGCTGGTGGTGGCCGCGTCACTGGTCACGTGGATCTTTGCGCAACGCGCCTTGTCGGACGCATACGGCCTGCCCTATTTCAACTTCACCGCAGAACCCTGGGTGGGCGATGACAACTGGCAACGACGCTGGTTTCTGAACCCGTTTGGCTGGCAGCTGGCATTTTTCACGGGCTTTGCATTCATGCGCGGCTGGCTGCCCAAACCGCCCGTCACATGGTGGCTGGTTGCGATCTGCGCCGTGATCGTTGTCGCAAACATCCCCCTGTCCAGCATCGGGGTCCGGGTATTCGATCTCGATTTCGCGCGCGACTGGCGACAGGACAACGCCGCATGGTTTTCCAAAACCGATTTCGGCCTCTTGCGTTTTGTCCAGTTTCTGGCCCTCGCCTATCTGGGCTGGGTCATTGCCGGCGACAAGGGCAACCGCATCCGCGCGGGAACATCACGGCTGGGGCGCGTCTGGGCACCGGTGCTGGCCGCCATCCTCAAGGTCGGGCAGCAATCGCTTGCGGTCTTTGTCGTATCCATTCTTGTGGGCCGGTCGCTTGGGTTTGTCTTTGATATTGTTGGCCGATCCTATTGGACGATGACGTGGGTCAACGCCCTTGGCATCGCCCTTTTGATTGCGACGGCCTACGGGGCGGCGTGGATGAAACAGCAACCTTGGCGCACAGCGAGGCCCCATGCTGCGGCGTGAGTTCATAGCATCTCTCGCGGCTTTGGCAGCCGCGCCCGCCATGGCGCAGGACGCCCCGCTGCGGGCCATCGAACTGGGTGCACAGACGCCATTTGACCCCGCTGATGTGGTGGCACTGGCGCGTGATCTGGCCGCCCGTGCCTATACCGCCCCCCAGCAGGTCCCCGCGCAATGGACCGACATCACCTACGAAGACTATATCTCCATCTGGTTTGCAGACCGCTATGCGCTGTGGAACGGGGAAGACGACACGCCCCTGCGCCTCGATGTCTTTGCGCCCGGCCTGTATTTTCCCACTCCGGTCGTCATTTCCGTCGTCGAAAACGGCATCGCCCGCCCGACCCTGTTCAACCTTGACCTGTTCGACAAGACAGACAAATTTCCCGACCTGCCCGTCGATGACAGCTTGGGCTTTTCCGGCCTTCGCCTGCGTGCCGAACTGGAACGGCAGGGGATTTATCAGGAATTTGCGGTCTTTCAGGGCGCCAGCTATTTCCGCGCCATTGGCACCGGCAACACCTACGGGCTGTCCGCGCGCGGTCTGGCGATTGATACCGCCGAACCCTCGGGCGAAGAGTTTCCCGATTTCCGCGCCTTCTGGCTGGAAAAACCGCGCGAGGGGGAGGCCACATTTACCCTTCATGCGCTGCTCGACAGCCCCAGTTGCACAGGGGCCTACCGGTTTGACATCACGCCAGGCGCCCGTCAGGTCATGGATATCACTGCGACGATTTTTGCCCGCAAGGATATGGACCACATCGGCATCGCACCATTGACGTCGATGTTTCAGTACGACCAGACCAACCGCCACCGGTTCACGGATTTCCGGCCAGCTGTGCACGACAGTGACGGGCTGCAAATCGTCAACGGTGCCGGCGAAACACTCTGGCGGCCGCTGGCCAACCCTGAACGTTTGCAGATCAGCGCCTTTGTCGACGACAATCCACGCGGCTTTGGCCTGTTGCAACGTGCGCAGGATTACAGCGATTTTGCCGATCTTCAGGCGTTGTACCACAACCGCCCCGGCGCATGGATCGAACCGCTGGGCGACTGGGGTCGCGGAGCCGTAACGCTGGTGGAAATCCCCACAGAGTCAGAGATTTACGACAACATCGTCTGCTATTGGCGCCCCGAAGGCGGTCTGGCGGCTGGGTCAGAAACCGAACTGTCGTACCGTCTGACATGGGGCCGCGATATGACATACGGCAGCGGGGTGCCTGTCCTTAATACCATGATCGGATCGGGGTTCGATAACCGTGGCACTGTGGTCGTCATCGACTTTGCGGATGGCGCGGATGTGCCTGACGATCTGTCCGACATCGACATCCGCCTGTCGTCCTCGGCGGGCACCCTGACGCCCGGTGTTTTGCAGCGAAATCCCGAAACCAATGGCCCGCGCCTTGCCTTCAATTTTGACGCAGGCGATGCCACCCTGATCGAATTTCGCGCCCAGCTGCGTGTGAACGGCGCACCGTTAAGCGAAGTCTGGCTTTACCGGTGGACAGCATGACCACTTATGCCGCGGCCCACATGCCCGCCCGTGCACCATTGCAAATGCCGGCGCAGACCTTTGCGCAGACAGGAACACGGCGTCAGATGACCGGCCCGCGCCGAATTGCCGACAAACTCTGGCGCGTGGCCGCATTTCTGCCAACAGTGCTCCTGACGGCAGTGATGTGCCTGTCGCTGGCTGATTATTTCGCTCAGGGCGGCGTTGCACCGGCCGAAGGCGCGGTTCTGGGTCTGGTTGCCCTGACCTTTATCTGGCTGGTCTTTTCGGTGAACACAGCACTTTTGGGGGCCCTGCGCGTGGCTGTTGTCAGACCCTCTGCCGGTCTTGCGCCCTGCCCCCCCTTGCGTGAGATTGCCCTGCTTATACCCGTCTATAACGAAACCCCGTGGGATGTGTTTGGCAACGCCTCCGCTATGTTGAAGGAATTGCGCGCCAGCCCCCAGGGCGACCGCTACACCCTGTTTATCCTGTCCGACACCCATACCGCAGACGTCGCAAGACAGGAGGAACGTGCCTTTGCCGCCCTTCAGGCGGAATTCTATCCCGCCAAAGTGGCCTACTACCGCCGCCGTGCCGACAACATCGACAAGAAAGTCGGCAACATTACCGACTGGATCGAAAACTGGGGCGCGGCCTATGAGGCGATGGTCATTCTGGACGCAGACAGCCTGATGAGTGGCGCCGCCATCCGTCAACTGTCACAGGCGCTGGCCGAAGACCCCGATGCGGGCCTGATCCAAAGCCGCCCGACCCTGATCGGGGCCACAACTCTTTTCGGCCGCGTGCAACAGTTTTCCAATTCGGTTTACGGCTGGCTGTCCGCCGAAGGTCTGACCAGCTGGGCCCAGCATGAGGGCAACTATTGGGGGCACAATGCCATCATCCGCACGCGGGCATTTGCCGAAAGCGCGCGTCTGCCGTATCTGCGGGGCCGCAAAGGGGCGCGTCACCTGATCCTGAGCCATGATTTCGTTGAGGCGGGAATGCTGCGCCGCGCGGGTTGGGCCGTGCGCCTGCTGCCACGGCTGGGCGGCAGTTTCGAGGAAACACCGCAAACCCTGATCGACTACGCCCTGCGCGACCGCCGCTGGTGTCATGGCAACATGCAACACCTGCGTCTGCTGGCCGCGCGGGGATTTCATGTCATATCGCGGCTGCACCTGCTGCAGGGAGCGCTGGCGTTTCTGATGTCTCCGGCATGGCTGGCGGTCGTGATCCTGTGGTCCTTTGTGGGGACAACCGCCGCACCGCCCAGCGCCTATTTTTCGACCTCCAATCCCCTGATGCCCGTCTGGCCTGCGCAACAGATCGACGTGGCGTGGGTCTATCTGGCCTTCGTCTACGGTATGTTGCTGCTGCCCAAGATTGTGGGGGCAGTGATTTTCGGCCTGCGCCGCCGCACCCGCGCGGCCTACGGATCACCGCGCATGTACGTGGGTTCTATCCTGTTTGAACTGGTCCTGTCCGTTCTTTACGCGCCCATCATGATGGTTCAGGGCACCATAGCGACGCTCTTTGCAGCAACGGGCCGCCAGCCTGCATGGACACCGCAAAACCGGGGCACCACGGGATACAGCTGGGCTGCGATTGCACGGTTCCATTGGGTTGAAACGCTGCTGGGGACGGCCCTTCTGGCGGGCATTCTTCTGGCTGATGTGTCGTGGCTGATCCTGCCAATCGCCATCAGCCTTGCCGCCGCTGTCCCCCTTTCGCGGCTCAGTGCGCTGCCCATCACACGGCTGTCCAAAGGGGCGTTGCAACTGGACACACCGCACACCTTGATCGAACCGCACATCGTCCGCCTCGCGCGCCGCGAACGGGCCGCGATGAAGAAAACCCTGTCGGACCCTGTGCCCCCGATCGCGGCAGAATAATCTACAGGCCCTCGTACCAATCGGCCACAAGTTTGGGCCATGTCTGCGGAATCACGTGCCCGCGCGCAAACACCGCCAGCCGAAGATCGGATCCCTCGCGACACTGGTCCCAAATGCGCAGCCAGTAATCGTTGCTAACCTCGCGCCGGTCGGGATTTGCATAATCGCACCCGTTGGCTTGCCGGAAAATGTCCATCGCGCGAAAGACGTCTCCTTGCGCGAAAGCATCAGGATCACTCAAGGGCAGCCGGTTGACCACGCGGCCCTCAATCGGCACCGTCCCGTCGGTCCAGCCATGCACATGCAACATCCGGACAGGTCCCGCGCAGCTATCTGGATGGGGCCGCCAGAATGATCCGCCCAAGGGCGCGTAGGCCGAAAATGCCTCCGGTCGCAGACAGGCGGTATAGGCGACCATGGACCCGCCGATGGAAAATCCGGCCAGCATGATACGGTCCCCGTCAAGGCCATGCCGGACGATCGCATCATCGCGCACGGCCTCGAGGTGATCAATTTCGGCCTCCTGCCCGCCCGAACGCGGATGGAAATTCCAGCTTCGACCCGTGCGCCCCTCACGCGGCTGCCCGTCGGGGGCGATCACGGCAAAGCCACGGGCCAGAAAGGCGTCGACCATCGCCGTATTGCGCAATGCCCCACGGCCACTGCCGCCAAATCCGTGAATGAACATCACCGCAGGGGGCGGGCTGCTGCTGTCGGGCCGTGCGATATAGTAATCCCGTCCGCCCACTGTGCAGGCCGTGTCGATGGAACAGCCCACCGCCGCGCTGCCAACCACGGATGCGACAAGCGCACCGATGCAGGCCCGTATCATGGTCGCACCACGGGAAGGCCCCGTTCCAGCCACCCCGGCCCCGCGCGGGACCCAAGCATGCCTTCGGGCACGTCGATGATGTCGGTCAACCCTGCCTGCGCCAAACGTCTGGCCGTGCGCGCCGACCGCACGCCACGGGCGCAAATAAGCGCGACAGGCCGGTCGCCGACACGGGCGGCCAGCACTTGGGCCACGAAATCCTCATCCCGCATGTCGATGCCAACGGCAAATTGTCCGATGCCGGTCGCGTCCCATTCATCGGGGCGACGGACATCGACCAACAGGACGTCACCGGCCTGCGCCGCGGCATGGGCCTCATCGGGGGTCATCTCCGCGCTGTCCGACTGGGCGCGCCCGACCACGCCCATCATGGCCGCGGCCCCGGCCGCCACGCCGCCCAGCACCAGAACCCGTCGATGTGTCAGGACATGCTGCATCGCTGCCTCCTCACTGAGGTGTGTTTCGCCTGTGAGGACAATGCATGCTTAAAGCGCATTTGATAAGACACCCGACCCGTCACATTGACGTGTCCAACCTGCGATCCGGACATGACACAGCCCAAAACAGCCGCCGCCCTTTTGATCCTCCGCCTCAGCATTGGGGCATTCTTCGGGGTCTGGGCCTCGTTGAAATTCTACCGCCCTGAATGGTTCGAAAACGTCTTCACCAATATGTACGGGCTCGATTTTGTCACCCGTGACCTGTCAACCTACGTCGGCACCTTTCAACTGGTGGTCGTGGCCCTTTTTGTGGTGGGGCTGTTGCGCACGTTCAGCTATGGCGCACTTGTGCTGATGCAAGGCGCGGGCGTTCTGGGGTCCCTGCCCAACCTGATGAATTTCACCAGCTATCCCAACAACCTGATGTGGGCCGCTGTCCCTGCTTTGGGTGCGGCGCTGGCCCTGTTCATCCTGCGCCACGATGACACCCTGACCCTTGACGGATGGCGTGCCCGCCGCGCGGGCTAGTCCTTCGACGCGACCGCCTTGCGCATCTGTTCGGTCAGGGTTTCTTTGGTGAACGGCTTTTTCACCACCTGAGACGGGGGATATTGCGACAGGATCGTGTCCACATCGCCATATCCCGTCGCCAGAACAAACGGTATCCCCAGATCATGCAGCTTTTGTGCCGCTGGCAAAGACGTCTGGCTGCCAAGGTTCACATCAAGGACGGCCGCCGTGATCTTGCCTGCGTCAAGCACCTGAAGCGCATCATCAACGGTGCTGGTCAAGGCGACATCAGTGGCACCCAGATGGGTCAGGATGTCGGAGGCGTCCATCGCGATCACCATGTTGTCTTCAAGAACCAGAACCGGCCCCGACAGGATCGGCCCGTCCGTCGGACCGGTCGCACCAACCGCGCTATCGTCCGCGTTCTCTGACAGGACACCTGCCGTGACAAATCTGGACGGGATCATCAAATCCGCCTCAAAACCGGACAGTTTGAAATGCGTCTGGACCGTGCCACCCAATTCGAATGGAATCGTCCTGTCGATGATGGTGGATCCGAAGCCGCGCCGCGTCGGGGCCTGCACCGGCGGCCCCCCTTGTTCGCGCCACGTCACAAGAAGCGCGCCATCCTCTGCGATGGCCAGATCAATCGACAAGCGCCCGGACTGGTCGGTCAACGCGCCATATTTTGCGGAATTCGTGACCAGTTCATGGATCACAAGCGCCATGGTCGAAAACGCCTCGGGTGCCAGAAGCGGCGCATCGCCCGTGATCGTAACGCGGCCTTTCTGGCCTGCCAGATAGGCGTCCACCTCAACTTCGATCAGGTCGCGCAACGCACTGGGTGACCACGCCTGTCGGGTCAACTGGTCATGCGCCCGCGCCATGGACTGGATCCGCCCGTCCAGCACCTTGGTGTAGCTTTCAATCGTGGCCCGTTCCGATTTGCTTTGCGAAATCAGACCTTGAATAAGATTGAGGATGTTGCGCACGCGGTGGTTCAGTTCCGCCACCAGAAGCTCTTGTTTCTCTGCGGCGGCCTTCCGGTCTGCCGAGGCCTCATCCGTCAGTTTCAGAACAATCTCGATCAGGGAGATCCTCAGCGCCTCAGCCGCCCGCAACTCGCTTTCTGACCAGGTGGCAGAGGTTTCGCGCACCATCTCGGACCAGGCATCAAAACTTTTGCGCGGGGTCAGGCGCACGCCGTTCGGTCCGACATCTACCGGCTTGTTCGGATTGCCCGCCCATTTGACGGACTTCACAATTTCGCGGCGGAAAAAGACGATATAATCACGCGGAGTGCGCGATATCGGCACAGCCATAAGGCCGGCAACCCTGTCCGCCATCGCGTCACCTGCAGGATAGACAGACGACAACTGATGGGTCTGGAAAATCTTGCCTGTGGGGGCCGTGTTCAAAAACCGCGCCAGCCGCTTGAATTCCTCAGCCGTGGGCGCCGCGCCGCGCGCGGTGTAGCGACCTTCTGAAAACACAGCGACACCGTCGCAGGATACGATCTGGGTCAATTCGTCCGCGATCACCTCAAAGCTGTTGATCAGATCGCCACCCGCTGACAGCCGCACCATCAACCGGTCATGCAAGGCCCGCGCGTCGCGTTCTTCCTCGCGGATTTCGGCCTCGACCTTGCTGCTGAGTTCGTAGGAAAAGAATTGCGCAAACAGCTCGATCGCCGTGCGTCGTTCGTAATCGACATAATTGCCGGACCTGTGATGGCAGGCAAACAACCCCCACAATTCCCCGTCCTTCAGGATCGACACCGACATGGACGCCGCGACGCCCATATTGCGCAAATATTCCAGATGGATCGGCGACACCGCACGCGTCACCGAAAGCGACAGGTCAAGCCGTTCGCCATTGGGGTTCTTTTGCGGAACGATGGGCGAAACCGCACCGTCCACATCTGCAATCAGACGCAGGATGCTGCGTTTGTACAATGCGCGCGCCTGCTTGGGGATGTCGCTGGCAGGATACCGCAAGCCAAGGAACGGCTCCATGTCCCGTGCCAGACGTTCTGCGATCACCTCACCCGATCCGTCCTCGGCAAAGCGGTAAACCATCACCCGGTCAAATCCGGACAGGACCTGCATCGCGGTGGCTGCCTCCTGTGCGGCGGCCAGAACCGTATCCTTACGGGCCACCCGCGCAATCAGCGGCTGGACAAGCGCCAGATCATCCCGGTTACGCTGGGCGATCTTGGGTTCGAATTCGAAAATAAAGGTCTCACCCGTGCTGTGTATCGACACATCAAACAATGTCCCGTTTCGCAACACGTCATAGCCGAACAGACGGCTGACACCGGCCGCTGATGTGCTGATCTGCAGCTTGGATCGCAGGTCATGGATCGTGCCGGCATTCAAAAGTTCGCTTAACCTTTGTCCCACGGACGCGTCGGGATCAAGGCCCAGCAAGTCCGCGCAGTTTTGCGACATGTGACTGATCATCATGTCGGACGACGTGGAAATCAGACACCCGTAGGACTGGACATGCCCCAACAGATGGATCTGTTCCTTGTCGCAATTCGTCAGATCAACCTGCAGGTCGTCGTCGTCCATTTTGAAATCTGTCCGGCTCATGAGGCACGCACCTTATCTGTCATGTCTGTGTTGGCAACCGCCAGCGCCGCCCGCAGGAAAAGCCCGAAGAGGGCAGAGGTGTCGCGCACAATCGTTTCGGCGCGGGGGCTGTCAGAGGGTACATCCGCAAGGGCATCACACACGGCGCGCCAACGCCCCTTGACCGGTTCAAGCGTAAAGTAGGCATTCGCAGTATTCACAACCGCATCACCGGACGAGGCCCACCGCCGCGCCAGAATTTTGCTGCCCAGACGGGACCCTTCAATCAGGTAAGCGCAGGCCAGCCCATCAATCGGGCCCGAGATGACCGGTGAAAGGTCGGTGGGCCGCCCGCCAAGCACTTTCAGGTCGGCGTCGATGCGGTCGATCATATCGGTGAGGCCGGCGGCCGTGTCGCTGTCTTGATCGCTCACATGGCGCATCTGACTGAAACAGGCGTGATGGACTTCAAGAAAAAGGCGCAGCCCGTCCCGCGTTGCCACGTCAAATTCGGACAAAGCATGGTCCACGCGGGAATGATCCAGCTGGGTGCGGTCCTTGAGGATATGACGAAAATCCGGTGCCATTCTTGGTGAAGGACTCCTTTCCCGTACCCCAGCGGTCTTAACTTAAAAGACAACGGCAGGTGGCGTCCAGCCTTCCTTACAGTCATCGTCTGTTTTAGCTGACAGGGGCCGGGCGGCAAAAGTCTGGTAAAGTCAAAGGGCAAGCGCCTCAAGCAAGGCCGTACGATCTGTTTCGGCTTTGGGAAAGGACGACTTTATCTCGCCCCGCTGCATGACGTGAAAATGGTCCGCATTGGAAAAGGCAAATTCGAAATTCTGCTCCACCAGAAGGATCGCCATATCGCCGCGATCGCGCAAAACATTCAGCGTCCGGCCGATCATCTGGATGATATTGGGCTGGATGCCTTCCGTCGGTTCGTCCAGCAACAACACTTTGGGCCGCGCAATCAGGGCACGGGCGATGGACAGCTGCTGTTGCTGCCCGCCCGACAAATCCCCACCGCGCCGCGCCTTCATTTCGGCCAGCACCGGAAACAGATCGTAAATGTCATCCGGCACGCGGTGATCGGATTTCGGCAGACAGGCAAAGCCGGTTTCAAGGTTTTCCTGCACCGTCATCAACGGAAAAATCTCGCGCCCTTGGGGGACGTACCCCACGCCTGCCTTCGCGGCATTCGCCGCTTTGCCGGACGCAAGCGTGCCCCCGTCAAGGGTCACTGTGCCCGTCGCGAAAGGATGGCGGCCCGCAATCGCCTTGAGCAAGCTGGTCTTGCCGACCCCGTTCGTGCCCGTCACACAGGTGATCCGGCCCACGGGCGCGGTCAACGTCACATCGTGCAAAATCTGGCTTTGCCCGTATTTGAGCGTCAGCCCCTTAATGTCCAGCATCTGATCGCCCCAAATACACATCAACCACCGTCGGGTCCTTCGTCACATGGTCAAGTGACCCTTCCGCCAGGACCGATCCTTCGTGCAGCACGGTCACTTTACAGTTCAACCGGCGCACAAATTCCATGTCATGTTCGACCACAATCACCGCACGGGTTTCTGCCGCCTTGCGCAGGATGTCGGTGGTGTGCTCGCGTTCCTGGGCGGTCATACCGGCGGCGGGTTCATCGACCAGAAGCAAACGTGGGCTTTGCGCCAGCAGCATCCCGATTTCCAGCCATTGTTTCTGCCCGTGGCTCAACTCCCCCGCGGGGCGGGTCAGGTGATCGGTCAGGTTGATTTCCTCTGCGATCTCCTCGATCCGGGCGGCCCCTGCGGTGGTCTTGCGATAAAACAGCACCGCAAAGGGACCGCGCGGATTTCTCAGCGCCATGGCCAGATTTTCGCGCACGGTCTGCGCCTCGAACACTGTGGGTTTCTGGAACTTGCGGCCAATGCCCAACATGGCAATCCGGCTTTCGGACATGCCAAGAAGGGACCGGTTGTCTTCCCCGAACAGGATCTTGCCTTCGTCCGGTTTGGTCTTGCCGGTGATGATATCCATGAAGGTGGTTTTGCCTGCCCCGTTGGGGCCAATGACGGCACGCAACTCAGGTTCGCCAATTTGCAGGGACAGATTGTTGATGGCCTTGAACCCGTCAAAGGATTTCGTAATGCCGGACATTTCCAGAAGCGATTTCATGACTTGCGCACCAATTTGTCAAAGAGCCCGCCTATGCCTTGGGGCGCGAACAAGGTGACAGCCACAAAGGTCAGCCCCAACAGCACCAGCCACCAATCGACCCAGTTGATCACATAAAAACCAAGGTCCACGCTGGGCGCGCCGCCGCCTGTGAACCAGCTGGACAACAAAGACACCACAGCCGCCCCGATGACTGCCCCGTAAAGCCGCCCCCGCCCGCCGATGGCGACCCAGACCGCCAGATAGATCGACGCGATGGGCGCGATTTCCGCCGGATTGATGATCCCCGCCTGCGGGTAATACAGCGCCCCCGCGATCCCCGCGATCACCGCCGTCAGCGTAAAGACGAACAGCTTATAGCTTTCGACATGGTAGCCCAAGAACCGCACGCGGCTTTCATCGTCGCGAATGGCCTGAATGATGTTGCCCAGCTTGCTGTCGGTGATCCATGCAAACAGCAGGTAGCCCAGCGCCAGTGCGGCCGCCGACGTCAGAAAGAACGCGATTGAAACAACATCCTGTCCCGTGTCATCGAACCCCGGAATGTTTTGCAACCCGGACAGCCCGTTGTTGCCCCGCAAGCCGCTGTCGTTCTGGAACAGATACAGCGCCAGCGCCAAAGTCATGGCCTGCGTCAGAATAGACAGATACACGCCGGTGACACGGCTGCGAAACGCCAGCCAGCCAAAGACCAGCGCCAACAGGCCGGGCACCAGCACCACCAGCGCCAGTTGGATCCACAGATGATCGGCAAAGGCCCACAAAAGCGGGAATTCCGATGACCCGACGACGCCAAAAATCTGGTTGCCAATGGCGTCCGACACCTCCTGCGGGGTGGGTGGAATGACCTGCCCGGCAAGGCTGTCGATCACAATGATCTCCGTGCGCGCATACATCAGCCACATGCCGATGGCATAGCCGCCGATGCCGAAGAAGGCGAAGTGCCCAAGGCTCAGGATGCCGCAATACCCCCAGACCACGTCCATCGCGATGGCGACCAGACATAGGCACAGCGTCTTGCCCAGGGTTTTGACAAAGGACGTCGATATCAGGCCCACGCCCGATGCCTCCGACAGGACCGCGACGATGGCCGTGAACAGCCCCAAGGCGGCGAGGAAATACAGCACCGAAGGATTGCGCGCGACGAAAGACTTGCGTGTTGGTGTCATGGTTTAATCCGCCGCCGCACGGCCCTTGGGCGCGACAATGCCCTTGGGTCGGAATTGAATGAACAGGATGATGAACAAGATCATGTAGGTCTGGGCCGCCAGCGTGTTGGACGGGTTCAGGAATTCGATCCCCTTTTGCAGGAACCCGATCAGACCGGCCCCCGCCAAAGTGCCCCAGACGTTACCGACCCCGCCCACAACCACGGTCATGAAGGACTGCACGATGTAATCCGCGCCCATCTCTGACGTGACTTTCGCATAAAGGCCGATGGCCACACCGGCCACGCCCGCAATCCCTGATCCCAGCCCGAAGGTCAGCATGTTGATGCGGTCGGGATTGATCCCCATGGACGCCGCCATACCGGGGTTCTGCGTGACCGCCCGCACCTCAAGCCCCAGCCGTGTGCGTTTGAGGATATAGAGCAACGCCACCAGAAAGATCAGCGCCATCACGAAGATCGCAATGCGGATCGTGCTGATCTGGATGACGTCGGAAATCACCCAAGCGCCGCTCAGCCAATCGGGCGACGTGAGGGGGCGTGCCTGCGTGCCAAAGATGTTCTTGGCGATCTGTTGCAGGGCGATGGAAATGCCGAACGTGGCCAACAATGTCTCAAGCGGGCGGTGATAAAGGTGGCGGATGATCAAGCGTTCCATCGCCACCCCTGCCCCGAAGGTCAGCGCAAAGGCCAGCGGCAAGGCGACCAGAATGGACACGGTGTAATCCGGCACAAACAGTTGCACCACATAGCCCGTATAGGCGCCCATCATGATGAATTCGCCATGCGCCATGTTGATGACGCCCATTTGGCCAAACGTAATGGCAAGCCCGATGGCCGCCAGAAAATAAATCGACGCAAGGGACAGCCCGTCCAGCGTCATATCCACCGTTTGCGCCCAGCCCACGCGGGTCTCGACTGTGTCGAGGGTCGCGCGGGCGGCTTGGGTGACGGCGGTGTCGGTTTCGACATATTGGGCGAAAAAGACGTGGGATTGCAGGGCTGCGGCCACGTCGTCTTGCGTCACCAAAGGCGGCACCAGATCAGCACGGGCCAAAGCGGCGTAGGCGTCTTCACGTGCCGCGTCGGTGTTCAGCGATGCCACGGGCACCGTGCCCACGCGACCCTCTGCGATATTGGCCTCAAGGGCTGCGCGGATGTCACCGGCGCTGACCAAAGCGGGGGCCAGACCCGCGTCGACCAGAATTTGATAAGACGCCTCGGGCGCATCTGCGGGGTCGTAGAGTTCAGCGATATTCACGTCAGGTAGGGTTTCGGCGACCTCATCCGTGGTTGCCAAAATCTGGCTCAGCACCGCGCGTGCCTCAACCGACGTGTCAGCGGCCAGCGTTTCGATCGCTGTTACACGTGCCGCAGTGTCCTCACTAAAACGGGCGGTCAGGAAGGTGATGAGTTGCTCTTTGCGGGCACGGATGCCTGCGTCGGCTTCGCCCTCCAGCGATGCAATCAGGGGTGCAAGTTGTTCGGCCTCCCCCCTGCGCGCGATACTCTCCAACGCAGCTTGTCGGCGCGCAGGGTCGGGATCGGACAGTTGGAACTGCACGAGGGCCGTGCCGATCACCCGCCGCACGCCGCCGTTGGGGCGCAGCTGGGTAAAGCCGCCTGCATCCACCGACGTTTCATCGCCTGTGTCCACATCGCGAATAATCAGGGCATCGCCCTCTTCGGCACCAATGTAAAACAGCCCCGTGGCATCATCCTGCCAGACATTCCGCCCGGCCCATTCTTCCAAAAACACCGGCACTTGCGGCAGGCCGGAGGCCACCAGATCGTCCAACATCACGCTGACCGACCGACGCGACGGCTTGGCCACCTCATCCGCGTGGGTCTGCAGCAAGGCCTGCAAATCTTGGGCCGCGACGCTGACGGCAGACAGCAGCATCAGGATCATGCCGAACACAAGGCGCATCATCGGGGGGGACTTTCTGAATTCGGGGAAAGGTCTTCGAGGGACAGGGCGCGGCAAAAACCGCCGCGCCCCATCGCACGTCTTAGTAGTTCGAGGTCAGCTGAACGCAGGTCTCGGTTTCGGTGTTGTACATGCCGCAACCAAGGTCCTTCCAATCGGAGGTCAGGACTGCGGATTCAGGCAGGTAGTCCGTCCATGCGTCGCCGGGCACTTCGGATGTCTGGCTGATGATGTCGAACTGGCCGTCCGCTGTGATCTCACCGATCAGAACAGGCTTGGCGAGGTGGTGGTTCGGCAACATAACCGCCGTGCCGCCTGTCAGGTTCGGGAATTCCTGCCCGTACATCGCGGTGCGGACCGCATCGACATCCGTGGTGCCTGCGTCTTCAACCGCGTTCACCCACATGTTGAAGCCGATATAATGGGCCTCCATCGGGTCATTGGTCACACGCTCATCGCCCATGGCGGCCTTCCATGCGGTCACCCACTCGTCGTTCAGCTCGGATTCGGCGGACTGGAAGTAGTTCCAAGCGGCCAGATGCCCCACAAGGTCGGACGTATCCAGACCCGACAGTTCTTCCTCACCCACGGAGAAGGCGACCACGGGAATATCGTCGGCGGAAATGCCTGCCGCAGCCAGTTCTTTATAAAAGCCGATGTTGGCATCGCCGTTGATCGTGGAAATCACGCCCACCTGGCTGCCGTCCGCGCCCAGTTCAACCACATCGGCCACAATCGTGGACCAATCGGAATGACCAAACGGCGTATAGTTCACGAAGATGTCCTCTTCGGCGATGCCATTGTCGATCAGGTATTGTTCAAGGATGTTGTTGGTCGTGCGCGGGTAGACATAGTCGGTGCCCAGCAGCGCGAACTTTTCAACGCCCAGCTCTTCCAGGAAATAATCCGTCGCAGGGATCGCCTGCTGGTTGGGCGCGGCACCTGTGTAGAACACATTGCGCGAGGATTCCTCGCCTTCATACTGCACGGGGTAGAACATCAGCCCGTTCAATTCTTCCAGAACCGGCAGCGCGGATTTGCGCGACACGGAGGTCCAGGACCCGAAAATCACGTCAACTTCGGACACGGTCAGCAATTCGCGCGCTTTTTCCGCAAACAAGGGCCAGTCAGAGGCCGGGTCAACAACAACTGCCTCGATCTCGCATCCCAAAAGGCCGCCTGCCTCGTTTTGCTGGGCAATCAGCAGTTCCATGGTGTCTTTGAGGGTCGTCTCGGAAATGGCCATCGTGCCGGACAGTGAATGCAACACGCCGACTTTGATCGGGTCGGCACAGTCTGCCGCTGCGGCACCGGCGACCATCAGGCTGAACGCTGTGGACAGGGTAAGTTTTGTGGTGGTCTTCATGGATGTATCCCCATTGGGCGTGCGGTCACACGGTCGCGGGGCTTGACCTTGTCAGCCCGACATCCGATCTATTCCGCACAGCGATTGCTGTAGTTGCGAGTGGGATTGATCCTGCAAGACGCCCCACTCGCGACGCTTTCCGATTGAAAGCCCGTGCACCATCCGTCGGCATTGCTAAGTGGGCAAGTTTGAGGGGTTGCGTCGTCGGGCCGATCCGCCTCACCGCCTGATTTTTACGCG
>NZ_JAHDGE010000058.1 GCF_020627745.1 Pseudooctadecabacter sp.
GACAAGCTGGCGGTGTATTTTCAAGAGGTCAAAAAGGGGCTTGAGCTGCCTTGGGTCGCCCCGTGCGTGAACACGTCGCTCGCGACGTTTGATGTGCAGGACGGCAAGCTGGTTTATGGTCTTGGGGCGCTGAAAAACGTCGGTGTCGAGGCGATGAAGCTGATCGTGGATGCCCGCGAAGACAAGCCGTTCGTCACCATCTTCGATCTGGCGCGGCGGGTTGATCTGAAACGGGTCGGCAAACGCCCGTTGGAAATGCTGGCGCGGGCCGGTGCCTTTGACCAGTTGGACCCGAACCGCCGCCGTGTATTCGACAGTCTGGATGCGCTGGTGGGCTATTCCGCCGCGATCCACGACCAGAAGAATTCCAATCAGGTCAGCCTGTTTGGCGAAGCGGGCGATGACCTGCCCGAACCGCGCCTGTCTGCCGCCGCCGATTGGCTGCCTGCCGAACGGCTGGCCGAAGAATTCAAGGCGGTGGGGTTCTATCTGTCCGGTCACCCGCTGGACGATTACATGGCCGCGCTGAAACGCACCGAAAAGGTGAAAACGCTGGACGAGGTCACGGCCCTGGCCGAACGCGGCGCGCTGGTTGCCAAGATGGCGGGCACGGTCGCAGGGCGGCAGGAACGCAAATCCGCACGCGGCAACCGCTTTGCTTTTGTCCAGCTGAGCGATCCGACGGGCCAGTACGAAGTTACCATGTTTTCGGACACGTTGGAGGCCGCGCGGGACCATCTGGAAACCGGCACGCAGGTCGTCATCGGGGTCGAGGCGACCATGGAATCCGAGCAGTTGAAACTGCTGGGCCGGTCCGTGGTGCCCGCCGATATGGCGGTGGCGACGGCGGGGTCATCCGGCTTGCAGGTCTTTGTGTCCGATGTGGCCGCGATCCCCACGGTGAATGACGTGTTGCAGGGGGCGATGAAGGACAAATCCCTCAAATGCGGGCGCGGGCCGATCATGTTCACGATTGATGATGTGGAACTGGGGGAGATTGATGTCGAACTTGACGATCATTTTCCCGTCAATCCGCAGATCAAGGGTGCGTTGCGGTCTTTGAACGGGGTGATCGAGGTTCTTGAAATCTGAGGGCGGCGAAACCTTGCTTGCCCAAAGGGGCAGGTGGACGGGGCGTTGCGCGGATTGTAGAACGATCCCGATAACAGGCGGGGGACGGTGGCGATGCGCCATGTGATGTTTGGATTGGGCGCTGTGGCCCTGCTGGCTGGATGCAGCGGTGATCCTCTGGGGGGGATGACCCGCCTGCAGGATGTGTCGTCCGGCCCCGAAACGGCCGCCGTCGCGGCCCCCGCACAGCAAGCGACCGGTGGTGGTCTGTTTTCGCGTCTGGTGAACCGACAGGCGGATGATCCGACAAATGCCGCGGTTGAGGCCGCATTGGCCGACGCGCCCACACCTGATGAAACTGTCGCGGGCCTGTCCGACACGCGCCCTGCCGCTGCGCGGGGCGGGTTGTTCGGGTTGTTTGGTGGCAATCGGACCGGCGAAGGCGCTGGCGCTGCCAATGTGACGGAGGCCCGCGCCCCCGCACCGCCGCGCGGCCTGACGGGCCTGTTTGGCGGGGCCGGACGCGATGTACCCCGAACAGGGCCGGACAGCACCGATGTCGAGGCCGGAGCCGCACTGCCCTTTGGCCAGATTGCGCGGGTCTGCGGGATGACGCGCAGCCAGTTGGGCACGCGGATAGACGACGGCGGCGGGTTTTCGGTCTACGACACCAATCCCAACCTCACCACAGCGCGGCCGTTCTACATCACGGGTTTCAACGACAATTGTGCCCGGACGTTTACCGGTGCTGTGGCCGTGGCAGGCAATATCCAGACCCATGAATTCGTCCGCTACCAGCCCAGCAACGAACGGATTTCCTACACCGCAACCGACAACGCCTATGAGGCGATCAAGGCCAGCGTCTGCCGTGTCGGGCGTGGCCAGCCCTGCGGCGCGCGCGCCGACCGGTTGAACCGCAATACCTATTTTATCACCGCCTACAGCTTTTTCGGCGGCACATTCAGTGCGGTGCCGACCCAATGGACCCAAATCCTGCTGCACGACGGTGAGGTCTTGGCCGCGTCGATCAAGAACAACTGACCGGTGTCTGTGCGGCTGATCGGCCCTCCGGGGGAAGTTGTATCGGCCAAGATGAAGAAGGGGCTGCGATCTACCAGTGTGGTGGTTTCTGATCAGCAAGCGGAATGGAGCCGCCTGCGTCGTATTCACGGCTGGCTTCGCGTTCCATCAACATGGCGACCCGGTGGGTCAGGCGGCTGATTTCACCTTCCTGACGGGCGACGATATCCGACAGCTCATCCACGGTGCGGGTGAGGTGGGCGATCTTTTCTTCAAGGTGTGTTTGGTCACTCATACGCGCCATATCGGGTGTTTGGCCGGATTTGCCAAGCCCTGCTGTTGCGTGGCGGGGACGTGCGCGGTAAAGCGCGGGCAAACCAACGCAGGACCGATCCCATGGCCAAGCCAAAGAAAACCCCCCGTCCCAAGGCGCAGACCCCCAAAGGGTTCCGCGACTATTTCGGTGCCGAGGTCGCGCAGCGCACGCAGATGCTGCAGACCATCGCCGGGGTCTATCATCGCTACGGGTTCGAAGCGCTGGAAAGTTCTGCCGTGGAAACGGTTGAGGCGCTGGGCAAATTCCTGCCCGACGTGGACCGCCCCAATGAGGGTGTGTTTGCGTGGCAAGAGGACAGCGAGGGCGACAAGCCCGGCGATTGGCTGGCCCTGCGGTATGACCTGACCGCCCCTTTGGCGCGGGTGTATGCGCAGCACCGCAACGATTTGCCCACGCCCTATCGCCGCTATGCCATGGGCCCCGTCTGGCGCAACGAAAAGCCCGGACCGGGGCGTTTTCGCCAGTTTTATCAATGCGATGCCGACACCGTCGGGTCGGGGTCCGTGGCGGCGGATGCCGAGATTTGCGCGATGCTGTCCGATACGCTGGAGGCCGTGGGGATCGAGCGGGGCGATTACGTCATCCGCATCAACAACCGCAAAGTGCTGAACGGCGTGCTTGAGGTCATGGGCCTGTCTGATGACGCCCAGAAGGCCGACGTCCTGCGCACCATCGACAAGTTCGACAAGGTGGGCGAGGCTGGTGTGCGGGAACTGTTGGGCAAGGGCCGTCTGGATGCCTCTGGCGCCTATATCGACGGCGTCGGGCTGGACGACGCGCAGGCCGAACCTGTCATCGCATTCCTGACGTCGAAGGCAGATGACACTGCCGGAACCCTTGCCAATTTGCGCGCCGCAATCGGGGACAGTGAGACAGGTGCCAAGGGCGTGGATGAGCTGCAACAGATGGCCGACCTTCTGGCCGCTGGCGGCTACGGCCCCGACCGCATCATCATCGACCCGTCGGTCGTGCGCGGTCTTGGTTATTACACCGGCCCCGTGTTCGAAGCTGAACTGACGTTTGAGATCACCGACGACAAAGGCCGCCCACGGTCCTTCGGGTCTGTCGCGGGCGGCGGGCGCTATGACGATCTGGTCAAACGTTTTACGGGACAAGAGGTGCCTGCCACCGGCGTGTCCATCGGCGTTGACCGCCTTCTGGCCGCGTTGCACATGAAGGGCCGTCTGACCACAGACACCACCGGCCCCGTTGTCGTGACCGTCATGGACCGCGACCGCATGGCCGATTATCAGGCCATCGTCAGCGAATTGCGCGGCGCGGGCATTCGGGCTGAGGTCTATCTGGGCAACCCCAAGAACTTTGGCAACCAGCTCAAATACGCCGACCAGCGCAATTCCCCCATCGCGATCATTCAAGGCGGCGATGAGTTGGAGCGCGGCATCCTGCAGGTCAAAGACCTGATCCTTGGCGCCAAAATCGCCGAGACCGCCACGCAGGAGGAATGGTCCGAACGCCCCCAGCAGTTCGAAATTCCCCGTGCTGATCTTGTCCCTCGCATCCAACAACTGCTTGAGGATCAGGACACGTGACTGTCGATGCCAGCCGCGACACGTGGGCGCGCGCGCGCGCCTATCAGGATGTCCTGACAGCGCAGGGGGCCGTGCTGACCGACGCGGATTACCTGCAACCGGCTGACACCCTGCTGGACCTCTATGGCGAGGACATCCGTGCCCGCGCCTTCACCACCCAGGACCCCGTGCGCGGCGAGATGATGCTGCGCCCGGATTTCACGGTGCCGATTGTGCAGCAGCACATGGCACACGGGGCGGAACCTGCGCGCTATACCTACATGGGCAAGGTCTTTCGCAAACAAGAAGACGGGGGTGACCGGCCAACGGAATTCGTGCAGGTGGGCTATGAGGTCTTTGATGGCACCGACCGTGCCGCCGCAGATGCGGAGGTCTTTGCGACCCTCGCTGGGCTGTTGAAGGACACGCCCGTGACCCCCGCCACGGGTGACATCGGTATCCTGCGCGCGGCCGTTCAAGGGTTGAACACCACGCCTGCGCGCCGTGCCGCCCTGATGCGGCATCTGTGGCGTCCGCGTCGGTTCAAGACCTTGCTGGACCGGTTTTGCGGGCTGACCGACACGCCCACCAGCCGCGCCGCCCTGTTGGCGCAAGACGACCCGCTGGCAGACCTGCCGCCGGTGCTGGGCCTGCGCAGCCGCGACCAGATCGCGCGCCGCATCGATGCGCTGCGCGCGGATGCCGCGGCTGATCCCATTTCGGGTGGGGAACGGAGCCTGTTGGACGCGCTTCTCGCTGTGCGCGAAACCGCACCCTTTGCCCTGACGGCTTTGCGGGACATCGCGGTGGATTTGCCATCGATCAGCGCGGCGGTCGATGGCCTCGCCGCCCGTCTGGACGCGCTGAGCGCGCGGAATATCGACGTGGACACCTTGATGTTCGAGGCCAGCTATGGCCGCACCTCAATGGAATACTACGACGGGTTCGTCTTCGGGTTCTCTGCCGATCCGGCGCTGAACCTGCCACCCGTGGCCACCGGCGGGCGCTACGACGCGCTGACGACGGTTTTGGGGGGCGGCACGGGCGTGCCTGCGGTGGGCGGCGTGATCCGCCCGGCCTTGGTGGCCGCAGCGGAGGGTGCGTTATGACGCTGAAACTTGGCATTCCATCCAAAGGCCGCCTGATGGAAAAGACGTTCCAGTGGTTCGCGGATCGGGGCATCACCCTGCGCAAATCCGGATCGGATCGCGAATATGCGGGCGCAGTGGATGGCATCGACGGGGTGGAGCTGGTGCTTCTCAGCGCCGGTGAAATCCCACGCGAATTGGACGCAGGCCGCATTCACCTTGGCGTCACAGGGTCCGATCTGGTGCGTGAAAAGCTGCCCGCCTGGGACAGCCGCGTGGTTGAATTGGCTAAAATGGGATTTGGCGGGGCCGATCTGGTGATCGCAGTTCCTGACGCCTGGATTGACGTGGACACGCTGGATGATCTGGACGCAGTGGCCGCCGCCTTTCGCGCTGATCACGGGTTCCGTTTGCGAATTGCCACCAAATACCACCGTCTTGTCCGTGACTTCCTGCGCGATAACGGTGTGGCAGATTACCAGTTGGTCGACAGCCAAGGCGCCACCGAAGGCACGATCCGCAATGAAACGGCGGAGGCCGTGGCCGACATCACCTCAACCGGTGAAACCCTGCGCGCCAATGGCCTGAAAATCCTGTCTGACGGCATGATCCACGCGAGCCAGGCCACCCTGTTCAGGGGGCGCCGCAAGGATTGGACCCAAGCGCAACGGGATACACTCACGCGCTTGATGGCGCATCTCGACGCCTGATTTCTCTGGTTCAAAAATACCTCCGCCGGAGGCCCCAAAATTCATCGAATTTTGGCCCCGCCCACCGCAGGTGCTGATCGTCAGATCACAGAACCCCGATTTCCGCCAAGGCCGCGTTGAGGGACGCAGGCAGCGCCTCTTCCTCTTCGCGTCCCTTTGGCAAATCCATCGGCGCGTCTTCGGCTTTGAGGTAGCGCCACCCTTGGAAGGGGCGTTTCAAGGTGGGCACCACACGGATCAACTCCGGTTCCAGCACGATGGCGCAGCGGCGCACGCCGTCTGCGCCGATGTATTCGTCAAAACGGTTGATCTGCTGGCGGCACAGGATTGATCCCTTGATGACCCAATACATTGATCCGCCGCCCAGCACCTCATCCACGCGTTTGGGCCACATCCGTGTCACGTGCCGCGGCAATCCGTCGGGGGCTTGCGCACGCTTTGTGTTTTGCCACGCCGCAAGGTCTGCTACGTTGTCGGTTCCGACGGAGAGTTTCTGAAGATGTAGGGTCTTGGCCATCAAAGCCTCCACAATATGTTCTTAATCTGTTCCATCGTCACACAACATCTGGTAGGTTAGCGGTTCACCACCGATTCTGCCACACTTACAAGAGGATCTCTCATGACCCGCTTTGCCGCCCCTATTGCCGAACAGATCTGGGACATGAAATATCGCCTTAAGGAGGCAGATGGGACACCGATTGACCAATCGGTAGAGGACACGTGGTCGCGGATCGCCAAATCGCTGGCCTCTGTGGAAAAGGACCCCGCCGCTTGGGAGCCTAAATTCTACGCCGCTTTGGAAGATTTCAAATACCTGCCCGCCGGCCGCATCACCGCCGGTGCGGGCACCGACCGCAGCGTGACGCTGTTCAACTGTTTTGTCATGGGGACCATCCCCGACACCATGGCGGGCATTTTCGACAACCTCAAGGAAGCCGCATTGACCATGCAGCAAGGCGGCGGGATCGGGTACGATTTCTCGACCATCCGGCCCAAGGGGGCTGTGGTCAAAGGGGTCGCCGCCGATGCCTCCGGCCCGCTGTCTTTCATGGACGTCTGGGACGCCATGTGCCGCACGATCATGTCCGCAGGGTCCCGCCGCGGCGCGATGATGGCGACCATGCGCTGTGACCATCCGGATGTTGAGGATTTCATCACCGCCAAATCCGACGCCGCCCGTCTGCGCATGTTCAACATGTCCGTCCTGATCACCGACCCGTTCATGGAGGCCGTGAAGGCCGATGCCGCGTGGGATCTGGTGTGGGAGGGTGAGACAGTCAAAACCGTGCAGGCCCGTGACCTGTGGGACCGCATCATGCAGTCCACCTATGATTATGCCGAACCCGGCGTGATTTTCATCGACCGCATCAATGCGATGAACAACCTGAACTATGTTGAGACCATTGCCGCCACCAACCCGTGCGGCGAACAGCCCCTGCCGCCCTATGGCGCCTGCCTGCTGGGGTCCGTGAACCTGGCCCGTCTGGTGACCAACCCGTTCGAGGACACCGCCGAAATCAGCGAAGACGCGCTGGCCGATCTGGTCGCGACCGCCGTTCGGATGATGGACAACGTCGTCGATGCGTCGAACTTCCCGCTTGAGGCCCAAGCGCAAGAGGCCGCCGCCAAACGCCGCATTGGTCTGGGTGTCACCGGTCTGGCCGACGCGCTGTTGATGGTCGGCCTGCGCTATGGATCAGAGGAGGCCGCCGCCCAGACCGAAGACTGGATGCAGCTGATTGCCAACGCTTCCTATCGTGCGTCGGCGGAACTGGCGAAGGAAAAGGGCGCCTTCCCGCTGTTCGATGCGAAGAAATATGCCAAATCCCCCAATGTGCAGGCGCTGGATGATGACGTTCAGGCGATGATCGCCAAGGACGGCATTCGCAACGCCCTGCTGACGTCTGTGGCCCCCACGGGCACGATCAGCCTTTATGCGGGCAATGTGTCCAGCGGGATCGAACCGGTGTTCGCCTACGCCTACACCCGCAAGGTCCTGCAAAAGGACGGCACGCGGACCGAGGAAGAGGTCGTGGATTATGCTGTCAAACTCTGGCGTGATCTGAACGGCGATGCGGAGTTGCCCGACTATTTCGTCAACGCCCAGACCCTGCCTGCGATGGATCATGTGCGCATGCAGGCCGCGGCGCAGAAATGGGTCGACAGCTCCATCTCCAAAACGATCAACGTGCCCGAAGACATTGATTTCCAGTCGTTCAAAGACGTCTACATGGAAGCCTGGGACACGGGCTGCAAAGGCTGCACGACCTATCGTCCCAACGATGTGACGGGCTCCGTCCTGTCGGTCGAGCCCGAGAAGGCCAGCGTGCCCGAGGAAGACGTGATTGATGAGAACGCAGGCGACGTCATCTACATGACCGAACCGCTGGACCGGCCCGAAGATCTGGACGGCCAGACCTACAAATTGAAATGGCCCGACAGCGAACACGCCATCTACATCACGATCAACGACATCATCCATCAAGGCCAGCGTCGCCCGTTTGAGGTGTTCATCAATTCCAAGAACATGGAACATTTCGCATGGACCGTCGCGCTGACGCGGATGATTTCAGCCGTGTTCCGGCGCGGGGGCGATGTGTCCTTTGTGGTGGAAGAGTTGAAAGCCGTGTTCGACCCGCGCGGCGGGGCATGGATGCAGGGCAAATACGTCCCCTCCATTCTGGCGGCTATCGGCCAGACCATCGAAAAGCACATGGTCGCCACAGGCTTCTTGGCGGGCGAGGGCATGGGCCTGAAATCCGACCCGCAGGCGGAGGTCGTCAGCATGACACCCAAGGGCAAAGCCTGTTCCAGCTGCGGGCAATATTCCATGCGCATGGTCGAAGGCTGCATGACCTGTTC
>NZ_JAHDGE010000005.1:0-19336 GCF_020627745.1 Pseudooctadecabacter sp.
GATAACACCGTCTGGGTCGTGATCATCGCTGAATGGGTGTCCTTCGGCATCATCGACGCGAAGTTCTTCGGCGTGCTCGCCATGTTCGGCGCGATCGTGGTGATGGCACTGGCTCCGTGGCTGGACACATCGTCCGTCCGCTCCGGTCGGTATCGCCCGATGTTCAAGTGGTGGTTTGCCATCCTCGTCGTGGACTTCATCGTCCTGATGTGGGTCGGTGCCATGCCGGCTGAGGGCATCTACCCGATCATCGCTCTGATCGGTGCCACCTACTGGTTCGCCTATTTCCTCGTAATCCTGCCGCTTCTGGGCGTCATCGAAAAGCCGACGACACCCCCCGCGACCATCGAGGATGATTTCAACGCGCACTACGCGCCGAAAGTCGGTGGCACCCATACCATCGTCGAACCGGCCGAGTGAGAAAGGACAAAGACTGATGTTCCGTAAACTCACCCTCACCGCAGCAGTTGCCCTTGGCCTTGCCTCGGGCGCTGCACATGCCGCCGGTGACAGCGAAGTCATCAACTACGACTTCTCCTTCGAAGGGCCTTTCGGGTCCTTTGACACCAACCAGTTGCAGCGCGGTTTGCAGGTCTACACTGAGATTTGCTCCGCCTGTCACGGCCTGAAATTCGTGGCCTTCCGCAACCTGTCTGACGAAGGTGGCCCCATGCTGCCCGAAGACCAGATGCGTGCCTATGCGGAATTCTACGAAGTGTTCGATCCGCTGCTGTTTGACGGCGAAGGCGATTTTCGCGCCGCCACGCCTGCGGATAAATTCCCCGAAAGCCAGCTGAGCAATGCACCCGACCTCAGCCTGATGGCCAAGGCACGTGCAGGTTTCCACGGCCCTTACGGCACCGGTATCAGCCAGTTCATCAACGGCATGGGCGGCCCTGAATACATCACCTCCCTGCTGACCGGATACGCGGAAGAACCCGAATGTGCGGCCAACATGGAAACACCCATGGACGGCTATTACAACACGGCCTTCGCCGCCGGTGGTTATCCTGAGGAATGCACCTACGAAGACGGCTCCCACAAATATCCGGGCAGCTGGATTTCCATGGCACCCCCTCTTTATGGTGACGACGTATTCTACGAAGACGGCCACTCGACCGAGCTTGAGGAAATCGCGATGGACGTGTCAGCTTTCCTGATGTGGACAGCCGAACCCAAGATGATGGCGCGCAAGCAGGCTGGCCTGACGGGCGTCATTTTCCTGACGGTGCTGTCCGTGCTGCTGTACCTGACAAACAAACGCATCTGGGCACCGCACAAGAAGAAAGACTAAACGTCTTTCGATCCCAATAGGAAGGCCCGCCAGTTTGGCGGGCCTTTTGCGTTAAAGGGGGCTGAAATAGTCCCGCATCTCGACCGGTGGATCGGTGAGAAAGGTTTGCGTGGCAACAGGCGACAACGCCCGCCCCGGCACCACACCGATCACCGCATCTGCAATCCGGCCTGCATCCGCCGGATCATGGGTGATCATCACGACGGTCCGCCCTTTTGCCAAAGATACCGACAAATCCAGCATCTCGTCCTTCAGGGCAGGGCCAAGGGCGCTGAACGGCTCGTCCATCAACATCACAGGCCGGTCCTGCAACAACGCCCGCGCCAGCGCGACGCGGCTTTGTTGACCACCGGACAGGCCCGCAGGTTTGCGGGCGGACAGCCCTTGCAGCCCGACGCGCGCCAGCATGTCCTCGACCCGATCCTGCACCTCCCGACCGGGCCGCACCTTGGGCACCAAGGCCAAGGCCACATTCTGCATCACCGTCAGGTGGGGAAACAGGTTGTTGTCCTGAAACAGCATCGACACAGGCCGGTCCTGCGGCGGTGCTGCCGCGATGTTTCGTCCGTCCCACATCAACCGCCCCGCCACCTGCGGCACAAACCCCGCAATCCCGTGCAGCAACGTCGACTTGCCCGCCCCCGACGGGCCGATCACCGCTGTCACCCCGCCTGCCACAATCTCGAAATCCGCCTCCAGCGTGAAATCTCCCTGCCGGAACGCGGCCCCTTCAAACGTCAGCATTCACGCGCCCTCCACGGTCAAACACCCAAAACAGCGCCAGCGACGTGCCCACCAGCACCAGTGCCGCACCATAGGCCGCGTCCATCTGATAGCGCCCCATCAATTCATACATCGCCAGCGGCAATGTCCCCTGTCCGGGGCGCGAAAACAATGTGATCACCCCAAGGTCCCCCATGGCCAAGGCCCCCGTCAGCCCTGCGGAAAACCCCATAGGCCGCCGCAGACGTGGCAGATAGGCAATTCGCCACAGCGCCCACCCCCGCAGGCCCAGCGACGCGCCCAGCCGCCCGTAATCCGCCTTCGCGCCGTCGACTCCCGTCCGTAGAATACGCAGCACGAACGGCAACGACATCAGCACATTCACCAGCAATGTCACAGGCAAAGCCACCGACGCGGGCCGGACGTAGGGCTGCACAATCAGGAAAATTCCGGTCCCCAGAACCAGACCGGACACCGAAATCCCCAACAACGACGCGGCCTCCCCCGCTTTGGTCGCCAGCGGCAAAGCCAGCGCCATGGTCAGAACCACAGCCCCCAGCGCGATCATCACAGACCGCCCCGTAGCGGCCCAGATACCCTCTGGCAACAGCGCAAGACCCGGCACACCGGCCACCACAAGCGCCCCCAGGGGCGCCAGTAAGAACAGCGCCGCCAACCCGATCCAGACCGCGTCCAGAACACGGCTGCCGTCCCAGCGTTGGACCACTCGGTCCAACCCCGCGCCCAACATGTCGCCCCGCGCCAACAGCAACGCCACCAATCCCGCGCACAGGCCCAACGCCAGTTGGACAACTGCCAACGACGCGGCTTTGCCGAGGTCGAAGTCGAATTTGAACGCCTGATAGATCGCCAACTCGACCGTTGTCGCGCGTGGCCCACCGCCCAGCGTCAACGCCACCGCGAACGATCCCAGACAGATCACGAAAATCACCGCAAAGGCCCCCGGCACAATGCGTTTCAACATCGGCCATTCCAACAGCCAGAACAACGGCGCGCCTAGGGATGCGGCGACCTGAAACCTTTCGGACGGGATCGAAAGCCACCCTTGCAGGATCAACCGGACGGCCAGTGGCAAATTGAAAAACACATGGGCCAGAATGACACCATGCGCGCCGTAAATATCCAGACGCGGCAGCCCCAATGGCCCCAGCACAGCATTGATCACACCCCGCCCGCCAAAGACCGCGACGAGACCCAAAACCGCCACGATCACTGGCAAAATGAAAGGGGCCCCCATCACGGCAATGAGGGCCCCGCGCCCCGGAAACTGACGCCGTGCCAAGGCACGGGCCACCGGAACCGCCAACACAACACTGATCAAGGCCGACCAAAAGGCCTGCCACACCGTGAACGCAACTGCGTCGGCATCTGCATCAGACAGGGCGGTGAACCCACCGCCCCGCCACAGCACCGCCGCCACAGGGCCAATCACCAGCCCCGCGACGATCAGCGCCGGAATTATTGAGACAAGGCGGTGCGCCACGCGTCTATCGCTGTATCGCGCAGTGCTGCTGCCTCGTCTTCACTGTAGAAAAGGACAGTTTCAGGCCGGGGAAGGGTCTGGAACCCTTCGGGCCAATCGGCCTCTGGCAGGGCAGCGGGGAAGGACCAGTTGGTCGTGGGGATCAGGTTCTGGAATTCCGGCGTCAGGATGAACGCCATGAACTGATCCGCCAGATCCGCGTTGTCCGTGCCTTCGACCTTTGCGGCAAGTTCGACAAAGAAATAATGCCCTTCATCAAAGATCGCGGCGGATTTGGTCAAATCCTCTTCGGCGATGATGTGATAGGCAGGCGACGTTGTGTAGGACAACACGACATCGGCCTCCCCATCGGTGAACAAGCCATAGCTTTCGGACCAGCCCTGCGTCACGGTCACGATTTTTGGGGCAAGGCGCGCCCAGGCGGCCTCGGCCTCATCGCCATAAACAGCCTGCACCCAAAGCACCAATGCAAGGCCGGAGATAGACGACCGCGGGTCCTGAATGACCACCCGCACGTCGTCGGGCGCATTCAGCAACGCCTCGAAGCTGTCGAAACCGTCCAGCTTGGTGTTGTCATAGATAAACGCCGTGTGGCTGTAGTTGAACGGCACGAAGGTGTCGTCGTCCCAGTCAATCGGCAAGGTCAACGCGGACAAATCCACGCCATGGGGTGCCATCAACCCGCTTTCACGCGCGCGTTTGGTGACGTCGGTGTTCAGGCCGATGACCACGTCGGCCTCGGTGTTCTCCCCCTCCAGCAACAGGCGCGGCAACACGTCGCCGGTCTGATACACCAGATCACAGCCGCATTGTTCTTCAAACGCGGCCTCAATCGAAGGGCCGGGGCCCCATTCGGACCCGAAATAATCGGGGGCATAAACTGTCAGGGTGTTCGCGTGGCCATCCGCAAAGGCGGTGGTGGCAGCAAACAGTCCTGCGACAGTGAGTAGGGTCTTTTTCATCGGTTCTATCCTCTCAATGCGCCGGACGGTGGGGGCATTGGGTTTTGAACCCGTTACCTTCCCTCCGCCGGTCTTAACCGGTTCAGGTTCAACGGGTCCGCCACTGTGGCATCTCAGCTTCATCACGAAGCCCCCCGAGGTATGCACAGACGTAAGGCGCGGCGCACCACTTGGCAAGGGCCGCCTGCACAGCTATCCACGCCCCAAAGGAGCCATCGCATGAGCATGAACAGCTACGGACACCTCTTTCGTGTGACCACCTGGGGCGAAAGCCACGGGCCTGCCTTGGGTGCGACGGTCGATGGCTGCCCCCCCGGCGTGGCGCTGACGGCCCCGATGTTGCAACAGTGGCTTGATAAACGCCGCCCCGGCGTGTCCAAAATGACAACCCAGCGCAATGAACCGGATGCGGTGGAAATCCTGTCCGGCGTGTTTGAGGATACGACGACGGGCACACCGATCCAGCTGATGATCCGCAACACCGATCAGCGGTCAAGGGACTACGGCGATATCGCCAACACCTTCCGCCCCGGTCATGCCGATATCACCTACCACCAGAAATACGGCCTGCGGGATTATCGCGGAGGCGGGCGCAGTTCCGCCCGTGAAACCGCCGCCCGCGTGGCCGCCGGTGGTGTGGCCCGTGAGGCGATCAAAACCATCGCGCCCGATGTGCAGATCAAAGGCTACATGGTGCAGATGGGTGAAAAGCACATCGACCGCGACCGGTTCGATTGGGATGCCATTGATGGCAATGATTTCTGGTGCCCCGATGCGCGGGCCGTGGATGAATGGACAGACTACCTCAACTGGCTGCGCAAGGATGACCACAATTCCGTCGGCGCGATGATTGAGGTTGTGGCGCGAAACGTGCCCGCCGGTATCGGCGCGCCGGTTTATGCCAAGTTAGACACGGATCTCGCCGCCGCGATGATGTCCATCAACGCCGTCAAAGGCGTCGAGGTGGGTGAAGGCATGGCTGCCGCTGGCCTCACCGGTCGCGCCAACGCGGATGAAATTTTCATGGGTCCCAACGGGCCGGAATATTCCTCCAACCATGCCGGTGGCATCTTGGGTGGCATCAGCACGGGGCAGGACATCGTCGTGCGCTTTGCGGTCAAACCCACATCTTCGATCCTCAGCCCCCGCGCCTCGATCCGCATGGACGGCACCCCGACCGAGGTTGTCACCAAAGGCCGCCACGACCCCTGCGTCGGCATCCGCGCCGTCCCCGTGGGTGAGGCGATGATGGCCGCCGTGATCCTTGACCACATCCTGTTGGACCGTGGGCAAACCGGCGGTCTGCGCGGACAGATCGGCTAGGTTTTCTGTTTGCTCAATTGAACCGCCAGAATACCGGCGGTGATGATCAGCACGCCCACCACGTCGAGGGACCCCAGTTCCTCCCCCAGCAACAAGGCTGCAATGCTGACCCCAAAGAAGGGCGTCAGGAAGTGGAACACCGCCGCTGGCGTGGCACCGATCCGGTCCACCAATAGAAACCAGATCAACGTGGCCGCCAGCCCCGGGATCAGCACCGTATAGGCAAAGGCCACGCCCAGCTGCCACGTCCACGTCACGGCAAAATCCTCAAACGCCACAGCGGGGAGCCACAACATCGCCGATCCCACCAGCATCTGAAGCCCCACGATCATCAGGAAATTCCCGCCGCTGGAGGCCCCCCGCACAGACAGTGTCGCGACAGTCAAAGACACGACCCCCAGCACGCACAGACCCAGCCCGAACAGATCGACCTGTCCTTGCAGCCGCGCGCCCATGATCAATGCCACACCCAGCACACCGGCCAATAATCCGGCCACGCCCAAGGGCCTGATCCTCTCGCCAAAGGCCGCCCAACTGGCGAAGGCCACCAGAAGCGGCATGGTCGACGCAACAATGGCCGCCAATGACGCCTCTACCGTTTGCATGGCCACAAAATTCAGACCCAGATACAGCGCATTTTGACTGATCCCGAAGATCACAACCGCCCCCCACTGCGCGCGCGTCAGATGCCACGACTGCCCCATCGCACGGGCTACGGCGACGCCAATCACACCCGAAATCAGGAACCGGATCGCCAGCGCATAAAGCGGCGGCGCGTAGGCCACGATCACCCGCGCTGACGTAAACGCCGACGCCCACATCAACCCGAACACCACGCCCATCAGCACGGCCTTGCCGTCAATCTTTCCCATCCTTGGCCCTTCCTTTGTCCACACTGGTGACATGACGGTGTCAGCAGGTCCATGCTAGGGTCGCGAAATGACCGATCTTCCCGAAACCCGACTGATCCAGTCCCTCGCGCACCGCTTCGATGGCACACGCATCGTGGCTGCTTGGGGTGAACAGTCTCTGTTCTACAATCCCGGCGGACGCCTTCCACGGGGTGTCTATTTCGCAACCGTCAAATCGAAAGACGGGGCCAACGACAAGGCGTCAAACCTTGATCGCGCTGGCATCTTTCGCCTCAACATCGGAACCAGCAAGGACCTGTTCATTGCTGAATTCGGCCCACCGCCCAAACGGCCTGGCAAAGGCGGGATCGTCGAAGGCCCATGGGATTTCACCGCACCCGATGTCCTGACACCCCATCCCGTCTATGGCTGGATGTCTTGGGTTTCCATCCTGAACCCTTCAGAACAGTCCCTTGCAACCTTGAATCCGATGTTGATCGCCGCCTACGCAAAAGCAAAAGCCGCGTTCGACAAACGCATCGCAAAAGGCTGAAACGAAAAAGGGCCGCCCGTTATGGGCGACCCTTTATCAGGTAAAGGATGGGAACGTTAGCCGTTCACGCTGTCCTTGAGTGCCTTCGCAATGGTCATCTTGACCACCTTGTCGGCTTCTTTCTTGATCTGCTCACCGGTGGCAGGGTTGCGCACCATACGCTCGGGGCGCTCACGGCAGTAGATTTTGCCAACGCCGGGCAGGGTCACGGCACCGCCGCCGGATACTTCGTCAGTGATCAGACCAGTGATCGCGTCCAGTGCAGCGGATGCGGATTTTTTGTCTGTGTCCATTTTTTCAGCCAGAGCAGCAACCAGCTGCGTCTTGGTCATTGGTTTCGTCGCCATTGTTAGATCTCCTCGTTCTGCCCTATTGGCTGGGGCTTATTGCCCCGTCAGTAAACTGTATGTCGCTATGTTCCACAACGCTTTGTGCAACATTACAAGGGAAAAACCGCATATTGTATGGGTTTTTCCCGAATTCCGCCCCGTCAGAGGAACGCAGTCTCTTCAAATGACCGCAATTTCCGGCTGTGGATACGCTCCAACGGCATCTCACGCAGACGTTCCATGGCGCGAATTCCGATCATCAAATGCCGCGCCACCTGCGTTTTGTAGAAATCTGATGCCATGCCCGGCAGCTTCAATTCCCCATGCAGCGGCTTGTCCGATACGCACAGCAACGTCCCATAGGGCACGCGGAACCGGTATCCGTTGGCGGCAATCGTCGCACTTTCCATATCCAGCCCGATGGCACGGGATTGGGACAATCGTTGCACCGGACCGGACTGGTCACGCAGTTCCCAGTTGCGGTTGTCGATGGTGGCCACGGTGCCTGTCCGCATGATGCGCTTCAGCTCGAACCCCTCCAACTCGGTCACGTCGGCCACCGCCTCCTCCAGCGCGATCTGGATTTCCGCCAGCGCGGGAATGGGCATCCAGACGGGCAGGTCATCATCCAGCACGTGGTCTTCGCGCAGATACCCGTGGGCCAGCACGAAATCCCCCAAACGCTGCGAATTCCGCAAACCGGCGCAATGGCCCACCATCAACCACGCATGGGGGCGCAGCACCGCAATATGGTCTGTCGCGGTCTTGGCATTGGACGGCCCGACGCCGATGTTGACAAGGGTGATCCCCGATCCGTCCGCCCGACACAGGTGATACGTCGGCATCTGAGGCATCTTTTCCGGCATAACCAGTGTCGCATCATGCTCCGTAATCACCTGATTGCCGGTCGCGACAAACGCGGTATACCCGCTGTCCTTGTCGGCCAGCATGGCACGGGCGAACCCCTCGAACTCTTCAAAATAGAACTGGTAGTTGGTGAACAGCACGTGGTTCTGAAAATACTCCGCCCGCGTCGCGGTGTAATGCTGCAATCGCGCCAGTGAATAATCAATCCGCTGGGCCGTGAACGGCGCCAACGGGCTGGACCCGTCTGGGTAATGGAAATCCACGCCGTTCACGATGTCATCATTGGTCGTCGCCAGATCGGGCACATCAAACACATCGCGCAGCGTGTATTCAAGCGATCCCTCCTGCGGCACCGTCACCTCACCGGTCACGGCGAAATGCACCGGCATCGGCGTGTCGGAGGCGCCGATGATCACCGGCTCATCATGGTTTTCAATCAACAGCCCGATTTGCTGCTTCAGATAACCCTCGAACAAATCAGGCCGTGTGACCGTGGTGGAATACGTGCCCGGCCCCGCAACATGGCCGAAGGACAGACGCGAATCCGTCTGCGCAAAGGTCGTCGTCTCTATGCGGATCTCGGGGTAGAAAGCCCGATACCGCGCATCAGGCTTTGGCCCTGCAACCTTTTCCTCGAACTGTTCGGTCAGAAACCGGACGGAAATGTCGTAAATCTCACGCAGGCGCGCGACGGCGGCGGCGGCATCGCGGAACGCCTCCGGGTTGGGGACCTCGGGGCTTATGACCTGCGGCTTTGGTGTCTGTGTCATCATGGAGTTTGCCTCCCTTTCTTGTTTTTCATGCCCTGTACGAAAAACGCCGCAGACGGTTCTGCGGCGGATGGGCGGTGGTGTGATCGTCTTTTCATGGCCCAATGTGCCACCGGTCCGCCCCCCTCTGCAAGTCATAGCTGCATTGCAAAAGGGGGAACCACGGGTCAAACCTCGCGTTAAGCTGCATGATAAGCCCCGATTTGATCTATTATGGCGATGACCGCCCTGGCATCAGCCGCCGCAAACGGGGGCGCGGATGGTCATATCTTGCCCCCGACGGGACCAGCATTGATTGCGCGAAGGAACGCAAACGCATCAATGCGCTGGCCGTGCCGCCCGCCTATGAAGACGTCTGGATCAGCCCCAAGATCAACGGCCATTTACAGGCCACAGGCCGCGACGCCCGCGCCCGCAAACAATACCGCTACCATGAGGATTGGACCGCCTTTCGCGCCCTGACAAAGTTCGACGCGCTGGCCGATTTCGGTGCTATGCTGCCCCGCATCCGCCGTCGTATCCTGTCCGACCTGAAGGACGACCCCGGTGACCGGTCCTATGCCATCGCCGCCGTGCTGGCCCTTCTCGACCGGACAGCCATCCGTGTGGGCACCGCCGATTATGCCGCCGAAAACGGAACCTATGGGGCGACGACCCTCAAACCAAAGCACCTGTCGTTGACAGATGGTGAAATCAGGCTCTCATACACCGGAAAGGGTGGAAAATCCGTGCGCAAACGCCTGCGCGACCAGACCCTAAATCGCGTCCTGAACCGTCTGCAGGACCTGCCCGGCGCCGATCTTATTTCATGGATCGACGACAGCGGCGCGCCCCGCAGCATCACCGCCGACGCCATCAATGCGACCCTGCAGGACATCACCGGTGACGACCGCCTGACCGCCAAAACATTCCGCACATGGGCCGGCACCACCGCCGCGTTTGAGGTCGCTGTGAAAACCCCCGATCTGACGATCAAAACCATGGCCGAAGCGGCCAGCGACCGCCTTGCCAACACCCCGACCATCGCGCGCAACAGCTACATCCACCCTCAGGTCATCGACCTTGCTGAAATGCCGCCCGAAGACCGCGCGGCGCTGATCGACAATCGCGAAGACGTCGACAATCTGCGTCAGTCGGAGGCCGCCTTGCTGACCTTTCTGTCCACCTAGCGACACCGCCGTGACGCCCCCGGACTTGCCAGACGCAAACGGACCTGCCAGCCTCCCCCGGTAAGGGAGATTACAATGGCCGTTTCGCACCTGCGCCCCAACCTTGACCACTGGCAAGACCGTGTCGATCTGGCCGCCGCCTTTCGCTGGACCGCACGGTTGAACATGCACGAAGGCGTCGCCAACCATTTCAGCCTCGCCATCAACGATGACGGCACGCAGTTCCTGATGAACCCCAACCAGATGCACTTTTCGCGCATCAAGGCGTCCGACATGCTTGTGGTGGATGCCAACGACCCCCGCACGCTTGAGGGGCCGAATGCGCCCGACCCCACCGCATGGGGCCTGCACGGCGGCATCCACCGCCACTGCCCCCACGCACGCTGCGCGATGCATGTTCATTCGATCCATGCGACGGTGCTGGCGTCCCTCGCGGACAGCCGCCTGCCCCCGATCGACCAGAACTGTGCCACCTTCTTCAACCGCTACGTCATCGACGACGGCTACGGCGGCCTCGCGTTTGAAGAAGAAGGCGAACGCTGTGCCGCCCTCCTGACCGACCCCAAAAAGAAGGTCATGATCATGGGCAACCACGGCATCATGATCATCGGCGCCACCGTCGCCGAAACCTTCAACAGGCTCTATTATTTCGAACGCGCCGCCGAAACCTACATCCGCGCGCTGCAAACCGGCCAACCCCTGCGCGTGTTGCCCGACGATGTGGCCGAAAAAACCGCGCAGGAACTTGAAGACTACCCGGATCAGGACACCCGTCACCTGACCGAACTCAAACTGATCCTTGATGGGGAAAACAGTGACTATGCCAGCTGAAACCGCCCCAAAACGTGCGGAGTGGAACCACCTGCCCGACACCCCCATCATGGTGTCGCCCCTGTGGCAATGGCCCCCGAAACCGCTGGCGGCTGCGAAATGGTACTTTGACAGCTGGTTCTTCATCACGGTGAATATGATGATCGTCGGCTTGGCGTTCGCCGCGTTCACCTGGGCCAGCCCCACACTCGAAAGCACCCAAACGCCGGCCCTCTGGATTGTTGGCATTTGGATCAGAAACGCCGCAATAGTGTCGATTGTCGCGGGATCACTGCACCTGTGGTTTCACAAATACGCCATGCAAGGGACCGATCTGAAATATGACCCACGCCCCTTTCCCCGAAACGGGCGCATGTTCACCTTTTCCAGCCAGCTCAAAGACAATATCTTCTGGACCATCGCGTCCGGCGTGACGATCTGGTCACTGTTTGAGGCGGGGATGTGGTGGGCGATGGCGAACGGCTTCGCCTCTGTGATCACATACCAAACAAACCCTGTTTGGTTTATTGCAATCTTCTTTCTGATCCCCGTGTGGGAGAGTTTTTATTTCTACTGGATGCACCGGTTTCTGCACACCGACATCATGTACCGGTTCCACGCCCTGCATCACCGCAACAACGACATCGGTCCGTGGTCCGGCTTGTCCATGCACCCCGTCGAACATCTGTTCTACTTCGGGTCCGTTTTGGTGCACTTCGCCATCGCCTCCCACCCGGTCCACATCATCTTCCACCTGATGTTCTACGGCCTTCTGGCGATCACAACCCACACCGGGTTTGAAGGCGTTCTGTTTCGCAACAAAAAACGAATGCACCTGGGCAACTTCCACCATCAAATCCACCACCGGTATTTTGAATGCAACTACGGCAATCTGGATGTGCCATGGGACAAACTCTTTGGCAGCTGGCACGACGGCACCGCCGCTGGCAAAGCCAGATTGGCCGAACGGCTGAAGGCGCGCAGACGCACATGACCTTCGTTGATGATCTGACCAAATGGACCAGCACGCGGCGCTTGGGGTGGCAAAACAGGCTCTAACCCGGCTTGTTTTCCATTCTTCAAAGGCACCCGCATGACAATCTATGGCCTCACCGACGAACACACGATGATCGCAGACACCGTCCGCAGCTTCGTCGAAAACGAAATCTATCCCCACGAAGACCTTGTCGAACGCACCGGCGAAGTCCCCGCCGAGATCGCACAGGACATCAAACAAAAGACCATCGACCTTGGCTTCTACGCCTGCAACTTCCCCGAAAGCGCGGGCGGCGCCGGCCTGAACCACGTTGAATTCGCGCTGGTCGAACGCGAACTTGGACGTGGCTCCATGGCGCTGACCCACTTCTTCGGACGCCCCCAGAACATTCTGATGGCCTGCGAAGGCGACCAGATCGAACGTTACCGCGATCCGGCGGTCAAAGGCGAAAAGATGGACGCGCTGGCGATGACCGAACCCGGCGCAGGGTCCGACGTGCGTGGCATGTCGTGTAGCGCAGTGCGCGATGGCGGGGATTGGGTGCTGAACGGCACCAAACATTTCATCTCCGGCGCGGAACATGCGGATTTTGTCATCGTCTTTGTCGCCACCGGCCAAGACGACACACCCCGCGGACCAAAAAAGCGCATCACCACCTTCCTCGTGGATCGCGGCACCCCCGGGTTCACCATTCGGGATGGGTATAAATCCGTCAGCCACCGTGGCTACAAAAACATGATTCTGGAATTTGACGACTGCCGCCTGCCCGACGCACAAGTCCTGGGCGAGGTCGATGGCGGATTTGCGGTGATGAACGAATGGCTCTACGCCACGCGCATCACCGTGGCTGCGATGTCGGTCGGTCGCGCACGGCGCGTGTTTGACTACGCCCTGACCTATGCGGCGGAACGCGAACAGTTTGGCCAGAAGATCGGTAAATTCCAGGGTGTCAGCTTTCAACTCGCCGATATGATTACTGAAATTGATGCGGCGGATCTTTTGACGCTCGCCAGCGCGGATCGGTTGGACAAAGGCCTGCCCGCGAACCGTGAAATCGCCAGTGCAAAACTCTATGCCTCTGAATGTCTGGCCCGCGTGACCGATGCCGCAATCCAGATTCACGGGGGCATGGGGCTGATGGATGACTACCCGCTGGAACGGTTCTGGCGGGATGCGCGGGTGGAACGGATCTGGGACGGCACATCCGAAATCCAGCGCCACATCATCAGCCGCGACGTGTTGCGGGCCTTGGGGGCATGATCTGCGATCAGCGCATGCTGCGGGCGGGGCAAAGGGGGCTAGCCCCCTCGCGCTTGCGCGCTCACCCCCAGAGTTTTCGGATCAGAAGAAGTAAGGCAGGTCCACCCCCCGGACCTCTACAGTCGCGGGGGGCTTCTCCTGATACAACCCATCGGTCTCCACCTAGGATTGCCTCTCCTTCATCGACCATTAAGGTTAATGATCCGTTACTGGATTGCAGCGCGACGGCCCTCGTTCTTCTGATCCGAAAACTCCCGCCGGAGGCTCCGACATCTCGCTTCGGAAGGACGGCCCGCCGATGACGCGCAATTTGTCCCGCCTTCTGCGCCCCGCCTCGGTCGCAGTGATCGGTGGCGGCACCTGGTGTCGGTCTGTGACCGAACAGTTGGTCAAATCCGGCTTTCAAGGCGATATCTGGCCTGTCCATCCTCGCGCAGAGGACATCTGCGGCCTGCCTGCTTATCCAACAGCCATAGACCTGCCCGGCGTGCCGGATGCGGCGTTTGTCGGCATCAACCGCGATGCCACGATCGGGGCGGTGGAACGTCTGGCCCGCATGGGGGCGGGCGGCGCGGTTTGTTTTGCAAGCGGCTTTCAGGAAACCGAGGACGGACAGGACGCCAATGCGCGTTTGTTAAGTGCAGCCAAGAACATGCCGATCCTTGGTCCTAACTGTTACGGCATGGTGAATGCCCTTGATGGTGTATCGCTTTGGCCCGATCAACACGGGTGTCGTCCCGTCGACAGTGGGGTCGCAATCCTGACGCAAAGTTCCAACATCGCGATCAATCTGACGATGCAACGACGGGGGTTACCGATTGCCTACGTTGTGACCTGTGGCAATCAGGCACAACTTTCCATGGCTGAAATCGCCCTTGCCATGTTGGATGATCCGCGTGTGACGGCATTGGGGCTGCATATCGAAGGGGTAAGCGACCTTCCATCGTGGCAGGCCCTGGCCCGTGCCGCGCACCAAAAGAATGTCCCGCTTGTTGCGCTGAAGGTCGGCAAATCCGACGAGGCACAATCCGCCGCGATATCCCACACTGCCTCTCTCGCGGGCAGCGATGCTGGCGCGCAGGCCCTTCTGGACCATCTTGGCATTGCCCGTGTCGATGACCTGCCCACGCTGGTTGAAACCCTCAAACTGTTGCACGTGGCGGGTCCCCTGACGTCCACGCGCATCGCCTCGATCAGTTGTTCCGGCGGCGAGGCGAGCCTGATTGCCGACATGGCCCACGACACCCCCCTGACCTTCCCGCCGCTGAACGACCGCCAGATCACCGATCTGGCCGCCGCTCTGGGGCCGAAAGTGGCGCTTGCCAATCCGTTGGATTATCACACCTACATCTGGCGCGACACACAGGCGATGACACGGGCGTTTTCCGCCATGATAGACCCGCATTTGGCCCTGACATTCCTGATCGTTGACTTCCCGCGTGACGACATCTGTGACCCGTCGGACTGGGATTGCGTAATCGAGGCCGCGATCGCGACCCGCGCCAGAACCGGCGGAACCATTGCCATGGTATCCACCATGCCTGAACTGATGCCCGAAGACGTCGCGACCCGTCTGATGGCCGGGGGAATTGTCCCGCTCTCCGGCCTTCGTGAGGCGTTGAGCGCGGTCACCGCCGCCCAATCCCGGCACCCGGCCACGCAGGACCTGATCGTGCCTGACCCGACAACAGTTCCCGTCGAGCTGAGCGAAGCGGCGGCAAAGGCCGCGCTGGCCGCCTGCGGTGTTTCCATTCCACAGTCATGGACGGGCACCAAGGATGACATCATCGCCCATGCCACCGGTGGCCCCTACGTTCTCAAGGCGACGGGGCTGGCCCACAAAAGCGAAACCGGCGGCGTCATCCTGAACCTTTACGGCCCCGATCAGGTGCGCGCGGCGGCAGACCGCATCCAGACCGATCACATGTTGCTGGAGGAGATGATCCCCGACACCGTGGCAGAGCTGCTGATCGGCGTCGTCAAGGACCCCGTCCATGGGTTCGTCCTCTCTGTCGGGGCTGGCGGGATTTATACGGAACTGATGCGCGATGTCGCGTCCACCCTGCTCCCCGCATCCCGAAATCGCATTGCACAGTGTCTAACACGGCTGAATCTGCATCCGATCCTGACAGGCTACCGGAATCAGGCAGGCGCGGATATAGACACTATCTTGGACGTGATCGAGGCCGTGCAGACCTATGTTATCGCCAATATCGACACGGTGGAGGAGGTCGAAATCAACCCCCTCATCGTGACCCCGACCCGTGCCGTTGCAGCCGACGCATTGATAAGGAAATCCCCATGACAAACCCCATCACAACCCGGCGCGACGGCGCGATCCTCGAAGTGACGCTTGACCGGCCCAAGGCCAATGCCATTGATCTGGCCACCTCGAAAATCATGGGGGACGTCTTCGCCGATTTTCGCGACGATCCAGATTTGCGCGTGGCCATCCTGACCGGCGCGGGTGAGAAATTCTTCTGCCCCGGTTGGGATTTGAAAGCTGCCGCAGATGGCGATGCCGTCGATGGGGATTACGGCGTCGGCGGCTTCGGCGGTCTGCAGGAATTGCGCGACATGAACAAGCCGGTCATCGCGGCAGTGAATGGCATCTGCTGTGGCGGCGGGTTGGAACTGGCGCTGTCCGCAGACATCATTCTGGCCGCAGACCACGCGACCTTTGCCTTGCCCGAAATCCGGTCCGGCACAGTGGCGGACGCCGCGTCGGTCAAACTGCCCAAACGCATTCCCTATCATATCGCCATGGAACTTCTTTTGACCGGCCGGTGGTTCGACACGTCAGAGGCGTTGGGCTGGGGATTGATCAACCACGTCCATCCCGGTGCTGACCTCATGGACCGTGCGTGGGATATGGCCCGCCTCCTCGCCTCCGGCCCGCCGCTGGTCTACGCCGCCATCAAAGAAGTCGTCCGCGATGCAGAGGATGCCAAATTTCAGGACGCCATGAACCGCATCACCAAAAGGCAACTGGCCAGCGTCGACAGGCTCTATTCCAGCGAAGACCAGCTTGAAGGCGCCCGTGCCTTTGCCGAAAAACGCGATCCTGTCTGGAAAGGGCGCTAAAGCCGCGCCACAGCATCCCGCAACGCGGTGGCATAACCATCCACCCCCTGCCCGATGACAGACGCATCCGCGCGCAAAGCCACATAGGAATGATGGCGAAACGCCTCACGTTGGTGAATGTCCGAGATGTGAATTTCAATCACCGGCCCCTCGAACACGTTCAAGGCATCCAGAATGGCGACAGACGTATGTGTATAGGCGCCGGGGTTGATGACGATTGCCGCCATGGCCTCGCGGGCCTCTTGAATCCAGGTGACCAGCTCACCCTCGTAGTTGGACTGCTTGCAGATGACCCCGACACCCAATTCCGCACCAAGGGCCACCGCGTCCCGTTCCACATCGGCCAAAGTCGCGTGCCCGTAAACCTCAGGCTGGCGCACGCCCAGCATGTTCAGATTCGGACCATTCAAAAGCAAAATCTGTTTCATACAGCGACCTAATGCGATGACGCGCCCCATGGCAAGGGACCGCCCCCGCACAAAACCCCAACATCCGTCTTGCACCGCCCCCCCGCCTGCGCCACCAAGAGGGTATGACCAAAACACTCCTCTCCTTCGGGCACGGCTACTCTGCCCGCGCGCTGGCCAAGCTGCTCCCGTCTGACTGGCGCATCATCGGCACCACCCGGTCCGAGGACAAAGCCGCCGCCTTGATGGCCGAAGGAACCGAACCGCGCATCTGGCCCGGTGCAGACCTGGCCCCGGCCCTGAAGGCCGCAACCCACCTGCTGATCTCTGCCGGACCAAATGAGGACGGCGACCCTGTTTTGGGCCAGCTTAGAGACGAAATCGCCGCCCGCCGAAACCAGTTCGAATGGGTCGGCTATCTGTCCACCACAGGCGTCTACGGCGACCACCAGGGCGGCTGGGTGGATGAGGAAACCCCCCTCACCCCCTCCACCAAACGCGGCCGGATGCGGGTCGAGGCCGAGGCCGCATGGCAGGCCCTCAACCTCCCCCTGCACATTTTCCGGCTGGCCGGCATCTACGGCCCCGGTCGCGGCCCCTTCGCCAAGGTCCGCAACGGAACCGCCCGACGGATCATCAAGGACGGTCAGGTCTTCAGCCGCATCCACGTTGACGACATCGCACAGGTCCTCGCCGCCTCCATCGCGCGGCCAAACCCCGGTGCGATCTACAACCTGTGCGACGATGACCCCGCCCCGCCGCAAGACGTGATCGCCTATGCCGCAGAACTGCTGAACCTGCCCGTCCCGCCCGCGCAAAACTTCGAAGACGCCGACATGACCCCCATGGCCCGCAGCTTTTACGCCGAAAGCAAAAAGGTGCGGAACGACCGGATCAAAGACGAACTGGGCGTGACATTGCTTTACCCCGATTACCGCGCGGGCCTCAGGTCTCTTCTGGCCGCGGAAACAGGCGTCGCACCGCAAAGCTGACGGCCGCAAATCCGGCCAGCACAACAACCGCCACACCGAAATTCACCCCGTAAAAGGTGGCGCGCCCTGCCAGCGCAAGGTCATTCAGAAACGGATAGGGCAGCCCGCTTGTCACCACCCCCACAGGGCTGTCGTTCATCGGGCGCACAACCGCCTCGACCCAGACAACATAGCCCGCAATCACCCCCGCCAGCAGACCCAGCGTCTTCCACAGCTTGCGAAAAGCGCGGTGGATAAATGTCGCATCAATCCACTGCAAAGCAGGGCCCAGCGCGTGCATGTACATCTCCAGCCACCACTCCCCCAACTGCCCGTCGCGCGTGACCGATGCAGGGTCCGCAAAATACAAACGCCAGTACAGGATCACGACCATGGCATTCACCACCGCCGTGGTCGCCACAAAGGCATCCCAGCGCCGCGTCGTGCGACCCTCTTCCAGCGCAATCATGCGACTGGCCGCAAAGAACGACATGAACAGCGCCCAGATGGTCAGATACCGGAACGGCCCGCCAAATCCGTCAAAACTGCCAAAGAAAAGTGTCCGAAGGCAGTACCCCGCCGCCAGAAGAAACACGACCCACCGATAGATCAAAACCAGACGCATCCGACAGACTCCCCACTTGCCTCACCCCGTTGCAATGGGCATATCGGCCCAAAGGAAGGGACGCCAGTATGACGCTTCGTGACAGAGTAACTGCCATCGTTGAAAATCCGCAGTTCCAGCGGTTCATCATCGGCGTCATCATCTTCAACGCGGTTCTGCTGGGTCTGGAAACGTCGGACACCGTCATGGGGGCGGCAGGCGGCCTGATCCTGATGTTGGACGCCTTGTGTCTCTACATCTTTGTGGCCGAAATCATCCTCAAACTTTTTGCCTACCGGTTTGCCTTCTTCCGCTCCGGCTGGAACATCTTCGACTTCGCCATCGTCGGCATCGCCTTGGTGCCTGCCGCACAATCCTTCTCGGTGCTGCGGGCCCTGCGCATCCTGCGGGTGCTGCGCGTCATCTCGGCCACACCCAGCCTGCGCCGCGTGGTCGAAGGATTTTTGACAGCCCTTCCCGGCATGGGCAGTGTCTTCATGCTCATGTCGCTGATCTTTTACATCGGCTCTGTCATGGCAACAAAACTGTTTGGCGATGCCTTCCCCGAATGGTTCGGCAGCCTTGGCGCGTCGGCCTACAGCCTGTTCCAGATCATGACACTGGAAAGCTGGTCCATGGGCATCGTCCGCCCGGTCATGGAACAATTCCCCTACGCTTGGGCCTTCTTCGTGCCCTTCATCATGGTCACGACCTTTGCTGTCGTGAACCTGCTGGTCGGTCTGATCGTGAACTCCATGCAGGACGCCCATGCCGAGGAATCCAACGCAGCCACAGACACCTACCGTGACGAAGTTCTCAAACGGCTTGAGGCCATCGAAAAACGCTTGCCCAAATAGC
>NZ_JAHDGE010000005.1:19436-146962 GCF_020627745.1 Pseudooctadecabacter sp.
CGTGACGAAGTTCTCAAACGGCTTGAGGCCATCGAAAAACGCTTGCCCAAATAGCGCCGCGTCCCCCTTCATCTGGCCAGAAAAACTCCCGCCGGAGGCCGCGGGACGGTGGGAGGGGCGTCGGCGCAGCCGCGCGTCGACCCCGTCACGCCCGCTGGCTCAACACCTCAACACCCAGTACATCCAGCACCTTCGCCTCGATATGCTCCGCATTCATCGCAGCGGTATCGTACATGTCGCGGGGGCTGGACTGGTCGATAAACACATCCGGCAAGACCATCGACCGGAACTTCAGCCCGTGATCGAACACACCTTCATCGGCCAACAGCTGTGCCACATGTGACCCGAACCCGCCAACAGCGCCTTCTTCGACAGTAATCAACGCCTCATGATCGCGCGCCAGCGCAAGGATCATCTCGCGGTCCAGCGGCTTGGCAAACCGTGCATCGGCCACCGTGGGCGTCACCCCCCGTGCCTCCAGCGCCTCGGCGGCCTTCTCAACTTCCTGCAACCGTGTCCCGAAGGACAGGATCGCCACGCGCGCCCCCTCGCGGATCATCCGGCCTTTGCCGATCTCCAGCGGCTGCGCATCCTCGGGGATCTCAACGCCCACACCTTCCCCACGGGGAAAGCGGAACGCAATCGGGCCGTCGTCATGACCCACCGCCGTGGCCACCATCCGCACCAACTCTGCCTCATCGGCGGCGGCCATCACCACAAACCCCGGCAGGTTCGCCAGATAGGCCACATCGAAGGACCCCGCATGGGTCGCCCCATCGGCCCCGACCAATCCGGCGCGGTCGATGGCAAATCGCACAGGCAACCGCTGCAGGGCCACATCATGCACCACCTGATCATATCCGCGCTGCAAAAACGTGGAATAGAGCGCGCAAAACGGCTTCATCCCACCCGCAGCCAAACCTGCACAAAACGTCACCGCATGTTGCTCCGCAATGCCCACATCAAAGCACCGCGACGCAAACCGCGACATGAACCGGTCCAGTCCCGTGCCATCCGGCATCGCCGCCGTCACCGCCACGATCTTGTCGTCCCGCGTGGCCTCCTTGATCAGTGCCTCCGCAAAAACGGACGTATAGGACGGCGCATTGCTCGGCGCTTTCTTCTGCTCGCCTGTCACCACATCAAACTTGGCCGTTGCATGGCCGCGATCGGCGCGATGTTCCGCGTAGCCCTTGCCCTTCTTGGTGATCGCATGGATCAGAATGGGCCCCGTCGCGCGGTCCTTGACCGTCCGCAACACCGACAACAGCTGGTCCATGTTGTGGCCGTCAATCGGCCCCAGATAGGAAAACCCCAATTCCTCGAACAAGGTCCCGCCAACGGTCATGCCCTTCAGCATTTCCTTCGCCCGCCGCGCGCCTTCCTGAAACGGCTCAGGCAGGAACGACACCGCCCCCTTGGCCGCCGCCTTGAATTCCTGAAACGGCGCCCCGGCGTACAGGCGGGACAGATAAGACGACATCGCGCCCACAGGCGGGGCAATCGACATTTCATTGTCGTTCAGGATCACAATCAGCCGCTTGCCCAGATGGCCCGCGTTGTTCATCGCCTCATAAGCCATGCCTGCCGACATGGACCCGTCGCCAATCACCGCAATGGCGTCCCCGCCTTCACCGCCCAAATCCCGCGCCACCGCAAACCCCAAAGCCGCCGAAATGGACGTGGACGAATGCGCCGCCCCGAACGGGTCATAGGGCGACTCGCTGCGTTTGGTGAACCCGCTCAGCCCGTCTTTCTGGCGCAAGGTGCGGATGCGGTCGCGCCGACCTGTCAGGATTTTATGGGGATAACACTGATGGCTCACATCCCAGATGATCTTGTCCTTGGGCGCGTCAAACACCGCATGCAGGGCGACGGTCAGTTCAACCACACCAAGACCGGCCCCCAAATGGCCGCCCGTCTCGGACACCGTTGAAATCGTCTCGGCCCGCAACTCATCGGCAAGCGTGCGCAACTGCCCGTCAGACAACCCTTTCAGGTCGCCGGGCAAATCCACCCGGTCCAATGTCGGAGTGTTCGGTCTGTCAGCCATCCGTCCGGCCCTTTCTCAGTGCGACCGCGCGATCACGAACCGCGCTGCCGCGCGCAACGTATCCGCCGCCTCACCATAAGAAGATAGCGCATCACACGCCTCGTCCACCAAGTCTTTGGCGCGACGCTTCGCCCCATCCAGCCCCATCAACGATACAAAGGTGGCCTTGCCCGCATCCGCATCCTTGCCCACAGCCTTCCCGACCGCCGCTGCATCACCTTCAACGTCCAGCACATCATCGGCGATCTGAAAGGCAAGCCCCACCGCATCGCCATAGGTCTTCAACGGCGCAGTCTCGGCCTCGGCCATCATCGCCCCCGCCATGCACGACCATGTCAGCAGCGCACCGGTCTTCCCCGCCTGCATCGCCATAATCTGGTCCAGCGTGAACGGCACAGCAGCGGTTTCCGCGGCAATATCCGCCGCCTGCCCGCCCACCATGCCCGCAACACCGGCATGGCGCGCCAAAGACGCCATCAAAGCGGCCCGAACCGCACCCGATGCGGGCGCATCCCCGATCAACTCAAACGCCAAGGACTGCAAGGCATCCCCTGCCAGAATAGCAGTCGCGTCATCCCACGCCTTGTGCACCGTCGGACGCCCGCGACGCATGTCGTCATCATCCATCGCCGGCAGGTCATCGTGCACCAGGGAATAGGCATGAACGCATTCAATCGCTGCCGCGACAGGCAATGCACCGTCCGTTCCATGCAATCGCGCCCCTTCCATCACATAGAACCCGCGCAACGCCTTGCCGCCCACAACGGCATAGCGCATGGCCTCTGCCAATGGCGGGTGCAGATCACAGACGATCCGCGCTTCCAGAAACTCCGAAATCGCCCCGGCATCCGCCGCCAAAGCCGTGCGAAAGTCAGCCATCCAAAGGCGCCGTGCCCGTGGGGGTGCCATCGGCATCCAGTGTCAGCTTGGCCACCTTTTCCTCGGCGTCTTTCAACTTTGCCTCACAGCGCTTTTTCAGCGCAGCACCCCGCTCATAAAGTGCTATGGACTGATCCAACGGCACTTCACCGCGCTCCAACTGGCCCACGACCTGTTCCAACTCGCGCAACGCGTCCTCAAAGCTCATCTCGCTGACATCCGTGCTCATTGTCCGCGGTCCTCCAAAACCTCTACATGGGCGCGGGCCGACCGGCCCAACGCGTCCAGATCATATCCCCCCTCAAGACAGGACACCACCCGACCATCGCAAAACCGGTCCGCCAGATCACACAGCTGTTCCGTGACCCATGCAAAATCGCTGTCCTGCAGCATCATACCCGCCAGTGGATCATCCGCATGTGCATCAAATCCGGCGGAAATGATCAGAAGTTCAGGTTTGAACGCCTCGATCCGGGGACAGACATGATCCCGCCACGCGGCCTGAAACGCCGCCGACCCGGCCCCATCCGGCAAAGGCACATTCAGCACATTGCCGACACCGGTCTCATGGGCCGCCCCCGTGCCGGGATAAAGCGGCATCTGATGCGACGAACAGAACAAAATCCGCGCGTCTTCTTCCACCAGATCCTGCGTGCCGTTGCCGTGGTGCACGTCGAAATCAACAATCGCTACGCGGGATAATCCGTGAAACTCCAACGCATGTTTGGCCGCCACCGCGACATTGCCGAAAAAGCAAAACCCCATGGCCGTCTCGCGCTCTGCATGATGCCCCGGCGGGCGCATGGCCACAAAGGCGTTGCGGACCTGCCCGTCCATGACCATATCCACGGCCTTCACCGCACCACCCGCGGCGCGAAACGCCGCCTCAAGCGATCCCACGGACATATGCGTATCCGCATCCAAAGACCGCCAGCCGTCCTCCGGCGCTGCCGCACGGATGCTGTCCACATAAGATTTCGGATGACAGCGCAGCAGATCATCCTCCGCCACCAAAGGTGCCTCCACGGGGGTCAGCGCCATCCCCTCCAACGCCCCCAAAACCGCATCCAGCCGCGCCACCTGTTCAGGATGGCCCGGCGGCGTCACATGATCGTATCCTGCCTTATGGGTCATCAGCGCCGTTGCCATGGGCGGTCCCTCCTTCATCTTGGCCAAAAAACTCCCGCCGGAGGCACCAAAATTTCGAAATTTTGGTCCACCCCCACCTTAGTCGGGTGCCAGCATGTAACCCGCCCCGCGCACCGTCTGCAAATAGCGCGGCTGCTTGGGGTCGGCCTCCAACTTGCGCCGCAGCCGGGTGATCTGGACATCCACCGCGCGCTCCTGCGCCTGCCCACCGGCGCGGCCCAGCTTTTCCACCAGATCGGTGCGGCTCAGGGCCTCCGCAGGTGTGGCCGAAAAGATCTTCATCAATTGCACTTCCGTCGCCGTCAGACGCACCAACTCGTCCCCGCGCCACAATTCGCCACGTTCCATGTCATAGCGCAGCGGCCCCAGATGCAGCACCTTGGGCACCTCGCGCTCCGCCTCGCTCGGCGGGACACGGCGCAGGATCGAATTGATCCGCAACAACAGCTCCTTTGGCTCGAACGGCTTGGCCAGATAATCATCCGCCCCCGCCTCAAGCCCGGTGATCCGGTCCCCCGTTTCCGCCTTCGCCGTCAAAAGCAGGATCGGCGTGTCGCGATCCTTTCGCAAATCCGCACACAATGACACGCCGTCCTCTCCCGGCATCATCACGTCCAGCACGATCATGTCGAAATCCAACCCCGACAGGATACGCCGCGCATGGGCGGCTTCCCGTGCGGCAGTCACCAGAAACCCGCTGCGGACAAGAAACTTCTGCAACAGGACACGGATGCGCTCGTCATCGTCCACAATCAACAAATGGGGCTGGTCGTTATGCATCGCGCTATCCCTTCAGATCCTTCAGCGCCGCATATCGCGCCGCACTCTCTTCATCCATCATCGCCTCAAGAACCTGCCGGAACCCCGCCACCGCATCCGGCCCCGCCGCACGATAGGCCGCCCGCATCCTGTCCCGCTGGGCGTCCGACAATGTCCTCTCCAGGGCCTCACCCGCGTCGGTCAGAAACAAATGCCGCTCCCGTTTGTCGCGCTGGCCCACCTCACTGCGCACAAGACCATCCTCAACCAAAGCACGCAATACACGGTTCAGGGATTGCTTCGTGACCCCGAGGATGGCCAACAGGTTGTTGACTGTCGTGCCGGGGCTTCGGTTGATAAAGTGAATGGCACGATGATGGGCGCGGCCATAGGCCATATCGGCAAGAATACGGTCCGGATCCGCCGTGAAGCCGCGGTAGGCAAAGAACATCGCCTCGATCCCCTTGCGCAGCTGTTCATCGGTCAAAAACAACAGCGCATTGCCGCTGTCCCGCGCGCCCGTGTCCATAGCGGCCTCCTTCACATTCCCCGTCATAATACGTCAGCTTTGTTGACATTCCAAGAACTCAAAGGTATCGAATCGCAGGTTTGGCGCAATAAAATGACCGCATCGGACCTAAAGACGTAATAAATGCAAATCTGATGGAGGGCATTATGGCCGGTGCATATGATGATCGTGATGGCAAAATCTGGATGGACGGCCAGCTGGTCGACTGGCGCGCCGCCAACGTGCACATCCTCAGCCATGCCATGCACTACGCGTCCTCCGTCTTCGAAGGCGAACGGTGCTACAACGGCAAAATCTTTCTCAGCCGCGAACACTCCGAACGCCTGCATTTCTCCGCCGGAGAGCTGGACTTCCAGATCCCCTACACCGTTGACGAAATCGAGGCCGCCAAGGCCGAGGTGATCAAGGCCAACAACCTGTCCGACGCCTACGTGCGCGCCGTTGCATGGCGCGGCGCGGGCGAAGACATGGGCGTCGCATCGCAACGCAACCCCGTGCATCTGGCCATCGCCGCATGGGAATGGGGCAACTACTATGGCGACGCCAAGATGAAAGGCGCGAAAATCGACATCGCGAAATGGAAACGCCCCTCCCCTGAAACGATCCCCGTACACGCCAAGGCCGCAGGTCTTTACATGATCTGCACAACCTCCAAACATGCCGCCGAAGCCAAGGGCTGTTCGGACGCCTTGTTCATGGACTACCGCGGCTATGTGGCCGAATGCACCGGTGCCAACATCTTCTTCGTCAAGGATGGCGAAGTCCACACGCCCAAGGCCGATGTCTTCCTGAACGGCCTGACGCGCCAGACCGTGATCAGCCGGTTGAAAGACCGCCAGATCGCGGTTCATGAACGGGTGATCATGCCCGAAGAACTCGAAGGGTTCGAACAATGCTGGCTGACAGGCACCGCCGCCGAAGTCACGCCGGTGGGCCAGATCGGTGACTATAATTTTGAGGTCGGCGCGCTGTGTCGCGACGTGGCTGAAGACTACGAAAAGCTGGTCCGCACTTAGGCAAAGGGCGGAGGGGGGCCAGCCCCCCGGCCTGCGGCCTCCCCCCGGAGTTTTCGGATCAGAAGAATAAAGGACGCGGCGCATCAAACGGTGGCGTCGCGTTTTTCATTCGGGCACGCAGGGTGGGCACGCCCGTCGTCAGACGGCGGGGCCAGCGGGCGTCATTGCAAACCCTTCGCCCGGACTTTGCGCCGCGCGGTTTCATCCCGGCCCAGCGCCCGTTCCCGCAGAACAATAATGACGCCCGCCGCAATCACGAACCCCGCACCGATTGTCATGCTCGCGGTTGGCACTTCGCTGAACCAGATCCACCCGATCAGGACAGACCACAGCATCGACACATAGGTGAAGGGTGCAAGCACCCCGGCCTCGGCAAAGCGATAGCTTGACGTTAGTAAAATCTGACCCAGCCCACCGACCACACCCGCGCCGACCAACAACGCCCATTCCGCGCCATTGGGCCAGACCCAGCCGAACGGCAGTGTCACCAAGGACAGCACCGCAGATGTCATGGAGAACCAGAACACAATCGCCGTAGTGCTTTCCTGCCCCGCCATGCCTTTGACAAAGACCTGCGCCAATGCGGCCAGACAAGCGGACCCAAGCGTCAATCCCACGCCCAAAGCCTCCACCGATCCAAGGCCCACCGACAAACGTGGTGCCACGATGATCACCACGCCGACAAAGCCAAGCAACACGGCAGCGATACGCACGGCCCGAAACTTTTCCCCAAGGATCAAGGCGGCCAGCACGACCATCACGATGGGCGTTACAAACCGGATCGCCGTCACCTCCGGCAGGGGCAAAAACTTCAACCCCGCAAACCCAAGCCCCATGGCACAGGACCCGACGATCCCCCGCACCGCATGATTGCGCACCGACCGGGTGCGGACGCCTGCGCGAATGCCCCCGTGTGTGACCAGCCAAACCAGCAAAATCGGCATCGCCATGACCGAGCGGAAGAACATCGCCTCACCGGCAGGCACCCTGTCTGCCGCTTTGATGAAGGCCGACATCACGGTAAACACCGTCACCGCCGACAGCATCAGAAACACGCCGCGCGCGACATTCGGGACAGGAAGGCTAGGGGTGGCCGGGGTCATGCCCCTGCCTACGCCGATCCGTCACTCGGCACCACCCACCGGTGTCACCCGCAGAATGTCGGCACCGGGCGCGTCGACCAGAACCAGCAGATCGCCGTTTGCCAAAACCTCGACATCGCGGACACGGCCCACATCGCGCAGCAACCGTTCCTCGCCCACAACACGTCCGTCTTCCAGTTTCAGCCGGTTCAACCCGCCAGGGTTCAAGGACGACACGAACAAATCCCCCCGCCACGGCGCAAAGTCCGCATCTGCGGGATAGCTGCCCATGCCACCGGGTGCGATGACAGGATCCCAGTAGTAGACCGGTTGTTCATAGCCTTCGGCCACGGCCTCACCACCGGTGATATCGCGGCCGTTGTAATTGATCCCGTAGGAGATCACCGGCCAGCCGTAATTCAGCCCCTGCTGCGGACGGTTCAATTCATCGCCGCCGCGCGGTCCATGTTCCACCGTCCACAGATCTCCGTCACGGATCACAGCACCTTGAATATTGCGGTGCCCCGTTGACCAGACGCGCACGTCTGTCCCGTCAAACCACAGCACCTTCCCCACCGTATTGTCGCCCTGCGACAACTCCGGCGTGCCGCGATCACCGGATGTGATCCATGCGCCTCCCTCCACGGGAATGATCCGGCTGCCAAAATGCTGACCCGCATTGGTCGCGGGCGATTGGACAAAGATATCCTCGACATCAACCAAAGTCGCACCATCCAACCGACCCCGCGCGGCGGCCAAGGCAACACCACCCTGCACAGCCTTGGAATAGGTCCAGTAAACCAGACCGTCCGGCCCCACCGCCACATCCAGCAAACCGCCCTGCCGAATGGCCTCTACCTCTGGCAACCCTTGAACCTCGGCCACCTCGCGGTTCTCATCGACCACCCGCATCCGCCCGCCGCGTTCCGTCACCAAGAACCGGCCATCCGGCAAAGGTGCAATCCCCCAGGGAAAATCGAAACCGCTCGCAAAGGTGCTGACCTCGACCTCGGTTTCCGGCAGTTCAGGCGCGCGGGTCTGGTTTTCAAACAGCGGATCAAAGTCCGCATTCTTGGGCCCCTGTTCCACCTGTCCGAAAGCCATCACCGGCAGGACACATAAGACATACCTCAACATCAGCGTTCCTTTCTCAACCGTTCGACCGCCCAGCGCGCTGCATCCGCGACCTCACCTGCGGGGTCATCCACCAGATCAGCCGCCGCATCGCACAGGCCCTCGTCGCCAGAATTGCCGATGGCGTACAACACGTTGCGCACAAACCGATCCCGCCCGATCCGCTTGATCGGACTGCCCGAAAACATGGCGCGAAAACCCGCATCGTCCAGCCCGGCCAGATCACGCAACCGTGGGGCGCGCAAATCCGCACGCGCGGCATAACGCAGCTCACGGGCCTCGACGGCAAACTTGTTCCACGGGCACACAGCCAGACAATCGTCGCAGCCATAAATCCGGTTGCCCATCAGCCCGCGCAAATCCTCGGGCACCGGCCCCTTGTGTTCGATCGTCAGATAGGAAATGCACCGCCGCGCATCGAGCTGGAATGGCGCCGGAAAAGCATCCGTCGGACACACATCCAGACACGCCCGGCACGACCCGCAGGTCTCCTGTCCCGCCTCATCTGCCGGCAACTCGGCCGTCGTAAAAATCGCGCCCAGAAAAAACCAGTTCCCCAAATCGCGGCTCAGCAGGTTCGTGTGCTTGCCCTGCCAGCCAAGCCCCGCCGCCGCTGCCAGCGGCTTTTCCATCACGGGCGCGGTGTCCACAAACACCTTGATCTCGCACGCGGCGGCATCGACCAGCCAACGGCCCACCCGCTTCAGCCGTTTCTTGACCAGATCATGATAATCGCGGTTTTGCGCATACACGCTGATGGCGGCGCGGTCGCGCTGTGCCAACACCTCCAATGGATCATGCTCCGGCGTATAGGGCTCCGCCAGCATCACCACCGACCGGACGTCCGCCCACAAGGCACCCGGATCACCGCGCCACGTCATCCGCTCCGCCATCCACGCCATCTGCCCATGCCGGCCCTGATCGACAAACGCCGCCAGTCGCGCAGGCAATTCAGGCACCGCATCGGGCCGGCACACCCCGAACCCCGCAAAGCCCTCCTCGAACGCCCTGGCCCGCAAACGCGCTTTCAGCTCGGCACTCATGGATGTGTTTTCTCTGGTTCAAAAATACCCTCGGGGGTCTGGGGGCAGCGCCCCCAGCGGATCGGATGAGCGCAGCTCATTCGATCCAATTCAAAAATCCAGATCCGCATAATGCGACGGCTGCGGAAACCCTGAAATCTGATCAGCCAGAATGGACCGGAACGCAGGCCGCGACTTGATCTTGGCATACCAGTCCTTGACGATCTCGGACCGGTTCCAGTCCACGTCAGATACATAATCCAGACAGGACAGATGCGCAGCAGCGGCAAAATCGGCCAGCGTCATGTCATTGCCCGCCAGCCAGCGCCGCTGGTCCAGCAACCATGTCATGTAGTCCAGATGGTACTTGATCGCCTTGGCCCCGGCTTTGACGTTGGCACTGTCGGGATATCCGGTGCCCATCACCTTGCGAAAGACGCGCTCGCCCATCAGCTTGGTGGTGACCTCTTCGTTGAACTTGTCGTCGAACCACGCCACCAGTCGCCGCACCTCGTACCGGGCCTCCGGTCCGGACGGCAACAGCGCCGGCGTCGGGTGGGTCTCTTCAAGGTATTCACAGATCGCGGTGCTGTCGGCCATCACGCGGCCATCCATCTTCAGCACCGGCACCTTTCCGGCCGGATTGCGGCGCAGGAAATCCGCGTCCTGCTCCCAATAGCGCTCTTCGACCAGTTCCACCTCGATCCGCTTCTCGGCAAGGCTCAACCTCACCTTGCGCGAAAACGGAGACAGCGGATAATGGTACAGTCGGTTCATCTCGGGCCCCAAATCAGGTGTGTTCCTTCAATGCCCCATGAGGTGGACCGTTACAATCCCGTGTCAGCTATTCAAAGCATCCCGCGCGACCATCCGCTGCAATCGTTGCGGCCCCGTCCCGGATGCTCGTGGCACGGCGTTGCACAAAGGACGTCGGCTGCGATGCCGACCTGCTTTTGGGTGCGGGCAGGATCGCCGCCAGACGCGCCGCCTGCACGTCGGACAAATCCTTCGCCTGCACTCCGAAATAATGGACCGCCGCCGCCTCGACACCAAAGACGCCTTCGTCAAATTCGGCGACGTTCAGATACACCTCAAGGATGCGTTCCTTGGACCACACAGCCTCCACCAGTGGCGTCATCAACGCCTCCAGCGACTTGCGCAACCACGACCGGCCCTGCCACAGATAGACATTCTTGACCACCTGCTGCGAAATCGTCGACCCGCCACGGTTGCCCCCGTCGGCAAGTGCGGCACGAATGGCGGTCAGGTCCAGACCCCAGTGTGTGCAGAAATTGGCGTCCTCTGCGGCCACGGCAGACCGCGCCATCGACGGGGCGATCTGCTCGATCGGGACCCAGGTCTGGTTGACGCCGCCCACCCGTCGCCCTTCGGCGAACATATACGGGGTGGTCGGCGGGTTCACGGCAGAAAATGTCAATGTCGCGACGAAAGCCAAAGCAATCACAATCAAAATCCCTCGAAGAAGATAACGCAGCATCCAACGCATCAAACGTCCGGGTCGTTCCCGCAGCCTGACGGTCCGTGTGCTTTTTTTGGGGGTCTTGCGTGCCATATCTGTCATTCCCCCAACAGGACTGCACGGTCAACCATTCTGTGTCACGCCGCCAGCATCGTGTCACCGCAAAGCACCTTTGCCTCCCGCGCGGTCACCGTGGGACGGGCCAGCGCCCAACCCGCATGCGCATGATGCACCATCTGCGGAAAAACGGCCTGGATTTCGTGGTGCAAATCCTCATCGGACATAATCTGCGGACCGGGGAAAAAGCTTTCGCTGGGGGCGGCCTCCGCGAAAATCACCTCATGGCTGTCAAACATCAGATGGTGGTAGGACACCTGCCTTTGGGGCTGGCGACAGATCGTGTCGTGATTGACAAGATGCTGCGCCGCGACAAGGACCTCCGCTTCACCGAACAGCACCTCGGCGCGCCAGCCGGTGACCAGCATCTTGTGCTGCGGCGACACCCAAAGCGGGCGCGCATTGCCAATGGACCCCGCCGCAAACCGGATCGGCGCCAACCGCCCCATGGCCGCCACAGACCGGACCCCGTGCCACCGCACAGGTTGCAGGCCATGGTCCATCGTCTCAACCAAATCGCCAACCTCGATCTGTTCGACAGGCACAGCCCCGTCCACCGTATCTATCCGCGTACCTGCGGCAAAACACGGCGGCCCGAGGTCGCCCACATCCAGCGGCCCGTCGGGAAAGACGAAACTTGCGTCAAACAATGTCCCGTCCTGCAGGACCTGCCCGTCCGTCGGGGTAAAGACACGCTGGCCATCTGCCAGATAAAACGTGATCCCCACATAGGTGATGTTGCCAACACCCGCGACAGTGATCGTCACGGTATCGCCCGGATAGGACGCTGTAACGTCCGACCCGTCCACTGCATCCCCGTCAAATTGGTCGATATCGCCATCGTCATTCTGGTCGGTCAACGTCAGATTGACAAAGCTGACGGGCGTCCCGCCGGGGGGCGGGTTGGCGGGGTCAAACGTGAAAAACTGATCTGTATATGTCGTCGGCATACTGCACCTGCACTCTGTACTCGTGCGGCCAATATCCCCGTGCAAAGCGGTCTTATTCAGGAACCATTAAGGTTAATTTGTGAACAATCCACCGGATCGTTTCGCTGAACGAAACAATCCAACGCGCGGTAACGCCTTGTAACGCAACAGTTTTACCAAAAGAACATACGGGCGCACCACAAAGCCGACCCTCGGCCCGCCCCCGAAAACTGTGACGAATGTTTGACGCAGCGTCAGGCACCGAAAATAGAAAACCCCCGCCCTTTTATCCAAGGACGGGGGATATGCGCGTCGCCTGTGCAGGGCCTATTCCGCAGGAACCGCTGTTTCCTCCACCCCCAACGGGGCCGGCAGATGGATCAGCATTTCCTTGGGGCAGACCTGCACAAAGTTGCCAAGCTCCGTGTCCCAGTTTTGCAGGATGTCGGCGGCCTTCCGGCTGCCTGTTTCCGCATGATGCCTCTCAACCAGTCCACGCAACTGCGTTTCCCAATGGTCAACGCCCACCGGACAGGTCACAAGCGTTTCCATGTTGATCAGGGCATCAGCCTCACGCTGCGGATCATACAGATAGGCCATACCGCCCGTCATCCCCGCACCGAAGTTCGCGCCAATGGACCCAAGGATCACCGCAACACCACCGGTCATGTATTCACACCCGTTGGACCCGCAGCCCTCGATCACCACCTTCGCGCCGGAATTGCGCACGGCAAACCGTTCCCCCGCACGCCCTGCGGCAAACAGATAACCGTCTGTCGCACCATACAGCACCGTGTTGCCGATGATCGTATTCTCGGATGCGACCAGCGGGCTCGCCATAGGCGGCCGCACCACAACCGTGCCGCCGGACAGACCCTTGCCGACATAGTCGTTGGCATCCCCCGACACTTCCAGCTTCAACCCCGGTGCCGCAAAGGCCCCCAAGGATTGACCGGCCGATCCTTTCAACTTCACCGTCAGATGGTCCGGCTGCAGGCTGTTCCGCATCCCGAAGTTCTGGACAATGTGGCTCGACGTGCGCGTCCCGATGGTCCGCAACGTGTTCTGCACCGCATATTCCAGCTGCATCTTTTCCCCATCGTTGAGGAACCGCGCCGCATCCTGCACGATCTGTGCATCCAGCGTATCAGGCACGGCATTGCGTGGCTTGTTGCGGTCATAAACGATGTCTTTCGCCCCATCGACGGTGATCAGCAGCGGGTTCAAATCCAGATCATCCAGATGCGCCGACCCACGGCTGACCTGATCCAACAGGTCCGCACGGCCAATCACCTCATCCAAGGACCGCGCGCCAATCTCGGCCAAAATCTCGCGCACTTCGGTGGCATAGAACGTAATCAGGTTCACAACCTTGTCCGCAGTGCCGGTGAACTTATCGCGCAACGCCTCATCCTGCGTACAGACACCCACGGGGCAGGTGTTGCTTTGGCACTGACGCACCATGATGCAGCCCATGGCGATCAGCGCAGCGGTGCCGATCCCGTATTCCTCGGCCCCCAGCATCGCGGCCATGACAATGTCACGCCCCGTGCGCAGGCCCCCATCGGTCCGCAGGGTCACACGATCCCGCAGGTTGTTCATCGCCAGAACCTGATGCGCCTCGGTCAGGCCCATCTCCCACGGCAGGCCAGCATATTTAATGCTGGTCGCAGGCGATGCCCCCGTGCCGCCATTGTGCCCCGAAATCAGGATCACATCGGCCTTGGCCTTGGCCACACCGGCAGCAATCGTACCAACGCCAGAGGACGCCACCAGCTTCACCGTCACCTTACAGCGCGGGTTGATCTGTTTGAGGTCGTAGATCAGCTGCGCAAGGTCTTCGATCGAATAGATGTCGTGGTGCGGCGGCGGTGAAATCAGCGTCACACCCTTGGTCGAATGCCGCAGCCGCGCGATCAGGTCGGTGACCTTCATGCCGGGCAGCTGGCCGCCCTCACCGGGCTTGGCCCCCTGCGCGACCTTGATTTCAAGTTCTTCACACTGGTTCAGGTATTCAGCCGTGACACCAAAACGCCCCGACGCCACCTGCTTGATCTTCGCAGACGGGTTGTCGCCATTAGGCTCCGGCACGAAATGTGCCGGATCTTCACCACCCTCACCACTGTCGGACTTCGCGCCAATCCGGTTCATCGCCACGTTCAACGTCTTATGCGCCTCTGGCGACAGCGCGCCCAGCGACATGCCCGGCGTCACGAACCGTTTGCGGATTGAGGTGATGGATTCCACCTCCTCAATCGGAACCTTCTTGCCCATGGGCTTGATCGCCAGCAGATCACGCAGGTGGATCGGCGGATTGCCCTGCATGGCACCTGAATACTGCTTCCACAGTTCATAAGACGCACGGTTACAGGCCTGCTGCATCAGGTGCATGGTCTGTGCTTCCCAAGCGTGCTTTTCGCCCTGACGTCGCGCCTTGTAGAAACCACCGATTGGCAGCACGTCCTTGCCACCCCGCCAACCGGCCTGATGCACCTCTTCCACCTTGCGCTGGATACCGGTCACACCAATGCCGGAAATCCGGCTCTGCATGCCGGGGAAATATTCGGCGACCATGGCACGCGACAGGCCAACAGCCTCAAAGTTCAGACCCCCGCGATAGCTTGAGATCACAGAAATCCCCATCTTCGCCATGATCTTCAACAGACCTTGGTCGATGGCATTGCGATACCGCGCGACAGCCTCGGTCAACGTGCAATCCAGCAGGCCCCGTTCAATCCGGTCATCAAGACTGTCCTCAGCCAGATAGGCGTTCACCACCGTGGCACCACAGCCGATCAGCACGGCGAAATAATGCGGGTCGATACATTCCGCAGACCGCACGTTCAGCGATGTGAACGTCCGCAGCCCCTTGCGGGTCAGCCAGCTGTGCACCGCTGAGGTCGCCAGAATCATCGGCATGGGCACACGGCCCTCACCCTGATGTTGGTCCGTCAGGGTCAGATGCCCCGCACCGGACCGCACCGCATCCTCAGCCTCGGCCCGAATACGTTTCAGGCCCTCTTCCAAGGCACCCCGTTCACCGTTGGCGGGGAAGGTACAATCAATCTCGACACAGGACGCATTGAACGCGCCTTGCAGCGCATCCCACTGCGCATTGCCCACAAACGGGCTGTCCAGCACAAGGATTTCCGTCTGCGACGAATCCTCATCCAGCACGTTCTTGAGGTTCCCGAACCGCGTCTTCAAAGACATCACGCGGAACTCGCGCAAGCTGTCAATCGGCGGGTTCGTCACCTGACTGAAATTCTGGCGGAAGAAATGGCTCAGCGGACGGTATTTTTCCGACAACACGGCAGAGGGCGTGTCATCCCCCATCGACGCCAACGCCTCTTTGGCGTCCTCGGCCATGGGCGCCAGAATGTTCTCCAGCTCCTCAATGGTGTACCCGGCGGCGATCTGGCGCTTGCGCAACTCGGCCCCCGCATAAAGCGGGCTTTCGGTCACGGCACCCAGTTCATCGTCCAGCTCATTGATCTTGCCGACCCAGTCACCGAACGGCAGCGCGGCCGCCATCTTGTCTTTCAGTTCCTCATCATGGAACAGCGCCCCCTTGCCCATGTGCACACCGATCATCTGACCGGGGCCCAGCGCGCCTTTTTCCACGACATCGGCCTCGTTGATCGGGACCATCCCGGCCTCGGACCCGGCGATCAGCAGGCCATCCCCGGTCACCACATACCGCATGGGGCGCAGCCCGTTCCGGTCCAGACCGGCACAGACCCAGCGCCCGTCCGTCATCGCCAATGCCGCCGGACCATCCCAAGGCTCCATCACCGAATTGCAGTAGGAATACATATCGCGCCACGACTGCGGCAGTTCCGTCGCCTGCTTCGACCAGCTTTCAGGGACCAACATGGTCTTCGCCATAGGCGCAGACCGACCGGCACGCACCAGCACCTCGAACACCGCATCCAAAGCCGCCGAATCGGACGACCCGCCCGCAACCACAGGCTTCACATCCTCAGCCATATCCCCGAAGGTCGACGACGCCATGCGAATCTCATGGGATTTCATCCAGTTCAGGTTGCCCTTCAGCGTGTTGATCTCCCCATTGTGGGCCAACATGCGGAACGGCTGCGCCAACCACCACTGCGGGAAGGTGTTCGTCGAATACCGCTGGTGATAAATCGCAAAGGCCGAGATGAAGCGTTCGTCCAGCAGGTCCGGGTAAAACTCCGCCACCTGCTCGGCCAGCATCATCCCCTTGTAGATAATCGACCGGCACGACAAAGACGCCAGATACAGCCCGTTGATCCCCGCAGCTGCTGCGGCTTTCTCAATCCGGCGACGGATGACGTACAATTCACGCTCGAACGTCTCCTCATCCACGCCTTTGGAGTTCGAAATCAAAATCTGCTCAATCTCGGGCCGCGTCGCGTTGGCCTTTTCACCCAGACAGTCGATGTTCACGGGCACATGGCGCCAGCCATAGATGTAATAGCCCATCCGCAGGACTTCGGTCTCGACAATGGTCCGGCAGGTTTCCTGTGCGCCAAAATCCGTGCGCGGCAGGAACACCTGACCCACGGCCAGCATTTCACCGTCCCGCAGGGTGTGGCCCGTGCGTTCCACCTGTTCACCGAAGAACTTGAACGGAATCTGCACGTGAATGCCCGCGCCATCGCCCGTCTTGCCGTCCGCATCCACAGCCCCGCGATGCCAGATCGCCTTCAGCGCGGAAATGCCGTTTTCCACAACCGACCGGCTTTTCTTGCCGTCAATGGACACAACCAGACCCACACCACAGTTGGCCTTTTCATCGGCCTCGTCATACAGGCCGTTCTGCGCCATCCATTCACGCTTCGTGCGTTCGGCCTCGGCCCATGCGTCATCATACTTGGTCATGCTGTTCTCCTCGGTCCGGCCCCGCGGGGGGCGGTAAAATTCAGTTCGCTGCTGGGATAATCAGGGGGGAGGCGTCAAACGACGACATTTCGACCCCGCATCCGTGTTTCGGGTTCACAGACAGAAACCCGTCCTCCCCCGGAAAGATAAACTCAACAGGCGTGTCATCGCTGTCAAAGGTGCCGTTGCTGGTGGTGTAGGTGCTCGTGCCACCGATAAACATGCGCCATTCGGGATGCACAAATTCGTTGCCCGCCGACCGCCACGTTTCCTCACCGTTCTCATCAAAGGCCGTCAGCGCATATTCCGTGCGCAACAAGGTCACGCCATCAATGACCACGCTCTCACCGGTCAACTGGTCAAAGCCCACATACTGGCTGTCACCGATCTCGTCGCTTGAGGTGGTGAAATCCCATGTGTCCACGTCACCGGCCAACAGGTCCGTCATCATCATGCGGTCCGCCGATGACGTCAGCTGTTCGGTATGCCCCGACCGCAGATGAAAACTCTCGACCCACTCGGCCTCCGAATTGATCTTGCCAACATAGGTCAGCCCCTCTTCATCCAGCGTCGCGCGGCGCTGTTCGCCCTCTGCGTCAAAGTCGCAAATGAAATGGTGCGACACGTTACACGACGCCGTCTGGATCGTAAGGTAGCCCTCACACCCCTGCGGAAGGGAAAACTGCTGCGCGGCCACTGGGCTTGCGGCCAGCAGGGCGATGGTCACTGTCGTCTTCATCATTCCTTCACACTCCATGTCAGTCCTACTGTCCTATCGGCACGGCACGCGCCTGCCGGTGTACATACGCCCTGTGTACAGGTTGTGTACGCTGGGCATACGCCTGTCACAGCCCTATTCGGCGGCCACAGACGCCCCTTGGCTCAGGTAATCCATGATCGCATCGGCGGCCTCGCGCCCGTCCTTGATCGCCCACACCACAAGGCTCGCACCACGTACAATGTCACCCGCCGCATAGACCCCCTCAAGGCTCGTCTCACCGGTGTTGAACGCCGCTTTGATGGTGCCCCAACGGGTCACTTCCAACCCGTCCACACCCCAAAGTTTCGGCAAATCCTCAGGCTCAAAGCCCAGCGCCTGAACCACCAGATCGGCGTCTTCAACATAGTCGCTGCCGTCGATCAATTCGGGCGATTGACGGCCCGTCGCATCAGGCTGGCCAAGACGCATTTTCTGCACCTTCACGCCGGTTACGGAATTGGGCATTTCAACGGCCCGCGCAGGCCCGTCCGCATTGCCCGCAAACCCGTTGGGCGCGGCCAGCCAGACAAATTCCACGCCCTCTTCCTCGGCGTTCTGAACCTCACGTTGGGACCCCGGCATATTCGCACGGTCGCGGCGGTACAGACATTTGACAGAGCGCGCCCCCTGACGGATCGCCGTGCGCACACAGTCCATCGCCGTGTCCCCGCCACCGATGACGACAACGCGTTTTCCTTCGGCGTTCAGCTCGCCACTGTCGAACTCTTCCACGTCATCGCCAAAGCTTTTGCGGTTGCTGGCCGTCAGATAATCAATCGCGCGGACAATCCCGTCGTTGTCCACGCCGGGGGCCTCCAAAGCCCTTGTTTTATAGACGCCGGTGGCGATCAGCACGGCCTCATGCTTGCCCCGGATTGCATCGAACGAGATGTCTTCACCCACATTGCAGTTCAGCACAAATTCAACGCCGCCATCTTCCAGCTGCGCCATGCGTTTCATCACGACATCCTTTTCCAGCTTGAAGCCGGGGATGCCGTAGGTCAGCAAACCGCCCCCGCGATCATAGCGGTCATAAACCGTAACCTGCACGCCCTGACGGCGCAGCATATCCGCCGCTGCCAACCCGCCTGGGCCCGCGCCGATGATGCCCACACTCTCGGGGCGTTCGGTGTGGGGGCGGATGGGTTTCACCCAGCCCTGCTCGAACGCGGTGTCGGTGATGTACTTTTCCACGGACCCGATCGTGACCGTGCCATGACCCGATTGTTCGATCACACAATTGCCTTCGCACAACCGGTCCTGCGGGCAGATTCGGCCACAGATTTCGGGGAAGGTGTTTGTCGCCTGGCTCAGCTCATAGGCTTCTTCCAGACGGCCCTCCGCAGTCATGCGCAGCCAGTCAGGGATGTTGTTGTGCAGCGGACAATGGGACTGGCAATAGGGCACGCCACACTGGCTGCACCGGCTCGCCTGTTCTTCGGCCTTGGCCGTGGCGAACTCTGCGTAAATCTCTCCGAAATCTTCTGTGCGTAGATTAGGGGGCCGCTTCTCCGGCATATCCCGTTCCACCTTCGTGAACTTCAGCATCTTTTGACCAGCCACAGGACATTCCTCCGAACATAAATTCTGAACCGCCTCTCTAATCCCCCATTCACGGAAAGAAAAGTCAGTATAGTTTACCTAATTGTTAGTTTTTGCTCCGATGGCAAGCCAGATTTCGCGCAATCGGTGATTTTTTAGGACCGATGCGGACTTATCATGTCTCTTTCACCTGAATCCGTTTGTTTTACAAAGAACAAAACGAATCGGATGATCCATGCCCCTCCTCACACTCGTCCTCGCCGCCTTGATCCAGGGGATCACAGAATTTCTACCCGTGTCCTCGTCCGGCCACCTTATTTTACTGCCCCAACTGACGGGTATGGACGATCAGGGACAGGTCATCGACGTCGCCGTTCATATCGGCACGCTCTTTGCAGTGATCCTCTATTTCTGGTCCGACGTCCGTGCTGCGCTCTTTGGCCTCACCCGCCTTTTGCGCGGTAAAATCGACACCCAAGGCGCGTTTCTCGCGCTGTGTCTGATCATCGCCACGATCCCCGTGGTGATCTTCGGGCTGATCCTCAAACTCACCGGTCTGGACGACATGATGCGGTCCATGGCGGTGATCGGCTGGACGATGCTGATTTTCGGATTGGTCCTCTACTGGGCGGACCAAACCGGCGCCACCACCCGCAAGGCCAGCGATTGGACGTTAAAACACGCCTTCACCATGGGACTGTGGCAAGCCATCTCGCTTATCCCCGGCACCTCCCGCAGCGGCATCACAATCACCGCCGCCCGCCGACTGGGCTACGCCCGCGAAGACGGCGCGAAACTGGCCATGTTGATGTCGATTCCCACAATCATCGCCTCGGGTGTGCTTATCGGGGCGGAAGTCGCCTCAACCGCCGACGCACAAGCCGCCCGCGACGGCGCCGTAGCCGCCGCACTGGCCTTTGTCGCCGCCCTCGCAGCCCTTGCTTTGATGATGCGTCTGCTCAGATCCGTCAGCTTCACGCCCTACGTGATCTACCGCGTGATCCTCGGGCTGATCCTTCTCTGGATCGCCTACGCCTAAACCTTCAGGTTTCTGGCGCTTTCCTTGATCGCGTCATACTGCCCGCTGGGCCGGAACCGCCACAGATAATCCGGCAAAACCGCTTCCATCGCCGTGGGGGCAATGCCAAGATCGGCAAAGGTTTTGGCATCCTCAGCCACCACATTATCCACGGCAAGGTTTTTCACCTGATCCGCCGTCAGCGGCCCGCGCACCAGACCCAACGTCAGGAACCGCACAACACGGAACCCGAACGCCATGACCCGCGCCATCCAGAACGGAATGTTCAGGACCAAACGACGACGTCGCACGATGTCCAACATCTGCTGCATCAATTCGCGGAACGTATGCACATCAGGCCCGCCCAGTTCATAAATGCCCCGCGCATCGCCGTTCACACCCAGGGCAGCCGCTTTCGCAACATCATCCACATAGACCGGCTGAAACCGCGTTTCAGCACCGACGACCGGCAGGACCGGACCAAAGCGCGACATGCCCGCAAACCGGTTGAAGAATTCATCTTCCATCCCGAAAATGATCGAAGGCCGCAAAATCATCGCCTCCGGCATGTGACGCAACACACCCGCCTCACCGGCGGCCTTGGTTTGCGCATATTCGCTGTCCGCATCCGCATCCGCGCCAATGGCGGAAATCTGCACCATCGCCGCCACACCCTGCTCTGCTGCGATGCGGGCAATACGCTCGGCCCCGTCCGCCTGAACCGCTTCAAACGTGTTTTTGCCAACTTCATCCAGAACGCCAACGCAGTTCACCACCGCATCGGCCCCCGTCATCACGGACCGCACAGAGGCGTCATCACGGATATTGCAGAACACCGGTTCCACCTGCCCCACAGCGCCGTATGGCTTCACAAACATGGCCTCATTGGGGTTGCGCACCGCCACGCGAATGCGCCAGCCATCCTTGGCCAGACGCCGCGCGATATAGCGACCGACAAAACCGGACCCGCCGTAGATGGTGACAAGCTTGGACATGACAAAATTTCCCTCGGGCTGACTTTCCCCCGATCTACCCCCACGACCCTTAAGAAACAAGGTCGATATGGCCGCACCGGTTCTGCTTCGTTTTGCTTCAAATACTCAAAATCCCAAACCAGCCAGAATCCCCGCCGAATCCCGTTGACAGGCCTGCCTCACCATCTTAAACGCCCCCTCACGTGATCTGTGCCCAGATGGCGGAATTGGTAGACGCGCCAGCTTCAGGTGCTGGTGTCTGTATGGACGTGGAGGTTCGAGTCCTCTTCTGGGCACCATTCACTTCCCCCACAACGGAAGGTAGACAGATCACATGACAAACCATCTTTACAAAAATGACCTGCCCGACGGCCTCGACCTTGGCCCTGTCGTGGCCATTGATTGCGAGACAATGGGCCTGAACCCCCACCGCGACCGTCTGTGTCTGATCCAGATGTCGGGCGGCGATGGCGATTGCCACTTGATCCAGGTCGAAAAGGGCCAGACCGAGGCCCCGAACCTGTGCAAGATGCTGGCAGATCGCGATGTCCTGAAACTCTTTCACTTTGGCCGGTTCGATATCGCCGCGATGGCCAACGCCTTTGGCACCACCGCCGCGCCTGTTTATTGCACCAAGATCGCCAGCAAACTGGTGCGGACCTACACGGACCGCCACGGGTTGAAGAACCTGCTTCAGGAACTGCTGTCTGTCGATATCTCAAAATTCCAGCAGCAATCGGACTGGGGCGCGGAAACCCTGACCGCCGCCCAGCTGGACTATGCCGCATCCGACGTTTTGTACCTGCATCAGCTGCGCGACAAGCTGAACGAGCGCATGACCCGTGAGGGCCGGATGGACATGGCGCAAGCCTGTTTTGACTTCTTGCCCATGCGCGCGACGCTTGATCTGGCGGGCTGGCCGGAACAGGACATCTTTTCGCACTGATGGGACGGTTTCTGGACACGGCGCGGCGGGTCATCCGCGAAGAGGCCGCAGCCCTGTCCGGGCTGGCAGACGCCCTTGACGCAACCCTGACCGACGCCGTTGAAACCATCCTCAAGGCGCAGGGGCGCGTGGTGGTGTCCGGGATCGGAAAGTCGGGCCACATCGCCCGAAAAATCGCGGCCACGCTGGCCAGTACCGGAACCCCCGCACAGTTCGTCCACCCCGCAGAAGCATCCCACGGTGATCTTGGCATGGTGACAAAACAGGATGTTGTCCTTGCCATTTCCAATTCCGGCGAGGCACCTGAACTGGCCAATCTTCTGGCCTATACCCAGCGGTTCGATATTCCCCTGATCGGGATCACCAGCAAACCTGAAAGCACTTTGGCGCGGTTCAGTGATATCCTTCTGGCGATGCCAAAAACACCCGAGGCTTGTGGCACCGGCGTGGTGCCGACCACTTCTACCACCATGACGCTGGCGCTGGGCGATGCCCTCGCCGTGGCTCTGATGGAGCACCGTGATTTTTCCGCTGAAAACTTCCGTCAGTTTCATCCGGGCGGCAAACTGGGCGCGCAACTGGCCCGTGTGGGCGATCTGATGCACGCAGGTGACGCCCTGCCGCTGGTCACGACCTCCACCCCCATGAGCGATACCCTGCTGATGATCAGCCAGAAGGGGTTCGGCGTGGTTGGTGTTCTCGATAAGGCAGGCTACCTTTGCGGCATCGTGACCGACGGCGACTTGCGTCGGAACATGGCCGGTTTGCTGGATCTGACCGCGGGGCAAGTCATGACGCGTGACCCCCGCACCATAGGTCCTGATGCGCTGGCCGAAGAGGCTGTGAACGTGATGCAGGACCGCAAGATCACCTGTCTGTTTGTCGTGGACCCCGAGGGGTCTTTGGATGTGACAGGTATTCTCCACATTCACGACTGCCTCCGTGCAGGCGTGGTGTAAATGTTCGGCGACGAAAGCTATTCACAGTTTGTCGGGTTCTTGAAGGTCACGCTTCCGCTGGCCGCACTGGCGCTGATGTCCACAATCTTTCTGTTTGCCCGCGCCCCGACACAGGACAGCACCATCCCCTACGCCGAGATCGAGGACATCGCCCGCGAACCGCGCCTGTCCGGCCCGCAACTGTCGGGCGTGGCGGATGATGGATCAATCATCAATCTGGCGGCCCGAACGGCCAAGCCGCAGGGGGACGTCCTGTCGGTCGAGGCGATGACCGCCAACATTCAATCCGCCGACGGCACCGTCATCGACATCCGCGCGGGTATGGGTGAGATCGACAACATCAACAACACCGCCCGCCTTACGGGACTGGCCCATCTTGAGACCTCGAACGGGTATGAGATGGAGACCGCAGGCATATCCGCCAACCTGACCACAGGGCGCATCATCAGCGATGGCCCGCTTGAGGTGCAGGCCCCGTTTGGCGCGCTGACAGCGGGGCAGCTGGTCATTGAAACACCGGATACGGACACCGGACAAGTGATGGTGTTCCAAAACGGTGTCCGGCTGGTATACACACCCCAACCCTAACGGAGAGTGCACGTGACGCTTTTGAAATCTGCCCTGTTTGTGGCGACCATGATCCTTGCGGCTCCGCTCGCGGCCCAAACCAATCTCAATCTTGGAGGGATCAGCGCGGACCCCGCAGCGCCTGTGGAGATTACGGCCGACAATCTGACAGTGGATCAGAACAGCGGCACTGCGATCTTCGAAGGAAATGTTGTGCTGGGTCAGGGTCAGTTGCGTCTGTCGGCTGGCCGTGTCGAAGTCATCTATGACGGAACGGCGGGGGACATCAGCCGGTTGAGCGCCACAGGCGGCGTGACCTTTGTGACCGATACCGAAGCGGCAGAGGCGCAAAGCGCGGACTACAATCTTGATGCAGGCACCCTGACGATGAACGGGGATGTTCTTTTGACCCAAGGGGCAAGTGCCATCTCGGCGGACACAATGCGGATCAACCTCACGACGGGGGCGGCGCAGATGGAAGGGCGTGTACGCACGATCCTGACGCAAGGCGGGAACTGATGCCGGACCTGACCGTCACAGACGGCGACGTCGGCCTGCGGGTCGTCAACCTGCGCAAAAGCTACCGCAAAAGGCTGGTCATCCGCGACGTGTCGATGCATCTCGGACGGGGAGAGGTCGTGGCCCTTCTTGGACCAAACGGGTCCGGCAAGACGACCTGTTTCTATTCTATCGCCGGTCTTGTGACACCCGAAGGCGGCAATGTGGTTGTGGACGGTCGCGATGTGACGGCCCTGCCGATGTATCGCCGCGCCAAGCTGGGCATCGGTTATCTGCCGCAGGAAATGTCGATCTTCCGCGGGCTGAATGTAGAAGACAACATTTTGTCGATTCTTGAAATTGCAGAACCCGACCGCACGCGCCGCCGCGAACGGCTGGAAGAATTGCTGTCGGAATTCAACATCGGTCACATCCGGCGTGCACCGGCCATGGCCCTTTCGGGGGGGGAACGCCGGCGCGCCGAAATCGCACGTTGTCTGGCCGCTGATCCCAATTATGTCCTTCTCGACGAACCGTTTGCGGGGGTTGATCCGATTGCTGTCGGCGAAATCCGCGCCCTGACGGCCGACCTGAAAAATCGCGGGATCGGCGTCCTGATCACCGACCACAACGTTCAGGAAACCCTTCAGATTGTCGACCGTGCCTACATCTTGCACGACGGTAAAATCCTCATGTCCGGCACCACGAAGGAGGTGGTCGAGGATGAAAACGTCCGTCGCGTGTATCTTGGCAATTCCTTCCGTGTGACCTGATGTGACACCCCGCCCATTGACAGATCGTCAATTTGGGCGCCCAATGCAGGGGATGACAGTCACGGTTTCACATGTGGTCGGCAACGCGCCTTACGGGCGCCGGTCGCACACAACCGCCCCACTGTCATCATTTCTGACAATTCCGGCCTGATTTTACGAACCCTTAACGGTTCCCACGCCCCTATTGTCTGCATTGAAATGAAGGAGAAAAGATGCGCTATCAGATCACAGGAAAGCAAATCGACATTGGCGAAGCCCTGCAAACCCATGTGCAGACTGAAATGGGGGAGGTTTTCAGCAAATATGCAGGCCGCCCGACCGACGCAAATATCGTCTTTTCCAAAAGCGCACATGAATACGTGTGCGAAGCTGTGGTGCATCTTTCGACCGGTCTAACGGCGCAAGCCAAGGGCAAAGATACTGAAATCTATGCTGCTTTTGACAGCGCATCCGAGAAAATGGAAAAACAACTCAGGCGGTACAAGCGCCGCCTGAAAGACCACCACAACGGGCGATCACAACCGGTTGAACTCTCCGATGCGGGGTCCTATATCCTCGCCTCACAGACTGAGTCGGAAGATAATGAACCGGACGGCGTCAGTTCCATGATTGTAGCAGAGATGGAAACCAAAATCCCGTCTCTCTCCGTTGGGGAAGCGGTGATGCAAATGGAACTCGCTGATGCGCCGGTACTTGTGTTTCGGAATGAGGGAAACAAAGGGATCAACGTGGTGTATCGCCGTGATGACGGCAACATCGGCTGGATTGACCCCCGCAACGCGAGCTAGAACGAACCATGGTTCGTTCGGGGAATGACATGACCATTCAGGATATCCTTCCGGCAACGGGTATTAAGGTGATTGCATCAGCCACCAGCAAAAAGCGGCTGTTTCATGACCTTGGCGATATGGCAGAAAGCTGTTTTGGGCTGGACCATACAACCGTGGTCGATGCCCTGATGGATCGTGAAAGTCTGGGACCAACAGGTGTGGGGCATGGCGTTGCTTTGCCCCATGCCCGACTGCCGGGTTTGACCAAGGTCTGCGGTCTGTTCCTGCGTCTGAAAAAGTCGATTGATTTTGACGCTGTGGATCGTCAGCCGATTGATCTGGCGTTTGCCCTGTTTGCGCCGCAAGACGCCGGTGTCGAACACCTCAAGGCGCTGGCGCTGGTGTCGCGGACATTGCGGGATGAAAACATCTGCACCAAGCTGCGCGCCAATGAAGACCCGTCCACGATCTACACGATCCTGACAGAGATGAGCGCGGCGCAGGCAGCCTAGCTGCCGTAATCGCCAAACCCGAATGCGACATAGTCGCGTTGGTAGACGTCCCGGACGGCTGCCTCGATCTCGGCTGAATAGATCTCTTTCAACAATGGTGCATGACTATCCGTTTCGGCATCAATCTGGGGCATTGTCGTTTTGCCAATTTGCGCGGCCATGATGGCAAGGCTTTCTTCAAGGTCGTCTTCACGCAATACGAAATCCGGTGTGCCGAATTCGGCGTATCCTTCAAGAACCTGCGCCTGCGTGGCCCAATGGGCATCCACGCGGATGTTGGTCTGTGACGACAGGTTCGCCTTAAGGAACTTCAAAAAGGCCAGAAACGCGTCCTTGTGTTCTGCCACGCCGTATTTGGCATCCGGATAGCGCGCCGGGATCGGCAGTTTGAACTGGTTGCGCAGGACCGTTCTGATCTTGGTGAAACTGCCTTCCTTATCGGAGAGGATTTTTGCACTGAATGCGGCGTGCGCGCGGGCGACAGGATGCCGCAAAACCGTAAATGTCCGGTGGCCGGGGCGGTCGCGTTTCCATGTCCGCAAGGATTTCTGCGTGAACTTGCCAATCAGGTCATCCGGTTGCGCATCATCAAGTCCGGCCAGCCATGCTGTCACGGTTTGTGTGGGTCCGGATTTGATGGGCATGAACAACAAAGGTGCTGTCGGGGCTGCCAGATAGCCGGGAACAGACGGTCCGCGGCGGGGTTCAAAATTGGGCGTGCGCGTGAGGTTGAACCGGTCCGCCCGCGCCAGAGCCGCGGCCATATCCCCGAAGTTTTCAACCTTATCCGCCAACGACCCGGGGTTTTGCTTTTTCAACGAACTGTCCAGCGCCTTCAGCCTGTCCGGAACCCCAAGAAACCGTGCAACCCCGTTCATCACATCCACGTTCTGCAAATCTTCGTAGTCTACATAGAATGCCGTTTGTCCGGATGTCTGAAGGGCGTTCAGCAACCTGATCTGGAAGTGCTGCAGCCGCGTGATGTGATCGTCGAATTCATCGGCGTCAAATCTGATGGTCTCGCTCCGGTGGCTTTTGACATCGCTTAACTTCCACTGCTGGGTGGCTTTTGCGATCTTGTAGCTGACGTAGCTTTCGGCGGGGTTGCGGGTCAGAACAATCTTGGCACACCGCCGATTCTTGATGATCGCATCGAAGACGCGCATGTCGTGATCGCTGAAGTACCTGAACCCGTTCATGCCCTGCGCCGCCACAACGGCATCGAACAAAGCCTCAGGGTTCGCATCTCGTTGTTCGGCAGTATATCCCAGACAGGTCTTGCGGTTGGGATAGCCGATAAAATAGGGGTTGAAAGCCTCCCCATGGCAGGTCACCCCGTCCAGAGCGTTCAGGTTTGCCTCAAGAAAATTGGACCCTGTCCGCATTTCTGCAAAGACCACGAAACTGTCAAATTGGGTCATTCTTACCGTACCAGATAGGGTCTGCGCCGTGTCGGGCGATCATTGGTGGGGGCGCTGTCGGCAGGGAAATCCCCCATCAGATAGGGGTGCATCCCCTGATTTTTGAGGTTCTGCAAAAACTGGCCAAACCCGGACAGATCAGCCATCTTCGGGGCCTCCGTCACATGCCGCAGGTTTTTGGCCCTCATTTCATCCAGCACGGTTTGCAGCGCCTCCATCGGGGTTTCGATGAAATCGGCAAGCGTCCAGACCCGCACCCGTGCCTTCGCATAGGGTGACCGCAGGGCGTTGATATGTTCGCTTTCGATACGCTGAAGCTCTGCCGCCTCTGCACGAATGTCCGAAAAATTGCGGTTCGACTGGAACAGCGGAATGGCCCAGGCGCCGGAAATGACGCTGATCTGCGCATTCGGGTCCTTGGCCAGATCCCAGCTGGCAAACTGGGTATCGGTCGGGCCGAACTGAAAACACTGACGTTCGCCACGAGTGTTCCACACAAGGTTGATCAAAAACAATTGTGCGTGGTGGTCGCGCAGTTTGGCATTGTCGCACAATGCGCCGCTGAATGTCTTCTGTTCGCCCTCGAAATGCACGCGGTCCTTTGCGTAAAGATGACCGTGCACGCGGGTACCGGTGATCCGGGCAAGCCAAGGTTCGAAATCCTCGAACAGTTCCGTGAACCCTTCGAAGACAGAATAGGACGCGGAGGTAAATCCGTTCTCATGTCCGGGGCGCGGCAACCGGCTTTGCATGAACAATCCGGCCCGTCCGCGCGTGCGCCGTTCAACTGCTTTGGAGAAAATCCTGTCGATCTTGCCGGGGTTCGGTTCGGCCCCCTTGAGAGGGTTTTCCTCATTCAGGAAGTGATCATACAGACGGTCGGCATGCGGCCAGATTTTCCGCGCGACAAAGCAATCGGACCTGCGCAACAGCTGAAGATGGTCGTCATAAAAGATATGCGGTTTGCCCTGATAGTCGAACTTGGACAGCGTCAGTGACCGGCTTTCGATATTTTGTGAATATAGCCGCACCAGCGTTTGGAAATAGCTTTCATCAGGGATCCAGACCCGTTTGAAATAGCGGTCGTAAACGGGTCGTTCCGGATCATCGAGGATGGCAGACAAGGTCTGCCGTGTGAGGCACCACCACTGCGACCCCATGTGCGGGACAATACCGTCCGGCACACGTCGGTAGATTTTCAGCCTTCGCTGAAATTCGACGTAGCGATCAAACAAGAACCGCTGTTTACGCCACGAGAACGGGAACCGCAGGGTGAACCGTTCAAAATCAAGCCCGCCTTGGGTCCAGGGCACATCGGCCGTCGTGGCACTTTCGATAAAATCGGTGCGGGGGCGCTGTTCAAGGTAGCGCTGCAAATCCTTGACCGGCCGCAGCGGAAGACAGGACCCGGAGGCAAGATAGACATGGCGAACATCGGGAAAGGATTTCAACATCAGCGCGGATGCAGACTGGGACGCAGCAACGATGCCCCATGTGCCCCATTCGCAGCGATGCCGTTTGGAAAACAGAACATCCGGGACATCTGACAGGCTGGACACGAAGGCATCATAGGTCGCGCGCGGCACGTTCTTGTCGACATGGATCACAACGGGGCAACCTGCCTCCGACCAGTGGCGGATCACCTGCTCGGCGCGGTTGAGGGCCGTGTGGACCAGAATGACGACACCCACGCTCATGCCCAGTTGCCCTTCGACATAAGGCCCAGAATTTCAAGCTGCCGCCAGTTGATGTATTTTTCAGACCATTTGCACCACAGGTCGGGATGCTGCGCGATCCCGTCAGCGTAGGCCTTGTATTCGTGCGAATTGGCGTAGTGCTGGTTGCGGGACAGTTCTTCCTTCGCCTTGTCGCCAAAGGTATCAAGGAATTTGGCGTGCAACAGAATGCCTGACGCCTTTTCCCCGCCCCATTCGTCATAAACGAGGTTCAGACCCCGTGGCAGGACCATGTGGGTTGAACTGACGTAGGCATATTTCCGGTCCCATTTGACCAGTGGTGTTTTGTTAAGGGCGGGCGCGCGCCACGGTTCTTCGCGAAAGAACATGCGCGCACGGGGTCCGCCCTGTATCCACAGGTTATAATACAAATGGTTCTTGGAAATCGTGTAGTTGCCGCTGTCGAACCATGTCGCAATTTCCATCGGGTTCTGACCCCGCCGGTAGGGCACGGCATCAAGACGCCCTTTGGGATACATATCCAACAACATGGCCCCGAAACTGCGAATGTCCGAGGCATCAAGCCAGTCTGTCAGCGCCCGGATCGGGCGGGTATCGCAAAACGGATAGACAAAGAATTCATCAGGATCGACGACCAGCGTCCAATGTCCATGGGCGTATTTGCGTTGCAGATGGTTCAGCCAGTCGACCCCGAACCGCGATCGCCTATAGCTGCCTTTGCTCCTCCACAATGATACATCCGGTTGTTGGGCCACGAAATCGGCACCGCCGTCATCGCTGTCGTTGTCGACCATGATGAAGTGATCGACCCCCAAATCGCGGTAATATTGCAAGAAGAACGGCAGTCGGATGTCTTCGTTGCGAAACGTCGAAAACAGAAGGATGTCCCCTGGTTTGATCTTGTCGGTGCGGTCGATGACGGACGACAACTCACGCGACTTGCGCCGGGCACGAATGTGCCAGCGCTTTCGCTGAAGGCGAAGTCGATATGAAGTCAAGGCGCCCAAGTCGGTCCTTCCGTTCTGCCCATGTGCCTGCGTAACCCTCGCTAGAACGTTGTGGTTAACACTCTATTGAAAACAGACACAAAAGCCTCTCTTTGTTTCCATTCAATAAACAAAGTCGGCGATTAGGCAACCGCTGGTGCCGACACTTCCCGTTTACCAGTTGCCGCGGGACATCAGACCCAGATCAATCAATTGATCGGGTCCTGTGTAGGCGACCGAAGCATCGCACCACAAATCGGGATCGTCGATCAAAGCCGCGTAGTAGGGCGCATAAAGATCGCTGTTTTCGAAATGCTGGGCCCGCGAAAGCTCCTCGTGCGATTTCTCACCAATATTGGGGAGGAACTTGGTATGCAGCAGCACCCCCGATACGCGCCCCCCCTCACCCAGATCAAAGACATCGTTCAGATCACGTGGCAAAATCTGGTGGGTCGACGTGACATAGACATAGCCCCGTTGCCATTTCACCAAAGGCGTCTTGTTCAGGGTTGGCGCACGTTCAGGCCGGCTGCCGAAAAAGAGCCGGTCCCGGACCCCGCCCTGAATCCACAGGTTGCCAAAAACCTCATGACGTCTGGCACGGTAATTGTCCGCATCAAACCAGCGCAGGACGGTCATCGGGTCATCGCCTGCCTTGTATCTTGCCTGCCCCACCGGCCCCTTGGGATAGAGGTCCAGCATCAGACAGCCGAATGCGCGCCGATTTTGTGCGTCCAGATGGGCCGTCAGGGCATTCAGGTCACGCGTGTTTGATTCCGGGTAGATCAACACCTCGTCCGCATCGACCGTCAGACACCACCTTTCGCGGCCATACCGGTGCTGAAGGCAGGTCAACCAGTCGACGCCAAACCGCGCCGCCTTGTAGCTGTGATGTGTCGACCAGAGGGATACATCCGGCTGTTCGGCCAGAAAGGCGGTTGATCCGTCGTCGGACCCGTTGTCGACCACAAGAAAATGCGAGACACCCAGCGCGCGGTAGTGATCAAGCCAGTGGGGGAGGCGTAGCATTTCATTGCGAAGCGTCGCGAAGACAAGAACGCCCTGCGACGGGATGTCCTTCTTGCTGACGCGGGTCAGATCGTTTCGGCGTTTCCATGACCGGTACAGCAGACGCCGCCGTTTCCATCGCATCCGATACGCAAACCATGCCCCTGATCTGGGTTGGCCTGACGGAGATCGGACAGGAAACATCTTGGGTGACTAGGACATTATTGCGCGGCTGTCTGCATGGTCATCAATTTGCGCAAGTAGCCATCGAATTCATCGTGCAGGTCTTCGCGCGCAAGGCCGAAGGCAACCGTTGCCTGCAAAAATCCTGCCTTTGATCCGCAGTCAAACCGCTGGCCCTGAAACCTGTAGCCAAAGACATCCCGTCCCTCGCGCAGTTCGGCATCAATAGCATCGGTAAGCTGAATCTCACCACCAGAGCCGGATTTGATCTTGTTCAGGTTCCGCATGATCTGGGGTGTCAGAATATAACGACCAATCACCGCAAGGTTTGAAGGCGCTTCTTCTGCCTTGGGTTTTTCCACCAGACCATTGACAGACACGACGGACCCGAGGTCTTCCTTAATGTCGATCACGCCATAGGACGACGCTTTTTCCGGCGGAACCTCCATCGCGGCGACCATGCAGCCGCCGGTTTCGGCATGGGCCTCTACCATCTGCTGCAAACACGGCTTTTCGGCCGCGATGACATCGTCGGGCAAAATCACGGCAAACGGTTCGTTGTGGACAAGACGGCGGGCGCACCAGACAGCGTGACCCAGCCCAAGTGCGCGTTGTTGCCGAATGTAGGCAATCGCGCCGCTGTCCATGTTTGTCGATTTCAGTTCAGCCAGAAGATCGACTTTGTCTTTCTTGCGCAGTTCGGCCTCAAGATGCGGAGCCATGTCGAAATAGTCTTCAAGCGCGGATTTACCGCGCGAGGTCACAAAAATGAATTCCTTGATGCCTGCGGCCCGCGCCTCGTCGATTGCATACTGGATCAACGGACGATCCACGAGGGTCATGATTTCCTTGGGGACAGACTTCGTGGCCGGCAGAAAACGGGTGCCCAACCCTGCAACGGGGAAAATGGCTTTGGTGACGCTCTTATTCATTCTTGGTCCTTTGCTCCGTCAACGGAGGTCATTTGCTATCTTACCTAGCACCTAATTAAACAAGCATAAACGTGCAGGTCCCTACAAACGGCGGGGAAACTCGTTCATTCTGCGTCAACTTTGCCGCAAATCCAGAAAGCGCCCCGAACATTCCCTACCCAGATCTTATGGCAAACGAGGACTCCCCCGACAACCGGTGCCGCAGGGATGGGGCCAGATTCAGGGACGTTTAAGGTCGACGCCCGGCGCGTGTGCGATGAAAAACGGATTGGCAAAATCGGCCTTGCCATAGGTCAGCACGGAGTGATCATCAAACCGGATCACTGATCCGCCTGCCCCGGTCAGGACTGCATGCCCAGCCGCGGTGTCCCATTCCATCGTTCGGCCGACGCGGGGGTAAAGATCGGCCTCACCCGTGGCAACAAGACAGAACTTCAAAGACGAACCCGCGCTTTTCATGTCGTTGACTGCATATTTGTTGATGTAGTCGTCCGTCGCCTGATCCCGGTGTGATTTCGAGGCAACGACCATAAGCGCTGTGTTATCCGGTGTGCTGACGGAAATCGGAACGGTTGTTCCTGCTGTTTCCTTGTCCAAAGCACCGACTTCTTCAACCGATATACCGTCCGCCGTGGTGTAAAACAGCCGCCCCTTGGCAGGCGCATAGACAACGCCGCGCACGGGCGAACCGTCTTTGACATAGGCAATATTGACCGTGAAATCGCCACGGCGATGGATGAATTCCTTGGTGCCATCAAGCGGATCGACGATCAGAAAGGTGGTTGCCTCCAACGCATGACTGTCCGCCTGTTCTTCGGTGATCAGCGTGACATCGGGAAATGCCGCGCGCAGCCCCGCTGAAATATGGGCATCGGCGGCTTCGTCCGCTGCTGTCACCGGGCTGTCATCGCTCTTTGATTTCACTTCGAAATCGTCGGCATTATAGATGTCCATGATGATGTCGCCGGCCTCAAGTGCCAAAGTGCGCATCACCTGTGTCAGCTTGTCAAAGTCCATTCTGCCCCCTGCATATTGACGGTCACGGCTGTTTTCATTGATCCGTGCGTATTGGCCCCTTATGATGTGGCGCTAAAGGTTCGGCAAGAAATTCGTGCCATAAGGCACATCGCCAGGATATGGCACAACAAATGGCAGGCAGTTATGTTTGAAGCACGTCGTCCGACGACACGGTCCAGGTCCGCCCTCAATATTCTTGAGCTGATCTATCACTCCGTCGTCAGAAACATTCGCAGCGGCCACCGCAACGCGTTGGTCGGGCTGATCCTGAATATGCTGCAGACCATGATTTTGGTGGCTGCCTTTTATTTCATGTTCAGCCTTCTTGGCGTGCGAAAGGTCGCGATCCGTGGTGATTTCCTTTTGTACATCATGACCGGCATTTTCATGTACATCACCCACATCAAGGCGCTGAGTTCCGTAATGGGGGCCGAAGGTCCGACCTCGGCAATGATGTTGCATGCGCCGATGAATACGATCATCGGCATCGCGTCGTCCGCGTTGTCGAGCCTGTATATTCAGGTGCTTTCGTTGTCGACAGTGCTGTATATGTACCACGCGATGATAAACCCCATCACGATCTACGATCCGATCGGGGCCTTCGGCATGTTGTTGGTGGCATGGTTTACCGGCTGCGCTGCGGGGGTGGTTTTTCTGTCGCTGAAACCCTGGGCGCCGGAAGTGATATCCGTGGTATCCATGATCTACATGCGGGCAAACATGATTGCGTCAGGTAAAATGTTTGTCGCCAATACCCTTCCCAGCAGCATGTTGGCGATGTTCGATTGGAACCCGCTGTTTCACGCAATCGACCAGTCACGCGGGTTTGCCTTTATCAATTACAACCCTCATTTCAGTTCGGTTTCCTATCCGCTGAAGGTCGGCGTCGTTGTGTTGACGATTGGCCTGATGCTAGAGTTTTACACAAGACGCAAAGTTTCCAGCAGTTGGGATGCCGCACGATGATCCGTTTGTTCGCACTTTTGATGTGTCTGTCCACGGCGGCCCATGCGCAGCTTTTGCCTGATCGGTATTCCGTGACGGGTGTCGCCGGTGACGATGTTCTGAACATCAGAAGCGGCCCGGGCGCATCATTCGATATCATCGGTGATTTCGGCCCCTACACCCTTAACGTCGAAGTCACCGATATTCAGGATGGATGGGCGAAGGTGCCTGCGGGTGAGATTGACGGCTGGGTGTCCCTGAATTTTCTGGAACCATACCCCCTGCCCGCGAACGAAGTTCCGCGTCCTCTGGTGTGCAGCGGGACCGAGCCGTTCTGGGATATCGGCTTTTATCCACGAGGGGCGGAATACAATGATCCTGCCCTGAACGAACGCCGCGATCTGACGGTCGTTCGCGAAATTGTCGCGCCCGACGGATATTACATCGAAACGCGCGAGGGGCCGACCCTGAACCGCATCCTGACGGTCAAGGCAGGCTATTGTTCTGACGGGATGAGCGACCGGACATTCAACATGTCTGCCGTCCTTTTCTCAGAGGCACCGGATGGAAACTACGTGCAAAGCGGATGCTGCACGTTCCAGTCGAATTGACACCGGTCAGGTCGCAACCCGCAACGTAAGGTTCAATCGTCCGCCACCGGACAGCACCGTCGACGAACCGGGGCGCGTTTTGTCGATCCCGTGATAAACCAGACGTGCATCACCCCCCATGACCACCACGTCGCCCGATTTCAGCCAAACCGCCTCTGTCGGTCCGCCGCGTGTCGTGTTGCCAATGCGAAACAGCCCGTCATCGCCTAATGAAACGGACACGACCGGATGGGAGGTGTCGGCCTCATCGCGATCCTGATGAAGCCCCATTTTCGCGGTGTCCCGATAAAGGTTGATGAGGCAGCTGTCCGGAGCACGGGGCGACCCCGACACCGCGTCCCAGACGGCACGGACCGTCGGCGGAATGTCAGGCCAGAGGGTTCCTTGGGGATGTCTGTCGGCATAGCGATACCCCGACCGGTCCGCGATCCACCCGACATCACCGGCACTTGTCATCTGTACCGACATTCTTCGACCTGATGGCGTGACCGGCTGGAACAACGGTGCAGCCCTGACAACATCCCGAATCTCGGCCAATAGGGCCTCCTGCGCCGTGCGATCAAGCCAGCCCTGAAACACCTGAACGCCCCGCAAAACCAAAGTCGGCCGGGGCGTAACCCCTTCTTCATCATTTTTGCGCATTTCTGCAGCACTCCACCGGTTGCAGGCCCTTATTTGCACACCTATATACCCTTCGATCCGGATGGGCGCGCCCATTCGAACCAATCAACCATCAGGCACGGGTGCCGGAACGGGTCCGTGCCGCCTCACATCGCCTAGGAAAGGGATTTGAACATGGCAAAAGTCATTGGCATCGACCTCGGGACAACGAACTCCTGCGTCGCAATCATGGACGGCTCGCAGCCTCGCGTTATCGAAAACGCCGAAGGTGCGCGGACGACCCCCTCTATCGTGGCCTTCACCGACGATGAACGTCTGGTGGGTCAGCCTGCAAAACGTCAGGCCGTCACGAACCCTGAAAACACTGTCTTTGGCGTCAAGCGTCTGATCGGCCGTCGGTTCGACGATGCGGACCTTGCGAAGGACAAAAAGAACATGCCGTTCGCCGTCATCAACGGTGGCAACGGGGATGCATGGGTGGAAGCCAAGGGTGAGAAATACTCCCCTGCTCAGGTCTCTGCTGTCATCCTGCAAAAGATGAAAGAAACCGCTGAAAGCTATCTGGGCGAAGAAGTGACCCAAGCCGTGATCACGGTTCCTGCCTACTTCAACGACGCCCAGCGTCAGGCCACGAAAGACGCCGGTAAGATCGCCGGTCTTGAGGTTCTGCGCATCATCAACGAACCGACAGCGGCGGCGCTGGCCTATGGCCTCGACAAGAAAGAGACCCAGACGATTGCGGTCTATGACCTTGGCGGCGGTACATTTGACGTCACCATCCTTGAGATCGACGATGGCCTGTTCGAAGTGAAATCCACCAACGGCGACACGTTCCTTGGCGGCGAAGACTTCGACATGCGCATCGTGAACTACCTCGCGGATGAGTTCAAAAAAGAGAACGGCGTTGATCTGACCAAAGACAAGATGGCCCTGCAGCGTCTGAAAGAGGCCGCTGAGAAAGCCAAGATCGAACTGTCCTCCGCGTCCTCCACGGAAATCAACCAGCCGTTTATCTCTATGGGGTCCGACGGTTCGCCGTTGCACATGGTCGTGAAACTGACCCGTGCGAAGCTGGAAAGCCTTGTGGGTGATCTGATCAAAGCCTCGATGAAGCCATGCGCAGCTGCGTTGAAAGACGCCGGTCTGAAAACCGACGACATCGACGAAGTCGTGCTTGTCGGTGGTATGACCCGCATGCCCAAGGTCATCGAAGAAGTGTCCAAGTTCTTTGGCAAAGAACCCCACAAGGGTGTGAACCCTGACGAAGTCGTGGCCATGGGTGCCGCCATTCAGGCCGGCGTTCTGCAAGGTGACGTCAAGGACGTGGTTCTGCTGGACGTGACGCCATTGTCGTTGGGTATCGAAACCTTGGGCGGTGTCTTCACCCGTCTGATCGACCGCAACACGACGATCCCGACGAAAAAGTCGCAGATCTTCTCCACCGCGGAAGACAACCAGAATGCCGTGACGATCCGCGTGTTCCAAGGTGAACGTGAGATGGCCGCCGACAACAAAATGCTCGGTCAGTTCAACCTCGAAGAGATTCCACCGGCCCCACGCGGGATGCCCCAGATCGAAGTGACCTTCGACATCGACGCCAACGGCATCGTGTCCGTGGGCGCGTCTGACAAGGGCACCGGCAAGGAACAGAAGATCACGATCCAAGCCTCCGGTGGTTTGTCCGATGAGGACATCGAAGCCATGGTGCGCGACGCTGAGGAGAACGCCGAGGCCGACAAGGACCGTAAGGAACTGGTCGAGGCGAAGAACCAGGCGGAAAGCCTTATCCATTCGACTGAAAAGTCTATGGAAGAGCATTCCGACAAAGTCGACCCAACCACGATCGAGGCGATCGAACTGGCGATTGCGGCCCTCAAGGACGACCTTGAAGGTGACGATGCTGGCAAGATCAAATCCGGCATCCAGAACGTGACGGAATCCGCCATGAAGCTGGGTGAAGCGATCTACAAGTCCGCGCAGGAAGAGGCCGGTGAGGCCGAACCTGACATGCCGGGTGCCGACGAAGGGGCCGCCGATGACATCGTCGACGCCGACTTCGAAGACCTCGACGACGACAAGCGGGCCTAAGGGCTGCGATTTAGCAAGACCGGCTCGGGCAACCGGGCCGGTCTTGTGCATCCCAGGTAAGGGGACACGATCATGTCAAAACGCGATTATTATGAGGTCTTGGGGCTGTCCAAGGGCGCATCGGCTGATGAGATCAAGAAAGCCTACCGCACCAAGGTCAAAGAACTTCACCCCGACCGCAATTCCGACAATCCAAACGCCGAAGCCCAGTTCAAAGAAGTGGGTGAGGCCTATGACGTTCTGAAAGACGGCGACAAGAAAGCCGCTTATGACCGCTACGGTCATGCAGCCTTCGAAGGTGGCATGGGCGGCGGGGGCCGTGGCCCCGGTGGTATGGGTGGCCAAGGCGATTTCGGATCGGCCTTCTCGGACATTTTCGACGATCTTTTCGGCAACATGGGCGGTGGACGCGCCGGCGGTCAGAACCGCGCCCAGCGTGGCAACGACCTGCGCTATAACCTGCGTGTCACATTGGAAGAGGCCTATGCCGGTCTTGCCAAAACTATCACCGTGCCAACCTCCGTTGGTTGCGGGTCCTGCAATGGGACGGGTGCCGAAGGCGGGTCTGAACCACAAACCTGTCCGACCTGTTCGGGCATGGGTAAGGTCCGCGCGCAGCAAGGCTTCTTTACGGTCGAACGCACCTGTCCGACCTGTAATGGCATGGGCCAGACCATTAAGGATCCGTGTCACACCTGCCATGGTGCGGGCCGCGTCGAGAAAGAAAAATCTTTGTCCGTCAACATCCCCGCCGGTGTCGAAACTGGCACCCGTATCCGACTGGCCGGTGAGGGTGAAGCCGGTATGCGCGGTGGACCGACGGGTGATCTTTATATCTTCATCGAGGTTCGCGATCACGAACTGTTCGAACGTGAAGGCAACCACCTATTCTGCCGTGTGCCTGTGTCTATGACCACAGCCGCCATGGGCGGCGATATCGAAGTGCCGACAATCGACGGTGGCCGGTCACGGGTGAAAATTCCGGCGGGGTCCCAGTCGGGCCGTCAGATGCGTTTACGGGCGAAGGGTATGCCTGCCCTGCGCGGCGGAGGACCCGGCGACATGTTCATCGAGATGGCCGTGGAAACACCGGTCAACCTGACGACACGGCAAAAAGAATTGCTGCGCGAATTCGAAGAGCTTTCGGCGGAAAACAATCCCCAAAGTTCCAGCTTCTTCAAATCGGTCAAATCCTTTTGGGAATCGATGAAGGGCTGAATTAACCATTCAGAAATGGAATCACCCGACAAAGGGGCGCATGAAACATGCGCCCTTTTTTGCCGAAGGCCCTCAGGCCGCACTTTTTGATGATGACGAAGTCCAGTTGATCGAACCCTTCGATCCGCCGCTGGCCAGCGTCAAAATCGAACCTGCAAAAACCATTGCGGGAAAAAAGCCCAAAGTACCGTCCTATCTTGCGGATCATCGTAAACGTCTGCGGCACCGGTTTCTGACCGGTGGGGCGGCCGCTATGCCGGATTACGAGATTCTGGAACTGACATTGTTTCGCTGCATTCCTAGGCAGGACGTAAAGCCGATTGCGCGTCGGCTGATAGATACCTTCGGTGACATCAATGGCGTTCTGTCGGCATCGGTTGGCAGATTGGAACAGGTTGAGGGCGTGGGCCCTGCTGTGGCTCTTGAACTCAAGGTGATGGAAACGATGACCCACAGGATGGCACGGGCCCGGGTCATGCAGCGCCATGTCATCAGCTCATGGGATGCCGTTCTGGACTATTGTCATACCATCATGGCGCACCGCGATATTGAACAGTTCCGTGTCCTGTATCTGGATCGGAAGAACGTGCTGATCGCCGATGAACAACAGGGTGAAGGTACTGTGGATCATGTGCCGGTCTATCCGCGCGAGGTTGTCAAACGCGCGCTGGAACTGAATGCATCGGCATTGATCCTTGTTCACAATCATCCGTCCGGTGATCCGACGCCATCGCAGGAAGACATCGACATGACCCAACAGATCATGTCGGCGGCTCAGGCCTTGGGTTTGACGCTGCATGATCATCTGATCATTGGTCGTGCCCGTGAACTGAGCTTCAGGTCGCAAGGGATTATCTAAGGCAAGTCACCGACCCACAACTCGACACGCCGATTGGTCTGCTGACCCCAGATGGTATCATCGCAGGCCATGGGAAGGGCTTCACCGAAGGCTTCGACGTCCAGCGTGACATTTGCCGGAATGTTCCCGCCCAGTGCAGCCTCGACGGCGCGGCGAACGGCCTCCGCGCGGGCTGCGGAAAGATCGCGGTTGGCCTCTGCTGGCCCACGCCCATCACTGAACCCGACAAACATCAGACGCTTTGCCCCGAAGCGTCCATCCCGAACCGATTGAGCCAACTGCATGACATTTGATCGCGACTGCCCGTCCAGACGGGTCGAACCCGGTTCAAACCGAAAGGTTGAGGACATTCTGACCTGCGGTGACAGGACCCGGATCATCCGCTGCAACTCTCCCAAAGGGATTTCACGACCAGCCGAGGTAATCGCAGCGGCCAACCGGTCGCCCTGATCCGCCAACGGAATGGGCACCGCCGCCAGATCGACGAACCCCGCGCGACGGATAACCAACTGGGCCGACGGAGACCGCATCCAATCCAGAAACGCCTCAACCTGCGGGTGACGATTGCGTTGTGGCAGGTAAAGGAACATCGGAAAGGTCAAAGGGTAGTCTTCCGTCTTGAGGGACAGGAACGCAGGCTGCGATTGCAATCCACATGGACCACTCAGAGCGAGCGGCTGGGTCGTACCCGTCTGACCATAGGGCACCAAAGCAAGCCGGTTCGGCGACGCGCCCAGATCCGTCAAAAGGGTGTCAATATCGTCAACCGTGTTCGCGTCGGGCCCGATCGACAGCCCAAAGGGGGACATGAACCGGTCCTCGAACCCCTCCATCTGACCTGCCAGTGACTGTGCTGTCACCACATTGAATAAATCAGAGGTGCCCGCGAATGCCTTGGTCAGGGTCGACATTTCGATTGTTGCCCTGCCGGAGGCGACATCGACAACCGGAACCAAGGCGTCCAATGCCAGAATACGGGCCTGACGTGCGCGATCCAACCTGCCAAGTCCGTGGGATTGCGCTGTGGACAGTTCGGTTGTGCTCAACTCGCGAACTGACATGAGGACGTCGGCTTCATGACCGATAAATTCATCGAACGCCGCCTTGGGTTCTGCGACAGTCAGCGCAATGTCCAACTGGGGTGAGCCATCGGAGCGGGAAAGGGCAAAACCTTTTGCATTTTCCCGCACCTGCCACCCTAAATCGCGGGCGTATGCATCTATGAGAGATGGGAGCAGAACGTCCGCCATGCGCGCGGCACCAACCATGCGAATGCGAGGCACATAGTTTTCAAAATTCGGACATTCCGGTCCTTCGCACGTCATTCCGTCAGCACGGAAAGACACAAGGCCCGCGTCTGACAGAACTGTTACGACCGACCCGTCAAAATCGACAAATTGCCCTTCGATCACCACCGCGTCGTCAGGGCTGTGAAAGACAACATTTTCAGCCAGGGCGGTGCCCGCACAAACGAAGTGTGCGGCGAAAACCGCCGCACATCGTATTCGTTTTTGAAACCAGCTTACATTCGCCCAAATCATCTTGAGGCGAGTGTCAGGTCCTCAAACATGTTTTGCAAGATCAGAAAGTCACCCACAGCATCGCAATCGGGCATCATCATTGTCAGGTCGAGGGCCGATGTTTCGCCATCGGGGGAAACCTGAATGCTTTGCGCAGCAAGTTCATTTCCGCAGTTTTCTGCGGTAATGGCGGCCTCCGCGACCAGCACCACATCAGCGGGGTTGGAGGCCGTAGCGGTCGGGAATGTATAGACCTCAGCCATCAGCGGATTGTCCGTCGCGACAACACCAAGGCGCATCAAATAGCCCCCTTCGGATGCCTCCAACCGGGCCATGTCACCGGGATTGTCGACGTAAATGTGTGATGGATCGCCGAAATTGGCGTTGTCCTCGTAAGCGCTCAGCATGATGTCAGCGTTGCCCTGCCATTGCAGAACGGCGCGGTCATAGGATGCAAATTCGGGAACCACGGCAGTCGCCACCGCGCCATCCCCGTTTTCGAACGCAACGATGACCACAGCGGTTTCTGCGAGGGCCGGGACCGTGACCTTGGCTGTGCCGTCTTCGTCGGTCATGGCGGTAAACATCATGCCCTGATGATGGACAGTAAAGGCCGTATCAATATGGCAAGGTGCGACCAGCGCGACATCAACCATCGCGGCAGCTGCGGGAGCGGCCATCATTGTCGGAACACAGTCCGCGTCCACGGTAATGGTTTCGCGTTCAGAAGAGACGTCGATGTCAGGCATTGCCTCTGCGTCGATACTCGCCATTTGAACCGGCGCTTGCGGTGTTTCCGGCAGGCGGGCCGTGTCGGGCAGATTCACCGCAACATCGGACACAGGCGCGGGGGTATCCAAGGACGGGGCGGTTACAGACCGGTCGTTCGCGGCAAATTGGAGTCCATCGGCAGATGGTTCAGCCAAGGTGACTGGCGTTGCGGTTACAAGCGTAGCAGGTTCAATCGCCGCTTCTTCACCTCCGGTGCTGGCCTGAATGACAGAAACAGGTGTATCCGGCGTCGCGGCAAACGGCGCGGGGCCTGCCACATCCTCTGATCCAAACCGACTGGCGAGGGCATCGCCGTTCTGCATGACAAAGCCGATGCCCAAGGCCACGCTGAACGTGCCGGCAGCCATGCCGATTTTCTTCAATTGTGCCATTCGTCCACTCCTTCCCAAAAGGGTCAGAAGCATAACTGCCCCAACCGCATGTCCTTTGAAGGGCAGTGATTGGGTGTCTTTCAGTCGGGATTACGGCGGAAAAGCGGCGTTTACCTTGCTTTTAGGTCAAACTGCCATGGCAATGTTTGAACTTCTTTCCCGACCCACAGGGGCAAGGATCATTGCGGCCCGGATTGCCCCAGGTTGTCGGATCAGCCTCATCAAAACCGGGTTTTGCATCTGCAGATGCCTGTCCAGCCGCAGCCGTTCCACCAAAGGCGGCAGCCGCCGCCGCGGCGGCCTGACGCTGTTGCTGTTGTGCCTGCGCAATCATCGCCTGCTGTTCTTCCTGCGTCATGGGCCGGATTTGTGCGAGTTTCTGGGTCACATCCGACCGCAGGCTGTCCAACAGACTTTCGAACAGCTGGAAAGATTCTGTTTTGTATTCATTGAGCGGATCACGTTGTGCATACCCACGGAACCCGACGACAGACCGGAGGTGTTCCAGTGTCAAAAGATGTTCGCGCCACTTTGCATCAATGGTCTGCAGGATGATCTGCTTTTCAATATTGCGCATCACATCCTTGCCGAACGCTTCTTCCTTCTCGGCCATGTGATCGTCGGCAGCTTTTTCAAGCCGCTCGCGCAGGTCTTCGTCATCGACGCCTTCTTCGTTGGCCCATTCAATGACAGGAACGTCGATACCAAGTTGCGCGATGACCTGTGCGTACAGACCTTCAGTGTCCCACTGGTCGGCATATGATTTGGCGGGAATGTACTGATCGACCAAGTCGTCAATCACCTGCGATCGCATGTCGGCGGTAATCTCGGACAGGTCCTCTGCTTCCATGATCTCGCGCCGCTGGCTGAAGATGACCTTTCGCTGGTCATTCATCACGTCGTCAAATTTCAAAAGCTGTTTACGAATGTCAAAATTGCGGCCTTCGACCTTGGCCTGTGCCCGTTCGAGGGATTTGTTCACCCATGGGTGCACAATCGCCTCGCCTTCTTTCATGCCAAGCGACGACAGGACCTTGTCCAGACGTTCGGACCCGAAGATGCGCATCAGATCGTCTTCCAAAGACAGGAAGAACGAGGACCGGCCCGGGTCACCCTGACGGCCGGACCGCCCGCGCAGCTGGTTGTCAATCCGGCGGCTTTCGTGGCGTTCTGTTGCCAACACGAACAATCCGCCAGCGTCCTTGACGGCCTGTTCGTCGGCCTTGTGTTCTTCTTCGATGCGGGCACGGATCGCATCGGCGTCGCCGTCAGGATCGGCGGCGATCGCCTCCATAATCTTGAATTCGACGTTGCCGCCCAGTTTGATGTCGGTTCCGCGACCCGCCATGTTGGTGGCAATCGTCACTGCGCCCAGCTTACCGGCATCGGCCACGATCTGGGCCTCCTGCTCATGCTGACGTGCGTTCAGGACATTATGGGCCACGCCTTCGGCGGTCAAAAGCTGGCTCAGGAATTCGGATTTCTCGATGGACGTCGTACCGACCAATGTCGGCTGGCCCTTCGCGTGGGCCTCCTTGATGGCTTTTACCACACCGTCGAATTTCTCTTTCGCGGTGCGGTACACCTGATCGTGTTCATCCACACGGGCGATGGGCCGGTTCGTCGGAACCTCTACCACGCCAAGGCCGTAGATTTCCTGAAATTCCTCTGCTTCGGTAAGGGCCGTGCCGGTCATGCCGGACAGCTTGTTATAAAGCCGGAAGTAGTTCTGGAACGTCACAGAGGCCAGCGTCACGTTTTCAGGCTGGATCTTGCAGCCTTCCTTGGCCTCAATCGCCTGATGCAAACCATCGGACAAACGGCGGCCCGTCATCATCCGACCGGTGAATTCGTCAATCAAAACGACATCGCCGTCGCGGACGATATAGTCCTTGTCCTTGGTGAAAAGCTTATGTGCACGAAGGCCCTGATTGACGTGATGCACGAGGGTCGTGCTTTCAGGATCATAGAGGGTTTGCCCCTCGGGGAGGAGGCCGGCACCGGATAGCCGTTCCTCCAGAAAATCATTGCCCTCATCCGTGTAGTTCACGTTGCGGGTCTTCTCATCCAGGGTGAAATGTTCTTCACGGATTTCGGGGATGATCTTGTCAATCGCCAGATACAGATCGGTGCGGTCCTGGGCAGGGCCAGAGATGATCAGCGGCGTCCGCGCCTCATCGACCAGAATGGAATCAACCTCATCCACGATTGCGAAGTTGTGGTCGCGCTGGTTCATCTGGCCCAGTTCAGCCTTCATGTTGTCGCGCAGGTAATCAAAACCCAATTCGTTGTTGGTGGCATAGGTCACGTCGCAGCGATACGCCGCGTGCTTTTCATCCTCGGGCTGCTGGGGGTAGATCACACCGGTCGTCAGGCCCAGCGCGCCATAAACCTGGCTCATCCATTCGGCGTCACGTTTGGCGAGGTAATCGTTCACCGTCACCACGTGCACACCCTTGCCCGTCAACGCATTCAGATAGGCAGGGAACGTGGCGACAAGGGTCTTACCCTCACCTGTTTTCATTTCAGAAATATTACCCTGATGCAGAAAAATGCCACCCATCAGCTGCGTGTCAAACGCGCGCAGTCCCAAGCTGCGTTTGGCCGCCTCGCGACAGTTGGCAAATGCCTCTGGCAGGATGGCATCCAGACTTTCACCACCCATGGCGCGCTGCGCCAGTTCTTCGGTCTTTTGTTTGATGCCCTCATCGCTCAGCGCTTCGAACTCAGGCTCCAACGCGTTGATCTTTTCGACCAGCGGGCGGGTGGCCTTCACCTTGCGGTCGTTTGGCGTTCCAAAGACCTTTTTCGTGAGCGTTCCAAGACCGAGCATATTCTCTCCAAGCGCGGCATTCCGCGTCTCTGACATCAAAGTGTGAGGAGGTTGGTTGTGCCTGTTCAGCGCACCCCATAGACATGGGGACAAGACCGGCCCCCTCGGGACCTTTATGCGATGTAAGGGGCCGCTACATAGGTGTCAACGCCGCGGCCTCTCGCGGCTTATCAAGGGACTGTTAACATGGGTTATCATACCAAATTTCTGGCCACTGCGGCTGCCTTTGCACTGACCGCCGGAACGGCGCTGGCAGACGCGCATTCCGAACCGACAGCCGATACGGTCGTGGCCTCTGTCGATGGCACGGAGATTACGCTGGGCCAGATGATTATGCTGCGGGCACAGCTTCCCGCGCAATATCAGCAGCTGCCCGACGAAGTGGTGTTTAACGGGCTTGTCGATCAGCTGGTGAACCAGCAACTGCTGGCCAATTCGCTTGATGAGACGCCGGCCCGTGTCGAAATGACCCTCGAGAACGAGTTTCGGTCGCTGATGGCTGGTGAGGTTGTGAATTCCATCACCTCGGCCCCTGTGGATGAAGCAGACCTTCAGGCTGCCTATGATGCCCGTTTCGAAGGCGTCGAGCCGACAATGGAATTTAACGCAGCACACATCCTTGTCGAGACCGAGGAAGAAGCCCAGGAGATTGTGACCCTTCTGGAAGGCGGCGCCGATTTTGCCGAAACGGCGCAAGACCGGTCCACAGGGCCATCAGGCCCGAATGGCGGCAACCTCGGCTGGTTCGGTCCGGGCATGATGGTCGCACCGTTCGAAGAAGCGGTCATGGCCCTTGAGGTTGGCGAAATTTCCGCCCCTGTCGAAACGCAATTCGGCTGGCATGTGGTCAAGCTGAACGAAACGCGCCAGTCCGACCTGCCCACCCTGGATGAGTTGCGGGCGGAACTGACATCGGAGGTTCAGCAGGCGGAGCTTACGGCCCTGATCGCGTCCCTGACGGAAGAGGCCGAGATCACACTGCCCGAAGCCGGTGATTTCGACTACTCGGTTATTCAGAACCTCGATCTTCTGGAAGAGTAATGGCCCTTTCCCCGTTTGCCCCCGCGTCGTTTCCCGATTTGCCTGTCATTGACGGGGTCCGGTTTGCATCGGCGGCGGCGGGGGTCCGATACAAGGGCCGCACAGATGTGATGCTGGCTGAACTGGTCGCCGGCACATCTGTGGCGGGGGTCTTTACACGATCATCCACAAGGTCCGCCCCGGTTCTGGATTGTCAGGCGAAACTGGGCAGTGACCCATCCACCCCTGCAGCGATCCTTGTGAACTCCGGCAATTCCAACGCTTTCACCGGGTCAGCGGGCGAAAAGTCGGTTGCGGCGATTTGCGATGCGGTCGCAGCGGCCACCGGTGTTGCGGCAGATCGGATTTTCACCGCCTCTACCGGCGTCATCGGTGAACGTCTTCCCCATGATCGGATCACCACCGTTATCGAGGGGCTGAAGGGCGATCTTGCCCCCGAAGGGATCGAGGGCGCGGCCCGCGCCATCATGACCACAGATACCTTTGCCAAAGGCGCAAGTGCCTCAATCGAGATTGAGGGCGAAACCGTCAAGATTGCGGGCATCGCCAAAGGGTCCGGCATGATTGCGCCCGATATGGCGACGATGCTTGTCTACCTGTTCACCGATGCCAAAATAGAACAGCCCGCACTGCAGGCCCTGTTGGGCGCGCTGACCGATCAGACGTTCAATTGCATCACCGTCGACAGCGACACATCAACATCGGACAGCCTTATGATCGCCGCGACGGGCACCTCTGGTGTCGATGTGACGGAATCCGCCGGTTTCACACAGGCGTTGTACGGTGTCATGCTCGACCTTGCGCATCAGGTTGTAAAAGATGGCGAAGGTGCCACGAAGTTCGTCGAAGTGCGCGTGACGGGCGCTGCAACCGATCTGGAAGCCCGGAAAGTCGGGCTCTCTATCGCCAATTCCCCCCTCGTGAAAACGGCCATAGCTGGCGAGGACCCGAATTGGGGCCGGATTGTCATGGCGGTCGGCAAATCCGGTTGTCAGGCGGATCGGGACAAGCTGACGATCAGGTTCGGGGATATTCTGGTGGCCGAACACGGCTGGGTATCGCCCACATATACCGAAGACACCGGCGCGGCCTACATGCGCAACGAGACGATCGAGATTTCTGTCGATCTTGGAATCGCGGGCGGTTTGGGCACGGTATGGACCTGTGATCTGACCCATGGCTACATCACCATCAATGCGGATTACCGGTCGTGAAATCTGTTCTGGTGTCTGCCGTTGCACTTATTGATGTCGATGGTCGGGTGTTGCTGGCCCAACGGCCCGAAGGAAAATCCATGGCAGGCCTATGGGAATTTCCGGGCGGTAAGGTAGAGGCGGGCGAAACGCCGGAAGCGGCATTGATCCGTGAGCTGGACGAAGAACTCGGCATACAGACCTGGAATTCCTGCCTCGCGCCGCTGACGTTTGCCAGTCATGTCTATGAAGACTTCCATCTGCTGATGCCGCTGTTTGCCTGCCGAAAGTGGGAGGGCACACCCCGTCCGCGGGAAGGCCAAACGTTGAAATGGGTGCAGGGCAAGGACCTGAGGAATTATCCGATGCCTGCGGCCGACGTCCCCCTTATCCCGATCCTGAGAGATTGGCTTTGACCTTACAGTAAATTCATCTAGCCTTCTGACTGTGGGGGCTGCAGCCCTTTGATCGTTGTTTTGTATCCGCGGATCAGGAGTGAGGTCCGCAACATTTCAAGCATTACCTGGGGAGGATGTTATGCTTCGGACGATTACGGTAGGAAACTACGTTCAAATTCAGGGGCTTTTCGTAAAGGAACTGTCGAACGGATGCGTCGTCGTGTCTGTGAATGACCGACTTTACGAGGGGACGCCGGTGTCGAGACGACCAAGCTGAGATTTTGATATATTCAAAAAAAGGAAAGGGACGCCGGATTGGCGTCCCTTTTTATGTTTTTATGTTCTGGTCTGGAATTTAGAGAGACCGTTCTACTTCTTCGCGCTCGAAAATTTCGATCACGTCATCCGGACGGATATCTTCGTAATTCTCGAACGCCATGCCGCATTCCTGCCCGGACTGAACCTCGGCCACTTCATCTTTGAAGCGTTTCAGCGTCTTCAATGTGCCTTCGTGGATCACCACGTCGTCGCGCAGCAAACGCACACCGGCGGACCGGCGCGCAACGCCTTCGGTGACCAGACAACCAGCGATTTTGCCGACGTTGGACACCTTGAAGACCTCTTTGATCTTCGCGTAACCGATGAACTTTTCGCGCACTTCCGCAGACAGCAGACCTGAGGCCGCTGCTTTCACATCATCCACAAGATCGTAGATGATCGAGTAGTAACGGATCTCGACGCCCTTTTGGTTGGCGGTGTTCCGCGCTGACGCATTGGCACGCACGTTAAAGCCAATCACCGGAGCGCCGGAGGCTTCGGCCAGACCAACATCCGATTCCGTGATCGCACCCACACCGGAGTGCAGAACCCGCACACGGACTTCGTCGTTGCCAATTTTCTCCATCGCCTGAACGATAGCCTCGGCAGAACCCTGCACGTCGGCTTTCACCAGAATGGGCAGTTCGGACACGTTTTCATCGGCCTTGGCATTTGCCATCAACTGATCAAGGGTCACAGCCGCACCGGCAGCCGCGCGTTTTTCTTTCGCGGCATTCTCGCGGTATTCCGCAATCTCACGCGCCTGCGCCTCGGTGGATGTCACGTTCAGAACGTCACCGGCCTCAGGTGTACCGTTCAGGCCAAGAACCTCAACCGGAACCGATGGGCCAGCCTCTTTGACGCGGTCGCCTTTGTCGTCGATCAACGCGCGGACCTTGCCCCACTGTTCACCCACAACAAAGATATCGCCTTGTTTGAGCGTGCCGGTTTCCACCAACACGGTCGCCACCGGACCGCGACCGACATCCAACTGCGCCTCGATCACGGCACCTTGGGCGGCGCGATCAGGGTTGGCCTTCAATTCGAGGATTTCGGACTGCAACGCAATCGCCTCAAGCAGTTCATCAAGGCCCTGACCGGTGGTCGCGGACACTTCAACATCCTGCACTTCGCCGGACATCTTTTCGACGATGACTTCGTGCTGCAACAGATCGGTACGGACCTTATCTGGGTTCGCGGCGGGCTTGTCACACTTGTTGATCGCCACAATCATCGGCACATTCGCGGCCTTTGCGTGATTGATCGCCTCAATCGTCTGCGGCATCACGGCGTCGTCCGCTGCAACCACCAGAACCACGATATCCGTGACCTGCGCACCACGGGCACGCATGGAGGTAAACGCCGCGTGGCCAGGTGTATCGAGGAAGGTCAGAACAGACCCGCCTTCGGTTGTGACCTGATACGCACCGATGTGCTGGGTAATGCCACCGGCCTCACCCGCCACAACACGGGCGTTGCGGATTGCGTCCAGCAGCGATGTCTTACCGTGGTCGACGTGACCCATGATTGTAATGACCGGTGGACGACCTTGCAGGTCTTCCGGTTTGTCATCAGCGATATTGATAACGTCTTCCACGTCGGCGTCTGATACGCGGACCACGTTGTGGCCGAATTCTTCAACGATCAGTTCAGCGGTATCCGCATCAATGGTCTGGGTCTGTGTCGCCATGATGCCATTGGTCATCAACGACTTCACAACATCCGCGACTTTCTCGGACATACGGTTGGCAAGTTCCGACACCATGATGGCTTCGGGAATTTGCACGTCACGAATGACCTTTTCGCGTTCGACCGCTTCGCCCATGGCTTTCTTGCGGGCACGTTCCTGCTGGCGCTTCATCTGCGCCATGGAACGGTGACGGCCACCTTCGCCGCCGCGCAAAGCCTGATTCAATGTCAGCTTGCCAGACCGACGACCGTCGTCCTGCTTGGCTTTGCCACGACTGTCGCGGTCATTTTCTTTCTTGCGGGGGGTGGCAGCCGGTGCGGCACCACCGGGCGCGCGACGCTGGGCCGGCGCAACTGCGGGATCAATCGCAGCAGGAGCGGCAGCGGCCTGCGCGGCAGCTTCGGCTTCGCGCTTTTTGCGCTCTTCCTCGTCCTGCTTGGCCTTAACGGCCTCCTCGCGCTCTTTTTCCTCGCGCTCTTTGGCTTCTTGTTCGGCACGCCTTTTGGCGCGTTCCTCAGCGCGGGCCTTTTCTTCGGCCTCACGTTTGGCCGCATCTTCCGCCTCGCGGGCCTTGGCGGCCTGCAATGCCTTCATGCGGCGTTCAAGTTCGGCCTCGGAAATACCGGCGGGCCGCTTGGACGGGTCACCGCCCAAAGGCGTTTTCGCAGCACCGCCAGATGCCGCAGGCTTGGCTGCACCGGGCTTGGGCACAACAACGCGCTTGCGCTTTGTTTCAACAACAACGCTTTTGGTCCGACCGTGGCTGAAGCTTTGCTTCACCTGACCGGGCCGTGCAATTCCAAGTGGTTTTTTGCCGTCTGAATCGCTCATGTAGCTTTACTATCCTCTCGGGCGGTGTCGTCACCGCCACTTATCTCTCGCAGGCTTCTCAGCTTTGCGGCTTCCTCTACTACACGGTCACTGAGTCCACCAGAGGCGAGCGCCCCATGTATCACAGTTTGCCGTCCGAATGCCAAACCCAATTCCTGAGCCGTCAGGCATCCGTAATATCGTGCGCCCTCAGGCGTCCAAAGTTTCGTCTTTCCGCGCTCGGACCCGTCAGAGGCCTGAAGCAATGCGCGGACATTGGCCCCGCCAGCCAACCATCCTTTGACCTTTTCAAACCCGCAAACTGCGAGGCCCGCCTTTCGGGCCAGGGCAATCAGGTCAACAACCCGTCGCGCGAGTTGGCGTTCCACCTCATCGGCCAGACCATCGGGCACCTGCACAGGGGCCTTCGCCGACTTGGAGAATTGTCCCCGTCCGGCTTTGTCCAGCGCATCGCGGCTTGCGGTCACCCACATGCCACGACCCGGCAGCTTTTCAAGCACATCCGGCACAACCGACCCGTCAGGACCTACGACAAAACGGATCAGCCCCGCCTTGGGCGAGACGTCACCGGTGACGATGCACCGGCGGTCTGGGACATCACGGTCCTTGGTGCGTCCACCACGCGCCATCAGGTGCCTCGGAGGCCTGAGATCAGGCCTCCTGCTCCTCGTCTTCGGCGGGCTCTTCGGCAGACACAAGGTCATCCGGATCGACCCAACCCAGCATAACGCGGGCTGTCATGATCATGTCCTGTGCTTCCTCAAGGCTGATATCGAAGGGTTCAAGCGACCCGTCATCTTTGCTGCGCTCGCCGTCCACGACGGTCCAGCCACCGGCCAGTTCCCAATCCGCACAGGTTGCAAAATCCTCAAGCGTTTTAACGCCGTCGTTTGCCAGCGCTTCAATCATTTGGGGTGTGAGACCTTCGAATGCAATAAGGCTGTCTTCGACGCCCAACGCACGGGCATTCTCCAGCGCCTTGGCGTTCTGTGCGTCAATGACGTCACGGGCACGGGCCTGCAATTCACCTGCGGTGGCCTCATCGACGCCGTCGATGACCAGCAATTCGTCCACTTCGACGTAAGCCACCTCTTCAAGGTTGGTGAACCCTTCGGAGACCAGCAACTGGGCAAAGAATTCATCCAGATCAAGAGTTTCCATAAACAGCTTGGTACGAACCTCAAACTCCGCCTGACGACGCTTGGATTCTTCTTCTTCGGTCAAGATGTCGATATCGAGACCGGTCAGCTGGGACGCCAGACGCACGTTCTGGCCCCGACGGCCGATCGCCAGCGACAACTGCTCCTCTGGAACGACGACCTCGATCCGTTCGGCGTCTTCATCAAAAACGACCTTGGACACTTCAGCAGGCTGAAGCGCGTTCACCAAGAACGTCGGCATGTCCTCGTTCCACGGGATGATGTCGATCTTTTCACCCTGCAATTCGTTCACAACGGCCTGCACGCGGCTGCCGCGCATACCCACGCAGGCGCCGACGGGGTCGATGGATCCGTCATAGGAGATTACGGCAATCTTGGCGCGCGACCCGGGGTCACGGGCGACAGCCTTGATCTCGATAATGCCTTCGTAGATTTCAGGCACTTCCATCTTGAACAGTTCCGCCATGAATTCGGGCGCGGTGCGGCTCAGGAAGATTTGGGGACCACGCTGTTCGCGACGCACGTCCTTGATGAAACACCGGATGCGATCGTTCGGGCGATAGCTTTCGCGACCGATCTTTTCGTTGCGACGCAGGATCGCCTCACCGGTGCCGACGTCAACGATAACGTTGCCGTATTCCTCGCGCTTGACCTGCGCGTTGATGATGGTGCCGGCGCGGTCTTTGAAATCTTCGTATTGCTTGTCACGCTCCGCTTCGCGGACCTTTTGCAGGATCACCTGTTTCGCCGATTGCGCGGCAATACGGCCCATTTCGACAGGCGGGACCTCCTCGATCAGCTGCTGGCCGACCTCGGGGTTCTCCATATACTGCTTGGCCTGCTCAACCGTGAATTCAGCCTGATAGTTTTCAAGCTCCTCATCCTCGACCACGGTGCGCACACGTGTGAACGTTGCACGGCCCGTCTTGCGGTCGATGCTGACACGAATATCCATTTCCGCGCCGTAGCGGGATTTGGCAGCACGGGCGAGGCTTTCTTCCATCGCCTCGACAACCAGTCCGGGATCAATCTGTTTTTCGCGGGCCACGGCCTCGGCGGTTTGCAACAGTTCAAGCTGGTTGGCAGATGTAATCGCCATCAGTCTTTCTCCTCTTCAGAGCCGTCCAACACGGTCTCAACTTCGTCAAATTGTGTCTCGTCGATCTGACCGGCATCCTTGCGGCCGCGCAAAACATCGCGGATCAACTCATCGGTCAGAACAAGTTTCGCATCGGTCAGCCAGTCGAATTGCAAGCCGATGGTCAAAGGTTCGCCGTTCTCTTCAATTTCGATCAGAACTTCGGACCCTTCGATCCCCTGCAAAGTGCCCTTGAACCGGCGGCGCCCGTCGATCAGCTGTTCGGTTTCGATCTTGGCCTCAAACCCGTCCCATTGTTCAAAATCCTTGAGACGCGTCAGGGGACGGTCGATGCCGGGGCTTGAAACCTCAAGCGTGTAGGCATCAAGAATCGGGTCTTCCACATCAAGAACCGCAGACACCGCAGTGCTGATCTGCGCACAATCATCGACCTCAATCGTGCCATCGGGTTTCTGCGCCATGATCTGCAGGATCGATTCCTTGCCGGTCATCAGACGCACGCGCACGACCTCATACCCCATGTCTTCAACGACCGGGGTAATGATTTCTGTGATGCGGCGGTCCATGGCCGCGCGGGCGATCAGGTCTGACATTGGGTCCTCTGGCGTGTTGGACAGCGGGCACAAAAAAACGGGCCCGCGGCCCGTTGGTGTATCCGGTGGGCTTCGGGGGTGGAGGCCGAAGCGCCGCTGTTGAGGGACATATACGGGCACCGGAACAAAACTGCAAGGGCTGCTTCTGTCCGGTCCAAAGGGCCGCACCCCCCCGCCCAAAATCCGCCCCAATCGGTCGTTAACCATACCCCGTCAAAGATGAAAGGAGTTCAAACATGGACATGACATTGTTGTTCGCAGTCGGTGGAGGGTCGTTCTTGTGCGGCGTCGCGCTGATGTATCTGGTGATGATGCGCACCATGAAAAAACGTATCGCGGAAGGCGCGTTTACGCCTGCATAAAAAAGGTTTCCGCAAGCGCACTTGCTTGCGGAACCTTCCTGACCAGCTTCGCGTTTCATCATACATCGTGAAAGAAATGCGCGTGTCTGACCTCAAGACAATCAAATACCTTTTGGCAGGGATATTGTTCCTGCTGCTTTTCGGGGCCGTGTATTTCACACGCGAACTGGTGCTGCCCATCTTGCTGGGCCTGATCATCGCAATGACATTCAGCCCGCTTTGCCGCGGTCTTGTGCGCGCGGGGCTGAATCAGGTCGTCGCCGCCACGCTGATTATCATCAGTCTGGGATCAGCCCTGACGTTGACCCTTCTGGTGGTGGCCGCCCCTGTCTCCCTCTGGCTGTCCGATCTTCCTGCTTTGGAAAACGAAATCCGAATTAAGGTCGCTGGATTGACGGACAGTGTCGAAACGGTCCGCGATGTCGCACGCCAGGTCGAGGAAATCGCGGAAGAGGCCGGATCGGACGACGACGACGTACAGCGGGTGACGGTCGAACAGCCCCAACTGCTGACAACCGCCGCATCCGGTGCAGTGACCATACTCACCACGATGATGATCGCCCTTGTGCTGGCCCTGTTCTTCTTGTCGTCAAACCCCCTCATCATCGACAAATTGTCGAGGCTGTCCAAGACAGCCGAACAACGCGAGATGGCAATCAAGGCGCTCAGCGATGTGGAACGTGGAATTTCACGTTACCTTTTGGCGATCACGACCATCAACGCGGGCCTTGGGGTTTGTGTGGCCGCCGCGATGTGGGGTCTTGGCCTGTCGATGCCATGGATTTGGGGCGTCGTTGCTTTCTTGCTGAACTTTATTCCGGTGTTGGGGGCCATGGCGGGGTCAGTCGCTGTCTTTGCCATTGCGATTATCCAGTTCGATACCATCGCCTACGCCGCGCTTGCGCCTTTCCTTTACATGACACTCAGCAGCTTTGAGGGGCAGTTTGTGACGCCTGCGCTGGTCGGCCAGCAGATGGAAATCAATGCAGTCTCGGTCATTCTGACAGTCGTCGTCTGGGGGTGGCTGTGGGGAATTCCGGGTGTTGTCATTGCGGTGCCGTTTCTTGTGATCATCAAATCCATCGCCGACAACGTGCCTGGCTGGAATGTCGTATCACTCATCCTGTCGCCAATCCGCGAAACCCGATCCTGAACGAGACGCCACGCCGCCTGTGCCGCGGTCCTTTTGATCCATACCCTTGCATCGGATGGGTGACCGTCGCCAGATCGTTCGCCATCGAACGCGCCGAGCGTAACGAGCGCGCTTTTGCTAGATCTGGCTGAATGGCCCGCCCAGAATTGAAGCCCCATGCGCTCAGCATCCGACTGACGGTCATGACGTTGCGGTCAGCTTCCTGACGGGGCCACGATACGTTTGATCCAGATCACGAATGGCAGCGCAACAATCGCGCCGACGGGCCCCCAGATCCACAATCCGGTGATGATGGACAAAAAGACGAACAGCGGATTAACCCGGACGTGTTGACCGACAATCAGGGGTGTCACGAATTGGGCTTCGATGGAGTTCAGGGCAAAAAAGGCCAATGGTGGCAGAAAGGCATATGCGCCACCGAATTGGACCAGACCGGCGATCAGAAGGCCGCCGATGATACAGATGGGACCGAGGTACAAAAAGAAGTTCAACACCGCAGCGGCAAGGCCCCAGAAGATCGGATATTCAACGCCGATCAGGGCCATCACAACGCCGGTCGCGACGCCAAGGCCGGTGTTCACCAAACTGACCGCCGCGAAATAGCTGGAAACCGCGCGGTCGGCCCGCAACAAGGTTTCGGCGCGTTGGGGCAGCGCTGCATAGAGTTCGTTTCTTGTAAGGACGAAGAAAAACAGCGTGCCGACGAAAATAAGGAACTGTGCCCCGAAATTCGGTGCAAGCCAAATGGCCTGACTGACACTGGGAATCTGGTCGGCCAAGGTCGTCTCGTCGATGACGGCGGGGTCTTCGCTGTCGGGGTTGACCTCTTCCAGACCTGCGAAGACATCAGAGAATGAGGCAAGATACATCCGCACCGTATCCATGATGTCGGGTAGTATTCGTTTCACCATGGAAAAAGCGGGTTCGACCAGCAACAGCAATCCAAAGATCGCACCCAGAATGATCCAGACCATCGCAACCGAGAGCAGGATACGTGGAGCCCCCTTTTTCACGAGGAATTCCACAACGGGCGACACTACGATGCCCAACACCAGAGCCAGCGCAATGGGGGCCAGAATGGCCTTGGCAAGAACCAGAGCCGATACGAGTGCAACCCCTGCCAAAATGCAAAGGCACGCTGTAACCAGCGTGCCTTGAGTAACGACCGTCGCCGGATCGTCGTGTCTTACAGAGTCTTTCACCTTAGTGCCGTGCTGGAACGGGTCGCACAGTTTCCGGTGTCTCACCGGCGGGTGCGTTGATGCGGGTTTTGGCCTGCGCATGCAGCTTGTCCATCTCTTCACGCAGGACACCCTGCGCACGGGACATGAACCTGTCGCGCTGTTCACCCATGAGTTCGTCTTCGCGACGGGAGGAGGGCAAAAGGGCACCAATCAGCGCGCCGATCCCCAGCGCTACCGCCCCGACGGCCAGCGGCTGTGACTGCATCGCGGCCGATGATTTACGCGCAGCCCGACGCGCCTGATCTTCAACTTTTTCTTGGGCGTTCACGGCAGCCTGACGTGCTTCGCGGACGCGCAGGCGTGCTTTCGGTGGCAGTTTATCGAGACCGTCTTCGATCCGGTCGCGCATCCACTTGGCAGAAGGTGACTTCGACATTGTTGATCCTTTCTGTGCAGTCATGGCCTGATCTGCTGCGGCCACGCGTTCGTCAAATCCATAAAGGGCATCGTGGGGCTGCGGAGGTCGGACCGTTTGGGCAGGGTCCACATCAGGCGCGGATGTGCGCGCGCCTGTTCCGGCAAGAAGCAGGCCGAGACCTGCTCCGACCATCACAAACCCTGCGGGGTTCTTTTTTGCGGCGTCCCACGCCTGACGGGCAACATCATTGCCGTAGGTCTCAACCATTGTGGCTGCATGCGTCTTCAGATTTTGCGGAGCGAGAGCATTGGTCAGCGCGTCAAGGGACTTTGCAAGTTCCTGACGTTCGGCGGCCGCCTCGCGTTCGATTTCCTTTAGATCAGCCATGAGTGGCCCCTTTCACGGTTTCCACGTCGCGCTGCACGTTGTGCATTGTTTTCGTCGGAGCGAGGGCGTCAGCGGACAAACGGGATTTGCCCATCAGCACCAGAACCAGAGCCCCCGCAAAAAAGACGGCTGCGACGATCAATGCTGCGGTCCCGGCGTTCATGCCGCCTTCGGTCAGATAGCCTACCACGGCACCGGCCAGCACGTTCAACGCGGTGAGGACCATCAAAGCGGCAATGCCGAAAAAGGCCACGCCCATGGCCGCACGGGAGATGTTGTTGGACATCTCGGCGCGGGCAAGATGGACCTCTTTCTGCATAAGGCCGGAGAAGTGCCGCAGGGTGTCTGCAATCAGATGAGGTGCGGTGCGGGGATCAGGATGGGACATCGAAGCCCCCCAAAGCTGCGTCAATATCGCGGCTGTGCCACGGGTCGTCATCGCTATAGGTTTGCGCGATGGGGGACGGATCACGTGCCTTGAGGAAGCGTGACAGCGCCACACCGGCAAGGGCCGCGCCACCGATGAACACCAGCGGGTTGCGCCGCGCGAAATCGGTGATCTGCTGTGTCACTGCGTTGACGTCCATGTCGGCCACCGATTGGGCCAGATATTCGGCGCCAGCGGCAACCTGATCGGCCATCTGCGCCTGAATGCTGCCGGAAGGCAGTTCGTCACTTGCAGCGTCGGCAGCGTTGGCAACGGCAGACACTTCGGCGGTCGCGCGGGACTGGGCTGCGTGCGCCGCTTCGTCAACCTTCGCGCGTGCGGCGGCTGCGGCATCCTGGCCGAGGTCCTGCACTTTTGCCTTTACGTCGTCGAGGGGGGTATCATTGCGGGCCATGGTAGGGTCCTCCTTATGACTTTAATCTCTGGATTTGATAAGCAAGGTGATTGCGACACCCAGACCAAAGGCGGCGCCCATGGCGATCAGGGGATTGTCGCGCACCTGTGCTTCAAAGCTGCGCACGCCTTGCTGGCCGGTTTCAGCCGCCTTGCGGACTTGTGCGACGCCGGTTTCGGCGTGGCTGCGAACGCTGTCGGTGACCTGATCGGCGATCTGTGCCGCCTGATCCTTGGCCGAGGCGGCCATATCGCTCACCTTTGCAGTCAAAGAGGTGTCTTCGTCGGATTTGATGATGCGTGCGTTCGGATCCTGCGCCAGCTTGGTAGATCCGTTGGCCTTGCGTTTCGCAGGGGTGTCTGCGGTCTTAGAGCGGGATTGAGTAGCCATCTGCTTCTCCTTAAGTTGTCCTGCTGAGTGAACGGTTATCAAACCCCATTTGTTCCCTATGATATGGTGTCAGGTCTGCGCTTCGCCCAAAGTGTCAGCCTTTTCCGCATCGCGGTGGCCCATGGGCACATCTTGGCCTTGGGTGGTGTCGCGGCGGGTCTGGGCCTCCATTTCAGCGTTGAGTTCGGCACCGATCAGAACGATGAACACCGACATCCAGAGCCATGTCAGCAGGATGACCACACCAGCCAGCGCGCCGAAGCTTTCGTTATAGCTGCCAAAGGAGCTGACGTAGAAAGCAAAGCCCGCAGAGGCGACGATCCAGAGGGCACATCCGACGAGGCCGCCCAATGACACCCACGACCATTCGGCTGCATCACGGCTGGGGCCGTAGCGGTAAAGCACCGCAAGGCCCGCCATGGTCAGCGCGGCCAGCACCACGAATGACAGCACCAGCACCAGCGGTTCGCCCACAGGGCCAAGCCGGAAGAAATCCACCACCGCCGGCAGAACCGCAACAACCACAAGGGCGAGCAACAGTCCCGCGATGATCAGCGCTGTCAGTCCCAGCGTGACAGCCTTGAGTTTGATGAAGCCGCGTTCTTCCTTTTCGTCGTACGCCACGTTGAGCCCGTCCATCAAACTGCCCACGCCCTTGGACGCTGAGTAAATCGCAAGCAGGAGGGACAAAAGTGCCGCAAGCCCAAGACCGCCCTCTGACGATCCGGTGACAGCGGTGGCCTGTTCGAGGATGATATCGACAATATCCTGTGGCACCAGACCAGCCAGGGCGCTGATCTGATCCGTGATGTCGGAGGGTTCAAGAAACAGGCCCGACAGTGCCATCAGCGCAGCGATCGCAGGGAAGATAGCAAGAAAGCCGTAGAAGGCGACGCCGGCGGCAATGAGGCTGACGCGATCATCCGCGATCTCGTCCTTGACGCGCCAGAGGATGTCTTTCCACCCTTTTGCGGGAATTTCGGTCGGCTTGTCTGCGGCGCGGCCTCTGGGCATCGGGGGTCTCCGTTATCGGGTGGGTCTTGGGGGGAACGTGCGGCAGGGGATGATGGTTCCTCGGCTAGGCGGCCACGGTCGCGTCACGCACCGCCCGCAAGGGATGGGACACTTGCAAGGGCAAGGGCACAGTCACAAGCCCCGGCTGATACCCCCAACGGCGGGCGTAGGCGGCGGGCATGTCATCCATTCGCACCGTATCGCGATAGGCAGCGTTGCCGTCGGTGATGTCTTCAGACGCGGGACCGCACGGCAGGGATAGATAAGCCGCGATCTGCCGCATGGCCTGCCGGGGGTCGGCGACAATGTCTTCATACCTCAGGCACATGACTGCGTGGAGGAAGGGAAGGTCCTGTTCCATTTGCGCATAGGCTGCGGTCCAATGGTCGTGCAATTGCGGCAGGGGGGTATCGACCCAAGCCGCGGTTGAGGCCGCGACGGCCTCTGGGTGGCGCAACAGGACAATGAACTGCGAGGTCGGAAAGAGCTGTTGCAACAAACGCATCCGCGTCAGGTTGACAGGGGACTTTTCAACCCGCCAGACCAGCCCCGGCGCGAACCACGGGTCCCAGTCGTGATCCAGCCGCTGGCGCGTGGCCAAAGTGTTCAGGTGATGATGTTCGGTAAGGTGTTCGTCCGGATTGGTCGCGAAATGCATGGGCCGTCCGCTTTGTGCGGTATGGGGGATCGCCCCTTGTAGATAGACACCTTCATTTTCCGGAACCGGCGCGCCCGTGATGCCGCCTGCACCGGGCAACATATTGACCAGACGGTTGACGAGGGATGTGCCGGACCGATGCAGCCCGCCAATGAAGACATAGCGCGGCGCCTTCGCGGGCGTCATTTGACAGACCAAAAAGTTTTCATTTTTTTCAACGCCTTAAATCTCACTCACTTGCGCGACCGTATGAACGTTAGCGGCCAGTTAGGGGTCGCCAGCGCAAAGTCGACTTTATTCGAGGATAATTTTTGTTAAGGGAACGGTTTGGATTTTCGCGCTGTTGAGCCGCCATTGAACGGAGGCGAGCGTATGAAAATCTGTCACATCGCACTGGGCGGCTGCCTGACCGCACCACATGTCAACTACGGTGTGACGGAAGACACAGGCGGTCATATCGCATATGTTCTGGGGGCTGCGCGGGCGCAGGCGGCGCGGCCCGAGACCACATCAGTCGAGATTGTCACCCGCGCCTTTGACGCCCCCCATCTGGGCGCTGTCCACGCCCAAGAAGTGCAGGATGTCGGGCCCAAGCTGACCATCCGCCGCATCTGGAGCCCCAATCGCGGATATCTGACCAAAGAGGCATTGAGCGCTGAAATTCCGGCCCTTGTCACAGCCTTTCTCGCGGATCTTCGCAGCCGCGCCGACCGCCCGGACATCATCCATGCGCATTTCGCGGATGCCGCCGAACTTGCTCTCGCGGCACGCAAGACGTTTGGCATTCCTGTTGTGTACACGCCGCATTCACTGGCGCTGAGCAAAACAGGGGCCGAGGCCTGCACGATACGGATCACACGTGAGACCGAAGCGTTGAAGCGCAGCGATGCGACGATTGTGTCGTCCCGCGATGAAAGCGATGTGCAGGTTGATGCCTATGGCGCGGGGTTGCAGGCACGGGTGCATCGGGTCGCCCCCGGGGTGACCGTGACCCGCAGGCCGGACAGGGCGGCTGCGGGTGCGATGCTTCGGGGCCTGAACGACCCGGACCGTCCGATGATATTGGCCGTAGCACGGCCTGTGGCGCGCAAGAACCTTGTCGGTTTGGCCCGTATCTATGCGGCGTCAAAGGCGCTGCAAGCGCGGGCCAATCTGGTCATCTTGGCGGGCCAGCACCAGACCGCAGCACGAGGCAACGCCGAACTGCAAGGACAGCTGGCGAGTCTCAAGACCATTGCACGGATGCCCCAGACGGCAGGTCGCATGGCATTGCCGCCGTCGCATCGTCCGCAAGATGTGCTGGCGCTTTATGATGCAGCGGCGAGGGGCGGCGGGATTTTTGCAAATCTGGCAGTCCACGAACCGTTCGGCCTGACTTTGCTCGAGGCCGCTGCCCACGGTTTGCCAGTGGTGGCCACCCGCGACGGGGGGCCGTGCGATATCGTCAGCGATCTGTCCTGCGGGTTGTGTGTGGACCCCGCAGATCATGCTGCATCCGAGGCGGCGATGATGTCCCTGCTGACGGACCGGACCCGTTGGTCAGCCGCATCCGATCACGGACGGACGGGTGTTGCCCGTTATGACTGGGCGACGTGGGCCGACAAGGTGAATGACATTTATGCAGCGGTGCAGCGCCCAATGCGGGGGGGTGCGTATCACAACACGCGACCTTTGCTGGTCAGCGATATCGACAATACGCTGACGGGGGACCGCGCAGCCTGTGGACGGTTCGCCAACTGGACAGCAACGGCGCAAGCAACCTTTGCGGTGGCCACCGGCCGGTCTGTCTGCGAAGCGCGGCGTGTTCTGGCCAAGTGGGCGTTGCCGGAACCTTATGCCCTTGTCACGTCTGTCGGGACAGAAATCTATCTGCGCAACCACAACGGGCGGTTCGTGCTGGACCGCGATTTTGCCAAGCGGCTGGAGGCGGGTTGGGACCGTGCCGGAGTGATGGCCGCGCTGAAACGTGCAGGGTTCGTGTTTCAGGCGCAGGTAGAACAGCGACGCTGGAAACTCAGCGGGTTCGGCACGGCGCAGGAGGCTGCCCGGATCGAGGCCTATCTGGCGCGGCGCAGCCTGCCGGTGCGGGTGGTGGCCTCTCACGGGCGGTTGATCGACGTGCTGCCGCGTGCAGGGGGCAAGGCGCGGGCTGTGGCCGCGCTTGCCCGCAGGCTGGGCGTTGCGGGGCGCAATGTCATCGTGGCGGGTGACAGCGGCAACGATGCCGACATGCTGGAGGCTGCGCGCCCGGACGGATTGTCCGGCATCGGCCACGGGATCGTCGTCGCCAACGCCCTGCCCGAGGTTCTCACTGGTTTGCCGCATCACGTCTACCGGTCGCCGCTGGCCCATGCGGACGGCGTGTTAGATGGTTTGGCACGATTGGGTCATGCCCAGCCGGTTAAAGGGCAGACGGCTGCCCTGGAGGCTGCAGAATGAGAGGGCCGATCGGATATTTCGTGCACCATCAGGGGCGCGGTCACGCAGAACGCTGTGCTGCCGTGGTCAACGCCCTGCCACTGGATCAGCCGGTGACCGTTTTTTGCGCACGTACAGACATTTTCCCCGACTTCAATCGGCCAGTCGAAATGGTGAAGCTTCCGTCCCTGTTTGAAGCCACGGGTGACGAGGACATAGAGGATACGACCCGCCCGCCCGACACCGTGCACTGCGCCCCCTTGGGGTGGCCCGGCATCCGCCGCGCCATGGCGACCCTGGCGGGGTGGTTCGCAAGTGACAATCCGGTTTTGATGATTTCCGACGTGTCTGCTGAAGTGGCGCAACTGTCGCGTATTTGTTCGGTGCCCCATGTGATGGTGCTGCAACATGGCGCGCGTGGCGATGCGGGTCACACGGCCGCCTATGACGGCGCGGCGGGAATTCTGTGTGCCGCAGATGAGGCGCTGGCGCAGACGGACTGGCCGGACAGCATGCGGCGCAAGACGCATTTTGCCGGCGGTCTGGGTGTGTCCGTGACGCGTCCGGACGCAGGTGCCCGCAATCGCGCGCGGCGTAGGTTGGGCGTGCCGTCCGGGGCGCGGATGATTTTGGTGATGTCGGGCGGCGGGGGCAGCGGATTTGCCTCGGCCCCGCTTGGTGTCGGTGCGCGGGCGGTGCCTGATGCCCAGTGGATCACCATTGGCCAGATCGCACGGGACTGGCACGCGACAGAACCCGCGAACCTGCGTCACGATGGATGGGTCGATGATGTCGCGTCCTATCTGGCAGCGGCAGACGTGGTGATCGCGTCGACAGGCAACACAACGTGTCACCAGATTTTGGCCGCCGAACGTCCGTGGCTGGCGATCCCGGAATGGCGCTACTTCGATGAACAGGTGGAAAAGGCACGCGCGCTGGACAGGGCGGGCGCTGCAACACATCAGGCGGCCTTCCCGTCAAGCGTTGAACACTGGGCTGTTGCCCTGTCGCGCACCCTGCAAACCCACGACCCTGCCCGCCAACGCGCCCTCGTGCGGAGCGATGCGGCGCAGACAACCGCCGACTGGCTGGTGGCGCTGGCGGCGCGGCTGCGCCCTTCCAACCCGATTGCCATACCGATCTCCTCCCCCCAGAAAGGATCTGACCATGCCGAACGTCGTGACGTTTCCCGACCCCTCCACACCGTCCCTCAGCCCGCGCACGCAACCGCGTCCGGTCAGCGTTCTAACCCTCGCACGGGGGCGGGCGGCGCATCTGCATAACGTGATCTTGGGGCTGACCCGTCAGAACCACCCGCCGGTTGAACTGATTATCGGGGTGATGCAGGACGCACCTTATGAGGATCTGCCCGCAACAGATTTTCCGATCCGGCAAATCCATATCAAGGGGGAGGAGTTGCCCCTGTCCAAGGCACGCAACACCGTAGCGCGTGCAGCCCGTGCCGAAGTGCTGGCCTTCGTTGATGTGGATTGTATCCCCGGCCCGGACATGACGCAGGTGTATGGTATTCTGGCCCAGCCGGGTCAGGGCCTTTTGATGGGGGAGGTGATGTATCTGCCGTCGGGTGCCACCACAGACGATTGGTCATATGACGGGTTTGACCAGATCGCCGAGCGTCATTCCGACAGGCCCGGTCCCCCCAAGGACGCTTTGGCACCGTGCAAGGATTACCGGTGTTTCTGGTCGCTGAACTTCGCCATGCACCGGCTTGACTGGGACCGATCTGGCGGATTTGACGAGGACTTTACCGGCTATGGCGGCGAGGACACGGATTTCGGGCGCACCCTGAACGCGGCCGGTATCCGGATAAACTGGGTGCGGGGCGCGCGGGTGTATCACCAGTATCATCCCCATTGCATGCCACCGATCCATCATATCCCCGCCATTTTGCGCAATACCGAGGTTTTCGCCGCCAAATGGGGCCATCGCACCATGGAACACTGGCTGTCCGGTTTCCGGATGATGGGGCTGATTGATGAAGTGGACGGCGCGCTTGTGCAGGTGCGGGACCCCGATGAGGCGGATTTCGAATTGTGCCGCCAGCAAGAACACATGCCCTATGCCAATACCGCGAGAGTGCTGCGGACCTTGCGGGCACGGGCCGATCAGGACGCCTCTGTTGTGGCGGCCCAATGACCCGGTTGCGCATCGCCATTGTCGGCCACATCCGGCATCCCGTGGCACGGCCCTTTATGGGCGGGATGGAGGCATTCACCTGGCGGCTGGCGCGGTCGCTGGCGCACAGGGGTCACGACGTGCATCTACTGGCCAGCGGTGACAGTGAGGCGGACGCGCCGGACGGCGTTACAGTTCATCCTGTGATCGACACCCATTATGACCGCGACTTTCCATGGCACAGGTTTCACGGCACCGATGCCTTGAACGACCATCTGGACCAGGCCTTTGCCAGGGCCGGTCGCATGTTGATCGAGGGTGGCTTCGACGTGGTGCACAACAACAGCCTGCACCGGTACATTCCGCGACTGGCGCGGACGCATAAACTGCCGATGGTGTCGTCGCTGCACATACCGCCGTTCCGGGTTCTGGCTGACGCCATGGCCGATGGGCAGTGTCCGTGGCACATCCAGACTGTGACGTCAGCACGACAGGCGCGCATCTGGTGGGGCATGATCCGCCCTGCCAAGGCTCAGGTTGTTCACAACGGGATCGACCTTGATGACTGGCCGTATCATGCAGGCGGTGATGGATCAGCTGTCTGGTCGGGTCGGATCACCCCCAACAAGGGCACCCATCTGGCCGTGCAGGCGGCCCGACTGGCCAACGTTCCTTTGCGCATATGCGGCGTGATTGAACATGAGGATTATTTCAATTCTGCTGTGCGCCCCTATCTGTCGGACCGGATCACCTATCTGGGTCATCTGTCCGGCACCGAACTGGCAACGATTTATGCAGACGCGTCATGCATGCTGTTCACACCGCAATGGGAGGAACCCTTCGGACTTGCGGCGGTGGAGGCAATGGCCACCGGCCTGCCGGTGGCCGCGACAGATTACGGCGCAGTGCGCGAGGTCTTGGGGCCGGCGGGTGCCGTCGCCACATCCGACACGGCGTCCGCCCTTGCGGTGGCGCTGGTACGCGCCCTTCAGATTGATCCCCAGACTGCCCGCAACCGCGCCGTCGACTGTTTTGGCATGGACCGGATGATCGCCCATTTTGAAGGGCTCTATCACGAGGCACAGGCGTCCACCGGCCTTCCCGCACGATCTGTTCAATTTTCGCAAAACCAGCTTCAGATTGCCGCGCCAGACGCGGGACCAACCAGGGAACCCGCAGACGTTTTGACGGGTTTGCCAATGTCGCCGCCCGGCGCGACGACCCCCCAGTCCGGTGTTCAGGAAAGGATCATATGATGGATATTTCGACAGTCGTTTTGCCGGTGGCAGGTCAGGGAACACGGTTGCTGCCGTTGACCAAGGCCACCCCGAAAGAGTTGATGCCGGTTTTTGACCGTCCGGTTCTGCAACTGGCGGTGGACGAGGCGATCGACGCAGGCGCCCGCCGTTTGGTGGTCATCACCCATGACAGCAAACCTGCGATCCGCGAATTTCTGACCGACAGCCCCGATCTGGTGCAGGACCTGCAGGCAAAGGGCAAGACGGCCCTTGCAGAAACGGTCAAGGCCACAAGTGCGGAACGCTGGTGTGAGGTCATTTTTATCGACCAACCGGAGCCTTTGGGCTTGGGTCACGCAGTGGGGTTGGCACGGGAATATGTGGACGAAGCATCCTTCGGGGTCATTCTTCCCGATGATTGTATCCTGGGGGAAGGCTGCCTGACGGAAATGGCGCAGGCGTATCGTGGCGGGCATATGATTGCAGCGATGGAGGTCGCCGAGAGCGATGTGAGCAAATACGGCATCTTCCAACCGGAGGGCGCGGCAACGGGTCAGGTGGTCAGGTCCAGCGGCTTTGTAGAGAAACCGGCCGTTGAAGATGCTCCGTCGCGGCTTGCCGCCGTGGGGCGGTATATCTTGTCGCGGACGGTCTTTGACCGGCTTCGATCCCAGAACAAGGGTGCGGGCGGTGAAATCCAGCTGACGGATGCGATCGGGCGCGATATGGCCGATCAGCCGCTACATGCGTTCCGGTTCAGCGGGCAACGGTTTGATTGTGGCACGCAGGACGGGCTGCTTGCAGCGGCGCAGGCACGTCAGGCGTTGTTGCAAGATGTCCAGCCCACGCGAGAGGCAACGGTGTCCGACGGGGCTGTCGCTGGTCTGCTTAATAGCATGGCGGTCGGTCTGAAACCTGCCTGAAGGCTCAAAGGGGGGCTTCCGATCCGGGCAGGTACAAATAGGCCGGGTCGAAATCGCCCCGCATGTGCAACCGGTCACGGTCGATAATCTGCAGATGGCCGTTGGAGATCGAACAGCAGCCATCTTCGCGCAGATCCTTGAGAACGCGATTGACGTGCACCGGCGTCATACCCGTCGCGTCTGCAATATCGGTCTGGGTGATCCCGATGGTATAGCTGTCCTGATAGGTTTCTGTGGCGGCGCACAGACGGGCATCAATTTCGGAAAAGAAATTGGCCACACGGGCAAAGCCGCGCATGGCGCTGTTGCGCATCGCCCAGTGCCGGTGAATAGACGCATCGACCAAAGTCAGCGACCAAAGGGTACGGGACATTTCAATGTTGCCATCCAGCACCTTTTTCAACGCATCATGCTGCACGACCGCAACGGTGGACGGGGTCACCGCGACCACATCATGATCCAGTTGCTTAAGGGGGAAAGCATGAAGGTCAACGAAGTCCCCTCTGAATTGTAGCGCTACAAAAGTGCTGCGTTCATTGTCGGGGCGCGGAATGCTGCGCGCCACGATCCCATCCAGAAGCAGCAGCGAATGATCCAACGTTGAACCGCGCGTGCTGATCACCGTGTTGGACGGATAGGTGCGTTGCTCCTGAAGGAGGGGGGTAAGCTCCTCCCAGTGATGTGGTGCGACGTGTTTGACCATGCCTTGGCGGATCAGCTGAATGCGGTGGGGGTGACCGGTGTCGGACATGGACTTCCTTTTGTTCTGTGCGACCGGACAGATTTATGTTCGGTGACATAGTCAAAACAGGCGATCTGGGCCAAACGTTCCACGAATTCAGTAAAATCACCCATTTGACCACTCCCTCGACCGATGTCGTCTGACATGGTGAACTTCCGCGAAGTGCGACAAAAAGACAATCTTATCAAATGTTAAGCGTTCCGTAATTTCCGATATTGCGGTGAACTTTCTACCGGTCGAGCGGGTTGAACAGGCAGACCATAAAGATGGAAAGGACGCATTATGAAGACCGAAACCGAAGCACTGGCCGACCTGTACACCACCCTCATCGACAGCCGTGAAGGCTATGAAGAAGCCGCAGAGGCGGTGGACAGTCCCCATTTGCAATCCTTGTTCGAAGACCTGTCAGCCCGCCGTGCACAGGACGCCCGCGAGGTCCGCGATTTCCTGAAAGGTGCAGATGTGGATCTGGATGATGACGGGTCCATTCTGGGCAGTGCACATCGCCAGTTTCTGGAACTTAAAGACAGCCTGTCCGGTGATGACGAAGCCATTATCGCCGAAGTGATCCGTGGCGAACAGCACCTGCTGGACACCTATGACGAGGCGATCCAGCCGATGACTGGCGAAAGCGCGGCTTACCGGTTTGCCAAGGCGCATTATATGTCGCTGGCCGATCGTCTGGATGATCTGAAAGGCGAAAAACGAAAGGCTGCGTAAGCCTGTCGCGAGCGATTAACACGGGCGTCCCTCACATAGGGGCGCCCTTTCTTTTTGGCGCATCAGTCCCGTGACACACCGGTCAGAAGATCGTCATCAAGATCATCCCCGTGCAGCACGGAAATGTCGCCTGTTGTCTCAAGAACGACCGCACGAACATCACGCATGGATGTCACGTTTGCCTCTCGCAGTTTGGCCAGAAGGTCGTCTTGTGTCACACGGGTGGCGCGCATTGCACCTTCGTGAAACGTGCCATTTTCCATCAACAGCATCGGATCGTTGTGCAGGGATTGTCGTATGGTCTGCGACCGGATGCGGGCCCGTGCGATCAGTGACTGAAAGATCAGAAGGGCGCTGATTGCGGTGCTGGCCTGAATGAAACCTGTCCAGTCGCTTGCCTGACTGGCCCCCGCCAAAAGCGACCCCGTCGCGACCGTCACCACAAAATCAAACGCGGTCATTTTGGAAAAGGTACGCAGACCGATCAGGCGCACCATAACGATGACCCAGACCACCCCCAACGCGGAAAGGATGCATCCGCGCAGAACGCTGTCGAGGATGTCGTGGTCAACAAACATAAAGCGCATCCAATCTGTCGGGGGTCATCACGGCGTCGCCGCCATTTCTGCATCCGGCCATTCGCACGTAAAATGCAGACCGGTCGGGTCCCAGTTCAATCTGGGATTGCCACCGAATGTCGCGGCAGTCATCCCGTGCAGGACGGACATACCAAAGCCTGTCGACCCACGGGGTTCGCGGACCTCGCGGCCTGCATGTTCCTGCCAGCTGAACCTGAATGCGCCATCGCGTGTGGTGATGCTCAGATCGACGCCTTTGCCATCGGCCGCAAGGCCCCCGTATTTCAGCGCATTGGTCATAAGTTCGTTTAGCAGCAACGCAATGGTCTGGGCAGCGGTGCCGTTCAGAACAACCTCATCCAGGGTTTTGTTGATCTTTCCAGACTCGACGGGACGCAGGATGACGTTCACCAGATCGGTCAGCCGCGTGGTCATCTGGTCGGCCTGCATCATCACCGAATTGAGAGACGCCAGCGCGCCGAGACGCTGTTCAAACACAGTGACAAGTTCGGCCTTGTCGGTCGTATTGCGGGCACTGGCACGAAAGACGCTGGTTACGACAGCCAGCAGGTTTTTGACGCGGTGGTTCATTTCGTGGGCGACAATATCCGCGCGTTCCTGCCGACGGCGCAGATCCGTGATGTCCTGATTTATGCCGAGGATCGCGCGTTCCCCCGATCTGGTGGTCACGAACCGCCCGTGTGCCAGCAGCCACAGTTGCGTCCCATCGGGTTTGTGGAACCGGTATTCACAGGCATAGGGCGCGTTGTTGGCGACGGCATCGCGCATCGCCATCGTGACATAGGGCTGGTCTGCAGTATGGATCCGGCCCGTGAAATCAGAGGCCGGCTTACGCCCCTTGAGGTCCTGTAGACCGGTCAGGTTACGCGCGTGGTCGTCAATCTCGCATTCGTCGTTATCCAGATACCAGATGAATCGCGCAATATCGCCAGCAATGGGTGCGATATTGTGCCAGTTGTCGTCGTCCAGATCGCCGAGATTCATGCCCTGTTCCGTCCCGTTCATGACCATGTAAGCAGGTAGGCCAGTCGGATGCTGCGTCAATTTGTTCAACAATTATCAAGATCGTGGTCGAGGACTTAAAGACGATACCGGTATTCGCAGACTGTTGAAGGGACGGACGGGAAGATTTAAGGCGCAGAGAATTGTGAACAGGTGGTTTCCTGACCGACATTCTGGCATAGGACCGGCCCGCCAAGGGGATGACAGGCCGGAAGTGGTATCAGGATGTGCGGCTTTGCTTTTCAGCACCAGGGCTTCCGGCAGGGGCATCGCCCATGGTTTCTTCCGGATTATGCCACTTTTCCTTCATGTTTTCACGCGGACCTTTGGTGTCGTCTTTGGCGATATCAGGGCGTTTGTCTTTTTGATCACTCATGGGATGTTCCTTTACCGGTTGCTTGTCATCTCAACCAAAGGGCATGGCAGTTGGTTCCGGCGCGCCGCACTACTGCGGGACGGGGAGGGCCAAAAGCCTCGGAATGACTGGGACCAGTCTGGTTATTCGAAGAAGAACCGCACCATCTCGGCGCTGGCATCGGGACCTTTCGCATCGCAGTAGGACCCTGCGGGATTGCCGCCGGACCACGCATGGCCCTGGCCGTCGATGGTCCAGTGTTCCAGAATGGTGCGCCCTCTTTCATCCGACAGAACCCGCGTTGATGCCGTCCGGCCGCCATGGGTGCCGGTCTGCATCGTTTCGAGTGTCTGTCGGGGTGCATGGGCCTGAATGGCGCGGGCGATGCCGTCCGCGTTGGACGGATGGACCGTGCGGTCGGCGCTGCCATGAAAGATGATGGTACGCACCGGTGCAGCATCGGACTGGGCGCGATCAGGCGTCAGAGGGTTGCCGTTCATCGCGGCAAAGGCCGAAGACACATCCCGCGCGGACCCCGTGGCAAGGCCGGAATGGGCGCCCACTGCGGCAAAGACATCGGGGTAGGTATCGCCAAGGATCACGGCCATCGCCGCCCCTGCGGACAAGCCCGCCACAAAGGTCGCAGACTGCGGCACCCCGTAAAGGCCGCAGATGTGCGCCGTCAGGCCGGCAAGCAACGCAGGCTCTCCCCGTCCACGGCGCTGGTCGCCGCGGCTGAACCAGTTCCAGCATGATTGCGCGTTGTCGCCCCGCGCCTGTGCGGGGTAGATCACGACGAACCCGTCGCGGTCCGCCAGAGCGTTCATGCGCGTACCGGTTGCGAAATCCTCGGGGGTTTGGGTGCAGCCATGCAACATCAGGATTACCCCGCGCGGCTTTGAGGACGCAGCTTGTGGCACATACAGCCGATAGCGTCGCGTGCCGTGATCGGACACCCAGGCATGGCTGTCAAAGGTCGCGCCATGAGGAAGCCCCTGCGACGTTGGCGGAGTTGACGGCGTCGACGGCGCGGTATCACGTGGGCCGCCCGACAGTCCCAGCCCACCGTAAAGCCCTGAGAGCACCCCCGTGCCCGAGGCTGTAGAGGGCATCGCCACCTTGTCCAACCCGTGTTGCGCCAACGTGCGCCGGACCAGATCATTGGCATAGGACAGGCGCGCCGCACCCGTATCAGGGCGTGCGGCACCCGGTGTCAGCAATTTCATAGCAGTTCCTTTTCTAGCGGATCAGGTGATCCTGTCGCCAAGGGCGGCTTTGACCTCGGGACTGGCGTGCAGCGCCCCGAGAACCGTAATGGATGCGATCGTGTCCAGTGCCAGATCCGGTGTGACATCCGCCGCGATCCGCGTCAGGCCCACAACCTTGATGTGCAACCGTTCGCCTGCGGCTTTCACGGCTTCAAGATCGGCCACCGTGAAATCCCGCAATCCAAGTTCCAGTGTCTGACGGTCCAGTGATGCGGTTACTGCAGCGTCGTGGCCGTCGATCTGTTTGCGGATCGCCGTGCGAATAAAGTCTGTCCGGTTTGAATAAAATCCCTCGCGGACCAGCAGATCAATCCGGCCCAGATCGACGAATCCGAGGTTAATCGTCACCTTTTCGCTGTCCGGTTGCCGCCCCTTCAGGGGGATCACTTTCGCCATCACGTTCTCCATCCATGTGGATGGTATAGGGATGGTCATGCGGCTAAGCAACTCATTCGTACAGAACCCAACAAAAGTTAAGTCATGTTATTTCAAGCAATGCGAGTGTGGTCGTGAGCGGTCAGGGACGCGACGGAGCTATCCCTGTAACGCTACCCTCTGGAAATACTTTTCAATGCGTCGATGAGGCTGTTTGGATTAAATGGCTTGGTCAGGACAGCAAGGGGTGCGAAGCGTTCAAGGTCCTCGTCATCCTCGCCCATGACATTGCCGCTGACAAAGATCACGGCAACCTCCTGTCCGGCCCTTATCCGCGCTACAGCGTCGTGGCCCTGACTGCCGTCTGCCAAGCGGATATCAGCAATGATCACATCAAGATCGTGGGCCTTTGCCAGATCAACCGCGTCGTCCGCTGTGCGGGCAGTACCGACAACGCAGTGTCCCTCGTCCTCAAGAAGCGTTTGCACGTGCAGCGCAATTAACAGCTCGTCTTCGATTATAAGGGCGCGGCCCATATCCCTTCTCCCTCGTTAAGCACCGTCTGAGGCAAGCGGGCCTCTGCGAAAGTCTAGCTGTCGAAGACGACATCCGTGCGCCAGCCTGCGTCAGTGTTAACATCAACATCCGCCCCGATCTGTTGCGCGACGATTTTGACAAGTTGCAGGCCAAGCCCGTTTGTAGACAGCGTGTTTGCTTCATCCTGACCGGTCGCATGCAACGGGGTTTCACCCGCGTGCGTGCTGTTGCTGACCGACAGGCACACCTTCCCCTGACCTGAACGGCTGAGCCGGACCTCAATTTTCGATCCTCCGCCGGTGTTGTCTGCCTGTCCGTGACGCATGGCGTTGGACATCAATTCGTTTACAATCACGGACAATGGCACGGCCACATCGGCATGGACGAATACCTTTTCTGCAATCACATCAACGCGCACCACGTGATTGGATCGGCAAAAGCTGTCACACAGCTGGCGACAAAAGCTGCGCAAATGGGCGGATATGTCCACAAGCTGGGACTCCGGCCCTTGATAAAACGAAGCGTGAACCGCAGAAATTGCATGCACGCGACCGGCCGCCGACAGCAAGCAGTCTTTCAAAGCCTCATCGGCCGAGCGCGCCTGCAAAGACAATATTGAAGACACCAGCTGCAGGGAATTCTTGACCCTGTGGTTGACCTCCCCCAACAGAATGTTCTTCTGCTCGATCAGCCGGTCCAGATGCAGTTCTTTTGCGCGGATATCAGTCACATCAAGGGTGCTGCCACGAAAGACCGGCACTCCGACGTCATCTGTTGTCAGTTCCTCACGGACCATGACCACCCGTTCCTCGCCATCGGGGCGGATAATTCTATGTTCGACCTCTCTCAGCGCGCCGACGCCTTCGGCCATCATGTCCTGTCCGGTACGGGCCAAAAGCTCCTGATCCTCGAGGGGCACAAGGGCCACGTAGAAATCATCGGGAATGGGCTTTGCCGCCTCGTCTTCGGTGATGTCGGGCAACCCGCAGATCGCGTCCAATTCCTTGGTGCGGATAATCGTCCGTTCAACGGGATTGTGTTGCCAGAACGCGATGCCTGCGACAGACCCCGCGATGCGCTGGAAAAATGCCTGCTGTTGCGCGACAGGGGACGGATTGGACATAGGTGGCGAGCCTTCATCAAAAACAGCGTTTAACATATGTTAAATCATCTGTTCGGCAAAGAGGTTCCGTAAATTTGTGCCGGATCAAAAATATTCTCCGGCATGATCTGGAAGCATTAAAGATTGCTGCCTTAAACGCTCGATTTTTCCAAACCGGTCGATTGAAGATCAAATGTAGCCGAATGGCACGACGTTGTATCACGGTGACGGGTCTGTTATCAGATGAGCCACAGTTTTTGGAGGACGAGGGTGGACGATTTTCCGACAATGGACGTGGACACCTCTGTCCTTGATACATGCGACCTTGAGCCGATACAGACGCCAGGCAGTATTCAACCTTTCGGGGTGATGCTGGCGGGGCCGACCGACCTGTCGAAAATCGAATATTGCAGCGCCAATTTGCAAGAGCTGCTGGACGTCGCGCCCAATGCCGTTCTGGGTACGCCATTTACCGATCTTCTGGGCAGCACATTGACGCACGATCTGCGGAATATGGCCAGCATATCTACGGCGCGGTCGCAACGCGAACGTGTAGGGCAGTACAAGATCGCGGATCGTCCGTTCGAAGTTTACATGCATGTCAATCCGGACAATCAGGCCGTGGTTGAACTGGAATCGTTCGACGCCGATCCGCAAGCAAAGAATAAATCCCCCATCGACGAGATGCGCAAATTTCTTGCTGCGGCCAGCGCGCGTCCCAAACTTGTCGACATGCTGAAAGCCTGTGTCGCGGGCCTCAGTTCGCTGACCGGATACGACCGGGTAATGGCCTATCAGTACATGCCCAACGGCGATGGTGAAGTCGTCGCCGAGGTGCGAAACGGCGATGTGGACAGCTATTTCGGGCTGCGGTTTCCGGCATGGGATGTGCCGGAACAGGCGCGCGCCCTGCAAGTGAAAAATCCGCTGCGCATGTTGGTGGATGTCCATCAGGTTCCTGTCCCGATCCTTGCATATGACCAACAGCTTCCGCCATTGAATATGGCCCTGTCGCACCTGCGTGGCATCTCTCCTATCCATGTGGAATATCTGGCCAATATGGGTGTTGGCGCGACCTTGACCCTTGGGTTGGTGGTGGATGGCAAGCTGTGGGGCATGTTTTCATGCCATCACAAGACACCCCGCGCGATTACATCGGACGTGCGGATCGCTGTGGAACTGTTCGGGCAGATGATCTCCCTTCTGATCAAGCAGCGGATCGACATTGCCGATACCCTGCAGCGCAACAAGGCCGCAGAGGCACGGGTGCGTATTCTGGCCGAAACCGAGGCAACGACAGATTTCCTCCATTCGTTCCAGACCCTCGCTCCGATCCTGTCCGAAGTGATCCCCTGCGACGGCGTCGCGGTCACTTATGAGGGTAAGACGCTGACCTATGGTAGCGTCCCCGGCCCTGATGCTATTTTGGCCATCGGAAACTACGACATGGACCGCGAAGACCTCCTGCTGCCGATTGACAATCTGGCGGCCCATCATCTGATTGACGACCACGCGCTTCATCACACGGCGGGCGCGCTGTTGATCCGCGCTACGGCGGCGCATCCGATGCAGGTCATGCTGTTTCGTGACGAAAAACTGCGCAGCCTGAACTGGGCCGGTCGTCCGGAAAAGACGCTGGAACCCGGGCCCCTTGGCCCGCGTATCACCCCGCGCGGATCGTTCGATGCCTATGTGGAAAGCCAGAAAGGGTTTTCTCAATCGTGGAATCCCGCCGATCTGGCCGCCGCCCGTGAGGTGCAAATTCTTCTCACACAAGTGTCAGCCAAAAGCGAACGGGTGCAGCTGATGCGCCATCAGGATCTGGTGACCCACCAGCGGCAACAGGATCTAATGATCGCAGAGCTGAACCACCGCGTTAAGAATATTCTTGCGTTGATCCGGTCGCTGTCACGGCAGGCCAAATCTTCGGCGGCATCTCTCGAAAGTTATGCACTGGCGTTGGAACAACGCATTTCCGCCTTGGCTGCAGCGCACGATCTGGCGGTGTCCAATACGATGAAGGGCGTCTCGCTCAAGGGTATTCTGGATACGGAACTGGGGCCCTATCTGGGTCAGGACACTGCGCAAATCCTGATGGCCGGTCCGGTGGTTGGTCTGCGTGCCGACGTCGCCCCTATTATCGCACTGGTCCTTCATGAAATCGTGTCCAACGCGGTCAAATACGGGGCCTTGTCGAACGAAGACGGCATTGTGCGCATCAAATGGTCCATCAAGGAGGATGCGCTGACCTTTTCGTGGACAGAGATCGGCGGCCCGACGGTGCAGCCCCCCAGCCGCCACGGCTTTGGCCGGTCGTTAATCGAGAAGGCAATCCCGTATGAATTTGACGGTGACGCGGAAATTGATTTTGCGCCGGGCGGGGTGAAATTTTCGTTCATGCTGCCAGCCGCAAATCTGGTTGATCTGGATGGCGACGTTCCGGTCAAATTGGTTGGCAGCGTGGGGGTGATCGAAAAGGCCGCCAACGGTAAAACCGCGCTATTGGTCGAAGACAATGTGGTTCTGGCCATGGATATGGTCGAAAGCCTGACCCGTCTTGGCACCACCGGCGTGGAGTCAGCCTCGACCATCGAAGCCGGATTGAAAATGGCGGAGAACGGCACATTCGATTTTGCCGTATTGGATATGAACCTGCGCGGCACCGTATCCTTCGCCATCGCAACAAAGCTGGTCGAACGCGGTATTCCGTTTCTATTCGTCACAGGCTACGGGTCCAAAATCGAACTGCCGGAAGAGTTGCGCGACGTGATCATTCTGACCAAACCGGTGGATGAAGGAACGCTGTCGCGCAGCATCGAAAAATTACTGAAATAGCACGCAGGCGCGGTCGCGCCGTATTGCATCATGCGCACTGGGCTTACGAAACTCCCTTAAGGAAGGTGGAACATAACCGCCGTTCCATCCGTTGAGACGCAACAGAAAATCAACGGAGACCCAAAATGGAATATGGAATAGTCGGCCTTATCGTTCTGATCGCTGATGTCTACGCCATCATGCAGATCATCAGCAGCTCTGCCACGACAGGTGCAAAAATCCTGTGGACACTGCTCGTTCTTGTTCTGCCGGTCCTCGGCTTCATCATCTGGTATTTCGCAGGCCCCCGCAGCAGCGGCACTGCCAGCGTATAACCCCACATCTGAAGGAGAGACATCATGACACTGAACACACTGGAAGACGTGTACAAAGACCAGTTGCAAGACATCTGGAGCGCGAACAAACAATCGCTCGATGTGGTCACGAAACTGGGCGAGGCCGCCAAAGACAAAACCCTGTCCGAGGCGCTGATTGCAGGTGCCAACGGTATTTCCGACGGCATGGCCAAGCTTGAAGAATTGTGCAACGCCCATGACATCAAGCCCAATGGCGAACATTGTAAAGGCATGGAAGGCCTCGTGACCGAGGCCAAGAAACACGCGCTTGACGAAGATTTTGGCAGTGACGATGTGCGCGACGCCATGATCATCACGCAATACCAGCGCATGGTGCATTACGCACTTGCCGGCTACGGCTGCCTTGTCGCTTTCGCCAACCGTCTCGATCTGGATGGTGATGCAGCTGTGCTCAACGAATGTCTGGATCAGACATATGACGGTGACCGTCGCATGACCGATATTGCGACCGGCGGCGTGAACGCCAAAGCGGCCTGAACGGCCTAACCTTCACAATGTCTATGACAGGCGGGGCTGGAAACGGCCCCGCCTTTTGCGTGCGACGCGTCCGGCGGCATCAACCACATACCTCGGACTGGATGGATGCGGCCAGACGCAGGTCGCGTTCCAGCATGTCGCGCGCCTGCTCTTGAGCCGCCTGTCCCATCGCGCGCAATACATAAGACGGGTGTACCGTGATCAGAACCGGAATACCGTCGCCGGTTGCCTCCAACTTGCCAGACCTTCGCAACAGGTCCTTGCCCGATCCGGTCAGAGCCTCGGCCGCGACGGCCCCCATTGCGACGATCAACGCCGGTTTGGTGCGGGCGATCTCGCCGTCCAGCCACCAGCGACAGGCGCTGATTTCAGACCGATCCGGCCGGTCATGGATGCGCCGTTTGCGCTGGACGACATATTTGAAATGCTTGACCGCGTTGGTCACATAACAGGTACTGCGGTCCAGTCCCGCGGTCGCAGCTGCAGCATCAAACACGCGGCCTGCCGGTCCCACGAAAGGCCGCCCTTCAAGGTCCTCACAATCTCCGGGCTGTTCGCCGACGATCATCACCCGCGCATCCAGTGGCCCCTCACCCGGTACAGCCTGCGTCGCTGCGCCGTGCAGCGGGCACCGCGTGCACTGGTGCAACTCCGCCTCCAGCGTCTCCCCCTTCGCCCCCCAGTCGGACGCGAACCCCTGCTGCTGACGTTGCGCCGCCTCGACCCGCAAAGGCGGAAGAGTTGGCGCGGCGCGGGCCATTTCAGCCGCGCGTTTTCCTGCACCTGCAATCAGATCGGGGATCAGTGCCGCCTCGGGCAGGTTCTTCCAGTATTTCTTCGGCATCTCGGATGTCATCGCCGATACCTTCAACCGCGCCGGATTGAAGATGTTGCTGTAATAGGTCGTCCAGAGGTCCTCATGGGCATCTTCGGGCAGATCGGGACGCGGCGCATCCAGTTGGAACGATACCGCGCCGTCGATGCAATGGGCCGTCACATCCGGGGTGACGATAGACCAGTCCATATCCGCGAAGCGCCGCTGGAAAAATCGTGATGTTGGTTCGACCGTGTGATGGGTCGGTTCGAACCACGCCATAAAGGCGCGGCGACCGGTCCTGTGGGGGGGCACCTCACGGAACCGCACAAACGCTTTCATCTTGTGCTGGCAGCGGTGCACGGCTTTTTCCATTCGGCGCAATCGCGCCAGTCCCAGATCAGCGCGATCCTGCATCAGGCGCGGTGCATCCCGCAGCCGCCAGAGAAACGCATAAAGATGGGCAAACCGTTGAGGGTCATCATGCCAGACCACGGTTTCCGCCAACCCAAGAAAACTGCGCGGAACTGTCACCGGTGCGGTCCGCACCGGCACCCCTGCCCCGCCAAAGAGCGGCGCCTGATCGGCCCCCTCAATGGTCCACTCCACCTGCCCCGGTGGCACCCCTTCGGACAAAAGCGCACGTGCCGCATCGCGCCAGGCCTGAGCAGTCCCAATGCGCGGCATCTCAGCCGCGCGCCTCATAGCAGCGACAGTTGTTCCGGTGGAGGCGCAAACCGCGCGCGCAAATTCGCGCTGTCGGTCAGCCCGCCCGGCGTCCAGCCGACTGCCGTGATGAACGCCCGCGCCTTTTTCAATGACGCCCCCATCCGCGTCAGATCCTCGTACCGCAGCGTTCGGGTGCGGCGCGTGCCGATGATCCGCTGCACGGTCTTCACCCCGAACCCCGGCACACGCAACAGCATTTCGCGGCTGGCGGTATTCACATCCAGCGGGAACAGCCCGCGATGTTCCAGCGCCCACGCCAGTTTGGGATCAATCTCAAGATCAAGGTTCCCGTCTGCGGTAACACCTGTGATTTCGCCCAGTTCAAACCCGTAGAACCGCAGCAACCAGTCCGCCTGATACAACCGGTGTTCGCGTTGCAACGGGGGACGGATGAGCGGCAGTTTCGCTGACGCATCCGGAATGGGTGAAAAGGCCGAATAGTAGACCCGCTTCAGTTTGTAGCTGGAATAAAGCCGCGTTGACTGCCCCAGAACCGTTGCATCATTCGACCCGTCCGCGCCGATGATCATCTGCGTCGACTGACCCGCAGGGGCAAATTTCGGTGGACGTTTTCCCGTGTGCGTCTTGTCCTTGCCTGCCTGCTTGCGCGCACGGATACGGCCCATGACCTCCCTGATCTGACCGGGTTTCTTTTCGGGCGCATAGGCTGCGACCGCGTGGTCTGTGGGCAGCTCCACATTGATGGACAGCCGGTCGGACAACCGCCCCGCCTCCTCAATCAGTTCGGGTGCGGCATCGGGAATTGTCTTAAGATGGATATACCCTTTGAACCCCTCCTCATGGCGCAATTTGCGCACGATGCGGACCATGTCCAACATCGTGTCATCGGGGCTGCGAATGATGCCGGAGGACAAAAATAACCCTTCGATATAGTTGCGCCGGTAAAATTCGATGGTCAGCGACACGACTTCATCCACCGAAAAGCGTGCGCGATCCACGTTGGACGACACGCGGTTCACACAATAGCTGCAGTCGTAGATGCAAAAATTCGTCATCAGGATTTTCAAAAGGCTGATACAACGCCCGTCCGGTGCATAGGCATGACAAATGCCCGATCCTTCGGTTGAGCCAAGCCCCTTACCATCCAGCGAATTGCGCTTCGATGTGCCTGACGACGCACAAGACGCATCATACTTCGCCGCATCGCTGAGGATGGCGAGCTTTTCCTGAACTGTACGTGTAACCATATGTTCACTATATGTTCCACACCCTTCGGGCGCAATCGACATTCCGGACCGCAACCCTTGATATTTGTTGTTCCGGCAGGTGGGAACCTGATGCCCCCCGTGGGGTTGAGCGGCGTATCCTCCAGCACGGGGCGGCTTCATGCAAACGACATCCTTCGACAGCATCGTGATCGGCGGCGGCTCCGGCGGGTTGGCGTTTGCACAAAAAGCGGCTGAGCTTGGCGCCAATGTCTTGTTGATCGAACACGAGGATCTGGGCGGCACCTGCGTCAACCGTGGCTGCGTCCCCAAAAAGATTTTGTGGTCTGCGGGGCAGCTTCATCGCGCAATGGTCGCGGCGGAGACAGTCGGGGTTTTTGGCGCCCCCGCCTTTGACATGGCCGTTCTGGCGCAAAGACGCGATGACCATATCGCAGGCCTGCGCACCGGATTCGAGAATAGCCTCGACGATGCAGGTGTGACCCTTGTGCGGGGGACAGCCCAGATCAGCGGCAGATCGGTCACGGTCGACGGATCGACATATACTGCGACCAATATTGTCATCGCCACGGGCGCGCGCCCGGCCATCATGGATATCGAAGGCGCGTCCCTTTTATCTGATAGTCGCGATGTCTTGTCATGGACCACCCTGCCTGCGTCCATCGCGATTTCGGGCGGGGGCTATATCGGCTGTGAATTTGCCGCGATTTTTCGCGCTTTGGGGGTCCATGTCACGTTGATCCACGACGAAAAGACGATACTGGAGACGTTCCCCGCAGCTTTGGCCGATCACGTTCAAACCGGTCTTCAGAACGCAGGCATCCACCTGTGCCTTGATGACAGCCTGTCCGCCGTTCACAAGGCTGAGGGGGGCCTGGACTATACAACGGCGGGTGGTCAGACAGGCACGGCCGAAGCGATCGTCGCGGCCGTCGGTCGGACCCCGAACGTCGATAACCTTGGCGAAATTTCCGAAGCGCTCGTTCTTGCGTCCAGCGGCGCGATTGCGGTGAATGACATGCTCGCGACCAATGTGCCGGGCGTCTACGCCTTGGGCGACGCCGCTGACCGGATGCCGTTGACACCCGTTGCGACGGCGGACGGGACCGCTTTGGCGCATATGCTGCACGGCGACGGGGCCACGCTGACTGATCTTGATCACATGGCAACGACAACCTTTGTCTACCCGCCTGCGGCCTTTGTGGGGCAGGTGGATGAGGAAGCCGCGCGGTCCGGCACATTCCGGCCCCTGTCCGATGATATTCTGACGCGCGCCGACGGTCGCGATCCGCAGATGTTCCGTATTGGTCTGGACAAGGACGGCACACTGACCGGCGCGCAGATTGTGGCTGCCCATGCCGAAGACCTCATCGCGCTTCTGGCGGCCTTGCGCCGCGCTGGTGGCACCGCGACCGATCTGGACAGGATCATTCCCGTCCATCCTTCCTTTGCCGAAGAATTCACCGGCAGCTGACGAAAACCCGACCTGAAAGGACACCCTATGGACCTCAAGATCAGCGGCAAATCCGCTCTTATCACCGGCGGCTCCGGCGGCTTTGGCATTGAAACCGCCAAGGTCCTGCTGGAAGAAGGCGTCAAGATCACCCTGACGGACGTGGATGAGGACGATCTGGCCAAGGCGGCCAAAGATCTCGGCGTTGCATCGCACGTGGGGGATTTGTCCACCAAGGACGGCGTCGACAAACTGATTGACGCCGTTGGGACGGATTTTGATATCTGGGTCCATGCCGCCGGTGTCACGGGGGCTAAGGGGGATCCCTTGGAAATGTCGGAAGACGACTGGGATCATGCCCTCAACATCGACTTTCTATCCGGTGTGCGCATGGCGCGGCATCTGTGTCCCGCGATGATAGACCGTGGATGGGGGCGTGTGGTTTTTGTAGCATCCGAGAACGTGGCCCAGCCCTACCCGGATGAAACTGTCTACAATGCTGCCAAATCCGCCCTTCTGAGTTTTGCAAAGTCTGTCGCCATGCAGCATTCCGACAAGGGCTTGTTGGTCAATGCCATCGCCCCCGCCTTTATCGAAAGCCCGATGACCGATGGCATGATGGAAAAACGCGCCGAGGAAATGGGCTGTTCTTTCGATGAAGCGATCGAAAGCTTCCTGAAGGAGGAACGGCCCTATCTTGTCCTCGGCCGTCGCGGCAAGGTCGAGGAGGTCGCACCGGTGATCGCCATGTTGTGCTCCGAACGCGCATCCTTTGTCACCGGCGCCAACTGGCGCGTGGACGGGGGCGCTGTCGGGTCGATCAACATCTGATGCGCACCCGTGCCGACGTCGAGGCCCATATCAGGGCCACCCCGATCAAGGGATCGCCTGCGGAACGGCGTGCGGCCTTCAGGGCTTTGGCAGGCTACGGTCCGCACGGCGACGCATTGGTACTGGGCGGTGTCCCTGCGCGCGCCTTCGGCGCAGGGCCGCCGGTTTTGTGGTTGCACGGGGGTGGGTATATGTTCGGGGACAGTACCAGTCATGCAGCCTGTGCAGCCGATCTGGCCCATATGTCCGGCCACCGCGTAATCGTGCCGGACTACCGCTGCGCACCCGAACATGTCTGGCCCGCCCCCCGTGATGACGCCCTTGCCGTGCTGGAAGAGGTCGGGATGGACACCCCGTTGGTGGGCGACAGTGCAGGCGGCCATCTGGCACTTGTTCTGGCGACCCAGACACGGGCAACACCGCGTTCGGTGGCGCTCATTTCGCCAAACACGGACCGCACCGGGCTCAGCACAACACGAGGTCCCAACAGCGCCACAGACCTTATGAACGACGACAAGACCGACCGGATTCTGGCGAAAATCGCCTTTGGCACCCGGCCCCTCAAGGATCCGCAGGTGTCGCCTCTGTTCGGCGATCTGTCCCGTCTGCCCCCGACCTATCTGACCGCGTCGGATGCCGAGGTGCTTGCCGGTGACAGCACATTGTTGCACGACGCGGCCCGCGCACAAGGGGCCGATATCACCCTCGCATGGGTGACTGGCCTGTTTCATATGTGGACATTGTGGCCCGCTGCCCTGCCGGAGGCCCGCCACACCCTGTCCCGGATCGCTGAGCACATCAAAAAACACCGCCCCAAATAGGGGCGGTGCGCTTTACGTGAAACTGGCGGTCGGATCAGACCGCGGGCTTGCCCATAGCGGCATGCAGGCGCGAAACCTCCGCCTGATCCAGCCCAAGATGTTCGGCCAGTTTGCTCAAAAATGTTTTCTCTGCGGGTTTGTCAGGCTCACCTACCAGCAGAGCTGCGGAATAGACTTCCTTCCGCGCATGTGCGGGTGTGTCCGCAGCCACCTGACGGGCATCGACAGGTTCGCGCATCGACTGGCGCAGCACCTCACGCTCCTCGTCGGTCGCATCCTCAAGAATTTCCAGCAGGGCGTCGTACTCGTCGTCCTCGATACCGCCATCTGCACGCGCCATATGGACCATGGCCCGCAAAACGGATTTCGCATCTTCGTCGTTGCGCACGTTCTCGTCGGCAAGATGGTCTTCCATCGCATGACGATCCTGCGACGGTTGCAACTGGCCATTGATCGCGCCGGCAAGCGCCCCGAACAGACCGCCCAACGACTGGTTGCGCGGGGCCATCTGACCGGTCGTGCCGGCCTCGGTGGCATTTGTCGCACCACTGTATCCAAGAGAATCCAGAAGGTTGCCCAAACCGCCTGTGTCCGACGTCATGGTGCCACCAACGCGCCCGTGACCGTTGGTTGTGCCCACGCCACGCAAGGCCGCGCCCGCCCCGGCGGAGGATTTGCCGGACAGCATCTGTTTGACGCCGTCAAGTCCCCCAACAGAATGGAAAGCCTCCATTCCCTTTTTAGCAGCAAAGGCCAGGGCGAGCTTTGTAATCATTCGTTTCAACGGCATGTCAGGTCTCCTTCAGGGTTGTGTCTATCTGGCTGACAAACGCGGACGCTGTGACGGATGTTCCACCGTCCGAAGCCAAACTGTGCCCCGCTTCGGTGCGCGCGGAACTTCGCCACCCCTAGATGGGTTTCGCAGTCAGTCATTATGAAAGGACACCCCATGACATCCTTTAGCCACGGACCCATCAGCCAGCTGCAAACCACTTCACCGCGCCTTTATGCCTTTGTCGTCTCGGGCCACATTGACGATGATGCGTCCGAAGCGCTGGCAAAATACATGAACGGTGTCTTCGACGAACACAGCGAGAAAGTTGACATGCTGCTTGATCTGTCCGGCTTTTCGGGCAGCGACTGGGATAGTATTCTTGACGTTGACGTGATCGCGTCGCGCCTGCGCGCGCTGACCAATGTGGACAAATACGCGGTCGTCGGCGCGCCGGATAGCGCCGCCCGTATGATCGCACTGATGGACAAAATTATCCCCGTGAAGGCCCGCGCCTTCGACAAGACTGAAATGGAGGCCGCATGGGCTTGGCTGGGGGAAAAGCGCCCTTCGACCTAGATCAGCACCGCCGCAACGGCGTCGGCCGGACAGTGCGCACCTTAAGCGGTCATGCGCACATCGGGCACCATCTGCGACCGACGCAGGTTTTCCAGATAGGTGCGGGTCCACCAATGGATGTCCTGCGATTCGATCCCTGCAAGGAGAGTTGCGTGGCGGGCCCGACGCTCTTCCAGTGGCAGGGTCAGCGCCGTACGAATTGCGCCACCGATCTGGCTGGGATCATAAGGATTGACCAGCAGGGCTGCATCCATCTGCTCGGCGGCACCGGCCAGCTTGGACAGCACCAGAACGCCGGGATCCTCGGGATCCTGTGCGGCCACAAACTCCTTCGCGACTAGGTTCATCCCGTCAATCAGCGGTGTCACCAGACCGACGGACGCCAGTCGCATCGTGCGGGCTACGCTGGCGCGCACCATGGGTTGCGAAATATACCGGATCGGCATCCAGTCCGGCGTGCCATGGGCGCCGTTTATGGCACCTGCTTTTTGTTCCAGCGTGGCACGAATGTCCTGATAGGCTGCAACTTCGCCACGGCTGATCGGGGCGACCTGCAAAAAGGTGGCGGATGGCGTATCCGCATCGCGGTGTTCAAGATAATGTTCAAACCCATCGAACCGCTGCGGCAGCCCTTTTGAATAGTCGAGGCGGTCAACCCCGAAAACCAGCTTTTCATCCTGCCCCAAGTGCACGGGGGCGTCGGTCGACATGTCGATATCATCGCGAAAACTGTTTACATCAATACCGATCGGAAAGGCCCGCAAATTGACCACGCGGTCCCCGACCCGCAGTTGTCCGGTGCGCAAAATCTCGGTTTCGGGGTGGTCGCGCACCGCCTGTAGCAACTGGGCCACGTCCCGTTCCGATTGCAGCCCTACCAGGTCATATGCACCAATCCAGTCGATCAGGTCGGACGCGTGCGACAACGCCAAAAGATCATGCCCCGCCGGAAACGGAATATGCAGGAAAAACCCGATGCGGTTGGTGATGCCGCGCTTGCGCAATTCGCGGGCCAGCGGGAAGAAATGATAGTCATGAATCCAGATCAGATCATCCTGTTGTAGAACATCTTTCATCTGATCAGCCAAACGCGCATTCACGTCGAGATAGCCGTTGAAATGATCTTCGCGCAAATCCATGAGATCGGTCCGGCCATGGCACAAGGGCCAAAGGACGGAGTTCGAATAGCCCAGATAGAACCTGTCGTGGTCGATCTGGCTCAGGTCGAACAAATAGCGGTCATACCCCTGCGCCGGTGCGTGGTGTAGTTTATCGGCGGGCGATGCGACCGTTTCCGCCGCACTGCCGATCCACACGCCGCCATTGGCCGTCAGACAATCATGCAGCGCAAAGACAAGCCCACCTGCCGGAGGACGATCACCGGCAACACGGTTCGATACGACGACCAGACGTTCACTCATGAGACTATTCCAAAATATGTGCTGAGGGTCCGGCGCAGCGCCGACGGGCTGTCGATACGCCAGCGTGCGACCGTCGGTCCCTCGCCAACCTTGATGCCGAAACCGCCCATCTGCGCGGCTGCTGTCATCCCGGCCTCGTCGGTTACGTCATCACCGATCATCACCGGCACCGCATCCTCCCAGCCAAAACGGGCCATGGCGTCGCGCACGGCAGCCCCTTTATCAACACCGGTTGGCTTTACCTCAAAGGCCATCTTGGCGTCCTGAAGGCTGATACCTGCCTCGTCCTCGGTCAGTTGATGCAACATATCATGGACAGGCGCCTCCAATTCGGGCGCTTGACGGTAATGCAGCGCGAACCCAAGCGGCTTGTCCTCGAACAGCACATCCGGGTGATCCTTTGCAAACGCCTGACCGGACCGGCGCATCTGCGTCATCTCATCAGGCACTTCGACGCGGGGCACCACGGCATTCCCTGTCCAGACTTCCGCGCCATGACTGCCGTAAATCGGCACATCGCAAGACGGCATATGACGTCTCAGGTCGTCCACGGACCGGCCGGACACCAGCACCAATCGCCCATCCAACGCCTTGGACAAAGCCGCGACAAAGCCTTCAACTCCGGTGACGTCGATGGCATCGGGCTGAGGGGCGAGATCAACCAGCGTGCCGTCAAAATCCAGAAAAACGGCCAGTGGCCCAACGCTGTCTGAACCCGCGTTTCCAGCAGGCTCAGGCTGCAACTTCGTTACACCGGTCAGGTCATGAAACATCGCCATCGGCCTTCCGCGCCACAGATCATTCACGCAATCAACGCCCCGTCTGACGCATCGGTTGCACCCGGTCGGGCCAAAATTCACACGGCCATCGTCGGAACCAAGCCCGCTGCCATCGTGTTGATGCAGCAACCGTGCGGCGACACGCCGCCCCATTCACGACAGGAGACCACGATGAACGAACACGTCAAAATCCCCGCCCAGTCACAAGACAGTATGCCCGCCCACGAACACGAGATGGACCCCGCCCCCGATTACACGCCGCGCCACCCCGGCAGCGGCAAACTGAAAGACAAAGTCGCCTTCATCTCTGGCGGTGACAGCGGCATCGGCCGCGCCGTCGCCGTTCTTTTCGCGCGCGAAGGCGCCAAAGTCGCGATTGCCTACCTTAGCGAAGAGGGCGACGCGGAAAAGACCCGCAAACTGGTCGAGGAAGAGGGCTCCGAGGCGCTTCTGATCAAAGGCGACCTTGGCGTCAAAGACAACGCCACAGCGGCCATTGAGCAGACTGTCGAACACTTTGGCAAACTCGACATCGTCATCAACAATGCGGCCCAACAGTGGCTGGACGAAGACCTGACAGAATTGCACGAAGAGAAGCTGCGGCAGATGTTTGACAGCAATGTCATGTCGTATTTCTTCTGCACACAGGCCGCCCTGCCCCACCTGTCCGAAGGTGCGGCGATCATCAATACCTCTTCCGTCAACGCTTTTGCGGGCATGGGGTCGCTGATCACCTATTCCACGACGCGCGGGGCGTCGCTGGCTTTCACCCGCTCGCTCGCCGCCAATCTGGCCGACAAAGGCATCCGCGTGAATTCCGTAGCCCCCGGCCCGATCTGGACGCCGTTCATTCCCGGCACGATGCCCGCCGAGCAGGTTGAGGATTTCGGGTCCGGCACACCCATGGGCCGCGCGGGCCAGCCATGGGAAGTCGCGACCGCCTTCCTGTTCCTCGCCAGCTCCGACGGCAATTACTACACCGGTCAGTGTCTGCATCCCAATGGCGGCATGATCGTTGGGGCATAATCCCCTGCCCGGGGCATGGCCCCCTGCCCCGCTGATATATGAGCTGTACCCGCGTTCCTTTCAGGACAGCGACGGGGACGGCATCGGTGATCTGCCCGGCATTTTGCGCCGGGCAGATTATTTGCGTGATTTGGGGGTCGATGCGGTCTGGGTCTGCCCCTTCATGCCCTCCCCTTGGGTCGATGGCGGCTATGACGTGACGGACTATTGCGCCATTCACCCCACGCTGGGCACGATGGACGATTGGGGCAAGCTGGTAGCAGCCCTGCATGATCGCGGCCTTCGGGTGATGATTGATCTGGTGTTGAACCACACCTCGGACCAGCACCCGTGGTTCGAAAAGTCAGCCAATCGCGAAGACGGTTATGTTGACCACTACGTCTGGCGCGATGCCAAAGACACCGGCGCACCGCCCACCAACTGGATCGGGCGGTTTGGCAATCTGGCCTGGACGTGGGACCACCGCCGTCAGCAATACTACCTTCACAATTACATGTCCGCCCAGCCCGCCCTGAACCTGCGGTGCCCTCGCGTGCAGGACGACGTGCAGCGCATCTTCGCCTTCTGGCGCGATCACGGGGTGGATGGTTTCCGGCTTGATGCCGTCACAACCTATTTGTGCGACGAAGATTTCCGCGACAATCCCCCCGCGTCCCCCGACGTGCGCGCTAAAATGGATGGGGAGCCATTCCTTCCCTACGTTTGGCAGGACCACATTCACGACTTTCTGCCCGGCGACGGGGCCGCCTATTGCGATCACCTGCGCGCCTGGGCCGGGGACGACGCCTATCTGCTGGGTGAGGTCGGAACCGGCAACCAATCCATCGAAGTTTGCAACGATTTCACCGCCACCGGACGTCTGAACGCGGGCTATGTGGTCGATCTGGCACAGTTCGGTTTTAGCGCAGATGTCGCCGCCGACATGATGACCCGCCGTACCACCCCAACAGGGCTCGCGTGGTGGACAGGCAGCCACGACCGCGCGCGCCAGCCCAAAGGCCCCGATGATCCCGAAGCGCGGTTGCAACTGATGTTTCTTGCCCTCATGCCCGGCCCGGCGCTGGTTTATCAGGGACAGGAACTGGGCCTGCCCCAGCCAAAGCTGACCCGGGACGATACCACTGATCCCTATGACCTCGCCTTCTGGCCTGATGGCCCCGGTCGCGAAGGGGCGCGTGTACCTTTGCCGTGGACGCAGGCCGACGGCTGGGGCTTTACGACCGGTGCGCCATGGCTGCCCATGCGTTGGTCAAAAGGACACGACGTGCAGGCCCAAACGGAAGACGACACCAGTGTTCTGTCCTTCGCGCGGCAGGTCTTTGCCCTGAGACGTGATCTGGATCTTGGATCCCTGCCCGCTGTAAATTGGTCTCGTGAGGGGCAAATCCTTACCCTCACTGCCGACCGCTTCATGACCGTTTTCAATTTCGGGGATACGGATGCGGACAGCGGGCGGGATGATGCGCCCAGCGTGACATCGGCTCCGCCCGCGACAGAAACGTGGGACGGCACCTTACCCCCCCGGACTGCCGCGCTGTGGCGTCTATAATGGGATGGTCCGCGCGGCCAACGGTGCGCACAAGGCCGGTACACCCACGAAAGGGCTGAGGTTATGTCGCAGTCCAAACCAGAGTGTGGTGCTTGGCGGAAAGATTGACCCAGTGAAAGCAAAAAGCCCCGCCGTTTCAGGCGGGGCTTTCCAAGTTTTCTGTCAGGCGATTTACGCCACTGACCAACGTTCCGCCATGCGGGCGTTGTCCATCTGCCAGAGGTTACCGACCGTGTCAGGGGACATGATCCGGTTGTTCACGGCCTGAACATAGTTCGCGAACATCGGGATCAGAACACCGCCCTCGTCACGCAGGATCTGCTGCATTTCGAAGTACTGTTCCTGACGCTTGTCGGTGTCGAGTTCGGCACGCGCGCTCAGCAAAAGTTCCTGGAACCGCGCGCTGTCGTCGCTTCCCCACTGGCTGTCGTTCCATGGCACACCTTCTTCATAGGCGGTTGCGAACATCCAGTCTTCGGTCGCACGACCGGACCAGTAGCAGGCGCAGAACGGCTTGTTCAGCCAAACGTTGGACCAGTAACCGTCGGATGGTTCCTGGATTACGTTGATGTTGATGCCAGCTGCCGCTGCGGACGACTGGAACAACTGACCCGCGTCAACCGCGCCTTCGAATGCTGCGTTGGACGCAGAGAATTCGATGTCGAGGCTGTCGAGGCCTGCCTGCTGCAGATAGAACTTCGCCTGATCGGGATCGTATTCCAGCTGCTCCATCTCGGCATGGTAGTACTGGTTTGCGGGGCCGATTGGCGTGTCGTTGCCGACCGCGCCATGACCCAGCAGGATCTTATCGACCAGTTCCTGACGGTTGATGCCGTACTTCAGCGCCTTACGCACGTTAACATCGTTGTAAGGGGAAACGTCGGTCAGCATTGGCATGGAGTAGTGCTGGTTGCCGGTGACTTCCTGAATGCGCAGCGCAGGGTTGGCGCGCAACAGGCTTTCGGTTTTGAAGTCGATCCGGTTGATCGTATCGACCTGACCGGTCATCAGCGCGTTCATACGGGCTGTGTTGTCGTTGATGGCGATGTATTCAATCTCATCAAAGAAGCCGGCGCTGTCGCCTTTGTAGTGATCTGCGTAACGGCTTGCGGTCATCCGCACACCTGGGTCGAATGTTTCGACCTTGTACAGGCCCGTACCGATCCCTTGTGCGATGGCCTCTTCGATCTGGCCTGCTGGATACATCACGATGTGATAGTCAGACATCAGATAGGGGAAGTCAGCGTTGCCAGCGGCAAGCACGAATTCAACCTGCGTGTCGGACAGCTTGTTCATCTCGGTGATGGCTTCGACGATTGGCTTGGCCGCGGACTTGGAGTCCTCACCCACGTGCATCTGAAGCGATTCGATCACGTCATCCGCGCCAAAGGACTTGCCGTTGTGGAACGTCACGCCGGAGCGCAGGTTGAACGTCCATGTTTTCGCATCAGCCGAGGCTTCCCAGCTTTCGGCGAGTTCGCCAACCAACGATCCGTCTGCCGCAACTTCTGTCAGGCAGTCAAAGACAGCGCCGTGACAGGATGCGATCATGAAGATGTCGGAATGTGTCCGCGCATCCCAGCTGTCGGATGTGTTTGCTCCACCCAGACCCGCTGTCAGTTTACCGCCGCGCGTTTGCGCGCGCAGGGGCAGGCCTGTCGCCGCCAGAACGCCGGCTGCGACACCGGATTGCAACAATCCACGTCTGCTAATTCCATACATATTTTAGTCTCCCTAGTTTTATGACGCTTATTTTACGCCGATTCGGTCACATTTTATCAACAGCGGCATCGCCGATGTTTTCAACGCCCCGTTCTTTCAACAAATCCGTCAGCCAATCGGGGTCCATTTCAGGAACCGAACTGAGAAGCAGATCTGTGTAGGCATGGTGCGGAGGCGTAAACATTTCGGTCTTCGGACCTTGCTCCACGACTTTGCCATCCTTCATTACCACAACCTCGTCCGCGATGGATTTCACAGTCGCGAGATCGTGGGTGATAAACATATACGACAGCCCGAGGGTGTCCTGCAAATCGGCCAAAAGACGCAGGATGCCTTCGGCAACCAACTGATCGAGGGCTGACGTGACCTCATCACAGATGATGAACTTCGGCTCTGCAGCCAGCGCACGGGCAATCCCGATCCGTTGTTTCTGCCCACCCGACAATTCAGACGGCAAGCGGTTGTAGTACTGTGACGGCTCCAACTCGATCTGGTCGAGGAGTTCATTCACACGTTCGCGTTTCTTCGCCCCACGCAGGCCGCCGTAGAATTGCACGGGCCGTCCGATGATCTCACCAATGGTTTTGCGCGGGTTCAGGGCCGTGTCGGCCATCTGATAAATCATCTGCGCCTGACGCAACTGATCCTTGGTGCGTTTGCGATAATCGGCGGGCAGGACCTCTCCGTCGAATGCAATTTCGCCCATGCGTGGCGGCAGCAGGCCAGTGATGCACCGCGCCGTCGTTGACTTGCCCGACCCGGATTCACCCACCACGGCAACCGTGCGACCGGCGTGAATGTCAAAGCTGACATCGTGCAACACGTCCGTGGTGCCATAGGCCGCCGTAATATTGCGGACGGATACAACGGGCACCGCATCATCGGGCGGAGGGGGTTGCTGTGGGCGTTGGAATTCGCGAACCGCCCACAGAGATTTGGTGTAGTCTTCCTTGGGTGCGGATAGCATCGTGCGCGTGTCCGCCTCCTCGACCTCATCACCCCGCAAGAGCACTTTGATCTTGTCAGCCATCTGCGCCACCACGGCGAGGTCATGGGTAATATAGATCGCGGCGGTATCAAACTCCTCTACGATCTCGCGGATCGCGGCGAGGACTTCGATCTGCGTTGTCACATCCAGCGCCGTTGTTGGCTCGTCAAAGATGATCAGGTCGGGGCGACATGACATGGCCATAGCAGTCATGGCGCGCTGCAACTGACCGCCGGATACCTGATGCGGATAGCGAAATCCGATCTCGTCCGGGTTGGGCAAACGCAGCTTGCGATATAGTTCAATGCCGTCTTCAACACTGGCACTGCGATTGCTGACACCATGCTGAACGGGGGCTTCCGTGTGCTGGTCGATCAGCTTGTGCGCAGGGTTGAAGGATGCCGCAGCCGACTGTGCTACATAGGCAATGCGCTTGCCGAAAAGGCTGCGTTTGGTCGCGGCAGAGGCATTGACCAGATCGATGCCGTCGAACTCCACAGTGCCGTCCGAAATGCGGACACCGTCACGGGTGTATCCCATCGCCGCCAAACCGATGGTCGATTTGCCGGCACCGGATTCCCCGATCAACCCGAGGACTTCGCCCTTGTTCAATTCAAGGTCGACACCGTTGATGATCGGATTCCATGTCTCATCCGAACGGCCTTCGATCTTGAGGCCCTTGATGGTCAGCAAACGGCTCATTCTTTTAGCCCCGATGATTTGTGCAGCATCCAGTCAACCACGAAGTTCACAGCAACGGTAAGCAAGGCAATGGCACCTGCAGCCAGCAGCGGCGCGACAGCGGCGGTGGGCGCAAACGCCGCAAAATTGATGAAGGGCGCAAGGTCACGGACCATCGTGCCCCAGTCGGCCAAGGGTGGCTGAATACCCACACCCAAGAACGACAAGGCGGCAATCGTCAGGAAGACAAAGCAGAACCGCAGGCCAAATTCGGCCAGCAGCGGCGCCATGGCATTGGGCAGGATTTCCTTGAACACCAGATAACCCAGACCCTCACCCCGCAGTTTGGCGGCCTCGATATAGTCCATGACAACGATGTTCAGACCCACAGCGCGCGCCAGTCGGTAGACCCGGGTGCTGTCGATCACCGCGATGATCAAAACCATAAAGATCGTCAGTGGCACGCCCAGTTCGTTGGCCCATACGGATGCAATGGTCATCAACAATAGCGCAAAGATCAGCGATGGGATCGCCATCAGAACGTCAACACCGCGCGACAACAACTGATCCAGCCAGCCCTGCAACGTCGCCGCCAGAAAACCCAAGGACCCCCCGATAAAGAACGCCAGACAGGTGGTGATAAATGCGATGCCAACCGTGTTCTGCGCGCCGTAAATCAGACGGCTCAAAATATCGCGGCCAATCTGGTCGGTCCCTAGCGGATAATCGGGGTTGCCCCCAATGGCAGGATCACCGCCGGCCATCACATTGGCAGCCCCCAGAATTTCGGCCTGACCATAGGGCGCGATGGCACCGGCAAAAACCGCCACGACCGCATAGATGATGATAACCAAGATACCAAACGCCGCCGTCAAAGGCATCGACCGGAACAGCTTTTTCGTACCTTCGGTCCCGACCATGCGGCCCAACAGACGGAACAGGAACGCAGCAATCGCCGCGATGATGAACCCCTGAACAGCCCAACGGAAGAACACCACGCCTGCGTTTGGCACGCCGGTGTCCAGCACCTTGGGTTGGAAATAGTAATAGATCGCCCAAATGAACAACGCGGCGGCAAGGACATATCCGAAGGCTACACCAAAGGTCATATCGCGGAAGCGTGGCGCATTGCCCGTCGCCGTCTGACCTGCAAAGCGGAACACGTAGGCGCCAACAAAAAGCGCAACGAGGAGTGCTGCAAAAATCATCAAGCCGCTCATTTCGGGTGCCTCAGACGTGGGTTGGACACGATCGACAAGATGTCAGCGGTCAGGTTCAACAGGATATAGGCAGCGGCAAAGATCAGGCAGCACGCCTGCACAACAGGGATGTCGCGTATTTTTACGCTGTCGACGAAAAGCTGGCCGATACCGGGATAGACAAAGACCACCTCGACCACGACCACACCAGTGATCAGATAGGCGAGGTTCAGCGCGATCACGTTGATGATCGGCGCCAGCGCATTGGGCAGCGCGTGCTTTACGATCACGCGCATCGGGCTCAGCCCCTTCAGGCGCGCCATTTCAATATAGGGCGATGCCAGCAAGTTGATGATCGCGGCACGCGTCATCCGCATCATATGCGCGGTCACAACCAAGGTCAGCGTCAGGGCGGGCAGCATGGATTTTTCCAGCCGCTCGGAAAACGGCATTCCGTCAAAAATGTTCGACAGGCTCGGGAAGATCGGGTTCAGCACGGCGAGGAACAGGATCAGGATATAGGCCATGAAAAATTCAGGGCTCGAGATTGAGCTGAGAGTGAACATGTTCGCGGCTTTGTCGAACGCTGTATTGCGATAGAGCGCCGCCAGAATGCCCAAGGTCACCGCCAAGGGCACCGCAATACAGGCCGTCACCGTTGCAAGAAACATCGTGTTCGACAAACGTGGTGCAATTTGTTCAGCCACGGTCACAGACCCCGCGCCGCCGAAATTCGCAAAGTTCAACTGCGCGAAACTGGTGCCCAAATCAAACGTCAGCATCCCCATGAGCCATTCAAAATAGCGCACGATCAAAGGCTGATCCAATCCAAGGTCTTCTCTGATTTTGGCGACAGATTCCGGTGTAGCGCCCTGTCCCAGGATTGCTTCAGCAAAATCGCCAGGAAGCAGATTGACGGCGACAAAGATCACTATTGAGACCACGAAAAGCGTCACGAGGCCCAGCCCCAAACGCTGAAGAATTATTCGTAAGAGAGATGACAAACCTTGTCCCCTGATTTCCCTAAGAATCAGGGTAACGGCTAGGGACCAGCAATCAACCCCCTATATTTTGCTGATTTTTGAGACTCCGATGGCTTTCATCGTCTTCACAAGCTCAGCCGAGATGCCCGGTTCGGACAGCGCGTGACCTGCTTTCCCGACCATCACAAGGCGGCTTGCAGGCCAAAGGCGCGAGAGGTTGTAGGCGGACACCGGCGGACAGATCATGTCGTATCGGCCCTGAACAATGACGCCGGGTATGTGGGCGATTTTGCCCATATTGGCCAGAATTTGCTGGTCGTCGGATAGGAAACAACCGTGTGTAAAATAATGATTTTCCAGACGGGCAAAGGCACGAGCATATTCTGCAGGGCCTGACCCCCCGCTGCCTTCGCTTTCAATCGACGCCAGCGCGTTCTCCCATGCAGCCCACGCGCGGGCGTATCGGGTCTCAAGCATTGTGTCGCCCGAAAATAGCCGCCGGTTATAGGCGGCAATCATATCGCCGCGTTCATCAACCGGGATCAGCCCTTCAAATTGCTGCCACAGATCGGGCCAGAAATTTCCCGCGCCGCCGCCATAAAACCATTCCAATTCACGCTTGGTGCTTAAAAAGACGCCGCGCAGGATCAAATGAGTGGCACGGGTCGGATGGGCTTGGGCATAGATCAACGCCAGCGTCGCGCCCCAGCTTCCGCCAAAAACGACCCACCGATCAATGTCCAAAGTCTCCCGGATAAGTTCAATATCCGCCACCAGATGCCATGTCGTGTTGTCGACAACGCTGGCATGGGGCCGTGACCGACCACAGCCGCGCTGGTCGAACAGAATGATCCGGTAGACGTTCGGGTCGAAGTAGCGGCGCATCATCGGGCTGCACCCGCCCCCCGGCCCGCCGTGCAAGACCACAACCGGCATCCCATCTGGGTTGCCGCATTGTTCGACATAGACACGGTGCCCGTCACCCACGTCCAGCATCCGCTGGTCAAAGGGATCAATGGGCGGAAAAAGATGTGCGCCTGCGCGTTTTTGACCTGAGACCTTGTCCATAACCGACCTATATAGCCCGTAAGATACATTGCCCAGCCAAGCCGGGCCCACAAAGTCAGTTTCGGAGAACCTCATGCAAAGCGCGCAGACAACCGTTGATCCCGGCGAAATTGCCAAGTTCGAGGCTATGGCCGCAGAATGGTGGGATCTGGAGGGTAAGTTCAAACCGCTACACATGTTGAACCCGACACGGCTGGATTACATCACACGCCAGATTTCGGCAGAATTTGACCGTGACCTGACGGGGGACACGCCGTTTGCGGGATTGCGCATCCTTGATATCGGCTGTGGCGGCGGTTTGCTGTGTGAGCCTATGGCCCGTTTAGGCGCCGATGTTGTCGGTGCCGATGCCGCGGCGCGCAACATTCCGGTCGCCATGGTTCATGCCGAACAATCGGGCCTCGACATTGATTATCGCCACACAACCGCCGAAGACATGGCCGCAGAGGGTGAGCAATTCGACATCGTCCTGAATATGGAGGTTGTCGAACATGTGGCCGATCCGTTGTCCTATCTGACGGCGTGCCGCCAGCTGTTGAAACCGGGCGGTCTGCACATTTGTTCGACGATCAATCGCAATCCCAAAAGTTTCGCTATGGCCATCGTGGGTGCGGAATATGTGATGCGCTGGTTGCCCAAAGGCACCCACGAATGGAACAAGTTCATAACCCCGGATGAACTGTTTGAATTGATGAGACAGGCGGGTCTGAACCCTGTGGATCGTAAGGGGTTCAAATTCGATTTTCTGGGGTGGAGCTGGTCGATTTCGGACAAGGATCTGTCCGTCAACTACGTCACTGCCGCACTTAAACCTGAGGGTCAGTAACCGGGCTTGGCGACGCAGTGAATGGTCTCGGCATGATCAAAGCCCATCCGCCGGTAAAGGCGTCCCGCCGCGCTGTCGGCTTCAGCAACAATAGTCACCGTCGCCTCCGGAGCGCGACCCAACACCCATAAGGCCACATGGCGTAGCATCGCCGCGCACAGTCCGCGTCGGCGATGTGTCATCCGGGTTTCGACACATTGATATCGCGCGATAGACTGGTCATGAAACATACCCATGTGCGCGACCAGTCTGTTACCGTCAAAAGCACCAAACCAAGCCCCAAGACCTTGTGATATGAGGACCCGCCGGTTGCGATTACGTTTCACCAAAAATGGCCGGTGTGTCCCGGCGGGATAACCTTCTTCGATCCCGACTTCATCCATCACATCAAGAACCTGCATCCAATCCGCATCGTCTGCAATCTGGCGTATCACCATGCCATCGGGCGTTGGCGCATCACCAAGCGGACGTTGCAACGTCAACGTGTCGGTACTGTCGACCACTCCGCCCAGCGCCGCAAAATCCGGCAGGTCCTTTGCATCGACCTCAGGCATGTCCCAAACAACCGTCCGATGCTGCGCATGTGGAAAATGACGTTCAAACAAAGCAAATACATCATTTGCCGAACGTGTGTTGGTTTGCAGGATCAGTTGGTTGCCACGCCAGAAATCAGGTTCGGTCGGTGTGGTCTGGACCGCGTAATCGTCAAACCATTCCACTCGCGAAATGCCTGTCAGCGTCAACAACTCACTGCGCATTTCAAGTGACCTCAGGGTCATTCGCCCTCACTCAGATTGATCCGTAAATCGCGCATCACCGGCAGGATGGCCCGCACCTTTTCAGCCCCGACCTTCTCCACAGCCTCTGCGATAATGGGCGCAATGGCTGCCAGCGCCGCATCGCGTGCACTTCGTCCGGATGGACTGATCGTAACCATCTTCCGGCGGGCATCGTCCCAATCGGGGCGAATGTGAACATATCCCGACGCCTCAAGTTTGCGCAGGGTGTTGGTCATGGCACCGCGGGTCAGATGAAAGGTACGGGCCAGTTGTGCAGGCGTCCGTTCGGATTGCGTGCGGGCCAGATGGTTGAGGACCGAAAAATGCGACAGCACCATGCCACGGGGCAATGCCTTTGCCACGTTGTTACGCGCCAGTTGATCAACTGTCAGGATTTCGCTGAATAGCGCGACGGCAAGGCTATCGGTCTGGTTGCTCATTTTCTGGGCCGGTGAAATCTCTGTCATGGGTCAGCGCGGGAATACGCGTGCGTGCTTTAGACACTTCCCTGACGTCAAGATCAACGAATGTGATGCCGCAGGCGGTGCCGCCGCTGGCCAGAACCTCCCCCCACGGAGAGATCGCAAGACTGTTGCCGTAGGTTTGCCGCGCCTTGCCGGACGTTGCAATGTGCGTGCCTGTCTGGGCAGCGGCCAGAACATAACAGCCGGTTTCGATGGCGCGCGCGCGCAACAGCGGCTCCCAATGGGCGGCTCCGGTGACCGGCGAAAAGGCCGATGGCACAAGAATAATGTCGGCACCGGATTTCGCCAATGTGCGGTAAAGGTGGGGAAATCGTACGTCATAGCAAACTGTCAGGCCGACCTTGGCGAACCCGGCATCCGCGACAATGGCACGACCACCGGGGGCATAACCGGACGATTCCGCGTAAACCTCCTCCGCGCTGACTGACACATCAAACATGTGGATTTTGTCGTAGCAGGCGGCAATGCCCCCATCGGGCGCAATCAGAAAGGACCGGTTGACAAACCGGCCATCTGCGCCCCCTTTCAGGGCGAGAGAGCCTATCGAAAGCCATGTTCCGTGCCGTTTCGCAGCCTCCTGCAAACCGCAAAGGGTCTGGTCGTCCGCCTGGTGTCGTAGAACGCGTTGCTGATGCGCGCGGTCCATGCTGACGCAATTCGTGACCTCGGGCGTGCAGATGAACCCTGCACCTTGGTCGGCGGCTTTGGCGATCATGCCTTCGACGGTTGCAAGGTTTTCGGCCGGATCGTCCGAGGACGTCAGTTGAAGAAGGGCCGCCTTCACGCGTTCAACAGTGCATCCAGTTTTCCATCACGGTCCAGCGCTGCCAGATCGTCGCTGCCACCGATATGTTTTCCGTCAATAAAAATTTGCGGCACGGTGCGGCCCCCATTGGCGCGCTGCATCATTTCAGCGCGGCGGGACGGGTCTGCCATCACATCGATTTCGGAAAAGCTGACGCCTTTGGACGTCAGAAGCTGTTTGGCGCGGTGACAAAAGCCGCAGATGGGGGTTGTGTAAAGTTCGACGGTGGCCATGGGGGCATTCCTTGTATCGTGTTTGCCCTTATCTAGGCGTCCTTGACCACGCGGGCCAGTGCCAGCACGCAAACGTCATCTGCGCCGGCTGCAAAACAGGCCTCTGTCGCGGCGGCAAAGGTTGCACCTGACGTCATGACATCATCAACCAGCACAATGCGCCGCCCTTTGATCTGCGCCCGCAACGCAGGATTGACACTTATGGCCGCATCAAGGGCCGCAAACCTCTGGTCTTTTGAATGCCCCTCAAGGGGAGCGGTCGCCTTCGTTCTGTGCAGGGCATCCACCATTATGTCCGTCCCTGTCACCCCCGCCAGTTGCGTCGCAAGAAGGGCCGCCTGATTGTAGGTCCGACGGATCAATCGAAACCGATGCAGGGGAACTGGCACGATCAGCGGTGCATCCGCTAGCAGATCTCGTCCGGCACGCGCCAGCCATGGCCCCGCCGCACGGGCCAGATCGGTTCGGTCCCCGTGTTTCAGCGACAGAACAAACCGTCGCGCTTTGTCTTTGTAGACCATCGCAGCACGTCCCTTTGACCACGGGCGCGCGATTGTCATGCAATCGTCGCAAAGAAGTGTCGGGTCCGGCGTGCCACTGCCAGGCAAGGGTTGTCCGCAACAGTCACAGCACAAACCGTCGATAAAGGGGGTCTCGGCCCAGCAAGGACCGCACAGCGCAAAATCGCCTTCGGTCCGCGCCTCACACATAACACACTGCGGCGGATAGATCGTACGGATCAGACTTTGCAACACAGGGCAAACCTCCTATCTGACAGGCATGGACACACCACCCCGCCTGACCGACCGCCCTGCCCTTGCCCGCAACCGTGCGCGTGCAACCGAGATGTTTTTACAGCAGGCCGCTGCCGATGACGTTCAGGAAAGACTGATGGAGGTTAACAGAACGTTTACGTCGCCAGCAGTTGTGACCGGTTTTCCAAAATTCTGGCAGGAACGGATGCCGACGGCGCGGCTTGTGGCGGATGGCGACACTCTGGATCTTGAGGAAAACGCCCATGATCTGATTGTCCATGCCCTGTCACTTCATTGGGCGGACGACCCGATCGGGCAACTGGTGCAATGTCGACGCGCGCTAAAACCTGACGGGCTTTTGCTAGCGACACTCTTTGCCGGTCAAACCCTCCACGAACTGCGCTCTGCGCTGGCGCAGGCCGAGGTTGACGTCACCGGCGGGCTGTCGCCGCGCATCTTGCCCATGGGCGAAGTCCGTGATTTGGGCGGCCTTCTTCAACGTGCGGGCTTTGCCTTGCCGGTGGCGGACATGATGCCGCTGACTGTCAGCTACGAAACCCCGCTGCATCTGATGCGCGACCTGCGCGCCATGGGGGAGGGCAACGCGATGGATGCCAGACGCCGAACCATGACGCCACGTACTGTTATCGGCACAGCATCGGCCCTGTATCACGACGCTTTCGGCACGCCGGATGGACGTGTCACCGCCACTTTTGAGATAGCGACGTTGACCGGCTGGGCGCCCGCCGAAAGCCAGCCCAAACCGTTGCGTCCGGGGTCAGCCACCCACCGATTGGCGGATGCGCTGGGCACATCTGAAACGCCCTTAAATCAGTCCAAAGATTGACGGCGGTCGTAATACGGTTATCTGACCCCAATGAAACACGATGATCCACGCGAGGCCCCGATGTTTGATGCCAAGTCGAAAGACACGCTGGGCGATGTTGCCGTATGCCCGATGCACGCCCCGGCAGATCACCCCAAGATCAAACCTGCCAAGGTCGGGGTTCTGCTTGCCAATCTAGGGACACCGGATGCGACCGATTACTGGTCCATGCGTCGCTACCTGAACGAATTTCTCAGCGACAAGCGCGTTGTCGATTATTCCGCATGGGTCTGGCAGCCTCTGTTGCAACTCATCATCCTGACGAAACGCCCGTTTTCCAGCGGTGCGGCCTACAAAAGCATCTGGAATGAGGAGGCCGATGAAAGCCCCCTTCTGACGATCACGAAGGCACAGACGAAAGCGATGACCGACCGCTTGAAGGGCATCTACGGCGACGATGTCGTGGTGGATTTCTGTATGCGCTACGGTAACCCGTCCACCAAATCAAAAGTGCAGGAAATGATTGAGGCCGGGTGCCAGAAAATCCTCTTTTTCCCACTGTATCCGCACTACGCCGGGGCCACGTCCGCCACGGCCAACGACCAGTTCTTCCGCGCACTGATGGAAGAGAAATGGCAACCGATCGCACGTATCGTCGAACCCTATTATGAAGACACCGCCTATATCGAGGCGCTGGCCCAGTCGATCGAAACCGCCTATGCCAAGGCCGAAACGCGACCCGAAGTTCTGGTCTGTTCCTACCATGGCGTCCCGCAACGCTATTTGCGCGAAGGCGATCCCTATCATTGTCAGTGCCAGAAAACCACGCGGCTGTTGAAGGAACGCCTTGGTTGGGATGACACACAAATCATCACCACCTTCCAAAGCCGGTTTGGTCCGGAAGAATGGCTGCAGCCCTACACAGTCGAAGAGGTCGCGCGGCTGGCCGAGAATGGCAAAACCAACATCGCTGTCTGTGCCCCTGCGTTTTCAGCCGATTGCATCGAAACGCTGGAAGAGATCAACGAAGAAATCAAAGAAAGCTTCGAAGAGGCCGGTGGCGAACATTTCCTCTATATTCCATGCCTGAACGATGATCCTGCCCACATGGACGCCCTGACGGGAATTGTTCAACGCAACCTGAAAGGCTGGCTTGACTGACCTGCACCACGGTCATTTCGCAAAAGAAAAGGCCGCCCGATTGAGGCGGCCTTTCCAATAAAACTGCAGATGCAGATTAGTCGTTCATCGCAACTGCGATAAGAGCAACCAGGATCAGTGGGATGATCAGGCCAGCAGAAGAAGAAGAACCAGCGGTTTCTTCAACGATCATGACTGGTTCCATCTCCATGACGGGCTCAGCAATGTTACCAGCGAAAGCTGTGGAAGCAGCGCCAGCGAAAGCAGCAGCAAGTGCGAATTTTTTCATTTTAGTTCTCCAGTTATTTGCCCACGGCAAAGTAAGTGAGGTCGCGCCATGGGCACCCAAGACTTCCCTCGAATTATGCAAAATCACGATTGCGAGAAGAATGCAAAGGTTATGCATACTTAGGTCATTCGACCGGTCCCGTTGTCGTCATATCCGCAACACTCAAACGTCTCAATTAGGGCATGGGTTTCGTTCGTCCACAAATAGCCTTCAGAATAGGCGCGCAGAACTGTGGACTGTACCAAAACCTGCGTGCTTTTGACGGGAATCTTCAATAAATAACCATCTATTTCAGGGTTTTAGCTTATCCCGGTATAAAGGCGACCGGCGCTGGGCATCGTTGAGGTCGGAACAAGGGACAGGTTGCCTGATCTGCATACGACAAAGAAGGTCGCGAATTCTTCCTGTCACCATCAAGGTTTTGAGACGTTCGCCAACCCCAGATCTCAAACCTCCGAACCGACCACCACATCCATAGAATCGCATCACCGGTGAAATGCATCACGATGCCTGATCGGCCGGTTCTTGCCGGCTATCGGTGCGAATTTGCCTCACATACAAGGCAAAGTGATGGGTCGCCCAAGGGTTTGTCGTCTCTGCGGGTTTGAATCAAACGGCGCAACGGAGTATGGCGGGAAGAATCTTTGAAGGTGCACACATGCTACGTCGTTCTTTTGTTGCAGGGTTTTTCACACTTGGTCTGGCTGCCTGTGGTGGTCCACCGGTTGGTGTCGGGCCGGATGGCCTTCCCGGACAGCAGATATACCGGATTTCGTCGCAGGATACCGGCGACATCCAGTTCCGGATGCTGGATGGTCTCAACGCCCTGCGGCAGGCTGCGGGTGCTGCACCCGTTCAACTGAATGCGCAGCTGAATGCAGCCGCTGCAACCCATTCGCGCGATATGTCGGTTCAAAATCGTCCCTGGCATTTCGGATCGGACGGATCGTCCCCGATCGACCGGTTGCAGCGTGTCGGGTATCAGGGCCGCCTGACCGGCGAGACAATTTCCGAAACCTATGAGACCGAACTGGAAACGTTGGCAGCTTGGATGCAACAACCCAACACGCGTTCCGTCTTGCTGGACCGGACAGCCAACGAAATGGGCTTTTCATGGTTTCAGGAAGGAAACGGCAAAATCTGGTGGACGCTGGTTCTGGCTGACAGGACGCGGTCCGCAGCGATTGCTCAAATCAATCCCCTCGCCCTACAATAACCTAAGGGTAAAGGTAGATCGGGGTGCCGACGTTCACCATGGCGTAGATGTCTTCCATCTCACGGTCTTTCACAGCCAGACATCCCCAAGTCCAATCTGTATCGCGGCGGAATCGTTTCGGCGTTCCGTGGATAAAGATGTCGCCACCCGGTGAATGGCCCATCGCCGCAGCCTTGGCGCGGTCTTGCGCGTTGGGGTACGAGATGCCGATGGACAGGTGAAACTGGCTGTTCGGGTTCTTGCGGTCAATAAAGTAGGCGCCTTCCGGGGTGCGTCCGTCGCCTTCGATTTCCTTGTGACCGGTTGGTGCGAACCCCAATTCGAAATCATATTCCTTCAAGGCCGTCCGCTCGTTCAGAAGATACATCTTGCGACGCCCCTTCTGGACCACGATGCTGGTCACCGGAGGGCCGGTATAAACGCGGAATTTGCTTGAACACGCTGTCAACGCAAAGAGCGCAGCAACGCTTGTAAATGTGCGCCGATTCATCATAAGACCACTGCCCGTTTGGGTTTTCATTACGCTTATCGCAAAGCAGCCAATCTGCCTAGAATACCTGACGCGAATTGCGTCACGTCCGTGTGAACGAAGCCACAACTTCCACATGAGGGGACCAGCGGAATTGGTCAACAACGTCGATCCAGACCATGGCAAAACCGGCAGAGACCAGCGCAGATGCGTCACGGGCGAAAGTGACGGGGTTGCACGACACCATGATGACCGATTTCAGATCAGACGCGGCCACCGTGGCAACCTGTGCCTGCGCGCCAGCGCGGGGCGGGTCAAGAACAGCAAGATCAAAGCGGTTCAGTTCGTCAGGCTCCAGCGGTCGGCGGAACAGGTCACGGACTTCGGTCGTGACAGTCTTGAGGCCCGTCGCATGACGCCAGCCGCGGTCGAGCGCTGACAACATCTCAGCGTCGCCCTCAATGGCGTGAACTTCGCATTTGGCCGCAATCGGCAGGCTGAATGTCCCCGCACCGGAAAACAGGTCGACAACCTTTCTGGCTTTGCCCAATGATCCCAGAACCGCATTGACCAAAGCCTGTTCACCCTCACGGGTGGCCTGCAGGAACGATGCCGCAGGCGGGGCCACACGGGCAGGACCGAATTGCTGATCGGGGGATTTGCGTGTGACGACAACATCGTCATTCCATGCAAGTCGCGCCAGATCATGCGCCTCTGCCAAACCTGCCAATTCAATCCGCAGCGGACCGTCCAGCGTCTTTTCGGTTGCCACATGCACGTCCAATCCATTCAGCGTGTCGGTAACGGTCAGATTGACCTCGGACTTGCGGGAGGCCGCGATGACGGTCAGCGCTTCCAAGGCCGGGAAACCGGCGCGGATGCCAGGCAACAACAGTTGGCAGTCGGGCACGTCAATCAATGCGTCAGAGGCTTTTGCGTGAAAGCCGACCATCGCCCCCTTCTTGGTCCGACGCCCCGACAGGCGTGCGCGTCTGCGGCTTTTTGGGGGCGAGGTATGAACATGGCGCAAAGGAAACGGCAAGTCCCGTGCCGTCACCGCGCGTTCGACGATCTGGGTTTTCCAGCCCTCGACAAACCTGTCCGACGCATGTTGCACCGCGCAACCGCCGCAACTTTTAAAATGCCGACACGGCGCTTTGACGCGGTCCACCACCGGGGTGATGACCCGCGCCGATCCATCGGCCAGAACCTCAATCTCCTCCCCCGGCAGGACCCGTTCGACCAAAGTCCCATCCGCCAGCTGGCCCAGACCGGCCTGCGTCATCTTTTCAACAATCTTCGTCATTCACTCAGCCGCGTTGTCTGCCGTATCAAAACCGCCGGATTGGCGGTTCCAATAGCGGGCATAGGTGCCGTCCTGCGCCAGCAGGTCATCGTGGGTGCCTTGTTCCACAATGCGGCCCTGTTCAAGCACAATGATGCGATCCATGTGGGCGATGGTCGATAAACGGTGCGCGATGGCCACGACGGTCTTGCCCTCCATCGCGCGATCAAGGGCGATCTGGATGGCGGCCTCAACCTCGCTGTCCAGGGCGCTTGTGGCTTCATCCAGCACAAGAATGGGCGCGTCTTTCAGCATGGCGCGGGCCAGTGCGATGCGCTGGCGCTGTCCACCTGACAGTTTCACGCCGCGTTCGCCCAGATGGGCTGCAAACCCTGTCCGGCCCTTGGTATCCCGTAGGTCAGTGATGAACTGCGTTGCTTCGGCCCGGTCCGCGGCATCCCGCATCTGGGCTTCGGAGGCATCAGGACGGCCATACAGGACGTTTGCCCGAACGGATCGGTTGAACATCGCTGTCTCTTGCGTCACGACGCCGATCGCCTGCCGCAGGCTGTCTTGCGTCACGCGGGCGATGTCCTGCCCGTCAATCGTGATCCGACCGTCCCTGGCATCATAGAGCCGCAGTAAAAGGTTCACGAGGGTTGATTTCCCCGCACCCGACCCGCCGACAATACCCAGCTTTTCGCCCGGTTGCACCGTCAGGTTGATGCCGCGCACGCCGCCACCCGTGCCATCGTAATCGAAGGTCACATCCGTAAACGTGATCGCGCCACCGGTTACATCCAAATCTGCCGCGCCCTCTATATCGGTCAAGGTGTGACCCCGCGCCAACAGTTTCATCCCGTCCTCAATCTCTCCCACGTCCGCGTAGATCGACATGAGGGTAAAGCTGATAAAGCCTGTCATCTGGCTCAACCGGATCGCGACCGCCCCCATCGCTGCGATGTCACCTGCGCTCGCCTCGGGTTGCATCAGGCCGACACCCACCAGCGCGATGGGCAAAAGCCCCGCAATAAAGGTCAGCCCAAGACGGAACAGGACGCTGATCTCGCCGAAATCACCCTGACGTTCATGCAATTCCCGCATGGCACGGATCGCCTGTTCATCCTCATGTTCGGCGCGGGCGAACAGTTTGACGGTTTTGATGTTGGTCACGGTATCAACAACCTGCCCCGCCACCTGACTGCGCGCTTCGGCACGCGCGCCGGCGCGGGATCGCACCTTGGGGATCGTGACGCGCAGGAATGCAAGATAACCGAGGAACCAGACCAGCATGACCAGCACCAGAACCGGCGCAATGGTGGCGACAAGCACGACGGCCCCCAGAACGCTGGCCAGCCCGAACAGAATGGGTCCGCTGCTTTCCGTGATCGCCTGCGCCATGGCACCTGCGGTTTGCATGTGCTTTTGCGCGATGCGGCCCGCAAAATCGTCGTCAAAAAAGCTGACGGCCTGTCCGACACTATGACGGTAGAGCCGCTGCAATGTCTGGGTGAATATTCCCGGCCCAAGGATAATGGACTGCACATAGGCCACAGCACTGAACAACGCGGGCCGTGCAACCAACAACAACGCCAGAGCGAGGGCAAGGATCAAACCCGCATCTGCCAAAGACCCCTCTGCCACGGCATCGACGATGCGCCCCAGCGCCCAAGCGGTTGCGACTTCCGTTGCGCCATGCAGCAATGACAGCCCGATGGTCGCCCCGATCGCCCAGCCTGCACCACGGACAGACCATCGAACAAACTTCAGCAAAGTACGGGGCGGTGGTGTGACAGCCCTGTCTTCGCTGCGCAAGGCGCGCACGCCCCACCGCACAGCACGGTGCCATATACCAAAAATCATTCTGCGGCCTCCGCGGCGGTGCCGATAAACCCGCCAGATTGCCTTTTCCAGAAGCCCGCGTACTGCCCGCCCAGCGCAAGAAGGTCGTCGTGCGTGCCATCTTCTACGATACGACCGCCATCCAGAACCACGATCCGGTCCATCTGTGAAATCGTCGACAAACGGTGGGCAATGGCAATGACAGTTTTGCCCTGCATCAGGTCCGACAGGGTTGCCTGAATCGTTGCCTCCACTTCGGAATCCAGCGCAGAAGTCGCTTCGTCCAGTAACAAAACCGGCGCGTCTTTCAGGATCACACGCGCAAGAGAAATCCGCTGACGTTGTCCGCCCGACAGTTTCACGCCGCGTTCACCAACCTGCGCGTCATAGCCTTTGCGGCCTTCCCCATCTTCCAGATCAAGAATGAAATCATGGGCCTCGGCGCGTTTGGCAGCCGCGATCATCTGGTCTTCGGTTGCGGTCGGATCGCCATACAGGATGTTGTCACGGACAGACCGGTGAAGAAGGGAGCTTTCCTGCTGCACCATCCCGATTGCTTCGCGCAAACTGTCCTGACGGACGCTTACAATGTCCTGCCCGTCGATCAGAATGCGCCCGCCCTCGGCGTCATAGAACCGCAACAGCAGCTTTACGAGGGTCGATTTGCCTGCACCGGACCGCCCCACAAGTCCGATCTTTTCGCCCGGTCGAATGGTCAGGGACAGCCTGTCAATCCCGCCGGAATCGCGTCCGTAGTGATGTGTCAGCGCCTCAATCTCAATCGCGCCGCCTGTTACGTTCAATCGAGGCACGTCGGGAGCATCTTTCAGCGTGATCGGCTGGGCAATCGTTTCCATCCCTTCGGCAACCACACCAAGGTTCTGGAACAGGTTTGTCACTGCCCACATGATCCATGCCGTCATGGCATTCAGCCGCAAAGTCAGCGCCGCCGCAGCCGCCACGATACCGGCAGATGCCAAGCTGTTGGACCACAGCCAAAGCGCCCAACCCACCACCGTCACAATCAGGAACCCGTTCAGGATCACCAGTGAAACGTCCATAATCGTATAAAGACGCATCTCGCGCTGGAGGGCCGTGCGTGTCGCTTCGATGGCTTCACCAGCGTATGTGATTTCGCGGTCGTGGTGCGCGAACATCTTGACCGAATGAATATTGGTGTAGCTGTCGACAACACGGCCCGTGACCTCAGACCGGGCATCGGACGATGCTTTGGCCGCAGGGCCGACCCGTTTGACGGTCCACCGCACAAGGGCGGCGTAAAGAACCAGCCACACCAGCAAAGGCAGCAACAAACGCGGGTCCGCCCCCATCAACAAGACGGCAGCGCCGATAATATAGGCCAGGGCAAACGTGACCGCATCGAAGACCTGAAACGCGACTTCACCGGCGGCGGGCGGGGTCTGCATGATGCGGTTGGCGATGCGCCCCGCAAAGTCATTTTCGAACCAGCCAACCGATTGGCGCAAAACATGGCGATGGGCCCGCCACCGCACGATCGTGCCAAAATTGGGAACAATGGACTGGTTCAGCAACGCTACATCAATAACCTGCAGCAAAGGACGCAAAGTCAGCAGGAACACCCCCATGGCGAAAAATTCCCACCCGTGGTCGGACCAGACCGTCCCCTCTGATCCCGGTGCGATCAGATCCACAAGACGACCCATATAGGCGATCAGCCAGATCTCGATGACCGCGACAATGACGGACATGATCCCCGCCGCCCAGAACACCCGCTTGAACGGGCGCGCATAGGTCATCAGGAACGGCCAGAGGCGCGTCGGGGGGGTGTCGTCCTCCATATAGGGTTCATACGGATCGACGAGATTTTCGAAAAAGCGGAACACGGAAGGGTCCTTTCCCGTGCAGATATAGACCGCTTCGCGCTACAGGAAAACCAAGGCCGAAAATCCCGCCAGCGCGACGGCCATTATACGCATGAAGACGCGCCACCTTGCCGGGTCCGACAGCAGGGTTTTCAACAGACTGCCGGCATAGGTCCAGAACAGGCAGACGCCCAGATTGGTCAGGGAAAAGATAACAGCCAATGTCCCCGCCTGATACAACGGGGACAAGTCTGCCACCAAAGCAGAGGCAGAGGTCGCAACAGCCCAGATTTTCGGGTTGACCCACTGGAAAAGGACCGCTTCGACAAAGGTGAACGGGCGGTCCGTATCGGTGGTTTGGGCCGGTTCGGCATGCCACAGCTTCCACGCCATCCACAAAATCCAGAGCGCGGCAATGATCATCAGAACAAGCCTTAACGCCGGATAGGTCGTGATCAAAGTACCAAGGCCAAGGCCGGTCACAAAGGCAATTACCCCAACGCCCAGCGCCACGCCCAGAAGATGCGGCACCGTACGCCGAAACCCGAACCGCGCACCCGATGCTGTCAGCAAGATGACATTTGGTCCGGGGGAAAACAGCCCGAAGAAGACAAAACCGATCAGCGTGGTCATGGCAGTTGCAGAAGGTCGGATCGGGACATCGCGAAGCGTGACGCGATCCAGTCGGCCTCAAGTGTTTTCAGGCGATCACCTAGCGCTTTGCCTTCATACGCGGGCATCAGGTCCTGTGCTGTCACCGGGAACGTCGCCTCGGCCCCCATAGCCGCATCCTGTTGGGCCTTCGGGTCAAAAGGTTCAAGCAAACCCGCCCAGCGCAAAAGCAGACAGTGAAGTGCAGGCCAATATCCATGACGATACCCAAGTTCATGGGCAGGGGTCGTTGTCCCTGCCTCATGCCGGACCAAGGCGATTTTTGCGGCCTCGGCCTTTGACAAACGAAGGCGGTCGGCCACGTCGTCGCAGCCCAAGGCCGCAAGGCGCGTCGGCATATCGCGGATGCCGGTTTCGGGAACGGCCTCCTCAAGGTCGATCAGGCGGGCCAGCGTGGTCACGCCCGCGCCGGGCAGAATACGGGCCAAGACGCCAGAGTGGTCCATCATTCCCGCCGTCGGCGCCGCAGTGTCCCCTGATATGATCCGCGTGAATTCCATGCCGATCCGTTCGCGGGACACGCCAGTCAACCCCTCGGCTAACATTGCGCATGCGGACAGGCCATCCGCATCGACACCTTCATCTGACGCGCCGTGTGATCCGGTGAACCGGAAGAACCGCAAAATCCGCAAATAATCCTCACGGATACGGTCCATAGGATCGCCAATGAAACGGATATGGCGGCGCGCGAGATCCTCGGACCCGCCCACGACATCCAACACGGCACCCGTCCGGTCGGCGTAAAAGGCATTGATCGTAAAGTCGCGCCGCATGGCGTCGTCTTCGATGTTTCGGGAAAAGGCCACCGTCGCGTGACGCCCATCGGTGTCCACATCCGTGCGGAAGGTGGTGATTTCGTAGGTGGGCGTGCCATCTGGCGGCACCGCGGTGACGGTCCCGTGGTCAATGCCGGTGGGGACAGCTTTCCAGCCCATGTCTGCGATAATCGCGGTCGACACCTCTGGCCGTGCATCGGTGGACAGGTCCACGTCTTTGACCGGACGCCCCATGGCCGTGTCGCGCACGCAGCCGCCCACGGCATAAATCCGGTGCCCATTGTTTTCAAATGCCGCCATCAAAGATTGTAACGACGGATGAACCAGCCAGTCAGGCTGTCCTATGGTTGTCAGCGGTCCGGTCATGTCCACGCCTCAGCCAACCCACGTAGCATCCGCGCTGTGGCCCCCCAAATGTAATAGGGGCCAAATGGAACGGTGTAATAGTGACGTATCTGTCCGCGCCAACGGCGACCTTCGATAAAATAATTGTTTGGGTCGGTGACGTGCGACAGCGGGACGGTAAACACCTCTGCCACTTCCCCCGGTTCCGACGTAAATGTAAGCCCCGAGGGCACCATCGCGACGATCGGTGTTGCGCTATAGCTTGTGACAGTCTCGTGACTTGGCAACGGGCCGAGGATATCCGCAAACGAAGGATCAAGCCCGATTTCTTCTTGCGCCTCGCGCAGGGCGGTATGGGTTAGATCACGGTCCGTGTCATCCTGACGACCCCCCGGAAAGGCGATCTGGCCAGGGTGGTTCTTTAGGTGGGCCGCCCGTTTGGTCAGGATTAGCTGCGCATCTTGCGTGACTGCGACAAGAACCGCCGCCGGTTTCAAAATACGTTTTTCTCGAAGGGCCACGCCTGGATTCAGATCGAAATCCGAAGACGCCTGCCGCGTCCGGTCAATGGCGCGGCAGAGCGTTGCTTTCAAATCTTCAGGGCTTTGCATCCGGCCCGTCCGTGGCCTCAAACCCCAGCGTTTCAGGCTGGAATTCGTAATGCGCCCCGCAGAACTGACAATCGGCCGTGACGATACCTGCATCGGTGGTCATCGTCTTGATGTCCTTGGCCGAATAGATCGACAGGGACTGCCGGACCTTTTCATCAGAACATGAACAGCCGAAATGCACCGGCTGGGCGTCAAACACGCGCGGCGCCTCTTCGTGAAACAGACGAACCAGCAGATCGGTCGGGGCAACACTGGGGCCGATCAGCTCCAACTCCTCGACGGTGCGCAAAAGATGGTTCGCGCGGTTCCAGTTTTCGCTTTCATCATCGTTCAGCAGATCATCGGCGGTGGTCAAACCATCCTCCGGTGCCTCACCGGGATTGGCCAGTGGGGATGCTTTGGGCATCGCCTGCAGCATGATCCCACCCGCGCGCCAGCCTTCCTGACCGCCCGGCACGGAGGATTTACCAAAGGTCAGCTGGAATGATGTGGGAAGCTGTTCAGACTGGGCGAAATACGCCTCGGCACAGGCGGACAGGGACCCACCGGCGATGGGCGTGATGCCTTGATAGGGCGTCGTGCCTTTGCCTTGATCAATCAGGATCGCAAAATAGCCCTTGCCGATTTGACTGAAGGGATGGCCGGTCGGATCAATGCGGTCCTTGTCATAGCTGGCATAGGCGCGGATGCGGGCAGGCTCCCCCTCTTTGGTGGGGCCATAGTAATCGGTGGCGATCAAACGGGCCGGGCCGTCGCCGCGCACTTGCAACGACAACTTCCACCGCAGTTTGATGGTTTGGCCAATCAACGCCGTCAGCAACGCCATCTCGGCCACCAAAGCCTCAACCGCGGGGGGATAGTCATGCTGCGACAGAACCTGATCCAACACACCATCCAGTCGCGCCACGCGCCCCCGGATATCGGAGTTGTCCAGTTGAAACGGCAGAACGGTATCGTCCCACGCAATCGTCGAAGCAGTGGTCATTTGGCTTTCCTAACACGTCAGGGATTGGCATACCGCGTCCATATAGGTGTCACAAGGTGGGGTAAAAGGGGCATGATACGGCGGTACGGCGAACGGGTTGACCCAGCTATGCAATATACGCCGCGTCCGGGGGCCTATGTGATCCTGCAACGTGGTCATGACTTGCTGCTGACGATACAGGATGGCGTGGCACCCGAACTGCAACTGCCAGGTGGCGGGATTGATGCCGGCGAACACACGCTGCCCGCGCTCCACCGTGAGGTGATGGAGGAAACCGGCTGGCGGATGGACAGGCCCCGCCGCCTCGGTGCGTTCAAACGCTTTGTTTTTATGCCGGAATACGACCTGTGGGCCGAAAAGATCTGCACGGTCTATTGGTCCCGACCGACCCTTCGTATGGGCCCCCCGCTGGAGGACGGACACCATGCCATCTGGGTCCCCATGGTTGAGGCCCCCGCCCTGTTGTCCAACGAAGGCGACGCCGCGTTTGTCGCCAGCTTGCTCTAACCCGCAAATAGGCGTAATTCGCGGCAAACAGCCCTGAGGAGTCTCCCCATGTCCGCGCCCAAAAAAGTCGTCCTTGCCTATTCCGGCGGTCTGGACACGTCGATCATCCTGAAATGGTTGCAGACGGAATATGGCTGTGAGGTCGTGACCTTCACCGCCGATCTTGGTCAGGGTGAGGAGTTGGAGCCCGCGCGCAAAAAGGCCGTGACCTTGGGGATCAAGGAAGAAAACATCTACATCGAGGATGTCCGCGAAGAATTCGTGCGCGATTTTGTCTTCCCCATGTTCCGCGCAAATGCCCTGTACGAAGGTCTGTATCTGCTGGGCACATCTATCGCCAGGCCCCTGATTTCAAAGCGATTGGTTGAAATCGCAGCTGAAACAGGCGCCGATGCCGTGTCCCATGGTGCGACCGGTAAGGGCAACGATCAGGTACGGTTTGAACTCAGCGCTTATGCGCTGAACCCCGACATCAAGGTGATCGCGCCTTGGCGGGAGTGGGATTTGTCGTCGCGCACCAAGCTGCTGGATTTCGCCGAGAAGAACCAGATTCCGATCGCCAAGGACAAGCGCGGCGAAGCGCCGTTTTCTGTCGACGCGAACCTGCTGCACACGTCATCCGAGGGCAAGGTTCTGGAAGACCCTGCCGTGGCCGCACCCGACTATGTCTATCAGCGGACAGTCGCCCCCGAAGATGCGCCTGACACCCCGGAAGTTATTGAAGTGACATTCGAAAAAGGCGACGCCGTCGCGATCAACGGTGAGGCTATGTCGCCCGCGACGATCCTCACCAAGCTGAATGAACTGGGTGGCAAACACGGGATCGGGCGGCTCGATTTCGTCGAGAACCGCTTTGTCGGGATGAAGTCGCGTGGAATCTATGAAACGCCCGGCGGCACGGTGTTGTTGGAAGCCCATCGCGGCATCGAACAGATCACGCTGGACAGCGGCGCGGGGCACCTGAAGGACAGCCTGATGCCGCGCTATGCGGAACTGATCTACAACGGGTTCTGGTTCTCGCCCGAGCGTGAAATGCTTCAAGCGGCGATTGACAAATCGCAGGAGCATGTCAGCGGAACTGTCGCGCTCAAGCTTTATAAAGGTTCGGTAAATTGTGTGGGCCGGTGGTCTGATCATTCTCTCTATTCCGAAGCGCACGTGACGTTTGAGGACGACGCTGGCGCCTATGACCAAAAGGATGCAGCCGGGTTCATTCAGCTGAATGCGCTGCGTTTGAAACTGCTGGCGGCACGGAACCGTCGGTTCAAATAACGCCGCAGCGTCACAGTTGCCAAATGATATGAACGTCCGCCTAATGAGCGGGCGTTTTTATTTGGGAAATCAATATGCTGGCTGATCTGTTGCCGAAACTTCAACGGGCGTTGGAAACCAAACCGTTTGAGGGAAGCCTCAAGTTTGATTGCGGATCGGACGGGGTCATTGTGCTGGCAGATGGCAGTGCCACAGGCGTCGACCGCGATGCGGATTGCACGTTAAAACTGTCGGGCGAAAATCTGTTGAAGCTGCTGGGTGGCAAGCTGAACCCTATGACAGCGCTGGCGCTGGGCAAGATCAAGATCAGCGGCAATCCGGCGGTGGCAATGCGCCTGAAAGACCTGCTTTAGCGGTATGGCAAACGTATGGCTGGGTGGCCATCGTGCGGTAAAGTTGGCGTGACTTGTCCGTTTGATGAATTGCAATGCGTGTCCGTTGCCCCGATGCTTTGCCGCAAAAGGAGATACGCCGATGAATTCGTCCATAAGAAATTTGAAGACTGTCGCGCTGGCCGTGGTCATCGGGATCGCGTCGTTGTTGCACGCCGGTAAGGCCGAGGCGCGTGATATGCAGACGATCATCGTTGCGGGCGGCTGTTTCTGGTGCGTCGAGGCGGATTTCGAGAAAGTGCGCGGCGTGCGTGAGGTGACATCGGGCTACACCGGCGGAACGACCGAGAATCCGACATATCGTGAAGTGACGGGCGGGAATACCGGCCATTACGAGGCGGTCGAAATCCGGTTTGATCGTGACCAGATTACCGAACGTCAGATTTACGATCTGTTTTTCCGGTCGGTCGATCCGCTGGATGCAGGTGGACAGTTTTGTGACCGCGGGGACAGCTACCGCACGGCGATTTTTGTCTCTACTCAAGCGCAACTTGATGCGGCACGCGCAGCCAAGGCTGCGGCAGAAGCAGAGTTGGGACGGTCAGTTGTGACGCCCATCTTGCAGGCCGCCCCGTTTTATGACGCCGAAGCCTATCATCAGGATTACTACAAAGGCCAAACCCGGCTGCTGACCCGCGCAGGCGTGAAGACGCAGGAAGAGGCGTATCAGTTTTACCGCGATGCCTGCCGCCGCGATGAACGGGTCGAGGAGGTCTGGGGCGCGGATGCCCCGTTTATCAACTGAACGCCTGAACCTCGGCCAGATCAGGGATGACATCGGCGGTGCCACGGCGTGTCACCATCAGCGCGGAGGCCTTGGCGGCGGTTTTCAGGGCCTGTTCCATTGGCTGGCCCCGATCCAGACCGGCCAAGGTGTAGCCGGTGAATGTGTCCCCTGCCCCTGTTGTGTCAACAGCGTCAACCGGATGGGCGGCGATGTCGGTTTGCCCGTGCGCCCCGAACCATGTGGCCCCTTTCGACCCTAAAGTAACGATAACGTCTGTGACCGGCAGGTCGGCTGGCCCGTGGCCGGTGGCCTGTTTCAGTTGATGAGCCTCGACCTCGTTCAGGATCAGGAAATCCAGATATGGCAGAAGTGATTTTGTGATCACAGCGTCGAAAGGGGCCGCCGCGTAAGCCACATTAAGCCCCATATCGCGAGCGAGTTTGATCGCATCTTCCTGAAGATTCACTTCGTTCTGGCAAACGAACCAATCCCCGGTTTCGGCCTGTGTCAGAGACTGTTTCAGATGGTCCGCCGGAATAGCGCGGTTGGCGCCGGGATAGACCATAATCGCATTTTCGCCGTCTTCGGCGACGAAAATAATGGCATGTGCGGTATCCGTGGTCACGGTTGTGATGGCACGGGTGTCGACGCCGTATTCCATCAACCGATCCACCGTCCATTTCCCGTCCTCCCCCACGGCGCCAATATGGCGCACATGTGCGCCAGCGCGGGCAGCGGCGACAGACATATTCGCGCCTTTTCCGCCCAGATAGACACTGTGATCCGACCCGTCGAGGGTTTCACCAGGCGCAGGAATATGCGGCACGGCATAGATGTGATCGGCATTGATGCCGCCAAGGTTCCAGATCGTCATCTACTTGGCCGTGCTTGAGGCGAGGACCGCCATGTTAAGGATATCGTTCACCGTGCTGACGGTGGAACAGATCTGAATGGGACGGTCGATCCCTGCAAGGATCGGCCCGATAACAGTCGCCCCTGCCATTTCCTGCATAAGCTTTACGGAAATGGAGGCAGAGTGCCGTGCGGGAACGACCAGAACATTGGCGGGACCGGTGAGACGCTGGAAGGGATATGCCTCCTGCGCTTTGGTGTTGAGGGCGACGTCCACCGTCATCTCGCCTTCGTATTCAAAATCCACCCCCCGCGCATCGAGGACATTGGGGGCCATGTGCATCTTTTCGGCCCGTTCAGACACGGGGTAGCCAAAGGTGGAGAACGACAGAAACGCCACGCGGGGTTCAAGGCCCAAGGTGCGCGCAACATCTGCGCCGCGTTCGGCGATGTCGGCAAGGTCGTTTTCATCGGGCCATTCGTGGACCAGAGTGTCTGAGATCAACACAATGCGGCCTTTGTGAAGCAGCGCGGTCACACCGACAGCACCATCATGGGGGCCAGCGTCGAACACATGGTTAATCAGTTCGAGGACATGGGCGGATTTACGGGTCGCACCCGTGACCATACCGTCGGCATGGCCGTGCGCCAACATCAGAGACGCAAAAACGTGCCGATCGCGGGAGGCCATGCGGTGAATGTCCTGCCGGTCGTGGCCCTTGCGTTGCAGGCGGTCGTAAAGAAACTCCTTATATGTTTCGAGGTGGTCGGTGTTTGCGGCGTTGACAACGTGAAGTTCGCGGACGGCATCGCCCAAACCCTCTGCCTCAAGCTTTTGCTTGACGTCCTTGTCACGGCCAACCACCAACGCACGTCCAAAACCGGAGCGCTGATACTGAACGGCGGCGCGCAACACGCGGGGGTCGTCGCCTTCGGCAAAGACGACCGTGTTCTGGTTTGCGCGGGCACGGGCGTTGATCCCGCGCAGGATGGACGCGGTGGGGTCCATCCGCGTTTTCAGGCCGAGTTCGTAACTGTCCATGTCCACGATCGGACGTCGTGCAACGCCGGTATCCATGCCGGCGCGGGCGACGGCAGGGGGGACAACGTGGATCAGGCGGGGATCGAAAGGCGTGGGGATGATGTAATCCCGCCCGAAGGTCAGCTTTTTGCCATAGGCCATGGCGACTTCATCAGGCACGTCCTCACGTGCGAGTTGGGCAAGGGCATGGGCGCAGGCGATCTTCATCTCGTCGTTGATGGCGCGTGCGTGAATGTCGAGGGCACCGCGGAACAGGTACGGAAAACCGAGGACGTTGTTCACCTGATTGGGATAATCGCTGCGTCCGGTGGCGACGATGGCATCAACGCGCACTTCATGCGCCTCTTCGGGGGTGATTTCGGGGTCCGGGTTCGCCATGGCGAAAATGACAGGGTTGTCGGCCATGGACAGGACCATGTCGGGGGTGACGGCCCCTTTGACGGACACACCAAGAAACACATCTGCGTCCTTCATCGCGTCCTCAAGACTGCGCAGGTCGGTGGTGATGGCGTGGGCCGATTTCCACTGGTTCATGCCTTCGGTGCGACCCTGATAGATCACGCCCTTGGTGTCGCAGACGATACAGTTGTTGTGTTGCGCGCCCATCGCTTTGAGGAGTTCGATACAGGCAATGCCCGCCGCACCGGCGCCGTTCAGCACGATCTTGACGTCCTCGATTTTCTTGCCCGAGATGTGCAGCGCGTTGATCAGACCGGCGGCGCAGATGACAGCGGTGCCGTGCTGGTCATCGTGAAAGACGGGAATGTCCATTTCTTCCTTCAGACGTTGTTCGATCATGAAGCATTCGGGGGCCTTGATGTCCTCAAGATTAATTCCGCCAAAGGTCGGGCCCATAAGCTTCACAGCGTTGCAGAACGCATCGACGTCTTCGGTGTCGAGTTCGATGTCGATGGAGTTTACATCAGCGAAACGTTTGAACAGGACGGCCTTGCCCTCCATGACCGGTTTCGACCCTAATGCACCCAAATTACCCAACCCAAGAACCGCTGTGCCGTTCGAAATGACCGCGACCAGATTGCCTTTGTTGGTATAGTCATAGGCCAGTTCAGGGTTTGCGGCGATGTCTTCGCACGGCACGGCGACGCCCGGGGAATAGGCCAGCGATAGGTCACGCTGGGTCGTCATGGGGACGGTTGCGTTAATCTCCCATTTGCCGGGTGTTGGTTCGAGGTGAAACGCAAGCGCGTCCTCGCGGGTGATCTTCGTATTCGCCATGTGGGCCTCCCTTTGACATGATATTGATAGGGGTCGGCCTTACGGGCGGCAACCGCCGGATTTTGCACTTTCGTCGCTAACATTGGCTGGATAGGTTGCGGGGGCAGTATCCGGGGGGATCCATGAGCAGCACCGTGACGCCGATGATGGCGCAATACCTTGAGATTAAGGCCGATCATCCGGACGCCCTTCTGTTCTACCGGATGGGCGACTTTTATGAGCTGTTTTTCGATGATGCCGTTAAGGCGGCGGAGGCGCTGGACATTGCGCTGACCAAACGGGGCAAGCATCTGGGTGAAGATATTGCCATGTGTGGCGTGCCATTTCATGCCGCCGAAGGATATCTACTGACGCTGATCCGCAAAGGGCACCGTGTTGCGGTGTGCGAACAGCTAGAAAGCCCGGCCGAGGCGAAGAAGCGCGGGTATAAGGCGGTCGTCAAACGCGGGGTGACGCGGGTGGTCACGCCTGGGACGCTGACCGAAGATTCACTGCTCGATGCACGGCGCCACAATTTTCTGGCGGCTTATGCGGATGTGCGCGGGGAGGGGGCCTTGGCTTGGGTCGATATCTCAACCGGGGCGTTTTCGGTTCTGGGATGCGATGCTGCGGGGTTGGGACCTGAGCTGGCGCGGTTGACCCCGAAAGAGGTTTTGCTGGCCGAAAGCGGTGAGGCCGGTTTTGGCGGGATTGTGGAACAGTCCGGCGCGGCGTTGACGGTGCTGGGCAATGCGGCATTTGACAGCACAAACGGTGAAAAGAGGTTGAATAGGGTCTATTCCGTGTCATCTCTCGACGGGTTTGGTGCATTTTCCCGTGCTGAGGTTGCGGCGATGGCGGCAGTGGTTGAATACCTCGATATCACGCAAAAAGGGAAATTGCCGCTGTTGCGCCCACCGGTGCGTGAGGCACGGAATGCGGCGATGCAGATTGATGCGGCGACGCGGCGGTCATTGGAACTAACCCACGGAATGTCAGGTGGTCGGTCAGGGTCTTTGTTGTCCGTCGTCGATAAGACACTGACGTCCGGCGGGGCGCGGCTGCTGGAACGGCGGATGTCCTCACCTTCGCGGGATTTGGGATTGATCGGGGCGCGACATGATGCGGTTGCGTGGTGTCTGGACCATGGCGATGTTGCCGCGTTGTTGGAAGACAGATTGCGCGAAGTACCCGATCTGGACCGCGCGTTGTCACGGCTTTCGCTGGATCGGGGCGGACCGCGTGACATGGCGGCGGTGCGGGGCGCGATTGCGCAGGCAGCGGTGATTGCCGATGCGCTGCCCGAGGACACACCGGAAATTTTGGGACAAGCGGCGCAACGTTTGACGGGGCAGGACGCGCTTCTGGACCTATTGGACGCTGCATTGGTGGCAGAGCCGCCGCTATTGGCGCGGGACGGAGGATTTATAGCGGCCGGATATGCGGCCGAGCTGGATGAGTTTCGATCGCTTCGCGACGAAGGACGTTCGGTCATTGCGCAAATGCAGTCGCGCTACGCAGAAGAAACCGAGATTGCCGCGTTAAAGATCAAGCACAACAATGTGCTGGGCTATTTCATCGAGGTGACGGCGACGCATTCGACCAAAATGCTGGCGCCGCCTTTGTCAGAGACATTTATTCACCGACAAACGACGGCCAATCAGGTGCGGTTTACAACAGTGGAGTTGTCGGAGCTGGAAACACGTATTTTGAATGCGGGAGGTCAATGTCTTGAAATCGAGAAGCGACTCTATTCCAGCCTGAAGGATGCTATTCTGGATCAGGCCCCGGCCCTTTTTGAACTGGCGCGCGGGCTGGCAGAATTTGATTTGAACGCCGCTTTAGCACGGCTGGCCCGGGAAGAGGGCTGGGTTCGGCCTGCCATGTCGTCAGGGCGGGAATTTGTGATCACAGACGGGCGGCATCCGGTGGTTGAAGCCGCCTTGAAGCCCACCGGCACGCCTTTCGTCGCGAATGATTGTGACCTGTCGCAAGAATCGATCTGGTTGCTGACCGGTCCAAACATGGCGGGTAAGTCGACCTACTTGCGCCAGAACGCTTTGATCGCGGTTTTGGCGCAGATGGGGGCATTTGTGCCCGCGACGGAGGCCCATATCGGCGTCGTGAGCCAGATTTTCAGCCGCGTCGGGGCGTCAGATGACCTGAGTAAGGGGCAGTCCACCTTTATGGTCGAAATGGTCGAGACTGCGGCAATCCTGAACCAAGCGGATGACCGCGCGCTGGTCATTTTGGATGAAATCGGACGCGGAACGGCGACCTATGACGGATTGTCGATTGCGTGGGCAACTTTAGAACATCTGCATGACGTGAACCGCTGCCGGGCGCTTTTTGCGACCCATTACCATGAGATGACGCAGTTGTCCGATAAGCTGGACGCGGTGGCGAATGCGACTGTGACGGTTAAGGAATGGGAAGGGGATGTAATTTTCCTTCATGAGGTGAAACGCGGAACGGCGGATCGATCTTACGGCGTGCAGGTGGCGCGGTTGGCAGGGTTGCCCAGCGCCGTAGTCGACCGCGCAAAGGTGGTGTTGGAGGCTTTGGAAAAGGGCGAACGGGAAGGCAAACAAAAGGCCGTTATTGACGATTTGCCATTGTTTAGTGCCACACCAACGCCCGCTTTAACAAAAACCGCGCCGTCCGAGGTGGAGGCGCGGTTGAAGGATGTCTTGCCCGATGATCTGTCGCCTAAGGCGGCGTTGGACCTGATTTACGAGCTGAGGGGTTTGGTCAGGACTTCGGAGTAGAGGACACACCGACCTGCGCGGGGCGCAGCAGGCGGTCGTGCAGCATGAAACCGGTGGTGGACACCTGTATGATGTCTCCCTTTTGGGTTCCGGGCACGGGCGCTTCGAACATGGCTTCGTGGTGCTGCGGATCGAATTTATCGCCCACTTCGGGGCGGATCGGGTCGATGCCGTGCTTTTTGAACACCTCGACCAGAGCGCGCATTGTCAGTTCAACGCCCTCAAGCAGCGCTTTGTCACCGTCTTTGCCGTCTTCTTTGGCGTTGGCCAAGGCGCGTTCGAGGTTGTCGTAGACGGGCAGCAGATCACGGGCGAGGCGGGACCCGCCGTAGTTTTCGGCCTCCCGCCGGTCACGGTCAGCGCGTTTACGAGTGTTTTCCGCATCGGCAAGGGCGCGCATGTAGGCATTCTTAAGCTCTGCAATCTCGGCCTGAAGATCGACGACAGCCTCATCCACGTCCTCATTGGCGAGGTCTTCGAGGGTCATTTCATCTTCGGGGCCGCTGTTCACATCGGCCATGATGTCATCCAGAAATTCGTTTTCTTTGTCAGCCATAACTTTGCCTTCTTATCCGCGGTCCGAAATCAGTTTCCCGACCAGTTGCGCGGTGTAATCCACGATGGGCACGATGCGCCCGTAATTGAGGCGGGTGGGCCCGATGACCCCGACCGCGCCCACGATCTTTCGATCAGCGTTCATATATGGGGAAACCACCAAAGAGGAACCCGAAAGTGAGAAAAGTTTGTTTTCGGACCCGATGAAAATGCGCACGCCTTCGCCGGCCTCTGTCAGATCAAGGAATTCGGCGATGTCACGCTTGCGTTCAAGGTCATCGAACAGGGTGCGGATGCGGGCAAGGTCGGACTGGTCATCGTCCGACAACAAATTGCCGCGACCACGCACGATCAGACGTTCCGTCGATTCGCCTTTGTTTTCCCAGATGGCAGCACCGGATTCGACCAGCTCGCGTGCGATGCTGTCGATTTCCTGACGGCGCGTTTTCATCTCACGCGAGATGGCGTGGCCAAGCTCGGTCAGGGTACGGCCTTCGGCGAGGGAATTGATAAAATTCGCGGCCTCACGCATGGAGGAGGGGGTTTGACCGGGGGGCGGCGTGAAGACGCGGTTTTCCACGTGACCATCGGCGAACACAAGAACCACCAAGGCGCGATCGGCAGCGAGGCTGACAAATTCGATATGTTTGATAGCCGCTTCGTGTTTGGGGGCAAGGACGAGGCTGGCCCCTTGGGTGACGCCCGACAATGCGGAGCCCACACGATCAAGCAGGGTGGTTACGTCATCCGAATTACCACCCATGGTCTGGTCGATCGCGGCGCGGTCGGTGCCGTCAAGATCGCCCACCTCGAGCAGGCCGTCGACGAACATGCGCAGGCCTTGCTGGGTTGGAATGCGTCCAGCGGAAATATGCGGGCTATCCAGCAGGCCAAGATATTCGAGATCCTGCATCACATTTCGGATCGTCGCGGCACTGACCTGTTCGGACAATGTCCGCGTGAGAGTACGGGACCCGACCGGTGCGCCGGTTTCAAGGTAGCCTTCGACGACGCGGCGAAACACCTCACGCGAGCGGGCGTTCATGTCATCAAGGCTGGGCGTCTGATCGGTCATGGGCGGTCCCTTGGGGCGATGGCATATAGGCCCCTGCGTGCCGAAAGGTCAATCGGGGTTGGAATTAAGGGGCAGGCGGCGTATCGGACAGGGGAAAGTCACGAAAGGACATATGATGCGACCCTCTGGACGTCAGATAGATGAAATGCGGCCGATTTCAATTGAGACTGGCGTGACCCGCCATGCGGAGGGATCTTGCCTGATCAGATGTGGTGACACGCATGTGTTGTGTACCGCGACGATTGATGACCGCGTGCCACCGTTTTTGAAGAACTCCGGCTTGGGATGGGTCACAGCAGAGTATGGCATGTTGCCGCGTGCGACGAATACACGGATGCGGCGGGAGGCCAAGAATGGCCAGAGCGGTCGGACGCAGGAAATCCAGCGGCTGATCGGGCGGTCTTTGCGTGCCGGTGTAGACCGTGTGGCTTTGGGTGAGCGACAGATCGTCGTAGATTGTGATGTCATTCAGGCCGATGGCGGAACGCGCTGTGCGTCAATCACGGGTGGTTGGGTCGCGCTGAAGCTGGCGGTGCAAAAGCTGATGAAGGCGGGCGATGTTGTGTCCGATCCACTGGTCGATCCGGTGGCGGCGGTGTCGTGCGGGGTTTATGCGGGACAATCTGTTCTGGATCTGGACTACCCTGAAGACAGCGAAGCCGGTGTTGACGGAAATTTCGTGATGTCGGGGTCAAAGCTGATCGAGATTCAGATGTCGGCGGAAGGGTCAACATTCAGCCGTGACCAGATGAATGCGATGATGGAACTGGCGGATAAGGGCATTGCGGAATTGTCTGCCGCCCAGCTGGCAGCCGTGAATGCGTAAGTTTGACGGGAAAGAGTTGCTGATCGCGACGCACAATCGCGGCAAGCTGGAGGAGATCGCGGATTTGTTGTCCCCGTTCGGCGTGTCGGTGTCGTCCAATGCGGATCACGGGCTGCCGGAGCCGGAAGAGACAGAGACCACCTTTACCGGAAATGCGCGGATCAAGGCGCATGCCGCCGTAAAGGCCACGGGATTGCCCGCACTGTCGGATGACAGCGGGATCACAGTCGATGGTCTGGACGGAGCGCCGGGCGTGTACACCGCCGACTGGGCCGAAACGCCAACCGGCCGCGATTTCGAAATGGCGATGACGCGCACTTGGGCAGAACTGGAAGCGCGGGATGCGGCCCATCCCCGACTTGCGCAGTTTCGCTGTTGTCTTGTGCTGGCATGGCCCGACGGACACGACGAAGTATTTGAAGGCGTTATGCCCGGTCAACTGGTGTGGCCGATGCGCGGGGATCAGGGCCACGGGTATGACCCGATCTTTCAACCTGATGGCTATGATATCACGTTCGGCGAGATGGACCGTTGGGAAAAGAACAGGATCAGCCACCGTGCCGATGCCTTTGCCAAACTGATCGAGGGCTGTTTTGCCTGAGGGCGGGTTTGGGATTTATCTGCACTGGCCGTTTTGTCAGGCGAAGTGCCCCTATTGCGATTTCAATTCCCACGTTGTGGCATCTGTGGATGATGACGTCTGGGCGACGGCCTTTGAGGCAGAGCTGGACCGAATGGCAGGTCTGACAGGGGATCGTATCCTCAATTCTGTATTTTTCGGCGGCGGGACCCCCAGTCTGATGGCGGTGACCACTGTTGACCGGATCATGAACCGGATCGCACGGCACTGGCGGTTTGCCAATGATCTGGAAGTCACGCTGGAGGCAAACCCCACATCCATCGAGGCAGACCGCTTTGCCGGTTTTCGTACAGCGGGGGTGAACCGGGTGTCTGTTGGCGTTCAGGCGCTGGATGATGCCGACCTGAAGGCTTTGGGGCGCCTGCATTCGGTCGAGGAGGCCCTGACCGCCGTTGATGTTGCACGATCCACGTTTGATCGCGTGAGTTTCGATTTGATTTATGGGCGACAACACCAGACGGTCGATGGCTGGCGGGATGAACTTCAGCGCGCCCTGTCTTTTGATCCCGATCACCTGTCTCTCTACCAGTTGACGATAGAAGACGGGACCGCATTCGGCGAGCGCTTCAAACGCGGCATGTTGCGGGGGTTGCCTGATGAGGATTTGGGCGCGGATTTGTGGGACGTGACCCAAGCCTTGTGTCAAACAAGTGGTTTGCCGGCCTACGAAGTGTCTAATCATGCTAAACCCGGCCAGGAAAGCCGCCACAACATGATTTATTGGTCGTCGGGGGACTGGGCCGGATTGGGGCCGGGGGCGCACGGGCGTTTGACGCGGGACGGACAAAGATATGAAACGATCGGCGCAAAAGCCCCGTCAGCCTGGCTGGAACGGGTCCAAAAGACCGGAACCGGCGATGTAATGACGACGGCCCTGTCGAACGACGAGGTTTTATCCGAACGGGTGCTTATGGGCCTTCGGATGCGAGACGGCATTGATATGCCGGAAGACTGGATTTCTAAAAAACGTAATAAAATCAAAGAATTGGTAGAAATGGATCTTCTATTTTCTATCGGCCCCAAGGTACAGGTTACCGAAACCGGTCGGCCCGTCCTGAACGCAGTCATTCAAGAGCTTTTGACAGACTAGCCGTTGGAGAGCAGACGCAGCAAATCATCCAGCTGCGCGAGGTCACGGTAATGGAGCACCAGTTGACCGTGCTCCTGTCCGGTTGTGTGGTTCACGCTGACCTTCATGCCAAGCTGGGCTGAAAGTTCGTTTTCAACCTGAACAGTGTCTGCATCTTTCACTGCGGGTGGTGTTTTCTTGCCTTTGGATGGTTTGGATTTCGACGATTTTGCCAGCTTTTCCGCGTCGCGCACCGATAGACCCTTTTTGACAATCTCCGCTGCGAGACTGTCAGCCTCGGGGTGGCCGACAAGCGTCCTCGCGTGTCCGGCGGACAGCTGTCCCTTGGCCAACATCGACTGGACAGAGTCCGGCAATGTGAGCAAGCGGACAGCGTTGGCGATATGACTGCGACTTTTGCCCAGTGCCTTGCCCATCTCATCCTGCGTACGGCCGAATTTTTCCATCAGTTGCTTGTACCCTGCGGCCTCGTCTATGGCGTTCAGGTCGGACCTTTGAATGTTTTCGATAATGGCGACCTCAAGAACTTCGACATCGCTGAAATCCCGGACAATGACGGGCACTTCGTGAAGTTGAGCGCGCTGTGAGGCCCGCCAGCGGCGTTCCCCTGCTACAATTTCATACGCGCCTTTGGGGCCGTCTTTGCGACGGACAATCAACGGCTGGATGACCCCTTTTTCAGCGATAGATGCGGTCAAATCCTCCATCGCCTGGTCATCGAACGACCGCCGCGGCTGATCCGGGTTGGGATAGATCTGGTCAATGGGGATTTGGCGTTCTGATGCCACCGTCGCATCGCCGCCCTCAGGCGGGGACGGGGGGACGTCGGACATGAGGGCGGACAGGCCGCGGCCCAGACCACGGGTTTGTTTTTTTGAACTGCTCATGAGGCTTTCCGATCAGAATGTGTGGTTCGCTTGATCAGCTCTTTGGCGAGATCAAGATAGGCGAGGGAGCCCTTGGATGTCGGATCATAGTCAATAGCCGAAAGGGCAAATGACGGAGCTTCGCTGAGCCGGACATTCCGTGGGATCACCGTTTGAAACACCATATCGCCCAGATTGCTTCGCGCATCGTCTTCGACCTGTTGGGACAGGTTATTACGTTTGTCGTACATCGTCAGCACGACGCCTTCGATCCGCAGGGCCGGATTGGCCGACTGCCGGACTTCTCGGACAGTCAGCATTAACTGAGACAAACCCTCAAGCGCAAAAAATTCGCTTTGCAAGGGAACGATGACAGAATGAGAGGCTATCATTGCGTTGACCGTCAAGATGTTGAGAGACGGCGGGCAATCAATCAATATGTAGTCCAGATCAAGCTTATCAATATCAGGTTGACGGATCGCGTCATGAAGCATGAAGCTGCGTTTTTCGTTCGATATCAGGTTCATATCTGCAGAGCTGAGATCTGTGGTTGCCGGAATGATGACCAGGTTTTCGACATTTGTGGGCTGCGCAATTTCGGCCGGCCCGGCCTCGCCCGACAGCAAATCATATGTTGTCAGCGCTCGGTCGCTAGGGTCAATGCCTAGCCCGGTCGATGCGTTCCCTTGAGGGTCGAGGTCAATCAGCAGCGTGCGGCAGCCTTGTTTCGCCAAAGCCGCCCCGAGATTAATGGTCGTGGTGGTTTTGCCGACACCCCCTTTCTGGTTGGCGATCGCGATGATTTTTGGATGGGTTGTGCGACTAATGTTCACGGGACCGGATCCTTGAAATTTCCAGAATTGCAGCGTCGATGTGAGTATGACTGGGGTGGCAGATCACGTCAAAGTCATAGGTTTTTCGCGCCTTAACAATTTCCTCATGGTGCCTTGCGCCTTTTGGAAAGAGCGCAACGCCATCCGCACTCAGAAGATTGCCAGAAAAGCTCAGCAGGTCCGCGAGTGGCGCCAGAGCGCGCGCCGACAGAATGTCGCTTCCCGGAATTGAAATATCATCTATTCGCGCAGTATGGACAGAGAGATTGAGGTCCAGTTCGCGTTTTGCCGTTTTCAGAAACTGACATTTGCGCTGATCGCTTTCGACAAGTGTGATTGGCCGCTGTTCAACGTCGAGGATTGCGACAACAACGGCGGGGAGCCCTCCGCCACTGCCAATGTCTGTCCAGCTTTTCCACGTGGGCGGGGCGAGGTCGTAGATCTGTGCACAATCCAGAATATGGCGGTCCCACAGATCTTGAACAGAATTTGGGGCGATAAGATTAATTGACCTTGTCCACTTGGCAAGAAGGGACGCGAAAGCCTTGAGCCTATCCTCTGTTTCACGTGAAACATTGAGAGCGCCATTTTGTACAATAGGCACTATTACGATGCCTTCATAGCCAAATCACGCCGTTTGATCTCGGCCAGAATCAGCATCAGAGCAGCAGGAGTGATCCCATCAATGCGGGCCGCCTGTGCCATGTTATCCGGTTTGATCTTATCAAGCTTGGTCCGCAGTTCGGTAGATAGACCGGAGACTTGATCATAGGACAAATTGACGGGAATAACCTTATTTTCATCTTTCTGAAGGGCAAGAACATCCTTTGC
>NZ_JAHDGE010000059.1 GCF_020627745.1 Pseudooctadecabacter sp.
CCAACCACAACCACGCCCACCCCAACCTTGACCCGCCCCCCAATTCCGGCGCAAAGGTTAACCCAACAGGCGGAGTGCACAGTATGACCATCGACATGACCGGAAAACGTGGCCTTATCATGGGGGTCGCCAACGACCGCTCCATCGCGTGGGGCATCGCCTCCGCCATGCACCGCGCAGGCGCAGAGCTTGCGTTTTCCTATCAGGGTGAAAGCCTTCTGAAACGTGTGGGGCCGCTGGCCGAAAGCACCGGCAGCGATTTTATGGTTGAAGCAGACGTGACCGACGCGGCCTCCATGGACGCCTGCTTTGCCGCCCTCAAGGACCGCTGGGGCAGCCTCGATTTCGTCGTCCACGCCATCGCCTATTCCGACAAGAACGAACTGACCGGCCGCGTGTCCGACACCAGCCGCGACAACTTTGCCCGCTCCATGGACATCAGCTGTTACAGCTTCATCGACGTGGCCCGCCGCGCCCGTGACCTGATGCCAAACGGCGGCACCCTGCTGACCCTGACCTATGAGGGCAGCCAGCGCATCACCCCCAACTACAACGTCATGGGCGTGGCCAAGGCCGCACTGGAAAGCGCCACCCGCTATCTGGCCGCCGACCTTGGCCCCGATGGCATCCGCGTCAACGCCATCTCTCCCGGACCGATGAAAACACTCGCCGGGGCCGCCATCGCAGGTGCACGCCGCACCTTCCGCTACGCCGAAGAAAACGCCCCGCTGCGCCACAACGCCACGCTTGAGGCCGTGGGCGGCACCGCCGTCTACCTCGCCTCCGACGCAGGCGCCTGCACCACCGGTGAGATTATCCACGTGGACAGCGGGCTGCACGTGATGATGATGCCCGCGCTGGACAATCTGGGGTGAGCCCCACCGTCACCGTCCTGCTGGCCCTTGCCTGCTGCTACGGCACCTATCTGATCCTGCGGGGCGGCTGGACATCGCGTCTGCGCACGACGATCCTCGGGCTTGATCCCAAGGGTCTGGGCATCTCTGCCCTCGCCGTTATCGCCGCATGGTTTCTGTTCGGGCCCGTGTTCGGCATGTCCCTGATCATCACCGTCGTGATCCATGAATTCGGCCATGTGGCCGCCTACCGCGTCATCGGCCACCACGATGCCAACTTCCGTCTGGTCCCGCTGTTGGGCGGCTACGCGATCTCCTCGCGCGCGCCCTCCACTCAGGAAGAACAGGTCTTCGTGTCGCTCATGGGGCCTGCCATCTGTCTGGCCCCCATGGTGCTGGCCTATGCGCTGATCCCGCTTGCCGTCATAAATGCGCCCGATCTGGTCTACCCGCTGGCCGTCTTCGCCTCTGTCAACGGGGCGTTGAACTTTCTCAACCTCGTGCCGATCTGGCCGCTGGACGGGGGCCGCCTGACGTCCACGATTTTCACCGCCATCAACGACAAACTGCCATTTTACATCTTCGGCGCGTTCACCGCCATCATCGGGCTGGTGGCCGTGCTGAACCAACGCATCTTTTTGCTCTTCATCGTGCTCATGGGCGTCCAGCACATCATCCAAACGCGCGGCATCGACGGCACGGCACCCTATGCGCGCATGTCCAGACCCCGTGCCTACCTCAGCCTCGCCGCATGGGTCTTCACCGCCGCTGCGTTTTTCCTCGGCGGCCTCAACACCCTCATCCGCTTCATCTGACCTGCATAAAACGCAAACGGGGAACCACCGTCCCCCGCTTCTTTGGTTCAAAAATATGCAAAATCCGACCGAGGCCCCACACTCAAACGGGGCCGGTTGCGCGCCGCCTCAGGCGGCCTTGATCGACACCACTTCAATCGCAAACGTCAAATCCTTGCCCGCCAGCATGTGATTGGCGTCCAGCGTCACTTCGCTGTCGGACAAGTCCACCACTGTCACCGGCATCGCGTGCTGGCCGTCCTGGCTTTGCATCTGCAAGGTCAGGCCCAGCTCCAACGGAATATCCGCCGGAATCTGCTCGCGGGGGATCGCCTGACGGTTGGCGGGGTTGATCTCCCCATAGGCTTCGGCACAAGGGATCTCGACGACCTTCTTGTCACCCACAGCCATGCCCGGCAACGCCTTGTCCAGCCCCGGAATGATCTGTCCCGACCCCACGACAAACTCCAACGGCTCCCGGCCCTCGCTGCTGTCAAAGGTGCTGCCATCGGCCAAAGTGCCGGTGTAATGAATGGCGACCGTGTCGCCCGATTTGATCTCGCCCATGGAAATATCCTCGCTTGATTTGTCCGGCACACCCCCGTGGCCGCGCCTGTCGGTCCCCCGCCTAACAACCGCGCGCCCGACATGCAAATGCGCCCCTTTCCAACGCGCCCACCCCATGCAAAGCTGACCCCAACAGCAAAGGGCACCCCCATGACCATCACCACCTGCATCTTCGACGCCTATGGCACCCTGTTCGACGTGGACGCCGCCGCACGTGAGGTCGCCAAGGAACCCGGTCAGACACAGTTCGCCGCCGTCTGGGGCACCTTGTCCAAGGACTGGCGCGCCAAACAGCTTGAATACACCTGGCTGCGCGCGATCGGCGGGCGTCACATCCCCTTCTGGCAGGTGACACAAGACGCCCTCGACTGGGCGATGGAAAACAACGGCCTGCGCGACAACGCCCTGCGCGCCCGTCTGCTGGCGGTCTACAAGGAATGCCCCGCCTTCCCCGAGGTCCACGCCATGCTCAAGGCGCTGAAAGACAAAGACGTCAACATCGCCATCCTCTCCAACGGCAACCCCGACATGCTGGTCCCCGCCGTGCGCTCCGCCGGGATCGGGGAATACCTTGACGATGTTCTGTCTGTGGAAGACGCAGGCATCTACAAACCCCACACCTCTGTCTACGATCTGGTCTGGGACCGCTTCGATGTCCCCCAGACGGAGGTGCTCTTTGCCTCCTCCAACGGATGGGACGCCGCAGGGGCCGCCGGTTACGGCTTTGCCACCGTCTGGGTAAACCGCGCAGGTGCCCCGCAGGACCGGCTCTGGGCTGCCCCGCACCGCACCCTCAAAGACCTGAAAACCATCCCCGATCTGGTCTGATGCCGCGCTTTACGACCACGGACGGCACCCCCCTGCACTACACCGACGAAGGTGCCGGCCTGCCCGTGCTGGCCCTCGCAGGCCTCACCCGCAACACCGCCGACTTCGATCACGTGGCCCCGCACCTGCTGGCCATGGGTATCCGCCTGATCCGCATGGATTACCGCGGGCGCGGCCAGTCCGACTGGGCCGATCCCGCGACCTACACCATCCCGCAAGAGGGGGCCGATGCGCTGGCCCTGCTCGACCACCTGCGGCTCGACAAGGCCGCGATCCTCGGCACCTCCCGTGGCGGCCTCATCGCCATGGTGCTGGCCGCCACCGCCAAGGACCGCCTTCTGGGCGTGGCCCTCAACGACATCGGCCCCGAAATCGCGCCCGCAGGCCTCAGCGTCATCAAGAACTACATCGGCCGCAATCCGGCGCAATCCACGCATGAGGAGGCCGCAGCCTTCCGCGCCCGCGCATGGTCCCACTTCAAAGGCGTCCCCCACGACCGCTGGCTGGCCGAAGTCCGCAACCACTACGATGAAACCGACGCAGGGCTGGTCATCAAATACGACCCCCGCCTGCGCGACGCCGTGCTGGGGGACGGCGCCCAACCCGCCCCCGACCTCTGGCCGCTTTACGACGCCATGGCAGGCCTGCCGCTGGCACTGCTGCGCGGTGACGCCTCCGACCTGCTGACGCAATCCACGTTTGAGGCCATGCGCAACCGCCGCCCCGACGCCCACGCAGCCACCGTCTTGGGGCGCGGCCATGTGCCGTTTCTGGATGAACCCGAATCCCTCTCCACCCTCAAGGACTGGATCACCGACCTATGAGCGACGCTTGCACCATCCACATGATCCGCACCGCCGCCCGGCGCATCGCAGGCCACGCGCGGCGCACGCCGCTGCTGTCGTCCCCGTTCCTCGATGATCTGGCCGGTCGGCGCATCTTGGTGAAACCGGAATGCCTGCAACACACCGGCAGCTTCAAATTCCGCGGCGCGTTCAACGCCCTCGCCGCGATGGACGACGCCACCCGCGCCCGCGGCGTCATCGCCTTCAGCTCTGGCAACCATGCGCAGGGTGTGGCCTATGCGGCCAAACTCCACGACACCTCCGCCGTCATCATCATGCCGTCGGACGCGCCCCAACTGAAAATCGACAATACCCGCGCATTGGGGGCGGACGTCATCCTCTATGACCGCGACACCGAAGACCGCGACGCCATCGGCGCGCGCCTCAGCACCGACCGCAACCTGACCCTTATCAAACCCTTCGACGACCCCAATGTCATCGCAGGCCAGGGCACCACAGGGCTTGAAATTGCCGAGGACGCGAACGCGCTTGGCATCGAAAACGCCGACGTTCTGGTGTGTTGCGGCGGCGGCGGCCTGACCTCCGGCATCGCTCTGGCGCTCGCGGCGGACGCCCCCACCCTACGCGCGCGCCCCGTGGAACCCGCAGGCTTTGACGACGTGGCGCGGTCTCTGGCCACGGGCGCGATCCAGCGCAACAACGCCACCTCCGGCAACATCTGCGACGCGATCATCACGCCCCAGCCGGGCGATCTGACATGGCCGATCCTGCACCGTCTTTGCGGCCCCGGCCTGTCCGTCACCGAAGACCAATGTCTCAGCGCCATGGCGCAGGCGTTCCTGCGCCTCAAACTGGTGGCCGAACCCGGCGGGGCCGCCGCACTTGCCGCCGCGCTCCATTCAGACGACATCGAAACCGACACCGTCATCGTCACCATCTCCGGCGGCAACGTCGACCCCGCCATGTTCGCCCGCGCCCTTGACACCCTGCGCTGACGCCCCCCTTCATCTTGGCCCATACAACTCCCGCCGGAGGCATCCGACCCACGCCTCGGCCACCCACGCGAAAGGTTTCCCATGACCCGTTTCACCATCGCCAGCTTTAACGTCAAAAATCTCATCGGGGCCGATCAGGAATACTACAAATACCAATCCTACACACCTGAGGAATACGCCTGGAAAGAGGCATGGCTGGCCGACCAGATCCTCACCATGGACGCCGACATCGTGGGCTTTCAGGAAATCTTTGACGAACCCACCCTGCGCGCCGTGATTGATGAAGCCGACGCCATGGGCACCGCCGCCAACACTGCCAACATCCCCGATGCGTCCAAACGCTACCACCGCAAGGCGATTTTCCGCAAACTGGCCTACACGCCCTATTTCGGGGCAGGCGGCACAGGCGCACTGGCCGTGGCCCCCAACGTGGCCGACGGCGAACCCGGCCAACGCCGCCCCGGCGTGGCGATCCTGTCGCGCCTTGGCTTTGCCGAACCGCCCGAGGTCCTGCAGGACCTCCCCGACCCCCTCGACATCCCGTTCTCGCGCCTGCGCGGCACCACCGAAGGCGAGGACGGCGCAGGCTTCTTTCGCATCCGCCGCCTCAGCCGCCCGATCCTCAAGGCCCGCATCCCCGTGGGCGACCAGATTGTGACCGTCTTCAACTGCCACCTGAAATCCAAACTGGGCGAACACATCACCCCGCGCGGCGCGTCCCGATCCCCGGCCGAGGACCTCACCAACTACGACCCCGCCGCCCGCGCCCTGGGCTCCCTGCGCGCCGCCCTGCGCCGCATGGCCGAGGCCTGGATCCTGCGCCGCGAAATCATCGAGGAACTGGGCGAAGGCAACCCCGTCATGGTGCTGGGCGATTTCAACGACAGCGAACATTCCGTCAGCTCTGAAATCATCTCCGGCGAGGTCCCCTTCAAAAACTACGCCTGGATGCTGCGCCACGACGCCAAACACCGCTCGGACCGCTACACCGACGCCGAAAACGACCAGATTCAGGAAGACATCGACCGCGTCCGCCTGCATTCCGCCGAACGCCTCTTCGTGCGCAAATCCGCCCGCGATATGGTCTATACCTCGGCCTTCGGTGGCGTCTTCGAATCCATCGACCAGATCTACATGTCGCGCCACTTCCACCCCGACAATCCGGCCAAAATCGGTGAGATGGAGTATTTCTCCGTCCTCAACGACCACCTCACCGACGGCTCCCACCCCGAGGCGCCGTATAACAAACTCGCCTCCGACCACGGCCAGATCATGGCCCATATGGTGATCGGCGATGCGCAGGATTGACACCCGGGGGGCGACACTGGCCGTGCACGACACGGGCACCGGCCCGCCTGTGGTGCTGCTCCACGGCCTCGGACTGGACCACAGCATCTTTGACGCATTGTGCGCACATCTGCCCCACCACCGCATAATCCGGCCCGACCTGCGCGGTCACGGGGCCTCGTCGGTGCCGCCCGCACCCTATGCCATGGGCGCGATGACGGGCGACGTGGAACAGGTCCTCGACGCGCTTGAGGTCCGTGACGCGGTGGTGCTCGGCCTCAGCCTCGGGGGGATGATCGCACAGGCGCTGGCCATCAAACGGCTCGATCTGGTGCGCGGCCTGTGCCTGGTGTCCACCGCTGCCAAAATCGGCCAGCCGGGACAGTGGCACGACCGCGCGGCCCTCGCCCTGTCCGGGGGCATGACCGCCGTGCTCGATGCGTCCCTCAAACGCTGGGGTGGGCCGGATGCACCTGCCGCGCGCACGGCCTTTACCACCACCGATCCACAGGGCTACGCCGGCGGCTGTGCCGCCATCGCCGGCACCGATCTCTATACCCCAACCAGCGGGCTGCGCCTGCCCACGCTTGGAATAGCCGGCGACCGCGACGGCTCCACCCCACCCGATCTGGTGCGCGAAACGACCGGTCTGATCCCCGGCAGCGACTTTGCCCTGATCCGCGGCGCGGGCCACCTGTGCCCTGCGACCCACCCTGCGGATGTGGCCCGTCACCTGTCCGCCTTCCTCAGCCGGATCGGCCACGTCTGAACGGCCTGCGCCCGCACCCCCCAAACCGCCTCACCTCAGGGCGAGGCGGCTACGCGGCGGCCCTGCCTTGCAAATACAGAACCCGCGCCGCAAAGGCACACAGACCGATGCTGCCCGTCGCAAGTGTGAAAACCACCCAAGGCAGCGGGCGCACACCCACCGCGCGCGCGGCCGGCACCAGCCAGATCAACGCCATTCCGACAGCCAACACTAAATCCATCCAGATCTGGTTGCCCCAGGCATTGCGGACATGCTCCGTCCAGAACCCCAAAGGCCCTTCCGTCACGACGGCAAAGACGGACCATGCCGCGAACCCCGCCGACAAACTGGCCGGTACGATCCAGCTCACCGGACGCCGCGCGACCAAAGCAAACACAAGTCCTCCAAGGATCACCGCCGCGATCACCGGCACAATATCAAACAGGGTCATTGGCCCTCCCTCTCAACACTGCTAAAAATGTAGTACCTGCTACATACCGCAAATGTAGCGACCGCTACAAGGAGAATTTCATGCGTCCCCCAGAACAACGGCCCACCCCATGACCACCAAGACAGACAACTGGCTCGGCGCAATGGCCGATCACGTGCTTGAACACGGGTTGAACACCGCATCCCTGCGCCCGCTGGCAAAGGCCGCAGGCACCTCGGACCGCATGTTGATCTATCACTTCGGCAACAAGGACGGGGTAATCGCGGCCCTGCTGACGCATCTGGCCCAGCGCTTCACCGACGCGCTGGACGCAAACAGCACCGCCACTGTCGCCACTCACGCAGACCTTGTGGCAGACGTCATTGCGTTTCAGCGTCGCCCCGAAATGGCAGGTTTCCTGCGGGTCTGGTTCGACATTGTCGCGGCCTCCGCCCATGGCCAATCGCCCCATATCCGGACCGGCCAACAGATCATCGCAGGCTTTGTGGACTGGATCGCCGCGCGTCTGCCCAAGGACGACCCGACGCCGCATAAAACCGCCAAATCCCTCCTGACAGTGATCGAAGGCATGGCCGTGATGGATGCGCTGGGGCAGTCGGATCTGGCGGATGCCGCGCTCGCCACGTTGCTGTTGCCGGGCGAAAACCACCACAGCCGATGAAACCCTGGCGATGAGCGTCGTTCCGGCCAGCAACAGATGGCCCGGTCCGGACAAAATGACACCACACCAATCGTCACCAGCCGTAGCAATACGCCCGCGCCCCGTGGACTTTCGTCCACGAAATCCCCCCGATCCCCCTCCCCACGCCATTCCACCACAGCCGTTAACTTTAACGCGCCTGCCCGTGCCCTGCCACACCGCCGCCCTCCGTGATCCCTCACGGCCATTCCCCTCGGGCCATTAACCTTAACGC
>NZ_JAHDGE010000006.1 GCF_020627745.1 Pseudooctadecabacter sp.
CGTGCCGATGTTTACGTGCGGCTTGTTACGTTCAAACTTTTCCTTAGCCATGATGAGGCACCCTTTGTTTTGGTGGGTCCCGCAACGCCGGGCGACCCTGATTTGATACGCGGGGCAAATAGTCTGGAACGGGCCGGAAATCAAGCGGGTCGTGCGTGTCCGCCTGAATGAGGCCCTTGGCCGCAAATCGCCTGCAAACTAAGGGAGGGCGCAGTCAGCTTTCGGGGGGCGTTTCGGCGGGGGCGACAAGTTCTGGATTATCGACGAGGACATTGCCCTCAAGAATCGTATCGTCCTCGGGCAGAACCTCGTTTTCGGCCCCGAACCACGCCCCGTTCTGGCGCATGGTGCGTTCGATGGCCCGCGCGGCGCTGAACGAGAGACCTTCCATCTGTTCCTCCGCCGACCGCGTCAGGCCCGACCCGAGGAACGGGACAGTGCAGCATGGCTCAAACACGGTCAGCTGGATCGCTTCGTCGTTGAGTTTGGTCTGGGTCGCGTCCTCGAAAAAGTTGACGCTGAAAATCAGAACGGAACGCGGGGAATAGACCAGTGGAATGCCGGGCTGTGCCAGAACGTACCCTTCGACCGCGACGCCCACGTGATAGAACGCGCTGCCGTCAAACCGGGCCAGACCCAGACGGTCGTTCACCGCCGCTGTCATCGCGGCCTGCCATGCGGCGTCCTCGACCGTGCGGGAAAACGGGCCCTGAACCGGTTCATTGACCACCGCAATGTTGTGGCCCAGCCTGAATGTGCCGATCGGATCGGGGGTTTGGGTCAGATCATCGCGCAGGCCGCCACAGGCCGTCAGGATGAGCAGGCAAGCGAGTTTAACGAATGTGCGCATGGTCTTGTCCCCGTTTGGTTTGATCATGGGTAGCGCACAGACCGCGATTGGGCAATCAGTCGCAGATGCCCTGAAGGGCGGCCCATTCCGCATCATCCAGCACCGGCCGGAATTTTGCCCCTTCGGGCTGTGCCGCGCGCGCGGCAGCGATGCGGTCGCCCATCGCCGGATGGGAGGCCAGATGGTCAAGGATGCCTGCCTCCTGCTGTCCTTCGCTGCTTAACCTTTCAAAGAACGTACCGATGGCGGAGGGGGGCAGATCGGCCTCGAGAAGGGCCGCGTGCGCGAATGTATCGGCGGCGGCCTCGGCCTGTTGGGTATAATCGGCGCGGATGATCTGTTCGGCCAGAAACAGCACCACGGCGCCCCCTGCGAAATCCCCGAACAGCAGCCCCAGCACCCCGATGGACCCCGCAGAGCGCAGGGCGATGCGGGTGGGGTCACGGGCCACGACATGGCCGATTTCATGGGCGAAGACGGCGGCAACCTCTTCGGGGGAACCGGCCTCTTCGATCAGACCACGAAAGAAGACGACGTAGCCGCCAGGCAGGGCAAAGGCATTGATCATCGGGTGGTTGAGGACATGAACCGTCAGTGGCGTTTCAAGGTCCATCTCTTCGGTCAGACGGGTTTCAATTTTCGTGAGGGCCGCCACACCGGACCTGCTGTCGCAAATGGCAAGCGCGCTGAAGCCTGTGTCATCCAGTGCGGTGCGGATCTGGTCGAACGTCGCATCGCCCAGCGCCTTTTCACCCTCCGGCGGCAGATATTCGGCCAGTTGGTCGGCCATGACGGGAACCAGAACAAAGATGATCAGCGCGACGGAGGCGACAGCGGCCAGCCCCCACATGGCCAGCTTGCTGCGCTTGACGTGGCTGGCATACCGGTCGAGGTTTTTGGCGCGCGCGCGGATCAGGTCGCGGTCCTCCGGGGTGTCGATGATCAGCCGTTGCGTGGGATCGTCGGCAAGACGGATGATCATCTGATCGCCGGCCTGATCACGCAAGGCGCGCAAATCGGCATAGGGCCAGCGCAGGGTCGTGCCCTGATGGGCGATCAGCAGGGCCTGCCCCGCGTCCGCGTATTCAAAAGGACACGCTTGGGGCTGGGCGGTATCGCCATCAAGGTAAAGACACTGCCCCCTAACCCTGCGCGCGGGGGCGGCAGGGGATGCGGGGCCATCTACCGTGATGATAGTACGTTCGGTCATATGGCCCCCCACAGGTCCAGCGCCTCGGCGAACCCCTCTGCTTCGGCAAATTCATCACGGTCTTTTTGTGAGACCGCTGCCAGGGCGGATGGATGTTCGATCGTCAGGGTTTCGGCGTAGTGACGCCACAGCGGCATGGTCACAAAGCAATGCCGCAGCACGCCCCAGATCAGGAACACCGCAAAATAGGCGATGATGCCCAGCGCCGTCCAGACCGACACGGGCAAGCCGTAGATCAAATCCGTGTCGATGGTGGGGTCATAGATCGCATTCAGGCGTTCGTTTTCGATCATACCGACGAGCGTGATGATGGGCACCACCGGTAACAAGGCGCAGATCGTTGTCGCAAGATAACCAAAGACATAGATGCGGGTGATTTTCAGCCGGTCAGGGTCCGCGCGCAGCCCCAAGGACCCTGCTGTCTTGTGATTGGCGAGAATGCGTTTTGCCTCAACCGTGTAATGGATCACGCCGTAGACGAACCACGGCCCCGCCAGCGCATAAAGATAGGTGACCCGCAGATTGCCCTGCCAGGTCTCAAATGTCGCCACGGCCAGCAGCGCGGCCCCGATCAAGACATGCACAAAGGCGGGCATCAACATCTGCCACTGCCCCCCCTGATGTAAATTCGCGGAGCCGAAGACCGTCCGGTCGGTCATGTACTTTTCAAGGTAGAACGTCTTGCGCGGCCATAAGGCCCCGAGCGTCAGAAGGGTGACAATCCAGTGCCAAAGCGCGCGAAATGCATAACCCCAAGCGCCGGGTTTCAGGCCAAAACGCACCCCGCGCCAACGGCTGCGGGCCAGCGTGTAACGGCGGGCGCGGTAGCGGGCGTAAAACCAGATCGGGATGACGCCCAGAAAGCTGACAAAATAGGCGGTAAAGTTTGACGCCAGCAATGACAGGCTGGCGAACATCAAAATCAGGTTCACCACGCCGATGTAGAAGGCCAGAACCACGACGGCCAGAAAGAACCCCAACAGTTTTTCCAGCGGGTCGCCCACGTATTCCATCGGCGTGCCGCCCGGCCGGATCGCGGACCAATACCAGCGGCGCAGCTTGGTTTTCAGCCAGAACCGGTAGAACCCCAAGGTCAGGATTGTCCACAACGACCCCCAAAGCGCCTTGCGGAACAGCGGCCCGCGGGTGCCTGCGAATGTCGTGGTCAGGCGGTCGGGGGCGGCGTTGTCTGTCACGTAAAGCGGTTGTCCCGTGGGAAGCCGCGCGGGGCCATCCGACCGGCGCTGGCGCGCTTGGATGTCCATTCCGTCAGCTCTGTTTCCGTGCGGGTGCGCCCGGCAGGGTCCAGCCACGACAGCCCTTCGGACAGAGTAAAGGTCGTTACGTCGCTTAGGCCGCCATCTTTGTATTTCTGCAGACGCACGCCTTTGCCGCGGCCCATTTCTGGCAGTTCATCCAACGGAAACACGAGGACTTTGCGGTTTTCGCCCACGGCGGCCACGTGATCGCCCGTCACCGGTTTGCAGATTTTGGCGACCGTATCGCCGCGCACGTTCAGCACCTGTTTGCCTGCACGGGTCTGGGCCACAATGTCGTTCTCTGGCACCACAAACCCGTCACCGGCAGAGGACGCCACGATCAGCTTTTCGCCCGGACGATGGATGAACAGCGCGACAATCTCAGCCTCATTGGGCAGATCAACCATCAGACGCAGGGGTTCGCCCATGCCGCGCCCACCGGGCAGGGTGGATGCGCCAAGGGTGTAGAACCGCCCGTTGCTGCCAAAGACCAACAGCCGGTCGGTGGTCTGCGCATGAAAGATGAAGCGGCCTTCGTCGCCGTCTTTGAATTTCAACTCACGGGCCAGATCAATGTGGCCGGTCATCGCGCGAATCCAGCCCATTTTGGAACAGACCACGGTGACAGGCTCCTTGTCGATCATCGCCTCAAGGGGGACATCTTCAACCTCACCGGCCTCGGCAAAGGTGGTACGGCGCGCGCCGCCTTCGGAATTGGCGCCCATGAGCTTGCGGGTTTCGCGCAGTTGGTCGGCGATGGTTTTCCATTGCAGATCGTCCGCCTCAAGCAGGTCTTCGAGGCCTGCGCGTTCCATCATCAGGTCATCACGTTCCTTGACCAAAGCCTCTTCTTCAAGGCGGCGCAGGGACCGCAGGCGCATGTTCAGGATCGCTTCGGCCTGCACATCGCTGAGGCCATTTTCACGGCCCGCATAGGAGGACGGAATCTTACGCTCGGTGCTTTCCATGAATGACGGTGCTTGCGCGTCTTCGTCCACGATCAGCGTCAGACTGTCCGTGTCCACACCTGCGAGCGGGGACTTGTAGTCGGCCTCATCCGCAGCGCGGGTGAGGGTGGCCTGATGGGGGACCGACCAGTCCTCATACATCAAAGCGGCCTTGGGGTCGTCATCATAGCGGATGATGTCGATGACGCGGTCGAGGTTCAGGAAGGCCGTGATCAGACCGGCCAGAACCTCCAACCGGTTGTCGATCTTGGCCATCCGGTGACGGGATCGGCGGATCAGCACATCGCGGCGGTGATCGAGGAAGGCGCGCAGGACCTCTTTCAGGCTGCAAACCTGCGGGGTCAGACCGTCGATCAACACGTTCATGTTCAGGCTGAACCGCGTTTCCAGATCGGAATTGCGGTAAAGCATGCCCATCAGAACATCTGGGTCGACGTTTTTTGATTTGGGTTCCAGCACGATACGGATGTCATCGGCGCTCTCATCCCGTACATCAGCAAGGATCGGGACCTTCTTGGTCTGGATCACCTCGGCCAGTTTTTCGATCAGTTTCGATTTCTGGACCTGATAGGGGATTTCGGTGACCACGACCTGCCACTGGCCGCGGCCCAGATCCTCAACCTCCCAACGGCAGCGCAGGCGGAAGCCGCCTTTGCCGGTGCGGTAGGCGTCCGCGATGTTTTCGCGCGGTTCAACAATGACGCCGCCGGTGGGGAAATCGGGGCCGGGGATATAGTCCAGCAGGGTTTCATCACGGGCATTGGGCGATTTGATCAGATGCAGGCAGGCCTGGATCAGTTCATCCAAATTATGGGGCGGGATATTCGTCGCCATGCCCACCGCAATCCCGCTGGATCCGTTGGCCAAAAGGTTGGGAAAGGCCGCTGGCAGCACGACCGGTTCGGTCAGCGTGCCGTCGTAGTTTTCACGAAAATCAACGGCGTCCTCGGCCAGACCCTCTAGCAGGGCTTCGGCGGCGGCGGTCATCCGCGCTTCCGTATAACGGGCCGCAGCGGGGTTATCGCCGTCGATGTTGCCGAAGTTGCCCTGCCCGTCCACCAGCGGATAGCGAACGTTGAAATCCTGCGCCAGACGCGCCATGGCGTCGTAAATCGCGGCGTCGCCGTGGGGGTGATAGTTGCCCATCACATCGCCGGAGATTTTGGCGGATTTGCGAAACCCCCCTGTCGGCGCAAGGCGCAGCTGGCGCATCGCATACAGGATGCGACGGTGAACGGGTTTCAGCCCGTCGCGCGCATCGGGCAGCGCGCGGTGCATGATCGTGGACAGAGCATAGGTCAGATACCTCTCCCCGATTGCGCGCCGCAGGGGTTCGGTGGGGTTCATCTTGGGGTCAAAAATCTCGTCGCTCATACATCGTGTGTAACGGTGCGGCGATTAGGCGACAACGATGAAGTGGGAGGCGTCTGCTGAATTTTTCCCCGTGGAAAAGACTCACGGAACTGTGAGGCGTTTGGTATGTTGTAGACGGGAACACAAAAGAATCTCTGGGGGGTTCGACTGATGAAAACCTATGTCTGGGTGAGCTTTGCCTTTATGGGCTGGGCCTATTACGAAGTGTCTGGCGGCGCTGATTTTGCGCCGGAACAGCCTGAGGTTGCCGTGGCCGAGGCCGAAACACAGGCCGAGCCGGACATCGTGACACGTGCGGCGACCCCGACCTTGCTGAGCGTATCGACGTCGAATTTGGCACCTGCGCCCGAGGCCGAGGAGGCCGTGGTGGTGCCGGTTGTCGCGCAGGCCACGCCAGCGGAGCCGGAGATTGTCGAGGATCAAGTCGCGCTGGCATCTGCCCCGGTTGCTGAAGCCCCTGTCGACATCCGCGAGGTGGCCAGCAGCCGCGTCAACATGCGCGCGGGGCCGGGCACGAATTTCGACGTTATCATTACGCTGGACGGCGGCACCGAACTTGAAGTGCTTGAGGTTGATGACAGCGGCTGGGCCAATGTGGCCACCCTTGATCGTGGCATCGAAGGCTGGATGGCCGAACGGCTGCTGACCTCCCCCGACGCATAGGTCAAAGCCCCTTGCCTGTCCGCGCTGTGCGGTCCAGAAAACGGGCATGGCAAAGTCTATTCTTATCACCGGCTGTTCGTCCGGCATCGGGTATGATGCAGCACATGGCATGCGTGCGGCGGGTTGGCGCGTTTTCGCGTCGTGCCGGTCTCAGGCGGATTGTGACCGGTTGTCGGCGGAAGGGTTCGAGGCGCCGCGGATTGATTACACCGATCCAGAGACGATTGCGTCCGGCCTGAATGACGTGCTGACGGCCACTGGCGGCACGCTGGACGCGGTGTTCAACAACGGCGGATACGCCACGCCCGGCGCTGTGGAAGACCTCCCCCGAGAGGCGTTGCGGCTGAATTTCGAAACCAATGTATTTGGGGTGCATGATCTGACGACACGTGTGATCCCCGTGATGCGCGCACAGGGCTACGGGCGGATCGTGCAGCATTCGTCGGTTCTGGGGCTGATCACGCTGCCCTTCCGCGGGTCCTACAATGCGACCAAGTTCGGGCTGGAAGGGCTGACAGATACGCTGCGTGTCGAAATGGGACGCGACACCAACATCAAGATCATCACCATGAACACCGGTCCTGTGACGTCGGACATCCGGAAAAATTCGATCCCGCATTTCGAACGCTGGATCGACTGGAAATCCTCTGCCCGCCGCGCGCAATACGAAAAGGGCCTGCAAAAACGTCTGTATCAGGACAACGGGCCGGATGCGTTTGAATTGCCGCCGTCCGCCGTGACCAAAAAGCTGCTGCACGCCTGCACCCACCGCAACCCCAAGCCGCGTTATTATGTGACGACGCCGACCTATGCGATGGGCCTGCTGCGCCGCATTCTTCCCACCCGCGCACTGGATTGGGTTTTGCGACGTGCCTGACCCTTCCCTTTGGCGCTGGTCGCTTTAGGTGCATGCCAAAGACAACAAGGAGCCGAAACCATGGCCAATGATCCATTCTTTTACGTCATCATCGGGGCGTGCCTGATCGTGGGTGCCATCCTGATATGGGGTGTGTCGCTGTTTGGCGCCGGTGGGGACAGCAAGAAATCCAACAAGGTCATGCAATACCGGATCGCGGCCCAGTTTGTGGCTGTCATCCTGATTGTGGGCTTTGCCTATTTTAGAGCCCGGGGAGGCAACTGATGGTTGTTCTGAACAAGATTTATACCAAAACCGGGGATGCCGGAGAAACCGCTTTGGGCAACGGCAGCCGCGTCGCCAAACATTCCTTGCGCGTGACCGCCTACGGCACCGTGGATGAGGCCAATGCAACTGTGGGCATGGCGCGTCTTCACGCCTCGGGCGATATGGATGCGCAACTGGCCGCGATCCAGAACGATCTTTTCGATCTGGGTGCGGATTTGTGCCGCCCCGACATGGAAAAAGACGCCGAAGCCGAATACGCCCCCTTGCGCATGACGGATGCGCAAGTGTCGCGGCTGGAATCCGAGATTGACGCGATGAACGCCGATCTGGAACCGCTGCGGTCGTTCATTTTGCCCGGCGGGTCGGCCTTGGCCGCCCATTTGCACCTGTGCCGGACCGTATCGCGCCGCGCGGAACGTCTTTCGGTGGAACTGGGGACGGTCGAATCTGTGAACCCTGCGGGGGTCAAATACCTCAACCGGTTGTCCGACTGGTTCTTTGTCGCCTCCCGCATCGCCAACAACGGCGGCAAGGACGACGTCCTTTGGATTCCAGGCGCAAACCGCTGAGGAACGAGGCGGCAGAACGTCCGGTGGACGTTCTGGCGACCGGACGCGCGAACCGCTAAACCAATGTCGTCAGTCTGAAGACCGGGCCGCAGTCCCCTGCGGCCCGTTATCGTTTGTGGCATTCTTCACGGCACAACCCTTGACTTGGTGAAATTTTTGGGCGTTTTTTCACATACGCGACGTCAGGTCCTATCTGCGCGTCGATTCTGACCTGTTTTCCGTAGGACCGCTGCGGTATTTGAAACTGGAATTTGAACCGAAGTGCCGGATGGCACATCCAAAGGGAGAAACCGCTGATGAAGGTCCTCGTACCCGTCAAACGCGTGATTGACTACAACGTGAAAGTTCGTGTGAAAGCGGACGGCAGCGGTGTTGATCTCGCCAATGTCAAAATGTCCATGAACCCATTTGACGAAATCGCCGTCGAAGAGGCGATCCGCCTCAAAGAAGCGGGCAAGGCTGAAGAAGTGATCGCCGTGTCCATCGGTGTGAAGCAGGCGCAGGAAACCCTGCGGACCGCATTGGCCATGGGTGCTGACCGCGCGATCTTGGTTGTGGCCACGGATGACGTGCACAACGATATTGAGCCGCTGGCGGTTGCCAAAATCCTCAAGGGTGTGATCGACGAAGAGCAGCCCGGCCTTGTGCTGGCCGGCAAACAGGCGATCGACAACGACATGAACGCCACGGGCCAGATGCTGGCCGCGCTGACCGGTTGGGCACAGGGCACGTTCGCGTCCGAACTGGACGTCGATGGTGACACCGCCACCGTGACCCGCGAAGTGGACGGCGGCCTGCAGACGATCAAGATCAAGATGCCTGCCATCGTGACCGTTGATCTGCGCCTGAACGAGCCACGTTATGCGTCGCTGCCCAACATCATGAAGGCCAAGAAAAAGCCTTTGGACGAAAAGACACCGGCCGATTACGGCGTCGATATTGCGAACCGTCTGGAAATCGTCGGCACGTCCGAGCCTGAGGCCCGCGCCGCAGGTATCGTTGTGGGATCGGTGGATGAACTGGTCGAGAAACTCAAAGAAGCGGGGGCTGTATAATGGCTGTTCTTCTGATTGCTGAAGTTGTGAATGGTGAGCTGTCCGTGGACGCCACCGCAAAGGCCCTGACCGCCGCCAAGCTGATGGGCGATGTGACGGTGCTGTGCGCCGGAAGCGGCTGCCAGGGTGCAGCGGCTGAGGCCGCGAAGCTGGACGGTGTGTCCAAGGTGCTCTGCGCCTCCGACGACGCCTATGGCCACGATCTGGCCGAACCTGTGGCCGATCTGATCGTGTCGCTGGCAGGCGATTATACCCATATCGCAGCACCTTCTACGGCGGCGTCGAAGAACATCCTGCCCCGTGTGGCGGCCCTGTTGGACGTGATGATCATTTCCGAAGTGACCGGTGTGGTCGATGCGGACACGTTCGAACGCCCGATCTACGCTGGCAACGCCATCCAGACGGTGAAATCCTCCGACGCGACCAAAGTGATGACCATTCGGACATCCACGTTTGACGCGGCGGGTGAGGGCGGGTCTGCCTCGGTCGAAGAAATTTCACCTGTTGCGAACCCCGGCCTGTCCGAATGGGTCGAGGACAAGGTTGCAGCCTCCGACCGGCCTGAGCTGACCTCTGCGGGTGTTGTTGTGTCCGGTGGTCGCGGCGTTGGGTCTGAGGAAGATTTCAAGCTGATCGAAGGTCTGGCCGACAAATTGGGTGCCGCTGTTGGCGCGTCCCGCGCGGCGGTCGATTCCGGTTATGCGCCGAACGACTGGCAGGTTGGTCAGACCGGCAAGGTTGTCGCGCCTGACCTTTATGTGGCTGTGGGCATTTCGGGTGCGATCCAGCACTTGGCCGGTATGAAAGACAGCAAGATCATCGTTGCGATCAACAAAGACGAAGAAGCCCCTATCTTTCAGGTGGCCGATTTCGGTCTGGTCGCGGACCTGTTCGACGCGGTTCCGGAGCTGACCGAAAAACTGGGCTAACCCCCACGTGAACGTTCTGAAAAGGCCCGCCGATCGTGCGGGCCTTTTTCATGTTTCAATGGCATACATGACCGACGCACGCAGCGCCTGTGCCGCCGCTTGATGGGCCGCGAGACCCAGCGCATCGCGAGCGGCCAAGGTATCCAGCGGGGCGTAGGACAAGCCGTCCAGTTCCCCCCGAACGGCGATGACCTCGATGATGTCGTCCACATAGTCCCGCAGGGCTTCGACCATCTGACGGGTGACAAAGACCGGTTCATGACAGGGGTTTCCGCCCTGCCCCACAATGCTGCCCCCGTCACTGTTCGGGGTGCGTTCCGCGAACCACAAAAGCAATACAGGCCCCGGTACATTTTCAACCAGTTGAACCATCCGGCAAACCCAAGCCGATTGCAGGGCGGTGCGGACAAGGGCAAAGCGTGCTTCGTCGACAGCGCGCAAGCGCGCAATCAGGTGTCCGGTAAAGGAAATTTCGCTGAAGTCGACCTCCGGATACAGGTGGATCAGCCTGTCGGTCGGCGCGGTAAACCGGTCATTCCGGCGTGGATGGACCTTGTAAAAATCATTGCTGAGGTTCGTGGACCCGGGAAGCTGGATGACTGTGGCCGCCGCATCATGACGCAGGGATTGCAGGGCTGGATCGTTCAGATAGACATCCGGCCCCGCAGCCTGCACGCCAAGATTGACGCAGACTTCGCCGATGGCCGTTTCCACCAGATCCGGATAAGGCTTTGCCACATACCGCGCGAGGGTGTCCGACCCGCCCAAAACCGCCACGAACCGTCCGTCTGTCGGCCGGCGCGGGCCGCGGAAGGACAACCTTGATAGGCCGTAAGTACATGATGTCAGCCGAAATGCGGATTGTCTGGTTTCAAACGTCTTCATGGGTCCCACCCTTCTTAATTTACACTCACCACTGCCCCTTTTCTGCCGATTCCCTTTCCAAGGGCTTAAACACAGAATTTGCCTAAAGTTTGAACCAACTGAGCGGCTTGAGGGTCTTCCACGTCGCGCCTATGGTGACCGCAGTCATCGAAAGGCAGACCCCATGAAGATTGAACGAATTGGCGTTGTTGGCGCGGGTCAGATGGGCAATGGCATTGCCCATGTATGTGCGCTTGCGGGCTATGATGTCTTGCTGACCGATATCAGCGAAGATGCCCTGACAGCCGCGACCGCCGCTATCGACAAGAACATGACGCGACAGGTGTCCAAGGGGCTTGTTTCGGATGACGAAAAGTCCGAAGCGCTGCGCCGCATCGACACGACACTGACGCTGACCGACCTCGGCCCGACCGATCTTGTGATCGAGGCCGCGACCGAGCGCGAGACCGTCAAGCAAGCCATCTTCGACGAGCTTTTGCCCCATCTGACGCCGGATACGATTTTGACGTCGAACACCTCATCCATTTCCATCACACGGCTTGCGTCCCGCACGGACCGGCCCGAAAAATTCATGGGGTTCCATTTCATGAACCCGGTGCCGATCATGCAACTGGTGGAACTGATCCGTGGCATTGCCACCGACACGGAGACGTTTGATGCGTGCAAGGGCGTGGTGGACCGGTTGGGCAAAATCTCTGCCACGGCGGAGGATTTTCCGGCCTTCATCGTGAACCGCATCCTGATGCCGATGATCAACGAGGCGGTCTATGCCTTGTACGAAGGCGTCGGAAATGTGGAATCCATTGATACATCCCTGAAGCTGGGCGCGAACCATCCAATGGGACCTTTGGAACTTGCGGATTTTATCGGGTTGGACACCTGTCTGGCGATCATGACCGTATTGCACGACGGGCTGTCTGATACCAAATACCGGCCCTGTCCGCTGCTGACGAAATACGTCGAAGCGGGCTGGCTGGGTCGCAAAACCAAACGCGGGTTTTATGATTACCGCGGGGACACACCTGTGCCCACGCGCTGACTAAAATTTCGGAATTTCAGTCGCTGGCCAGGGCCAGCGTGTGGTCGCGCAGCCACGCCATAAAGGCGCGCGGGTCTTTCATGCGGTCTGCGTAATCGTCCGGCGAAATCGGATGCCCGATGACCGGCTTTTGGGGCTTGTCAAAGGCATGGGCGACCTCGTGGATCAGGAGGCCCTGACGCAACGTGGCGCTGAACTGGTTTGCGATCTGATAGGCGCGTGAATTGCTGCCGGGGAAAAAACACGGCACGATTGTCGCGCCGGACCGTTTGATCATCTTGGCGGTAAACACGTTCCATTCCTGTTCGACAGCGGGGCCAAAGGCGGTTTCTGACGCCGCCACCACGCCCGACGGGAAAAGAGCGATCAATCCGTTGTTGGCCAGATGCTCCATCGCTTTGGCCCGCATTTCGATCATTTTGCGCTGAGCCTCTTCTTCATGAAGAAACGGCACGGGGATCATGTAGCTTGATGCACTTTCGTCGATCCCTGTCAGCAGGGACCGTGTCAGAATGCGGTAATCGTTGCGGCGGCGACCGATAAGATCGGCCAGTATCATGCCATCGACCAGCCCGTGAGGATGATTGGCCACAAAGACAACGGGGCCAGTCTGCGGAATGCGGTCCAGTTCCGATTGTGGTGTCTGGATAGCGATGCCCATGGCCTTCATTGTGGCCGGCCAGAACGCCTGACCTGTGGGCGCGCCCATCTTTTCGAACCGTCGCACCCGGCGGATGACCTTGATCTTGCCGGTCACCCATTCCATCGCCATGATGAAATTGCGCTTGAGCGGGCTGTCAAATGTTTCCGAATAGGTCAGTGACCGCCGGTCATACACACGCGGCGCATCTTCGGTGTCCGTGGTCACATCGGTTTTGGTCGACGTATCGGTCAAACGCAGGTCCTATCCGGATGGCGGGCCTCAGTCCCCTTCGCCGAACTTGTCCGCAACCAGCGCTACCAGCGCGTCCATCAGAGGTTCGGCCTCAGGCCCATTGGTTTCAACCTCAATAGAGGTTCCCATGGAAGCTGCCAACATCAAAAGGCCCATGATGCTGTCGCCATCCGCCGAAACACCGTCCTTTGACACGGTCGCACGGGCGTCAAATTGTTCGGCCACTTCTACAAACTTGGCCGAGGCCCGCGCATGAAGACCCTTGATATTCACGATTTCCAAAGTGCGGTTCGGCATGGTTCAAGCGTCCAGATCGACAGAATGACTGTCGATGTATTTGCGCCCCGCATCAAGGGCTGCGCGCACGGCGTCCGGCACGGATTTGCGACGGGATTTGGCGAGTTTGACCAGCATCGGCAGATTGGCCCCATAGACGATCCGGCGGTTTTCGGGGCTGCAGGCCCGCAAGGACAGGTTTGACGGCGACCCTCCGAACATGTCTGTGACAATCACCACCCCCGAGCCCGCATCGACCGCGTCTGCGGCCTCGCAGATTTCGGTTTGCTTTAGCGCGCGATCATCCTCCGGGCCGATCGCGATCGCCTGAATGCCCGATTGCTTGCCCACGACATGTTCGACCGCCGACAGATATTCCGTCGCCAACCCGCCATGCGCTACAATCACTATCCCGATCAAATCATGTCCCTTTGATCTGCTGAGGGGCGCACGCTTGCGCTGCCCTCTCGAGTTCTCGGTGACGTTTAGACACCTGCCACCCCTGGTCTGCAAGGGCAATCGCCACCTGTTCAGTCACGTAAACCGACCGGTGTTGCCCGCCTGTGCAGCCAAACCCGATGCTGATGTGGGATTTTCCTTCGCGGCGGAAGGCAGGCAACAGCGTCAGCAACAAATCGGTGGTCTTGGCGATAAACGGGGCCGCCAGATCATCTGTCCGGATATGCGCACCAACCGCGCCATCCAGACCGGTTTTCGACCGCAGATCGGCCTGCCAATAGGGATTTTTCAGGAAACGACAATCAAAGGTCATGTCTGATCCTTTGGGCAGCCCGCGTTTGAAGGAGAACGATTGCAGGGTAATGCCGAAAAGCGCCGCCCCCTTGTCCCCGAACCAGTCGGTCAGACGTGCTTTAAGATCGTGAGGCGACAGCTCCGATGTATCCAGCAGGAATTCTGCCCTTGCCCGCAACGGGGCCAGCATGTCAGCCTCGCGCCGGATGCCTTGTATGGCGGGTTCATCTGGGGCCAGCGGATGACGACGGCGGGTTTCGGAATATCGGCGCACAAGCGTATCTTCCGAGGCGTCCAGAAACAGAAGCTGGCTGTCGATGTCCGCGTTGGACACCAGACTATCCAGCGTGTCCTGCACCCCCTGCACCGAAAAATCGCGGTTTCGAATGTCGATGCCGATGGCCAAGGGCCGTGGCAGGGGACCGTCGGTCAGGCGCGGAATAAGGGACAGGGGCACGTTGTCGATGGCCTCAAACCCCAAATCCTCAAGCACGTTGATCGCAGTGGACCGGCCCGCGCCCGATGGGCCGCTGACGACGATGATTTTCTGCATGGGTGCGGTGGAGTGGGGCATGAGGCCTCTGGGTTAGTCGGAACGTCCGTAAGTTAGATAGTGGATCATTGCCTCTGCAATATAGGGGGTCGCGGGTTTGTGAAACAGGGGGAAGGACCGCCCCAAAAGGGTGATGTGACGCAGGGGCGGCAGACGGTCTGCCTCGTCAGTGCCCAGATCAAGAACCGCGGCGACACCTTCGCCCGCGTGCACCGGCGTGTTGAGAAGCCCAAAGCCACGCACCTCAATCAATGCGGGAAGGGTCGCTGGACGATGCGCTGTCACGTGATCCGGTGCAGAGGAGAGAACCGTGATGTCGTCGGAAATCAGGGTTGCACCCAGTGACATCATCCGAAGCGCGAGGCTGGACTTTCCCGACCCGCTTGGCCCTGCGATGACCAGGGCTTTGTGGTTGAAAGATACACTGCTGGCATGGAGCCGAAGGTCCCCGTCCGGTTGCGGTTTGACCGGAACCGAAAGCATCTAGACCGGCAGACCGACCACGAAGCGCGCACCCAGCGGGTCGGACCCGATGTCGGCATCAGTGGGCCGGATATTTTCGGCCCAGATCACGCCGCCGTGGGCTTCGACGATCTGTTTGGAAATGGCCAGCCCAAGGCCGGAATTGTCGCCAAACTGCGTTTCGGGGCGTTCGGAATAGAACCGTTGGAACACCTTTTGCAGGGCGCCTTCGGGGATGCCCGGTCCTGTGTCCTCAACCACCACCAAGACGCGGTTGTCCCGCTTGCGGACCCACACGCGGATTGCATCCCCGTCCTCGCAAAAGGAAATAGCATTCGAAATCAGGTTGACGAAAACCTGCGCCAACCGCCCCTCAAGGCCCATAATCTCAATCGGGTCTTTCGGCAGGTCGGAGATGAAATCGACGCCCTTCTGTTTGGCCTGATTGCCGAGGAATTCCGTCAGATGGCTGAGGGTCTTGATCAGGTTGAACGCCTCTTCCTCTTCCTTCACAAGCTCTGAATCCAGACGTGAGGCATTGGAAATATCACTGACCAAACGATCCAGCCGCTGCACGTCATGTTCGATGACATCCAGCATCCGCAGGCGGTGTTCTTCCTTTTTGGCCAGCCGCAGCGTGCCCACAGCAGACCGTAAAGATGCCAGCGGGTTCTTGATTTCATGGGCAACATCCGCGGCGAATTGTTCGTTGCCTTCGATGCGTTCAAACAAGGCGGAGACCATGCCGCGCAGCGCGCCGGACAGGCGACCGATTTCATCGGGCCGACCTGTCAGGTCAGGAATGCGGATGCGATGTGGCGACATTTTTCGTGCGTTCTTGTCGCGTCCAAGCTCTGCCGCCTTGGCCAGATCAGACAGCGGATGTGCGATGGTCGAGGCGAGTGCGAGGCTTAACAAAATGGACACGACGACGCCGACAACAAACATCTGCAACAGCTGTTCGCGGTCTTGCGCCACTAGGGCATCCAATTCGCCCGGTGCCGACACCAAAGCAATGACGCCCACGGGCGTGCCGCCCTGCTGGACAACCGGTGTCATGACGTTGAAAAACGACTGTCCGCGATTGTCCGTCCGGTTCTCAAGCCACGTCCCACCCTCAAGCGTTGCGGCCACTTTGGTGGACAAATCCTCGCTTAGATCAGGGGCGCTTACAGTGTCGTCCAAACCGTCACGGAACAGGCCGGATGCCTTGGCCCAGATACTGTCCAAAGCACGTGTCAGGAACACGCCGCGGTTTGTGCGATCTAGACCGGGAATGGCGTCATCGTCAGGGGTCGGGTCGGACCAGCGTTCAACCACGTTGCCTTGCGCGTCCAGCAAATAGACGTCAACGCCGCCCCGCAGATCAAGATTTTCAAGGGTCACGCGGGCATCAGCCCCATCGCCTGACATCAGGTTCACCGGCGCATTCACGGGCAGTTGCGCCTCAAACACGTCAGCGATCAATTCCACCTCATTCACCAAGGACGACCCGCGCTGGTAGGCAAGGTTGTCGCGGGCAGGATTGAGGTAGAGCATCCCTGCCACCAGAACAATCAGCGCCAGCAGATTGAAGGTGATGATCTTGCGCGCAATCGGGGATCGCAAAAGGTGCCTGACGGATCGCCGTTTGCGCCGTTGCGCCATGACGTCATCCGCAGATGGCGCCACAAAGTCATCGCCCAGAACGACGTCGTCCGTCTCGCGCGCGGCGGCGCGGACGGACTTCAGGTCACGAACGTCAATCTTGGGGGCAACCGTCATGGTGCGCCTTTGCGTTTACTCTTCGTTATAGCGGTAGCCGATGCCGTAGAGTGTCTCAATCGCGGAAAACTCATCATCGGCCGTGCGCATTTTCTTGCGCAGACGTTTGATGTGGCTGTCGATGGTCCGGTCGTCGACATAGACCTGATCATCATAGGCCACGTCCATCAGCTGGTCGCGTGATTTGACGAAACCGGGGCGTTGGGCCAGTGCCTGCAACAGCAGGAATTCGGTGACCGTGAGGGACACATCATTGCCCTTCCATTTCACCGCGTGCCGCAGGGGATCCATGCTCAGATCACCACGAACAAGGATTTTGTTTTCCTCGGTCTCTTCGATTTCTTCGCCAGAGATTGCATCCTGACGGCGCAGAAGCGCGCGAATGCGTTCGACCAGAAGACGCTGGGAAAACGGCTTTTTGACGTAGTCATCCGCACCCATGCGCAGGCCCAGAACCTCATCAATCTCGTCGTCCTTGGACGTCAGAAAAATCACCGGCATGGTGGTTTTCTGGCGCAGGCGCTGAAGCAAATCCATGCCGTCCATGCGCGGCATCTTGATGTCCAGCACGGCCATATCGGGAAGTTTCTTGTTGAATGCGTCCAGCGCCTGCTGGCCGTCATTGTAGGTTTCCACGTCGAAGCCTTCGGCCTCAAGCGTGATTTGAACGGATGTCAAAATATTCCGGTCGTCATCGACAAGTGCGATTCGTGACATACTACTGCCCCTCTACTGCTCAATTATTATTGCCTGTTTTTCTTTTGTTTTGCCCCGCTTCGCCTGAGCGAATCAATCCAAAACTGCAAAAACCACGCAATGATCGCCTTGTTGTGCCCACAAAAAGGGTAACCAATGACTAAAATGTCTCACTTTGTGTGCCAGAGCGTGCAGCCCGCGAACTTGGTTGCGCTAACGTACATTTGGTTGCGCTAACTGCGACAAAGGCGACTATCCAGCGTCAAAATCATCATGTTAGGTCCGTGTTCAGGGGTCGCGTTGGCCCCGTTACACAGGAGCAAGACAATGGACCACGGCACGGTCAACCCTTCCATGAAGCTGCCAGATCAGGGCATCACCGGTTTGGGTCAGGTCTATTATAACTACTCCGAAGACGCGCTGATCGAAGAGGCTTTGGCCCGCAAGGAAGGCCAGTTGGGCAAAGGCGGCACATTCCTTGTCAGCACCGGCAAATTCACCGGCCGGTCGCCCAAGGACAAACATGTGGTGCGGTCTGCCAGCACCGAAAATACCGTCTGGTGGGACAACAACGCCGCGATGGAGCCTGCGAAATTCGACCAGCTTTATGACGACATGATCGCGCACATGGGCGGTAAGGATTATTTTGTGTCCGACCTTTATGGCGGTGCGGACCCGGCGCACCGGCTGGACGTCCGGTTTGTGACGGAACTGGCGTGGCACGGGTTGTTCATCCGCCACATGATGCGTCGCCCGGCGGCGGATGAGGTTGAGGGCTTCACCCCCGACTGGACGGTGATCAACTGCCCGTCGTTCGAGGCGGACCCCGAACGTCACGGCTGCCGGTCGTCCACCGTCATCACCATGAATTTCGACCGCAAGATGATCCTGATCGCAGGCACGGAGTACGCGGGCGAGAACAAGAAATCGGTGTTCACGCTTCTCAATTACCTGCTGCCCGAAAAAGACATCATGCCGATGCATTGTTCGGCCAACCACGCCAAGGGCAATCCGGTGGATGCGGCTGTGTTCTTTGGCCTGTCTGGCACGGGAAAGACGACACTGTCCGCGGACCCGAACCGCATTCTGATCGGGGACGATGAACATGGCTGGTCCGATCGCGGCATCTTCAACTTTGAAGGCGGCTGCTATGCCAAGACCATCGGTCTGAACCCCGAGGCCGAACCTGAAATCTACGCCACAACCCAGATGCCCGGTACGGTCATCGAAAACATGGTGTTCGACCCTGAAACCCTTGAACTGGATTTTGAGGACGACAGCCTGACGGCCAACATGCGGTGTGCCTACCCTCTCGACTACATCTCGAACGCGTCGGACACGGCGTTGGGTGGACACCCCAAGAACATCATCATGCTGACCTGCGATGCCTTTGGTGTGTTGCCCCCCATCGCACGGCTGACGCCCGCGCAGGCGATGTACCATTTCCTCAGCGGGTTCACGTCCAAAGTGGCGGGGACCGAGCGTGGCGTGACAGAGCCGGAGCCCACGTTTTCCACCTGCTTTGGCGCGCCCTTCATGCCCCGCCGGCCCGAGGTTTATGGCAAGCTGCTGCAGCGCAAGATCGCGGAACACGGCGCCACCTGCTGGCTGGTGAACACCGGCTGGACGGGCGGGGCGTACGGCACAGGCAACCGGATGCCGATCAAGGCGACACGTGCCTTGCTGACCTCAGCGCTGAATGGCACGCTGGTGGAGGGTCAGTTCCGCAAGGACGCCAATTTCGGGTTTGACGTACCTGTCAGTTGTGACGGCGTAGATGACGGTTTGCTGAACCCGCGCACCACATGGGCGGATGGCAATGCCTACGACGGGCAGGCCGCCAAACTGGTCAATATGTTTGCCGACAACTTCGCCCAATACGTTCCCTTCATAGATGAGGATGTCAAAGCCGCTGCGATTGGCTAAGATCCTCGGATGAAGATGCGCGCACAGATCATCACAACCGCCCTGGCCCTCAGCTGGGGCGGTCTTGTTTTGGCAGAGGGGTCTGAGTTTGTGTCCCCGATGCTGGGGTTCTTTGAGGCAGGCGTGGTTTGCGCGCCAGAGGCAACCGGCCAACGGGACGCACCCGGCACCGTCGCGGGCACCACCCATGTGGTCGATCAGGCCCCGCCATTTGTCAGCGACAGGCGCATAGTGCCCGCCGTTCTGGGCGTCGGGTTCGGCGTGCGCGCAGGGCTGGGTTTTGCCGCGCAGGACGCCGTGGTGATGACAGTGACACATCCGCCGTTCCAAGGCACCGGTGCCACAACGCAAAGCTTTGTCACATCCATAGGGTCAACGGACGCCCCCGGCATCACCTTTTACCAGTTCGATGAAACCTACGAACTGGCCTTGGGGGACTGGACGATGACAGCCACCACCGGTGTCGCCACACTTTACGAAGTCACCTTCACCGTCGTCGACCCCGCTTTGGTGCCGGACCTTGCCAATGCCTGCGACTATCAAGACCTTTTGAGTTAGCCGAACAGACCCTTGCGCAGCAAATTCAGCCCGCCGATGACCAGCATCACGAGGGTCGCCCGACGAAAGCTGTCCTGATTCATACGGTCCTGAAGCCGGAAGCCGATCCACATGCCCAGCAGGGCAGGAAGCAGCAACACAGCCGAAAATGTCGTCGTCGCGGGGGTCAGAATACCACTGTAAAGATGTGCGAACAGCAGCATGAACGCACCGGACCCGTAAATGACCCCTTGCACGACCATCTGTTTTGCCTTGGGCGTTTCGATCGCCAGCAGGTACAGCACAGTTGTCGGGCCCCATGTCCCGGCCAGCCCGCCCAGCATTCCTGAAATGGCGGCGGCGATCACCTCAGCCGGGCCGCGCCGGTGCGGCGGGATGGTCAGACGCACCCCCGCCAGTTGAACAACCGCGAGCATCACGACGGGGACGCCCAGTAGAAAATAGAAGACCCGTTGCGGGATCATCGGCACCAGTTGCGCGAAAACGAGGATCGACAGGCAGACGATAACGACATAGCGCCAGACATCCCGCACCGCCGCCAGAACCGGCGCGATCCCGTCGCGGAAAATCTGCCACAGGTTGGTCACGACGACAGGTACGATCAGCCCGGCCAGGGCCAGACGCGGATCCATTATGGAACTGAGGCCGGAAATCATGATCAGCGGCAGGGCAAAGCCTATGGCACCCTTCACTATTCCGGCCAGAAACCCGATCAACAAAGACGCGGTGATGACCATTCCGCTGAGGTCTGCTAAAGTGCCGAAGTCCATATATCGGGGTGTACCGGACCCCCGGCGATAGCGCATCCCATATTTGCCTGCGACACATTTGTTCGCCTGCAAATAATTTGGCGAATTATTATTGCGCTGCCGATGCGAACGTTCTATTTCTGCGACTGCACAATGAAGGAGTCGGCCATGCCCCGCGACGGACAAGACCTGAACCACCCCGAGACAATCCTTTTGCCTGACCTTCTGGCCACGACGGGGGCCGCGATTGCCCCTCTGCGCGGTCTGCTTGAGGCCGCCAAAGACTGCGTGCGCAGCAAGGTCATGTCGGATGGTCGCGTCTCTGGCGGTCTGGTTGAGGCCGAACAAACGGCGACCCACGGGTTGGCATGGCTTGCCACTTACGTCGAAGCGCTGGCGCAGATGCAGCTGTGGGCCGAGAAGCTGGAGGCGGAGGGCCAGTTCGGAGAGGTGGAACAGCTGATCCACCAGATCGCTTTTGGCGAATACCTTTGGCAGATTTACGGCGGCATCCCCATGAATCAGGGCGAAATCCTGCGCCTGCAGGACATCGGACTGACCCAAGACCAGATGCGCGCCATGATGGAACCCGCCGTCATGACGTTGACCCAAGGGGGCAACACGCAGGCAGCCCGTCTGCGTCTGGTGGACCTTATGCAGGAACGCAGCGCCGAAATCACGGTGGGTCGCACCGGCCTTGATGACGAGCTGGAAATGATCCGCGAACAGTTCCGCCGCTATTCCGTCGACCGGATCGAACCTGAGGCCCATGAATGGCACCTCAAGGACGAATTGATCCCCATGGAGGTGATCGACGAACTGGCCGAAATGGGCGTCTTTGGCCTGACGATCCCCGAAGAATACGGCGGCTTCGGGCTGTCCAAAGCGTCTATGTGTGTGGTGTCCGAGGAATTGTCGCGTGGCTATATCGGTGTCGGTTCCCTTGGCACCCGGTCCGAGATCGCGGCGGAACTGATCATCGCAGGCGGCACCGAAGAGCAGAAACAGAAATGGCTGCCGCGTCTGGCCTCCGCTGAAACACTCCCGACAGCCGTGTTCACCGAACCCAACACCGGGTCCGATCTGGGTGCGTTGCGCACCAAGGCCGTGAAAGATGAAAATGGCGATTGGGTTCTCAACGGTAACAAAACCTGGATCACCCACGCGGCCCGCACCCATGTGATGACCGTGCTGGCGCGCACTGTGCCGGACACCGACAACTACAAAGGTCTGTCGATGTTTCTGGCAGAAAAGACGCCGGGCACCGATGCGGAACCATGGCAGGACCCCGGCATTTCCGGTGGCGAGATTGAGGTCTTGGGCTATCGCGGGATGAAGGAATACACCCTCAACTTCGATGATTTCAAAGTGAAGGGGGAGAACCTTTTGGGCGGCGAAGAGGGCAAGGGCTTCAAACAGTTGATGGAGACCTTTGAAAGCGCGCGCATCCAGACCGCCGCGCGCGCCGTTGGCGTGGCTTGCTCTGCGTTGGACGAAGGCATGAAATACGCACAAGACCGCAAGCAGTTCGGCAAATCCCTGATCAATTTCCCCCGTGTGGCCAACAAGCTGGCGATGATGGCGGTGGAAATCATGGTGGCACGCCAGCTGACGTATTTCTCGGCCTTTGAGAAGGACGAGGGGCGACGCTGCGATGTGGAGGCCGGGATGGCGAAATTGCTGGGCGCACGTGTGGCGTGGGCTGCGGCAGACAACGCCTTGCAAATTCATGGCGGCAACGGTTTTGCCTTGGAATACAAGATCAGCCGCATCCTGTGCGACGCCCGTATCCTCAACATCTTTGAGGGTGCCGGCGAGATTCAGGCTCAGGTGATTGCGCGACGCATCCTCTAATACCGCCATGCAATCGGTCCAGTGGACCGATTGGACGCCGGCACGCGAAATTCAGGCTCAGGTGATTGCCCGACGGTCCCCTGAGTTATCCACCAGATGACGCCGGATCGGCAAGGCGTTCTCTTTCGGGGTGGTTTGCGGTAGAACGACGTATGATCAAGACAGCTGCGTTTCTCATCCCTCTTGTTGCACTTAACGCGTGTGGGACCGACGAAACTGTGTCCGGTTATGCCGACCCTGATGCAACATATCATCTGATCGAAATGGATGGGGTCACCCCGGTGGCCCCGGCCACGATCCGATTTCCAGAACAGGGACGTGTGACAGGGCAAGGGCCGTGCAATGCCTACATGGCGTCGCAGACCGTGCCTTATCCATGGTTCAACGTGGACGCCATCGCATCAACCCGCCGTGCCTGCCCTCACCTTCCGCAAGAAGCCGCCTATTTTCGCCTTTTGGAGAACATGACCCTCGCGGAAGTTACCGACACCATCCTGATCCTGTCCGACACTGAGGGCCGGATGCTGATATTTGAAGCGCGCTAGACCTGCCGCGCCAGACTATCCAGAAGCCGCGCGCGGGCTTCGGGCAGGCTGCGGTCGCCCAGTGAAGGCACCAGATGCCGGGTCAGGAAATGCCCCGTCGTGCGCAACGCCGTCAGGATTTCTGCGATGTCGGCATCCCCCTCGCCCTTCAGGACAGGTGGAAGCGGCAGCAATTTATCCGCCCAATCGCCTGCCGCATGTCGGCCCACAGCGCGGCCGGTGCGCGGAGAGACATAGATCAATTCGTCATTCCCGCCCGTGACAGCACAGGTGTCAAGTGACAGGCCAAAGCCCAACTCCTCCAACAAGGCGACTTCCCATTGCAGATAGGCCAGCGGCCAAACCTCACCCTGACCCAGCAGGTCCAACAGCTGGATCGTCCGGGTATAGAGGGGCGGATGATCCTCCCGTTCAGGCAGAACAAAGGAAAGGATCGAAGTCACCGCATTCAGCCCCGCCAAGGCCACCCTGTCAGACATGACCTGTGCGGCGCGGCTGCGAATGGGTTCGACAGTGAAGCTGCCCAAATGATCCTCAAGCCGCGCCTTCCATGTCACATCCAACTGTGCGCCGGGCTGGAGGATGGGGGCGATCTTGCGGCTGGTGCCACCGCGCACGATCCCTGCGGCACGGCCATGGGCCTGGGTGAACACCTCAATGATGGCGCTGCTTTCACCATGTTTGCGGACCTTTAACAGGGCCCCTTCATCGCGCCATTCGATCATGACAGCAGTCTAGGACAGCGACGGGTCATCTAGCAAATGACGGCCCTGCCGGTCCTCGACCTCAATGATCCAAAGGTCGGGATCAAAGCCCGATTGTTTGGCGAGTGACGCATCTACGTCCCCCTCATCCCCTTCTGCCAGAACCACCCAGGCACGGTCTCCGGTCGTCAGATCAAAGCTGCGCTGGAAGGCCTGCGCCTGTCCGTCCAATGTGTTGAGTTTCACCAGAACAGAGCCTGCGGTCGCATCGCCTTTGCGGGTCACAAACACCGGAATGTCCACAAGACGCAACCGTGTCAGATAGGCGCTGACCCAGATGTCCGTGGTCAACCGCGGCGTCATGGCGCGCGCCAGAATTCGCGAATTTTGGCCCCCGGTCTCACGAATTGCCGTCTTTGAAATCAAGGCCCATTTCGGAATACCGCTCCGACTCTTCCAGCCAGTTCGGTCGCACTTTTACTTGCAGGAACAGGTGCACCTTGCGGCCCAGAAATTCGGCCAGTTCCTCACGTGCGGCTTTGCTGATGGCTTTGATCGTCTCACCCCGGTTGCCGAGCACGATGCCTTTGTGGCCGTCGCGCATGACGTAGATAATCTGGTCGACTTTGCAGGACCCGTCTTTGCGTTCTTCCCAATTCTCGGTCTCGACCGTCAGCTGGTAGGGCAATTCCTGATGCAGCCGCAACGTCAGCTTTTCGCGCGTCATTTCTGCGGCGATCATACGCATGGGCAAATCGGCGATCTGGTCTTCGGGGTAAAGCCACGGTTCTTCGGGCATCCGTTCGGCCAGCCATTTGCGCAGATCGTCGGTGCCATGACCCTTTTCGGCAGAAATCAGGAACGTCTCAGCAAATGAAAACCGTTCGTTAAGATCTTTGGTCAGCCCCAACAACACAGGCGCTTCCACGCGGTCGATCTTGTTGATCGCCAGGGCCACCGTCCGGCCCGTGCCGACATCTTCCAGCCGTTCAAGGATCGCCTCAACCCCCTTGGTCACACCGCGATGCGCCTCGATCATCAAGACGACCACATCGGCGTCCGCGACACCGCCCCAAGCGGCAGCGACCATGGCGCGGTCCAGCCTGCGTTTGGGCTGAAACAGGCCGGGCGTGTCGACGAAAACGATCTGGCTGTCGCCTTCGATGGCCACGCCTCGGATACGTGCGCGCGTGGTCTGGACCTTATGCGTCACGATGCTGACCTTGGCCCCGACCATGCGGTTCAGCAGGGTCGACTTGCCCGCGTTGGGTTCCCCGATGAGGGCTGCAAATCCGGCGCGCTGGGTCATGTCTTGTCTCCTGTGACGCGGGCCAGAAGGGCCTTCGCGGCGGATTGTTCAGCCATACGTTTGCTGGAGGCTTGGGCCTGTTCGGCGGCACCTGATTTCAGGCGTGCCTCAATCGTAAACAGTGGCGCGTGGTCCGGCCCGTCGCGGGCGATTTCCACATAGGTGGGTGGCGGCATTCCTTGGCCCTGCGCAAATTCCTGCAAGGCGGTTTTGGGATCGCGGGCGTCCTCTTTGACATTGGTGATGCGGTCGCCCCACAGGTCAATAACCCGGTCGCGGGCGGCGTCAAAACCGGCATCGAGATAGACGGCGGCGATCACGGCCTCCATCGCGTCGGCCAGCAACGCCTCTTTGCGTCGGCCACCGGTCAGCATCTCGGATCGGCCCAGTTTCAGGACCGCCCCCAGATCAATCTGGCGGGCCACATCCGCGCAGGTTTCCTTGCGCACCAGCGCGTTAAACCGTGGGGCAAGCAGACCTTCGGCAGCATTCGGATCGGCGTTCAACAGCGCCTCGGACATGACCAGCCCCAGCACGCGGTCGCCCAGAAATTCCAGCCTTTGGTTGTCATCGCGATGGGGGGACGACATGGACGAGTGCGTGACGGAACGGATCAACAGCTCCGGCTTGGCAAAGCTGTGCCCCAGCCTGTCCTGAAAGTCGCGAAGTGGGCCGGAGAGCTTCACTCGATCCCCTTGAAGAAACGGTCGCCACGCCATGTCCAGAACGCCAGAAGAGACGTGCCCGCAGACGAGAACATAATACGGTCCGCGCGGCCGACGATGTCTTCATAGGGCACAAACCCCACGCCACCGGCCGTCTGCGCGCGGCGGCTGTCGGAGGAATTGTCACGGTTGTCGCCCATGAAGAAATACTGGCCTTCGGGCACCGTGAAAATGCCCGTGTCGTCGAGCCGCCGGTCGCCCACGTTCAGAACCGTATACTGACGGCCATCGGGCAAGGTTTCGATGAACCGCTGTTTCAGACAGTCTTCGCCGATGGGCACCGTGCCGTTGGAACAGGTCGGAAAATTAGGCGGCTGCCCGCGACGCACGAAGGGTTCCACAAACAGGTTCGCAGCCTGTTGCGGCACAGCTTCCCCGTTCAGGATGATCTGGCCGTCCTGCATGCGGATCGTATCGCCGGGAAGGCCAATCAGCCGTTTGATAAAGTCGCGTCCGGTGACAGGGTGGCGAAAAACCACAACATCGCCCCGGTCCGGTTCAGACCCGAACAGGCGGTCATTGCCGCCCTTGAACACGCCGCAGAAATCCTCGGCATCAATATCAAGGCCGACGGCAGGGATGATGATCGACGGACAGGATGCGTAGGAATAACCGTAGGCCATCTTGTTGACGAACAGAAAATCGCCGACCAGCAGGGTTTCCTTCATCGACCCTGACGGAATCCAGAACGGCTGAAACAGGAACGTGCGGAATACGCCCGCAATCAGCAGCGCGTAAACAACTGTTTTCACTGTCTCTTTAATAGATGCCCACACGGTGCGGCCTCACTTTGATACATCGTTAAATTTGGTGGTATGTGCGCGTGCCATGGCGTCGAGTCAACCCGAAGTCTGGGACGCGACGGGACGTGCCTCGATGACGACAAAGGCCTGCGCCCAAGGGTGATCATCCGTCAGGGTGACGTGAATGATCGCCTCATGTCCTGCCGGGGTCATCTGATCCAGTCGCTCTTTCGCCCAGCCGGTCACTGCCATGACGGGCTGGCCCGTGCGCAGATTGCTGACGGCCATGTCTTTCCACGAAATCCCCATGCGCAATCCTGTGCCAAGCGCCTTTGAACAGGCCTCTTTTGCGGCCCAGCGTTTGGCATAGGTGCCGGCGATGTCGCGGCGTCGTTCGGCCTTGCGTTGTTCGGTTTCGGTGAAGACCCTGTTGCGAAATCTGTCGCCGAAGCGGTCCAGTGTGCCCTGAATCCGTTCGATGTTGGCCAGATCGGTGCCGATGCCGAGGATCATTCGCCGCCCAAAGCCTGTTCAACCGTCACCTGACCCGTGGCCTGATTGACAGTGATGGTCAGAAGGGCGGAGTTCTGGAAACTTTGCTCGGGCAGGTAAATGATAGCAGGGATTGTCAGGACCAAACCACGCGCCGGATCGTAATCCGATGTGAGGTCTTCAAACACCAGTCCTGCGTAGCCCAACCCCTCATCAAGGCCCACGGTGGTGCAGGTGCGCCCGCCCACCTCATCAAAGGGTGGATGCAGCACAAGAAGGTGAAAAGCAGCGGCGGCCGGTTCGATTGTGTCCAGCAGGGCCACGCGGACTGCGCCGTTTGAAAATGTGGCGGAGTTATCCTCCCACGGCTCGACAATCGCATCCGCGCGGGCCTGCCAATCGCAGGGGACGGCGATCTGCGCGGCGGATGCCGTCGACACGAAGGTGGCAAGAAGGGTCGCGACGCTGCGCATGGGCTGGCCTTTGATCAGTTCGAACAATCCAGATCATACACGGTGATCCCGTTTTCACCACCACACAGCGCGACAAGGCGCGCGCCCAAGGCCTGATGGCGGGGATCGGTGGCATATCTTTCAAGTGCGGCCCGATCCGCAAAAGTGGCATGAAAGCCGTAGTGGCTTTGCGGGGTTTTGCCCTCTGCGTCGAAATTGGGGCCATGCGTGAACGTCTCTATGAGGTCCGTCAGCGCTGCGAGGCCGGTCATGACATCGGCCAACTCCGCCGGATCGGCGTCTTCGGCCAATGACAGGTAAACGGCGTGAAGGATCATCAATCTCTCCTAGTCCTGCAAACGGTACAGATGCAGCACGATGTCATCATGCACCCCGCCTGCATAGTCGAAACATCCGCCGCACGCTTGGTGAAAATCTGGCAAGGTCAGGCCGGGGAACCGGAACATCTGGTCATCAATGTCGGTTTGCTGTGCGCCAAAAATCACACGGTCAATCTTGGCCCAGCGCATGGCGGCCAGACACATTTCACACGGCTGACAGGACGACAGCAACGTGCAGCCGGACAGATCGCGGGTGCCAAGTGCATCTGCGGCCTGCCCAATCGTGACAATTTCCGCATGATGTGTCGGGTTGCCATCCACACGGGCGGTATTGCGCCCGCGGGTGATTTCCTCGCCGTTCCGAAGGATGGCCGCCGTGAAGGCAGGCGGGCCCTCATCCGCCCCGATCCGGGCGGCCCAGCGGTTGATCTCGGCCATGATCCGGCGTTCAAAATCGGTCGGTTGTGTCATCACCCAGACATAGGACGCGCGCGGCTGAGGGCGAGGTTAGGGCCGCGCTTCATTCATCAGGCGGCGCATTTCACCAATGGCATCGGGCAGGCCGCGAAAAATCGCTTCGCCGATCAGAAAATGGCCGATGTTCAGCTCCATCACCTCGGGAAAGGCGGCGACGGGTTTGACGGTGTCGTAGGTCAACCCGTGACCCGCGTGCACCTCAAGCCCCAGTGTATGTGCGTAGGAGGACATCTGACGCATCTTTTCAAGCTCTGCATCGCGGGTCGCGAAATCGCCTTCCGCGTGGGCATCGCAATAGGCACCGGTGTGCAGTTCAATGACCTGCGCACCGATGCGGCTGGCCGCGTCGATCTGGCGCCGGTCGGCGGCGATGAAGATGGACACACGGCACCCCGCCTCACGCAGGGGGGCGATGTAATGGGCGAGGGCATTTTCCTCACGCGCGACCTCAAGCCCGCCTTCGGTGGTGCGTTCCTCACGTTTTTCGGGAACGATGCAAACGGCATGGGGCTTATGACGCAGGGCAATCTGTTGCATTTCGGGTGTGGCGGCCATTTCAAAGTTCAACGGCACCGTCAGGGCATCCATCAGCGCGTCGATGTCCGCGTCCCCGATATGGCGTCGGTCCTCGCGCAGGTGGGCCGTGATGCCATCAGCGCCCGCCTCTTCGGCCAGTTTGGCGGCACGGACAGGATCTGGCGTATCGCCGCCGCGCGCATTCCGCACGGTCGCCACATGGTCGATGTTCACCCCAAGACGTAAATTGGACATAAGTCAGCCCTCCTTCTGGACTGAACTTAGCATTCTATTCCTGCGCGTCAGCCGGATTCTTCAACTGCGCCAGTTTTTCGCGCAGGATTTTGCGGCGGTGGTTCTGGTAGGCGCGGATCAACGGCACGCTGAGGTAGTAGCACACGCTTGCGGCGATGATGCCGGGGATGATGCCACCGATCATATAGGGGTAGAAAACGCCTTCGTAGAAGTTCGACAACCCGCGCCAATCCATCCGGTCGTGCGTGAAGATTGCCACGAAGTTCTGCCACAGGTCCTCGAACGCATTGCCGAACTGGCATCCGATCCGGCAATCCCCACCCCGTTCGGTGCCCAGCAATTCGCGGTCCATCCGTGTTCCGAGCAACCAGTGACCCGTCGCCAGCGCCGACCATGCGATCGGCAGGTATGTCAGTGGATTGCCGAAAAACGTGGCCATCAGCGAGGCCAGGATGTTGCCGCGCATGATTTTGGCCGTGCCTGCCGCGATAAAGAAATGAAGCCCGTAAAACGGGGTAAAGGACGCAAAGACGCCCGCCCAGATGCCGCGCGCGATCTTTTCGGGTGTGTCGGGCAGACGACGCACGCGGTGTTTGACGTATTGCGCCGCACGGCCCCAGCCCCCACGCGGCCACAGCATCTCGAGCGTGGCCCGCCAGAGGGGGCGTCTGTCTCTGCGTCTGAAAACCACGTGTTAGTGTCCCTGCCCTTCGGGCGTTAGCTGCGTCTTTGGACCTGTCCGGCCCGGTCGGGGTCACGATGCCGTTCAATTGTGGCAACATTGCTGTCCGCTTCGAGCGCCGTCATGACAATGTGCATATGCTCCACATCGCGCAGGTCAACCTCGATCAGCAGTCTGTAGTAATCGGGTTTGCGATCAATGAACTGCAAATCGGAGATATTGGCATCGTTCTCCCCGATCAAGGTGCAGATACGCCCCAAGACACCGGCGTCGTTCGTGATGGTCATATCCAGAGTGATCGTGTTGGAGGCCGAATGGGTCCCCTCCTGCCAATGCAGGTCGATCCAACGTTCTGTCTGGTCTTCCAGATCGGCCAGCACGTCGCAGTCAATCGCGTGCACGACCACGCCCTGACCACGGTATGTGATGCCCACAATGCGTTCGCCCGGAATGGGCTGGCAACACTGCGCACGCCTGTGGGTCTGATCGGCGTCCAGACCGATGACCGCGCGCCGCGCCTCGATCTCGGCGCCAACAGATTTGACAAGATCGGGGTAGATGGCCGACACCACATCCCGCGATGTGATCTCAGCCGATCCGACCCGTTCCAGCAGGTCATCGATATTGCCAAGCCCAAGCGCCTTGCCAGCGGTGCGCAGCGCCTTGTCCGTCGCCTTTTTGCCGACGTTTTCAAAGGAGACGCGGACCAGTTCGCGCCCCAGCCGGATAAACCGTTCGCGGTCTTCTTCGCGCAGGGCGCGGCGGATGGCGGTTTTGGCGCGGCCTGTGACGGCAATGTCGATCCATGTGGCCTGTGGTGTCTGGCCTTCGGCGGTGATCACTTCAATCGACTGGCCGTTTTTCAGCCGCGTCCACAGCGGCACGCGCAACCCGTCGACCTTGGCACCCACACAGGCATGACCGATCCGCGTATGGATCGCATAGGCGAAATCAATCGGCGTCGCCCCGCGCGGCAGTTTGATCACGTCACCCTTGGGCGTGAAACAGAACACCTGGTCCTGATACATCTCAAGCTTGACCATATCGAGGAATTCGTCGTGGTCGTGATCTTCGTCCAATCGTTCCGTCAGCTGGGCGATCCAGCGCGCGGGATCGACGGCAAAGCGGTTTTCGGTTCGGATACCATCGCGGTAGGACCAATGCGCGGCAACGCCGGCTTCGGCCACTTCGTGCATCTCGACGGTGCGGATCTGAACCTCGACCCGTTTGCCGTCGCGGCCTGACACGGTGGTGTGCAGGCTGCGGTAGCCGTTGGATTTCGGCTGGCTGATATAGTCTTTGAACCGTCCGGGAACCGCGAACCATCGTTGGTGAATGGCACCAAGGGCGGCATAACACTCCGCCTCTGTCTGGGTGATGATGCGAAACCCGTAAATGTCGGACAAGCGGCTGAAGCCCTGCTGCTTTTCCTGCATCTTGCGCCAGATCGAATAGGGCTTTTTGGCGCGTCCGTAGATGTCGCAGGCGATACCGGCCTTATCCATCTCATGTTCCATATCGACCGTGATCTTTTCGACCACGTCACCGGTTTCGCGCTGCAAGGTGATGAAACGACGGATGATGGAATTACGGCCCTCGGGATTAAGGACTCGGAACGCCAGATCCTCAAGTTCTTCGCGCATCCACTGCATACCCATGCGGCCCGCAAGCGGGGCGTAGATGTCCATGGTCTCCCGCGCCTTTTGGGCCTGCTTTTCGGGGCGCATGGATTTGATCGTGCGCATATTGTGCAGACGGTCGGCCAGTTTGACCAAAGTCACACGCAGATCGCGGGACGTGGCCATGAACAACTTTCGGAAATTTTCGGCTTGTTTGGTTTCGGACGACGACAGTTGAAGATTGGTCAGCTTGGTGACGCCATCGACAAGTTCGGCAATCTCGCGACTGAACCGTTTTTCCACATCGGCGTAAGACGCCTTGGTGTCCTCAATCGTGTCGTGCAAAAGCGCTGTGATCAGGGTGGCGTCATCCATCTGCTGTTCGGCAAGGATGCCGGCCACAGCGACGGGGTGCGTAAAGTACGGCTCACCTGAATGACGGAACTGGCCGTCGTGCATGTCCTCGCCGAAGACAAACGCATCGGCGAGCATTCTTGCATTCGTTTTCGGGTTGTAGGTGCGAACCAGCGCGATCAGATCATCAGCTGTCATGCCGGTGTCGCCATCCCTTTATTTCTGCCCTTGGGCTTCCATCAGCGCGCGAAGGAGTTTTTCCTCGCTCATGTCATCATCCGCAGGCTTGTCCGCCTCGGCAGAACCGCCACCCATCAACAGCGCCATGGAATCCTCTTCGGGTTCGTCCACTTCGATCTGGGTCTGGTTCGCTTCGATCATGCGTTCGCGCAGATCATCGGCTGTCTGGGTTTCGTCGGCGATTTCGCGCAGGGCAACGACGGGGTTCTTGTCGTTGTCGCGGTTGACCGTCAGCGCCCCACCGGAGGAGATTTCGCGGGCGCGATGGGCCGCAAGCATCACAAGTTCAAAACGGTTTGGAACCTTGTCTACGCAGTCTTCAACGGTCACGCGGGCCATGGGGCACTCCAATCAATAAATCGTCGAGGGTATCAGAACCGCGCTCATAAAGGCTTGACAGCTGGATTACAACCCGATTCCTGAGGGTTTCCTAGCCGTTGAGGGCCTTCACCGTTGCCAGTTCGTCCTGCGGACGGGCGTCACGCATTTGCCGAACTGTGCGCCCGATGACCGGGTGCGTCCAGTCCGGGGCCACATCGGCCAGCGGAACAAGGACAAAAGCCCGCTCCGCAAGACGCGGATGCGGCAGGATCAACTGATCGGGCGCTGTCAGGGCCTGCTGGTCCGGCGCGAGTTGTTGCCAATGATCCCATGTGGGCCTGTCGGGGGCGATCATCGCGCCGTGTGCGATCAAATCCAGATCAAGGGTGCGCTGGCCCCAACGAATATCGCGCGTCCGGCCAAAATCGGCCTCGATCCCGTGCAGGGCCGCAAGACAGTCCGTTGGCGTCAGATCGGTCTGAAACCCACATGCGGCGTTGACGAAATCCGGCCCCGCCCCTGCGGGGAACGCTGGCGTTTTGTAAAACGGGCTTATTTTCAAAGGTCCGAACAGCACCTGCATCCGCGCCAAAGCCGCCGTCAAAGTTGCCGCTGCGTCACCTGCCGACGACGGCGCATTGCTGCCAAGCGCCACAAGCGTCATGTCGCCAATCGCCGTTTCTTCCCCTTGAAGCATCCTTGCAATCCCTTATTTTCGGGTGCGTCCGATCAATGAACCACTCACACACATTTCCTTGGTCGGGCCCGTTTTGAAAGGACAAATTGATATGTTTTATCGGGATGAACGCCTGGCGCTGTTCATCGATGGGTCGAATTTATATGCGGCCGGAAAAGCCCTCGGGTTTGACATCGATTACAAGCTTCTCAGGCAGGAATTCATGCGTCGCGGGAAATTGCTGCGCGCATTCTACTACACCGCCCTGTTGGAAAATGACGAATATTCCCCCATCCGGCCACTGGTCGACTGGTTGAACTACAACGGGTTCACGATGGTCACGAAACCCGCCAAGGAATTTACGGATTCCATGGGACGGCGCAAGATCAAGGGCAATATGGACATCGAACTGGCCGTGGATGCCATGGAACTCGCGCCGCACGTGGATCACATCGTGATCTTCAGCGGTGATGGCGATTTCCGCCCGCTGATCGAAAGCCTGCAACGTCAGGGCGTGCGGGTGTCCGTGGTGTCCACTATTCGCAGCCAGCCGCCGATGATTGCGGATGAGCTGCGCCGCCAATGTGACAACTTCATCGAACTTGATGAATTGCGCGACGTGATCGGACGCCCGCCGCGTGAGCCGCGTCCGGATCGAGAGCCGGTCGGCGCCGACGAAGAAGAAGAATAACTGATCGGGCGCCCTGACGGGGCGCCCGTTTCCTTTGGGCGACAGTCTGGACGAGACGCCACACCGCGCTTAGGTTGGCATGGAACGGAGATACGCCCATGACCAAGCCCCCCCTCGCCCTTTATCTGGCCGCCCCGCGCGGGTTTTGTGCCGGTGTGGACCGCGCCATCAAGATCGTTGAGATGGCGTTGGAAAAGTGGGGCGCGCCCGTCTATGTGCGTCATGAAATCGTGCACAACAAATACGTGGTCGATGATCTGCGCGACAAGGGCGCGGTCTTTGTCGAAGAGCTGGATGAATGCCCTGACGACCGCCCTGTGATCTTTTCCGCCCATGGCGTGCCGAAGGCCGTGCCTGCCAAGGCGGCTGAACGCGAAATGGTCTATGTGGACGCCACCTGTCCGCTGGTCAGCAAGGTCCATATCGAGGCCCAGCGCCATGCCGACAACGGTTTGCAGATGATCATGATCGGTCATGCGGGGCACCCCGAAACGGTGGGCACCATGGGACAGTTGCCGGACGGCGATGTGTTGCTGGTGGAAACGGTGGAGGACGTGGCCACTGTCGATGTGCGCGACCCTAATAAACTGGCCTTTGTGACGCAAACCACGCTTTCCGTCGATGACACAGCAGACATCGTGGCCGCCCTGAACGCGCGGTTCCCCGCGATCGTTGGCCCGCACAAGGAAGACATCTGCTATGCCACCACCAACCGCCAAGAGGCGGTGAAGGCCGCCGCGCCGAAATGCGATGCGATGCTGGTCGTGGGCGCGCCGAATTCGTCCAATTCCCAACGGTTGGTTGAGGTCGCCCGACGTGCGGGCTGCGATTATTCCCAACTGGTCATGCGCGACACAGACATAGACTGGCGCGCGTTGGAGGGGATTTCATCGCTGGGCATCACCGCAGGCGCCTCCGCCCCCGAAGTGCTGATCAATGAGATCATCGACGCCTTCAAGGCGCGCTATGATGTGACTGTTGAGGTGGTGGAGACCGCCGTTGAGAACGTCGAATTCAAAGTCCCGCGCGTGCTACGTGAACCGGCCTGACGGGCCCGTGACCGACTACATCACATTCGAAGGCGCGGTTGAGCCGATGGAGTGGGGCAAGGCCACGTATACAGTGCTACGCATTCCAGCGGACATCGTTGAGGCACTCGGCCCGACACGCCGCGTCGAAGGCGAAATCAACGACCACCCCATCAACATGGCCCTGACCAAAGCGCCGGTCATCGACGATGTCTTTCTTTACGCGGGCAAGTCCGTCCTGCGTGAGATCGGGATTGAGCCGGGCGAGAGGATTGAGGTCCGCCTGCGGGCCGCACCCGACGATGCGGTAGATGTGCCAAGCGATGTGATCAACGCCTTGCGCTCGGCCGGATTGACCGACACATGGGGCGGGCTGACCGCTGGCAAACAACGCGGGATGTTGTATCAGGTGACGTCAGCCAAACGGGCAGAGACCCGCATCAAACGGATCGCCAAATTACTGGCAGAGGTGAAGGAGCTTTGATCTTGGACCGCGTAAGGGAAATCCCCAAATCTGCCCTGATCCTCGGGCTGGCAGGCCTGCTGCCGTTCATCTGGGGTGCCATCACGATCTACAGCCAAGGGGCTGCGGAATGGACCATGGGGCTGGTCGGCCCACGGTTCATCGGGCCCTATGTGGGGCTGGCCTATGGCACCGTGATCCTGTCTTTCATGTCCGGCGTGCTGTGGGGCTTTGCCACCAAGGCTGAGGGCGGTCAGGCCGCCACGGGGTACGCCCTGTCGGTGCTGCCCGCGCTTTGGGCGTTCTTCATGATCGGTGGGGGACCGGTGTCGGCAGGTATGAACCTGATTGCGGGTTTTGTGGCCTTGCTGGTCCTTGATTACGCATTCTGGACATGGGGGCTGGCACCGCGTTGGTGGATGACCCTGCGCACCATCCTGACGGTGGGTGTCATCCTCAGCCTGCTGCCGGTGGTCCTATGAGTGCTGATGACAAAACAATCGCCGTCTACAACGCCAAGGCGCAGGACTACGCCACGCATTTCAACAGCGGCGGCACACCGGGCAAGCACCTCAGCCGGTTTATGGATGCTGTCGCGGACGGGGGCCGCGTGTTGGATTTGGGCTGCGGCCCCGCCAACGCATCGCGTTTCATGATGGAGGCGGGTTTCGACGTGGACGCTTTGGATGCCTCGCGCGAAATGGTGCGCGTCGCGGCTGAGGTGAACGGCGTCACCGCGCGGCTGGGCACCTTTGACGATGTGACCGATGTCGCGGTCTATGACGGCGTCTGGGCGAATTTCTCCCTGCTGCATGCCCCTAAAGACAGGCTGCCGACGTACCTTTCCGCACTCGCCACGGCCCTCAAGACGAACGGTATTTTCCATATCGGCATGAAAGTCGGGGACGGCATGGCCCGTGACGGGCTGGACCGGCGGTACAGCTACGTTCAGCGCGACGAACTGGCGGGGCTTTTGGCCGATGCAGGTCTGACAGTAACGGCGACCGACGAAGGACATGAGGTCGGGCTGGCTGGCACCGATGACCCGTGGGTCGTGATGATGGCACGCAAGGATGGCTGATCTGTACGCCTACACAGACGGTGCCTGTTCCGGCAATCCCGGCCCCGGCGGCTGGGGGGCCCTGCTGATCGCCCGCGACGGCGACACTGTCGTCAAAGAACGCGAATTGTCCGGCGGAGAGGCCCGCACCACAAACAACCGGATGGAATTGCTTGCGGCAATCACGGCGCTGGAAACCCTCTCAGGGCCCAGCACCCTGACGGTCGTGACCGACAGCTCATACGTCAAAGACGGGATCACCAAGTGGATCTACAGCTGGAAGGCCAAGGGCTGGAAAAAGAAGGGCGGGGAGATCAAGAACATTGATTTGTGGCAACGTCTGGATGAAGCCCGCGCGCGCCACGATGTGACGTGGGAATGGGTCAAAGGTCACGCAGGCCATCCCGAAAACGAACGGGCCGATGAACTGGCCCGCGCAGGCATGGCCCCTTACAAGGCTGCAAAGTGACTGCACTTGCGGTCCTGGACTATGCGTCGGTCTTTATCTTCGCACTGACCGGCGCGCTTGTCGCCAGCCGCGCCCAGCTTGATCTGGTGGGCTTTGTCTTTGTGGCCTGCCTGACGGCTGTCGGCGGCGGCACAGTACGTGATGTGATCCTCGACCGGGGTGTGTTCTGGGTGGCGGAGCCGTCTTTCATCATGGTCGCAACTGCGGCTGCGTTCTTTGTTTTCTTCACCGCCCACCTTCTGGAATCCCGCCTGAAGGCGATCTTTTGGCTGGATGCCGTGGCCCTCGCCGTAGCGGTTCCCGCCGGTGTCGCGGCGGCTTTGGGCATGAATGCACTTTGGCCGGTTGTTGTGATCATGGGGGTGGCCACGGGGTGTTTCGGCGGGCTGATGCGCGATGTTGTCTGCAACGAGGTGCCGCTGGTCCTCAAACAAGGCGAACTTTACGTGACCTGCGCGCTGGCAGGTGCCGCGTCATCGCTGGCGCTATTGTCACTGGGGCAACCTTTGGGGCTGGCGTTGATCGGCTGCGCCGCGGTGACCTTCGGGCTGCGCGCGGGGTCACTGGCGTTCGGCTGGCGGCTGCCCGTCTACAAGAGCCGCCCACCCCGCCGCTAATATCAAATGAACACTACGGGCGGCGTCCACCCTTTCAACAGGTCCGACGTGGCCGCCGCACGCTTGCCGGGCCGCTGGGCCTGCAGTATCTCCACCGCCCCCTCACCACATCCCGCGACCAACTGACCGCCTTCGATTGACGTCTGACCTGCGGACAACGGCACCTCAACAGGCAGTGCTTGCAATACTTTCAATCGCTCACCATCTGCGTCTGTCCAAGCCCCAGGAAAGGGCGACAGACCGTTGATAAGACGGGCCACCGTTGTGGCATCCGCAGACCAGTCAATCCGCGCCTCGGCCTTGTCGATCTTGTGGGCATAGGTCACGCCCTCGTCTGGCTGCGGCGTGGCGGCCAACGCGTCCAGATCCGCCAAGGCATCGACGATGGCTTTCGCCCCAAGAACGCTCAACCGGTCATGCAATGCGCCCGTTGTTTCACCGGCATCAATCGCGATCTCACGGCGCAAAAGAACATCCCCCGTGTCCAGACCTGCATCCATCTGCATGATGCAGACGCCGGTCTGCGCATCCCCGGCCATGATCGCACGGTGAATAGGGGCCGCCCCCCGCCACCGTGGCAAAAGCGATGCGTGGATGTTCAAACACCCCCGCGCGGGCGCATCCAGAACCGCCTGCGGCAAGATCAGCCCATAGGCCACGACAACGGCGATATCCGCACCCAATGCCGCCAGCTTTGCCTGTTCGTCCGCGCCCTTCAAAGACACCGGGTGCCGCACCTCAAGCCCCAGCGCCTCAGCCCGCTGATGCACCGGCGTCGGCCGCTCCTTCTTGCCGCGCCCGGCGGGACGGGGGGGCTGGCAATAAACAGCGCAAATGTCATGGCCAGCCGCCACAAGTGCATCCAGAACCGGCACCGAAAATTCGGGCGTTCCCATAAAGATAATGCGCATCGCGTCCCCCTTCATCTGGCCCCCAAAAACTCCCCCCGGAGGGTCGGTCGGCCACAGCCCTACCCGTTCAGTTTGCGCGCCTTTTTCAGCAACATATCCCGTTTTGTCCGGCTCAGACGGTCAAAATACATCTTGCCGTTCAAATGATCGATCTGATGCTGCACCGACGTGGCCCAAAGCCCCACAAAATCCTGCCTGTCGTAAACTCCAGCTTCATTCAGATAGCGGATTGTCACGGCGCGGGGTCGTTCAAGTCCGGCAGAGACACCGGGCAGGTTTGGCGACGCTTCTTCATGGGCGCGCAACTCGACGGAGGCGTGCAGGATCGTGGGGTTCGCCATGCGCACAGCCTGTCCGCGCTTGTCGGATGCATCGACCACGCACACCCGCAACGGGACGCCCAATTGGGGTGCCGCAAGGCCGACACCGGGCATGGCGTCCATGGCCTCAATCATCTCATCCCACAGGGCGCGGATATCGTCTGTGATGGCGTCGACTTCGGCGGCGGGGGTGCGCAGCACTTTGGCCGGATAAGGCACGAAGGGTCTATGGGGCATAGCGGGCCTCCAGATCGGCACGAGTGGGGGCAGGCTGGTGATCAAGTATGACCTTGCCATTCAAATGATCGAATTCGTGCAGGATACAGCGCGCGAGAATACCATCGAACCCCGCCTCACGGCGATCACCGGCCCGGGTACTCCAGCGCAGCTGGATGTGGTCGGGGCGCGTGACAGACACGGGCAGATCGGGGATCGACAGGCATTGCTCCGACATCTCAGAGGCCGCGTCGCTGGTCGATACAACCTCGGGATTGATGAAAACACGCGGATCGGGGGGCCCTTCCTTCCACGTCACGTCGACCACGAACACCCGCTGCAAAACACCGATTTGCGGCGCGGCGAGGCCACGACCCTTGGCGTGATACATCGTGTCTAACAGGTCCTCGATCAGGGCTGGCAGGCTTGGGTCTGCGAGGTCCACAGGCGCGCAGACCTGCGTCAAAACGGGGTCCGGCCACATGCGGACCTCACGCTTTGCCACGTGCGATGTCCCGTTTCAGTTTCTGCATCTTGCGCGTGATCATCTGACGTTTCAGCGGTTTAAGGTAGTCGATGAACAGTTTGCCATCCAGATGGTCGATCTCGTGCTGCACGCAGGTCGCCCAGAGACCGTCGAAATCCTCCTGCACCTCTTTGCCGTCCAGATCGGTCCAGCGGACCTTGACCTGTGCGGGGCGTTCGACTTCGGCGTATTGATCGGGGATCGACAGGCATCCTTCGTCGTAAATCGACCTTGCGTCCGAAGTGGCGATAACCTCGGGGTTGATCAGGACCATCGGGCGCGGGGCCTCTCCCTCATCCTTGACGCAATCCATCACCAGCATCCGGTGCATCACGCCGACCTGCGGGGCGGCCAGACCGATGCCCGGCGCGTCATACATGGTTTCGAGCATATCATCGGCCAGCCTGCGCACCTCCGTATCAATAGAGGTCACGGGGTCGGCCTTGGCCTTCAGGCGCGGGTCGGGGTGAATAAGGATCGTGCGGCGTGTCATGGCGCCTGATGTAGGACGATCCCCGCCTGTGCGCAACACGGGTTGCACCTGCCGTCTGTGCGGCTAGCTTGGGTTACAACAAGGAGGCACCACATGAGCTTTGACACCCCCATCGACCGGCGCGGCACCCATTGTGTGAAATGGGATATGATGGAGCCGATCTACGGCGTGGATGCCAACGACGGGATCGCCATGTGGGTGGCCGATATGGAATTCCGCCCGCCGCAGTGCGTGCAAGACGCGGTCAAGGCGATGCATGATCACGGCGTCTATGGTTACTTCGGCGATGACAGCAAATATCTGGCGGCGATCCAGTGGTGGATGGACACGCGTCATGGCTGGAAGATCGAACCGGAGTGGGTGTTCACCACCCACGGGTTGGTTAACGGCACGGCCATGTGCGTCGATGCCTTCACAGCACCCGGTGATGGGGTCGTGTTGTTCACACCGGTCTACCACGCCTTCGCCAAGGTCATTAACGCCGCAGGACGTGAGGTCGTTGAATGTCAGCTGACCAATGATGGCGGGCGGTATGAATTCGACTTTGATGCCTATGACGCGCAGATGACGGGCAATGAACGCATGGTCATCCTGTGTTCGCCCCACAACCCCGGCGGCCGCGTCTGGACAAAGGGCGAATTGCGCGCGGTCGCGGCCTTTGCCAAACGGCACGACCTGATTTTGGTCAGCGACGAGATCCATCATGACCTGACATTCCCCGGTCACAAGCACACGCCTATGGCCCATATCGACGGGATCGAAGACCGACTGATCACGATGACGGCGACCACCAAGACCTTCAACATCGCGGGCAGCCATTCGGGCAATGTCATCATCGAAGACCCCGATCTGCGCCGTCAGTTCGGCGCGCGGATGGCGGCCCTTGGCCTGTCGCCAAACTCCTTCGGGCTGTTCATGGCAGAGGCTGCCTATTCCCCCGAGGGTGCCGCGTGGGTGGATGATCTACGCGCCTATCTGGATGGAAATCGCAAGGCGTTCGATGCAGGCGTGAATGCCATTCCCGGCCTTGCCTCCATGCCGCTGGAGGCCACGTATCTGGCATGGGTGGATTTTTCTGGCACCGGCATGTCACGGGATGAATTCACCCGGCGGGTGCAGCAAGACGCCAAGATCGCCGTCAACCATGGCCCCACCTTCGGCACCGGCGGGGATGATTTCCTGCGGTTCAACTTCGCCGCCCCGCGCGCGCAAATTGACGAGGCCGTGGCGCGGCTGGCCAAGGCATTCGGTGACTTGCAGTAGGGTTCAGCGGCCCAGCAACGCAATTGGCGCATCGTCAGGACGTTCGAAATCCAGCGGCGCGCCATCGGCGGCAGACGTGTTGCGTTTGAAATCGTAAATCATCTCATCGCCATCTTGGGACGCGGCCATGATCAGACACTGGCTGAGCAAACGGCTGCCATCGTAGAGGTCCACCAAGCCGCGCAGACGTGGCGTTGTTTCAGCCTCGACCACGAACCCCTCGGACGTCATACGCAAAATGCGAAAACTGTCGCCATTCGCCTCAACCCGCAGACGCGACCGACGACGGTCAGCCTTGCGTTGTGCGGCGTGTATCTCGTTCCAGATTGAGGGCGGCAGCGATTCCAGCATGACAGTCTCCGTTCCTATGGAACCATAAATGGACCAAGGGTGGTGAACGTCAAGTTAACTTTGATCTAAGTTTTATTATGTCAAATGCTGCAGCCTACACTTTGGCTTTTGGCCGCAAAACATGTGGCTTTGCGGCATCGTAAAGGGCACTGTCCGGAAAGCCGTTTTCGTCCGACAAAGCAGGCCCCAGCAGGATCAGCGCCGTGCGCGTGATCTTGGCCGCACGGACCTTTTCGCGGATGTCGGTCAATGTGCCCCGAATGATCATCTGATCGGGCCAACCAACACGGTAGATCACTGCGACAGGGCAGTCTTCACCGTAATGCGGCACCAGTTGACGCTCAATCTCACGCAGGGCGCGGATGCCAAGGTGGATCGCAAGGGTCGTCCCGGTGCGGCCAAAATTTTCCAACGTTTCACCGGCAGGCATCCCCGTTGATTTCATCGACATGCGCGTCAGGACGATGGATTGCGCAACCTCTGGCACGGTTAATTCCTGCCCCAACGCTGCAGCCGCTGCGGTGTAGGCGGGAACACCGGGGATGATTTCATACGGGATACCATCCGCCTTCAACCGGCGGATCTGTTCGGCAATCGCGCCATACAGCGATGGATCGCCGGAATGGACCCGTGCCACATCCTGCCCCTTGGCATGGGCTTTGGTGATTTCTGCATGGGTTTCATCAAGATGCATCGGGGCCGTGTCCATCACCAGCGCACCCTCCGGCGCGATTGCAACAACATCCTCAGGCACCAGTGATCCCGCATATAGACACACCGGACAGGCCTTGATGAGGCGCGCCGCCTTGAGGGTCAAAAGCTCCGGATCGCCGGGGCCTGCGCCGATAAAATAGACGGTCATTCAGGAAGCCTCTTCTGGAAGGTAGGGGTCATTGCGTTTGGCAGTCAGATCGCCATCAATCTTGCGGGCATAGCCGCGCGGGGTGAACATGCGCGGACCCTCGCCCAGTTGCGCCAGTCGCGTGTTGGACGATCCGACCAGCACCACCGTCAGCATATCGACCTCATCCACCTGCAAATCCGCAAGACGACGATAGCGCACGTGTTCCGTGGGCCGGCCGAGGTTCGTGGCCAACATGACAGGCGTGTCGACGGGGCGATGTTGCAGCAGGATATCCCGCGCTTCGGCCAGAAGCGTGCGGCGGGTTTTGGAGACGGGGTTGTAGAACGCGATGACAAAGTCACCTTCCGCCGCCGCATAAAGACGCCGTATTATGTCATCTCTCGGCGTCAAAAGATCGCTGAGAGAGATGGTGCAGAAGTCATGCCCCAAAGGCGCACCTGCCCGCGCCGCCGCCCCTTGCAGGGCGGACACACCGGGGGAGCAGACAACCTCAACCCTGCGGGCCGCGTCCGTGACCCCCTCTTCGTCGGGACCACGATCCAAAAGTTCAAACACGAGCGCGCCCATCGCGTAGATGCCCGCATCGCCCGAACAGACCAGTGCCACGTTTTTGCCCTGCCCCGCCTGTTCCAGCGCATAACGGCAACGGGCCTCTTCCCCGCCCAATGGGAAATCGCTGCGGGTCTTCCCTGCGGCCAGCGGCCCCAAAAGATCAATATACAATCCGTAGCCCACAAGTTCTTCCGCATCTGCGACAAGTTTGGACACTTCGGGCGTACGCCAAGATGCCTGCCCCGGCCCGATCCCGACGATGGACAAGCGCCCCCGCGACCGGCCATTCAGCGCGGTAATCGGTTCGGGTGCCAATGCCAGCGCGCATGTGGTTGTTGCGGTTTTGGTCTTCGGAATGCTGAGCGTCGCATCCGCCCCCGCCGCCGCCAATGCTGCGGCCTCGGACACGCCGGGCGTTCCAACCTCGGCCAGAACCACATCTGACGGATTGGCCAGACGCGGGGCCTCGGCCTTCAATTCATCCGCCGCGAACACCCGCAGCGGAACGCCAAGACGTCTGGCCGCCTCAATGATCGCAGGCTCATCCGCCTTCAGATCAATGGAGGCCACACATGCGATTGCGCCGGGGGCAATGGCATGTTGTGCCAGCACGCTTTCGATATGCTGCCACATCGTGTCGACATCCGCGTTGCGCGCACAGCCAAGGCCCAGCGTGTAAGTCTGTGGGTGATAGACCAGCGCGGTTTCGGACCCGACTGCGGGCGCGGTTGTGACATGCAAGGTGACGTCGTCACCCGCTGGCAGGTCGGTGTCGAATATCGCAGGGCCGTCCCACGTCACCCCTCCACCCGACAACAGCCGCGCCATCACCGATTTGGCGTCTGACGGGTTTTGCAAACGGTAGCCCAAGGGCGGCTCATCCAGTGCCACACCCAGTGCCACATCGCCTGCCGTGGTGACAGCAGCGGTGCCCCCCAGCGCCTCCGAAATCTGGCGCGCCAGACGGTTGGCACCACGATGCCCGCCCAGCAACGGCACCACAACGCCCCCATCATCGGACACGGAAATGACCGGCGGTTCGGTTGTCTTGTCAGCCAACATCGGGGCCACACCACGGATCAAAATGCCGGAGGCACAGACCCCGATAATCGGCGTTCCAGCTGCAAACAGATCGCGCGCGTGATCCAGGGCATTTGCAAAGACCGCATCCGCCACATCCACCCGACCTTCGCGGCCATGAACCGGCGCGCCCAGGGCGGCTGCAATGCGGTGTGCCGTGGCTTCGCCGGATTTCGACAAAGCAAGAATGACAGGTGTTACAGCCACGGGTCGGCCCCTTTCGTCAGAAGGATCATTGAAAAATAGGGCGCCGTCTCGGGTGCCTCAGACAAGGGCAGGACAACCTGCTGCGGCAGCGTTGCCCGTTCGATATAGGTGGCCTGAGCCGTCAGGCCGAGGGTATCAATGACCGTGCGTATCTTTGGCAAATGTCGTCCGACCTTCATAATCGCCACAGCCTCCGCCCCGGCAATCCTGTCGCGCAACTCGGCCTCATCCATGGGACCAGGCAAGACGGTCAGCCGTTCATTGCGCGCCACAAGAGGGCGGCCGGAGACCGCAGCGCAGGCCGTGACAGAGGTGACACCAGGGATGACCTCGACCTTGAATTCAGGTGCCAAGCGCGCGTTGATGTACATGAACGACCCATAGAAAAACGGGTCCCCTTCGCACAACATCACCACGTCTTCACCGCTGCGCAGGACCTTTGCAATCTCGGCCGCACCGGCGTCATAAGCTATCTGCGCAGGTTCGCGGGCGACGGTCATGGGGACATCCAGCCGGATTTCACGCGCGTTTGCGGGGATCAGATCTGCCGCGATGGACCGCGCAAAACTGTCGCCGCCTGCAAGCGATGGATAGGCAACGGTCGAAGCTCCTTCAATCGCGCGCGCGGCTTTCAGGGTGATCAATTCCGGATCACCGGGCCCCAACCCCACGCCAATCAGCTTGCCGCTCATGACGGGTCCCCTGTTTCATCTGGCCCGAAAAACTCCCCCCGGAGGGCCGTTTTGCCACATGCGCCCCTCATCTTTTGATCAGGCTCCACTGTGTCACCGGCATGGACGGACGCCAGCCTGTGAACGTGCCAACCGGTTCGGCGCGATGGGTCTGCAGACGAACCAGATCGCCCCCATGGGTTTTGTGCAACGCAATCAACTGGGCTTCGCTTTCCAGCGTCACCGCATTTGCGACCACGCGCCCGAGGGGGCGCACTGCGGTCCAGACAGCCTCGAACGTCTCAAGCGACAGACCACCGCCGATAAACACCGCGTCGGGCGCTTCAAGACCCGCCAGCGCCTGGGGGACAGTGCCATCGATCAAATCCAGCTTCGGTGTGCCCAGCGCCAACGCATTTTCGGCGGCCATCGCCCGCCTGTCGGCACGGGGTTCGATGCCGATGGCGCGGGCGTAGCGCGCGGCGCGCATCCATTCGATGGCGACACTGCCACAGCCTGTGCCGATGTCCCACAACAGCGCGCCGCGCATGGGCATCAGTTTCGCCAAAGTTGCGGCGCGGACCTCGCGTTTTGTCATGGTGCCGTCTGATTGGAACAAATCATCGGCGAGGCCCGGCACGCGGGGCAAGAGCGCTGCATCTGGTGCAGCAACGCAGTCGATACACAAGGTATTGAAGGCTGGCACCTCATGCGACCAGTCAGCGGCTGTGCCGTCAAACCGTTCTTCGCGGTCACCGCCCATGGCGGCCAGCACCGTCATGCGGGATCCGCCGAAGCCACGCTTGGTGAGGAAATCCGCGATCTGCCCGGGCGTTTCCGCGCCCGTCGTCAGGACGATAAGCTTCTGATCTGGTTGAATAAATGCAATCATTTGTTCAACCGGTCGGCCATGCACGGTGAGGGTTTCGACATCGGCCAGGGACCATCCCATCCGCGCAGCGGCCAGTTGAAAGGCGCTGAGTTGAGGGTGATAGACCAGTTCGGACGGGGGAATGGCGCGCCCGATGCGGGCCCCCACGGAGAACCACAAAGGATCGCCCGTGACCAGCACAACGGCACGACGACCTTTCAATGATTTCAAGGTGTTGACCATCGCATCAAAGGGCGAGGGCCAGGCGATGCGGTCAGCCGTCGGGTTGGCGGACAGAGTGTGATGACGGTCCCCGCCGACGATCACCTCAGCCGCTTCGACGATGGCGCGGGTGGCGGGGGTCAGGCCGTCCATCCCGTCCTCGCCGATGCCGACAATATGAAGCCACGGGGCCACGTTAACCATGAGCCACCTCCGGCAGTCCGGCGGCCAGCGCATTGACCGCAGCCGACGCCATGGCGGACCCACCTTTGCGGCCACGCAGGGCGACAAAATCCACGCCGCGCGGGTTGGCGGAGAGTTCGGCCTTGCTTTCGGCGGCACCGACGAAGCCCACGGGAAAACCGAGGATGACGGCGGGTTTCGGAAAGCCCTGATCAAGGAGGTCCAGCAAATGAAAAAGCGCCGTGGGCGCATTGCCGATGGCCACGACGGCCCCTTTGATGTGCGGCTCCCAAAACTCCACCGCAGCGGCAGACCGGGTATTGCCGATCTGTTTGGCGTGATCCGGTGTACGCGGGTCATTGAGGGTGACGATGACGTCATTGCCCGCCGGAAGATAGCGGCGGATGATGCCCGCGCCGACCATTTCGCAATCACACAGGATGGGCGCACCATTTTGCAGGGCCGCGTGGCCGGTCATGGCAACATCGGAAGAGAACGCCAGACGGTCCGCAATCTCGACCATGCCGCAGGAATGGATGAGACGCGTGATGAGCGGGTGCATCCGGGCCGGGAAACGGTCCAGACGCGCCTCTTGCGCGACGGTCGCGAAAGACGCCGCATAGATGGCGCTGGGATCCTTTTCATAGGGGCGCATCTCAAAATTCCGGAATTTTGATCGGGGGGCCAAATTTCCGGAAATTTGGCGCCGCTGCTGAAGAGATCACGGTTTGGACTTTCGAGCCGATTCCGGGCCATGGGGGTGTTTGGCGTGGGGGTATTCGGCGTGGTGATGATGGTGATGATCGCCATGGTCGTGATCATGGTGATGGTGGTGGTGATGCGCATGCTGCGCCTCAAGCCGGCACATGCCGGTGCAGAACGTGTCACACAGGCTGCAATCGGCGACGTTTGATCCCGGTGCGGAGGCACCCTGCCCTTCGACATGGTGGTGGTGCGATTCCTGTATCGCCCCCACCTCGCCCTCGAACCCCACAACGGCGGTGCGGTATTTGCATAGCACGCAGGTGGGCGGCGGGGTGTCGTCAAAGGCGGGGTGATTGCGCTGGTCGGGGGTGATGTGTTTGTGCTCCCCGTTTTCGAACGCCAGCACCTGTTCGCGGTAGCCGCAGATGCCACAGTTGGGGGGCGGATTCTTGCCCGTCTGTTCGATGATCCGTTCCGCGAAGGTTTCCAGCACCTTGGGGTGATCGCCCAGATAGCCCGCCTTGACGAATTGGATGTCAGGGTTGGCGTCGGCCACACGGTCGGTGAAGCCGTAGATGCGGTCAATCAGAATGCCCGAGAACAGGAAATAGGGGAACACGACGATGCGTTTGTAGCCCAGCTTCGCGGCATGTTGCAGGCAAGGTTCCACCAGCGGGAAGGTCACGCCGGAATAGCCGACCTCGCACCAGCCAAAGCCGATCCCTTCGTGCAGCATCCGTGCGATTTTGGCGACATTGCCGTTGGCGTCGGGGTCGGACGCGCCGCGTCCGATGACCACAAGGCAGGTGTCGTGAAGGGAGACCTCACCATGATCCACGTTCGCCTGCGCCACGGCCTCCTGAATGCGACCGGCGGCAGCGGCGATCATCTTCGGGTCCACGCCTAGTTCGCGGCCATAGCTGATCTGCATGCCGTGTTTTGCGGCATAGGTGTTCAGCACCGTTGGAATGTCATTCTTTGAGTGCATGGCCGCAAAGAGCATACCGGGCACCGCCAGGATACGTTCACATCCGGCCTCTCGCAGCTTATCAAGGCCGTCGCGGATCACGGGGTTGGCAAATTCAAGATAGCCGTATTCCGTCTGCCAGTCTTTGGGCAGCAGCGCGGGCAGCTTGTCGGCCAGTGTGGCAAATTCATCGACCGCGGATTGAGAGCGGGAGCCATGGCCGCAGATCATCACGCCGGTTTTGGGTGGGGTGGTCATGCGGGGGCTTCCTCTGTTTCGTCGTCTTCGGCGGTGTCGTCCGTCTGCGCCTCATCGGCCTTCTTGCGCCCACCCAGCAAGGCAATGGCCCCGGCCAGCGCGATGCCGCCCAAGGCGATCCAGTGGCCATGGCCTGCGACCTCCCCCAGATGGCCGATATGGGCCAAGGCGGGGGCTGGGCTAAGGATCAGGGCGGTGAGGATTGTCCGCATGTGAGGTCTCCGTTCTCGGCACGCCAGAGGACCGCAGGTGCGGGTGGTTGACGATGTGCGCCCTTGGTCCCCGTTTTGGGTCAACCTTTGGCGCACCAACCGTTCTGGCCTGAAATAGGCGTCGTCTAGGCGCTGTTGTGCCTGACAGGCGGGAACGGGGCAAGAGCAGATGCGGCATCCGGACATCGGGACGCGACGACAGACATGTGCGTTTGCGCACCTTTTCTGCGCCCGCTTGGGCGTTTGCGTGCGCGGGTTGGCGGGCTATCTCAACCCCAAGCAATGAATGGAGGCCCTGATGGGACAGCTCGTAGATGGTGAATGGCATGATGTTTGGTATGACACCAAATCAACCGGAGGCGCGTTCAAGCGTGACAATGCCAAGTTTCGCAACTGGATAACGGCGGACGGGTCTGCCGGGCCGTCCGGTGAGGGCGGGTTCAAGGCCGAAAGCGGGCGCTATCATCTGTATGTGTCTTATGCCTGCCCATGGGCGCACCGCGCCCTGGTCTTTCGCAAGCTGAAGGGGTTGGAAGACCACATTACGATCTCGGCCGTGCATCCTGATATGTTGTCGGATGGCTGGACGTTTGAAACCGATGACCACGGGGCCACGGGTGACACGCTTTATGGGCACGACTTTGCGCGCGATATTTATGTGCGGGCCAACCCGCAGGCCACGGGCCGCGTAACGGTACCGATCCTGTGGGACAAGGAACGCGAAACGATTGTCAGCAACGAAAGCTCTGAAATCATTCGCATGTTCAATTCGGCATTTGACGGGATCACCGGCAACACCGATGACTATTGGCCCGAAGAAATGCGCGATGACATCGAAGAGGTGAATGCGCGGGTCTACGATACGGTCAACAATGGCGTCTACAAATCCGGCTTTGCCACCACGCAAGAGGCCTATGACGCCGCCGTACATCCGCTGTTTGACAGTCTGGATTGGCTGGAGGAGCGGTTGGGAAAGGGTCGCTATCTGATGGGCGACCGGATGACAGAGGCTGATTGGCGGTTGTGGACCACGTTGATCCGCTTTGACATGGTCTATCACCAGCATTTCAAATGTAACCGCAAACGGATCATGGATTACCCGAACCTGATGGGATTCACACGGGAGCTTTATCAGGTGCCCGGCGTCGCGGAGACGGTGAATATGGATCACATCGTGCGCCATTATCACTACAGCCACGAAAGCATTAACCCCAACCGCATCCTGCCGATCAATCCGGTGATTGATTTTGAGGCCCCGCACGGACGGGATGGGTTGAAGGCCGCTTAAGATTGGGGTTGAAGTTGGCGGGACCTATGGAAAGGGCCCGCCATGACGACCTGGATCACCATTTGCGACACCTGCAAACGCGAGGGTTGGGATGCGGCCTCTGGCCAGCCCACCGACGGGGAGGCTTTGGCCGCCTTGGTTGAGGCCGCCGCTGCGACCGCGGACGATGTCCGCACCCGCCGCGTGTCCTGCACCATGGGATGTGACCGCGCGTGTAACATCACGGTGCAGGCGGCGGGCAAGATCAACTATTCGCTTGGAACGTTCGAGGCCACGGCAGAAGACGCCGAAGCGATTGTTGAATACGCCGGCAAACACGCAGCCTCAGAGACGGGTCAGGTGCCTTACCGTGAATGGCCGCAGGGCGTGAAGGGCCATTTCGTGTCCCGCCACCAGCCACTGCCGGATGCCTGAGGGGCGCGATCATGGCGGGGGGCTGGATGCTGCGGTGGCCGTCTATGGCGGTGTGCGCGCGGAATGGCTGGACCTGAGTACCGGCATCAACCCGGTGCCTTATCCCGTGGGCAAGATTTCCGCGGACGCATGGACCGCCCTGCCTGACAGCGGCGCGATGGACCGGTTGCTGGCAGCGGCACGCCGGTTCTGGGCTGTGCCAGAGCATTTGGACATCGTGGCGGCCAATGGCGCTTCGGCGTTGATCGCCGCCATTCCCCATGTCTGGACAGGTCAGCGCGTGGCCATCCCCGGCCCCACTTACAACGAACACCGCGCCGCGTTTGAGGCCAATGGCTGGACCGTAAACGAGGACGCGCCCGACGTGCGGGTCATGGTTCATCCGAACAACCCCGACGGGCGAGTGTGGACGGCGCAGGATCTGGTGGGTCCCTGTGTTGTCGATGAAAGTTTCTGCGACGTCTGTCCTGACGCGAGCCTTCTGGGCGTTCAGTCCGATCAGATTACCCTCAAGAGTTTCGGGAAATTCTGGGGGCTGGCCGGTGCGCGGCTGGGCTTTGCGATCTGTACGCCGGAGATTGCCATGCGTCTGCGGGACCAGTTGGGTCCATGGGCTGTTGCAGGCCCTACCTTGGAGATCGGCACGCGCGCGTTGGAGGATGTGGCCTGGGCCGAGGCCACGCGGGACCGGCTGGCCGAAGGTGCCAAGCGGCTGGATGAATTGGTCGGTTGGGAATTGGTTGGCGGAACGGATTTGTTTCGCACGTATGAAGTTCCCGACGCCGCCGCCATGCAGGATAAACTGGCGCGCGGCCATGTCTGGAGCCGCATTTTCCCCTATTCGAAAACATGGATCAGACTGGGCCTGCCCGCGCCTGACCGGTGGGACCAGCTTAAGGCGGCGCTGGGATGATTGCGCTGGCAATGGTGCTGGATGCTGTGCTGGGAGAGCCTCGTTGGCTGTGGTCACGCCTGCCCCATCCGGCTGTTTTGATGGGCCGTGCGGTGGGCTGGCTGGATAGACGGTTGAACAACCGCACGCGGGCCGCGGGGGTGCTGGCCGTGGGCATTCTGGTCATCGGTGCGATTGGTTTAGGATTGGTTCTTGCGGCCCTGCCCGGTTGGTGGGCCGAGGTGCTGGTTGGTGCAATGTTGTTGGCGCAGCGGTCACTGGTGCAACACGTGCAGGCTGTGGGCGATGCGTTGCGCATCTCGCTGGGCGATGGACGGCGGGCTGTGGCCATGATCGTCGGGCGTGATGTGTCGCGGATGGAAGGCGACGCCGTTGCGCGGGCGGCAATCGAATCGGCGGCTGAGAATTTCAGCGACGGGGTGATTGCGCCGCTTTTTTGGTTTGTGGTCGCCGGACTGCCAGGGTTAATCGCTTATAAGGTGATCAACACGGCGGACAGCATGGTCGGTTACCGGACCGAGACATATCAGGCCTTTGGCTGGGCGGCGGCACGGCTGGATGATGTGGTGAATTGGTTGCCTGCACGGATCACCGCCGCGCTGATCCGCGCTGTCGCCCCGACCCGCGCCCCTTGGGCCGCAATCCGGGCCGATGCGGCGTTGCACCGGTCGCCCAATGCAGGCTGGCCGGAGGCCGCGATGGCACCGGCGCTGGGCGTGTCCCTGTCCGGCCCGCGCAGCTATGACGGCCGGATGGAGGATTTACCGTGGGTCCATGGCCCAGGCCGCAGGGATGTGGGGCCGGATGATATTGACGGGGCTATCCGGATTTTGTGGCGGGCCTGGGCATTAGCGCTGGTTTGTGTGCTGGTGATTGCGCTGCTTTGACCAGTCGTTAGGGTGGTGCGGACACATTTGGAGGATGAGTGATGCGGGTTCTGACAGTTTTGGCGATATTGGCGGCAGGGCCTGTTGCGGCGCAGACCTGTGGCGGGTCCTGGTCCGCGTTCAAGGCGGGTCTGGTTGATGAGGCTGTGACGCTTGGGCTTGAGCGCGGTGTGGCGGAGCGGTTTCTGGCAAATGCCCAGCAGGACGCGGATGTGCTGCGGGCCGACCGCGCGCAGGGCGTGTTCCAACGCGATTTTGTCGACTTTTCGCGGCGGCTGATCTCAAACAACCGGATTGAAAACGCGCGGGCGCAGTCGCAGCGTCAGGACGCGATTTTTGACCGGATCGAGGCGGAACTGGGCATCCCCCGCGAGGTTCTGTTGGCCTTTTGGGCGTTCGAGACGGATTTTGGCGCGGTGCAGGGCAATTTCAACACGCGCAACGCGCTGGTGACATTGGCGCACGATTGCCGCAGACCCGAATTGTTCCGCCCGCAGATTTTCGCCGCGATGGAGCTGTTCGCACGCGGCGATCTGAACCCCGACACGACAACAGGCGCTTGGGCCGGTGAAATCGGGATGGTGCAGATGTTGCCCGGTGACATCATCGAAAACGGACGTGACGGGGACGGCGACGGGCAGGTGTCGTTGAAGACGTCTCCGCCTGATGCGCTGTTGTCGGGGGCGAGCGTGCTGTCCTCTCTGGGGTGGGTGCCGAACCAGCCATGGCTGCAAGAGGTCGTGGTGCCCGACGCGATGGATTGGTCCCTATCAGGCACGCAAACACGGCTGCCTGCGTCTGATTGGGCCGCAATGGGGGTGCAGGCGCGGGAGGGTGATCTGGCGCAGTTGCCCGCGTCTTTGATTTTGCCCATGGGGCGCAACGGGCCCGCGTTCCTCGCCTATCCGAATTTCGATGTGTATTTCGAATGGAACCAGTCGTTCGTCTATGTCCTGACGGCGGCCTATTTCGCCACGAGGATCGGGGGCGCGCAGGTCTATGACGCCGGCAATCCCGCGCCGGGGCTTAGCGGGGACCAAATCCAGCAATTGCAGGAAAAGCTGCAAGCGCGCGGCTATGACGTGGGCGGGGCCGACGGTATTTTGGGGGCAAAAACCCGTGCCGCCGTTCAGGCAGAACAACAGCGACTGGGCCTGCCCGCCGATGCGTGGCCCACGGCATCCTTGCTGGCACAGCTGTGATGGACTGGGGTGTCTGCACGACCGTAAAGGCACCCCTTGCGCAGATACTGGCCTTTGTTGCGTGGCACAAACATCTGGGTGCGGCACGGATCTGGGTGCATCTGGATGATGCGGATGCGGTATCCGCGGGCATCCTTGGCCAGATTGACGGCGTGACGCCTGTGCTGTGCGACCAGAGCTATTGGGCAACGCTCGGGCGACGGCCCCGACGGCAGGAGATGCGGCAGACCTATAACGTCCAGCGCATCTATGCACAGGCTGAGGTCGCGGTTCTGGCGCATCTGGATGTGGACGAATTCTTATGGCCCACCCGCCCGGTCAGCGACATTTTGGACGATTGGACAGACGGAACACCGTTCTTGCGGGCACGTCCGGCCGAGGCGCTGCATGACCCGACTTTGCCCGATGACATCTTCACCGCGCGCCAGTTCAAATATCCGTTTCCCACGTCACTGCCCCTTGAACACCGGATGGACGTCTTGGGGGATTACACAGCCCTTTTGATGAAAAACATGCTAAGCCATAAGGCCGGTAAATCCCTGTTCCGCACGGGGCTGGACGGGTTGATGCCCAAACTGCATGCGGCCAGCTGGGGCGATGACCCTGCGCCGATCAAACTGGCGCTGCATCCTGATCTGACGGTCCTGCATTTTCACGCGCAGGACAAGGCGGCGTGGCTTCAGGCGCTGCCGCACCGCACGACTGACGGGGCCTACCGGTTCAACGAAACCCTGGCGGCCTTCGCGTCTGATGCGACACCGGCAGAGATTGACGATTTTTACACCAGAACCCAATCCGCCACGGCCGAACTGGTGGCGAAACTGAAGGCCCACAATTTGCTGCTTGAGGCGGATTTGAACCTGAAAGACAAGGTCGCGGCCCTGTTCTAGGGCACGCGAATTTCGCGGATCGGGTAGCGGTCACCATCGGCGGTCAGCAAGGTCAGCCGGTCGCCTGAGGTCACGAACATATCACAGCGTTCCATGCCGGTTGCAAAGGTGATGCAGACAATGTTGTCAGTGATGGTGTGGCTGCCTTCCCAGATGCCCCCGCCGTTGGCTTGTGAATAGGTCCATGTGTAGCTGCCATCGGCGCTGTAGCGCGAAGTGCCGTCATCGAAATAGATCAAATCACGGTCGAGGATGAGCGCGGACAAGGCAGCGGTATCTGGCAAGCTGTCCGTCGGGCGCGGGTCGTACTCTTGCGCGGTGGCGGGCAATGCCAAGACCGCGACAAATGTGAGGATGACGTGTTTCATACCCCGCATGTTATCAGCCAACCCGCAGGTGTCGCGTCACAATGGCGTGGGTGGCGCAAGGTCTTGAAAAGGCATTGAGGACGAAATTTCGAGGAAATTCTGCCTACGCCACCAAGGTTTCGGCAGCTTTCAGATCGACGCTGACCAATTGGCTGACGCCCTGTTCGCCCATGGTGACACCGAACAGACGGTCCATACGGGACATGGTCACGGCATGGTGCGTGATGATCAGGAACCGCGTATCCGTGCGTCGGGTCATCTCGTCCAACAGGTCGCAGAACCGCGTGACGTTGGCGTCGTCCAGCGGGGCGTCCACCTCGTCCAGCACACAGATGGGCGCGGGGTTGGCCAAGAACACCGCAAAGATCAACGCCAGAGCGGTCAGTGTCTGTTCGCCGCCTGACAACAGGCTAAGCGTGCTGAGCTTTTTGCCCGGTGGCTGACACATAATTTCGAGACCGGCGTCCAGCGGGTCATCGGATTCGACCATCACCAGTTTCGCCTCACCCCCGCCAAAGAGGTGCTTGAACAAGGTCCCGAAGCTGTCGTTCACTTGTTCAAACGCCGTCAGCAGACGTTCGCGACCTTCTTTGTTGAGCGAGGCGATGCCCGTGCGCAGGGCGCGAATCGCCTCCTCAAGATCGGTCTTCTCGCTGACCAGCAGATCGTGTTCTTCCTGCACTTCTTTGGCGTCTTCTTCAGCCCGCAGGTTCACAGCGCCCAGCGCGTCGCGTTGACGTTTCAGACGGTTGACGTCGTTTTCGATCGCCTCGGACGCGGGCATTTTGTCGGGGTCCACATCCAACTGATCCAACAGCTTGTCAGGGGTGGTTTCCTGCGCCTCCATAATGCGCGCGGCGGCGGCGTCCATGGTTTCACGGGCGGCATCGGCACGGGCCTCGGACCGCGCGCGGGCCTCACGGGCCTCGGATGCTGCGCGTTCGGCGTCGCGTTCCGCCATGGTGGCGTCACGCAAAGTGGTTTCTGCGGTGGCCAGCGTGTCGGCGGCGGTGCGGCGGCGGCCTTCGGCCTCCTCTATGGCGGTGGCCAGTTCGTCGCGTTTGGCGGCGATGTCATCTGGGGCCGTCATTGCATCCTGAAGTTCCGCCTCGGACGTGTCCTTACGTTCGGCCAGTTCGGATGAGCGTTTGTTCGCGGTCTCAAGCCGGTGTTTCCAGCCGCTGACCTCTTTGGTGATTTCCTGCGCGCGTTTGGTGCGGGCTTCGCCCTCGCGGCGGACCTCATCATAGCCGGACCGTTTGGCCATCATCGTCATGCGCGCGGCTTCGACGGTCATTTTGACGTCCTCGACTTTGGCACGGGCGTCATCCAGCGGGGCGAGGGATTTAGCCGCAGCCTCAGCCTCGGTCAGGGCCGTGCGCGCGGTCATGGCCTCCTCTTCGTGGCGCGACACCGCAAGGCCGGAACTGTCGAGTTTGCTTTCCGACAGGTTGCGATCTGCCTCAGCACGGCTGAGCGCGCGGTTGGCATCGGCCACCGCAGCATCAGCGGCACGGCGGGCGTCACGGGCGGCTTTATCCGCCTGCGCAAGTTCGGCAAGCCGCGCGGTCAACATATCATGCGCCTGCGCCATGCCGTCGGCCTTGGCGACCGCGTCGTTGAGGTCTTTCTTGAGACCCTCAAGCCGGTTCAACTGTTGCAGACGCAAGGCCGCAGCAGAGGGCGCATCCTCGGCGGCGGCACGAAAGCCGTCCCAGCGCCACAGATCACCGTCCAGCGACACAAGGCGCTGTCCGGGGGCGAGGTCTTTTTGCAGGCGCGGCCCATCGGCGGCCTCCACCAGCCCCACCTGCCCCATACGGCGCACCAGAACTTCCGGCACCGAGACATAGTTGGTCAGCGCCTTAACGCCCGTGGGCAGGGTTTGCGGCTGGCTATAGCCCGGCAGCGCGACCCAGCCGGATCCCATGTCGTCCGTCACAGCCGGCGCCTTCAGGTCGTCGGACAGAGCAGCCCCCAGCGCCTTTTCATAGCCGCCTTCGACGCGCAGCTGGTCGAGGATCTGGCTGCCTTCGGCACTGTCGCGGTCTACCAGTTTGGCCAGGGCGGCGGTTTCGGCACGCAGGGCGTTTGCCTCGCCCTCGGCCTCTGATCGCAGGGCACGGGCGTCGGCCTCACGGGCTTGGGTGTCGGCGCGGGCGGCTTCGGCTTCGGTCAGAACAGTTTCGGCCTTTTCTGCCGTCGCGCGGGCGGTGGCCTCATCCGCTCGGGCGCGTTCAAAATCCTGTGCGGCGCGTTCCAAAGCGGTTTGCGCTTCAGCGCGGGCGGCCAGGGCACGTTGGGCGTCGGCCTCGTTCTTTTCCAGTGTCTTGCGGTAGTCGTCGATCAACCGTTGTGCGGACTGGTGACGGGCCGCAAGGCGGGCCACGTCCTCGGTCATCTGGCTGAGGTCCGCTTCGCGATCCGCCAAAATCTGCGCCCCATCGGTGGAGGCCACGCGGGCCTCTTCCAGACGGTCCGCATGGCCCTCATGGGCCTTGGCAATTTCGGTGGCTTCCCATTCAAGCCGTTCAATCGTCTCGCCTGCGTCCTTGTTCAGACCGGCCTCACGCTCCATATCGCGGGCCAGCTGTTCAATGCGATTGGTCAGGGTTTCGATGGTCTGTCTGGCGCGGGCTTCCTGATCGGTGAGCGTGTCGCGCTGCACGTTGAGCCGTTGCAGAACGGCGGCGGCAATCGCCTCCTCCTCGCGCAGGGGGGGCAGAGCATCTTCGGCGGCCTGACGGGCCTTGCCCGATTGGCGGGCGGCGGTTTCGGCAGCGGCAGCGGCGGTCGTGCGTTCACGCAACTGATCGGCGGCGGCGGCGCGCGCCTCGTCCGCCTCTTTCCAACGACGGTAAAGCAACAGCCCTTCGGCCTGCCGCAACTCATCCCCGATGGCACGATACCGCGCCGCCTGCCGGGCCTGCCGCGCCAACTGCCCCAACTGGCTGGCCAGCTGTTCGATCACATCATCTACACGGGCAAGGTTCTGTTCGGACCCTTTCAGCTTCAACTCCGCCTCATGACGCCGTTGGTAGAGGCCAGAGATACCAGCGGCCTCCTCCAGAATGCGACGGCGGGCTTTGGGTTTGGAATTGATCAGTTCGGAAATCTGGCCCTGCCGCACAAGCGCGGGGGAATGCGCCCCTGTCGACGCATCCGCAAACAACATCTGCACATCGCGCGCCCGCACGTCCTTGGTGCCGACCTTATAGGCGGACCCCACATCACGGGTGATCCGGCGCACGATTTCGAGGTTATCGCTGTCGTTGAACGCCGCTGGGGCCAGCCGTTCGGCATTGTCGATAATCAGGCTGACTTCCGCGAAATTGCGCGCCGGCCGCGTAGAGGCACCGGCAAAGATCACGTCCTCCATCCCGCCACCGCGCATGGCTTTGGGGCGATTCTCCCCCATGACCCAGCGCAGCGCCTCCAGCAGATTGGACTTGCCGCAGCCATTCGGGCCCACAACGCCGGTCAGCCCGTCCTGAATGATCAGGTCGGTCGGATCGACGAAGCTTTTGAAGCCGTTGAGGCGGAGGCGGGAAAACCGCATGAAGAAGGCTCGCGTTGATTCTGCGTCAGAGGTCTATGCTGCGCGGCAGAAGACCCGCGAGTCAACGAAACCACACCGGATATGGATCGAAATGGGCGGTTATCCACAAGATATCGGGTATTTTGGGCATCTCTGGTCCAAAAATACCTCCACCGGAGGCCCTAAAATTCACGAATTTTAGGACGCCGCCTGCCAAGAGCGCTGTCGTTTTCGCCCCAATGACGCCGGAATCCTCCTTGACCCACCGTGCGACAAAGGCGCACAACAGACGGGCATGGTTCCACTCTGACCGGCCAAGCCGGAAAGGGGATCAAAAGGGAATGTGGTGCGGGCCGATCCAAGCAGGAGGCCGAATGCCACAGCCGCCCCCGCGACTGTAAGCGGTGAGTGTGCGTCCAAATCCACTGGGTAACCGGGAAGGAGGGCGCAAACCACAATGACCCGCAAGCCAGGAGACCTGCCATGCGAGACTGAAACCAACCGTCGGGGATGACGGAACAGGAGAGTAGACTATGAACGCGACCACCAAAACAATCGCCCGCGCTGACGTGCAACTGATGCCCATCGTATTCGCGGCCCTTGCCGGTGCGATGTTGCTGCTGGCCTCAGGCTACGCGCAGGCGTCTGTGCTGCATGATGCGGCGCATGATCAGCGTCACGCCATGGCGTTCCCCTGCCACTAAGGCAGACAGCGTAAAACCATGTCACAAAAATTGCTGACCAGCGCGGTGTTCGCTGGGCTTGCAGCGGGGCTGATTGCCGCCGCGTTGCAGTTTTATTTTGTCATCCCGACGTTGCTGGAGGGTGAGTTGTTCGAGGGCGGCACTCGCGTGCATTTCGGTGCCGACGGATCGCCACAATCCGAACGGGGTGTGCCCGGTTTGGGCGGCGAATGGGGCCGTCATCTGATGACGGTCGGCTTCAACATCGTGACTTATGTGGGCTTCGGGTTTTTGATGCTCGCCGCGATGGCCCTGACCGAGATGAAGGGGTTTACCACAATCACGGCCCGTCAGGGGATCATCTGGGGCCTGTGCGGTTTCATCGCGATCCAGCTGGCCCCCGCGATTGGCCTGCCGCCTGTATTGCCCGGCACCATCGGGGCCGAGGTTGAGGCGCGGCAGGCTTGGTGGCTGGGTACGCTGATTGCGTCCGGCCTAGGATTGTGGATGATCGCCTTTGTCCGTGGGCCATTGGCGCTGGTGGGTGTGGCGCTGTTGGCCGCACCACAGTTGATCGGGGCACCGCGGCTGGACACCTATTGGGGCGTGGCCCCACCGGAACTGGCCGCGCAATTTGTGACCTATTCACTGGGGGCGGCGGCGGTGGGCTGGACCTGTCTGGGCTTTTTCTGCGCCTATTTCTGGACGCGGGAGGCTTAGGCGGGGATACGCCCAACCAGACAAAACCGCAGATTGCCTGCGGGCCGTGCGTCCATAATCTGCCCGTCGGATGCTGCGGCATAAAGTTTGGCAAAGGCCTCGATGTCCTCAGGGGCGTCGGGGTCCACGCCGGTGAACAGATAGGCGGCCTTGCCCTCGGCCCGAACGGCCAAAGACACAGGGCTGTCGCAGACGTTCATGCAGTCGGTGGTTTCCACCGGCACGCGGCCCTTCAATGCGCGGGCCAGATCCGCGCCGCCGGTACAGCCGGTGCAAATGATAAAGCGGTCTCCGGTCGTGGGGGCCATTGGACTTCCTTTCGCGCGCCTTGCGCCACATGACATAAGGACGAAACACATGCCTGCCAAGATTCCTGCCACCGTCGTCACCGGTTTTCTGGGGGCCGGCAAGACCACATTGATCCGCCACATGCTGGAAAATTCGCAAGGGCGCCGCATCGCGTTGATCATCAATGAATTCGGTGATCTGGGCGTCGATGGGGACATCCTGAAAGGCTGCGGCGATGAAACCTGCACCGAAGACGATATTATGGAGCTGTCCAACGGCTGCATCTGCTGCACCGTGGCCGATGACTTCATCCCCACCATGGAAAAGCTTCTGGGGCGCGACAACCCGCCCGATCACATTGTGATTGAAACGTCAGGTCTGGCCTTGCCGCAGCCCTTGGTGCGCGCATTCAACTGGCCCGGCATTTCGACCAAGGTGACCGTGGACGGCGTGGTGACGGTCGTGGACGGACGCGCCGTGACGGACGGACGGTTCGCCCATTCCGTTGAGGCCGTGGACGCCCAGCGCAAGCTGGACGAAAACCTCGATCACGAAACCCCGCTGAGTGAGCTGTTCGAGGACCAGATCGCCTGTGCCGATATGATCGTGGTCAACAAGGCCGATCTGCTGGAAGCCGGACAAGCCGATAATCTGCGCGCCGCGTTGAAATCGGATGCCCGTGACGGCGTGCAGGTGGTGACCGCAACGATGGGCGCGCTGCCGGTGGATGTGCTGCTGGGTCAGGGTGTCGGCGCCGAAGGCGATCTGGACGCCCGCCATGAGGTCCATCACCACCACCATCACGACGACGATCACCATGATGATCACGCAGACGACCATCACCACCACGATCATGAACACGAACACGGCCATGACGAGTTCGAAAGCTTCGTAGTCGAACGGGGTGAGATCGCAGACGCCACGGCCTTTGCCGAACAGGTGGCCGACGTAATCCGCGCCCACGACATTTTACGCCTCAAAGGGTTTGCTGCCATCGAAGGCAAGCCTATGCGGTTGACCCTGCAGGCCGTGGGCCCTCGGGTCGATACGTATTTTGACCGCCCCTTTGGCGCCGCGCCCCGCATCACGCGGTTGGTCGTGATCGGTCAGGCGGGTCTGGATCGTGCGGCAATTGACGCCGCCCTGCGCGCATGATTTCGGTTGAACCCGCTGACCCGAAGGCCCCTGGCCCTGCCGCCTTGCTGGGCCAAAGTCATGCCTTGATGAACGCGATGTTTCCGGCTGATGCCTGTCATTATCTGGATCTTGATGCGCTGTGCGCCGACCACATCCGGTTCTTTGCGGCACGCGAGGGGGACTTAGTTCTGGGGACAGGCGCACTGGCAGTCATGGACGGCTATGGTGAGGTCAAGTCCATGTTCACAGACGAGGCAGGGCGTGGCAAAGGCGTGGCCGCTGCCGTGCTGCGGATGATCGAAGACACCGCACGCGCCGAAGGCCTGCCACTGTTGCGGCTGGAAACAGGCACGGGGCTGGATGCGGCCCATCGGCTGTACCGCCGTTTCGGGTTCACCGAATGCGGACCCTTTGGCAGCTACGACGCAAGCCCCTATTCGCTGTTTTTCGAAAAGACGCTTTAATGTCCGATTGTGCCGTCTCTGTCCTCTGGTGCGTCGCCGTTGCTTTGATCATGACCTTTCTGGTCGATGTTTTCCCAGCCGCGTATGGCCTTGCCGCCCCGTTCGTCTATGGCGGTCTGGCCTGCTTTGTCGTCTTTCAGGGGCGCCGGAATATCGCGGTCGGCCATGGCCTTGGGGTGGTCCGGCATCGGATCGGGCAAATCCTTGCCGGGTGCGGGTTTTGGATCGGGCATCGGGTTGGGCAGGTCTTTGGTCATGATAATCTCCTTTGCGTCATCAACGGAGCAGGTCGCAGAAAGGTTCAGCCATGCACCTTTTAGCCGCAGCGCCGGGTGCGATTGACGACGGGAAGGAACCCGTCGATCTGGGGCAGACGCCTGCGGATGTGGTGGTGATTTCTGCGGCCGATACGGAACTGGCGGCGCTGTCCGCGGCAAGGGGCGAGATGGCCGATGCACCCGGCCTGCGATTGGCCAGCCTGATGCATCTGATGCATCCGATGTCGGTCGATCTGCATCTGGACAGCTGTGCCACCAAATCGCGGCTTGTGATTGCACGGGTGCTGGGCGGCGTCGGTTACTGGACCTATGGCGTCGAACAATATGCAGCACGGCTGCGCGCGGCGGGCGTGCCTTTGGCCCTGCTGCCGGGCGACGACAAACCGGATGCGGAATTGCGCGCGCTGTCTACGGTCGCCGATGCGGACTACGACGCATTGTGGTCCTACCTTGTCGAAGGCGGCCCCGAAAATTCTACGAATTTTCTGCGCTATGCAACTGCGATGTTAGAGGGGACCGCGCGTCCCGATCCCGCGCGCCCCCTGCTCAAGGCCGGGGTCTATTGGCCCGGCGCGGGCGTGAGCGATCTTGCGACCGCACAAGCCGAGTGGACCGACGGCGCGCCCGTTATACCGATCGTATTCTATCGTGCTTTGGTGCAGGGTGCGGGGCTGAATCCGATCAATCGGTTGGTCAAAAGCCTACTGCGGGCTGGCCTGAACCCGCTTCCGGTGTTCGTTGCCTCACTAAAGGACCCGTTGTCGCAAGCCACGCTTGAAAGCCTGTTCCACGCAGCCCCGCCCGATGTGATCCTGAACTGCACCAGCTTTGCCGTCGGCTCCCCCCATGCAGGCGATACAGCAGCGTTGAACCCGCTGGCGGCAGACTACGCCAACGCAGCGCCGGTATTTCAGGTCGTCCTCGCGGCCTCCTCCGAAGACGCATGGTCCGAAGGGCTGACCGGCCTGTCCTCCCGCGATATCGCCATGAACGTGGCCCTGCCTGAGGTCGATGGCCGCGTGCTGTCCCGTGCGATCAGTTTCAAAGGGGAGGCCTATTTCGACGAGGCCACCGAATGCCCCATCGCCACCTACCGCGCCGTGGGCGACCGGGTTGATTTCGTCGTGCAACTGGCGCGCAACTGGGCCGATTTGCGCGCGAAACCCGCGGCACAGCGCAAAGTCGCACTGGTCGTGGCAAACTACCCCAACAAGGACGGGCGGCTGGCCAATGGCGTGGGCCTCGATACCCCTGCGGCAACGGTCCACACGCTGACCCTTCTGGCGCAGGCAGGCTATGACGTGACACCGCCTGCGGACGCGCAATCGCTGATGGATCGCATGATGGCGGGGCCTACAAACTGGCTCACCGACCGCGCCGACCGACAGGGGGGCGAAACCCTCCCCCTTGACATCTACCGCGCCCATTTTGATGCACTGCCTTGGGCCGTCAAAGACCAGATCATCACACGCTGGGGCCCGCCGGAGGAGGATCCGTTCTTCATCTGGCCAGAAAAACTCCCCCCGGAGGGTCGGTCAGAGGCAGGCTTCGCCCTCTCCATTCATCGCTACGGCAACGCCATCGTCGGGCTGCAACCGGCGCGTGGATATAACGTCGATCCGACAGACACCTACCACAGCCCTGATCTGGTGCCGCCGCACAACTATCTGGCGTTCTATTTTTGGCTGCGCCACCACTGGGGCGCGGATGCGATCGTACATATGGGCAAACATGGCAACCTTGAATGGCTGCCAGGCAAGGCCACAGCCCTATCCGAGGCCTGCTGGCCCGAAGTGGTTCTTGGCCCCACGCCGCACGTCTATCCCTTCATCGTCAACGACCCCGGCGAAGGCACGCAGGCCAAACGCCGCGCGGCTGCGGTGATCATCGACCATCTGACGCCCCCCCTCACCCGCGCCGAAAGCTACGGCCCCCTGCGCGATCTGGAGGCTTTGGTCGACGAGTACTATGAGGCTGCGGGCGTGGACCCCCGCCGGATCGACCATCTGCGGCGCGAGATCCTGTCGCTGTCTGATGTGACCGGACTGGCGGCCGATGTGGGCTTTGACGGGGATGAGGACGGCGATCTGGCCAAGCTGGACGCCTACCTGTGTGAGTTGAAAGAGGCGCAGATCCGCGACGGGTTGCATATCTTCGGACAATCACCCGAGGGCGAGCAGCTGCGCGATCTGGTGATCGCCTTGGCCCGCATTCCTCGCGGCGATGGTCAGGGCGGGGATGCATCCATTTTGCGCGCCTTGGCATCTGATTTGGGCCTCGGGTTTGATCCGCTGGATTGCGATATGGCCGCACCGGCCGAAGACAAACCGGCCCTATTGGCGGACCTGACCCCGGACAGCTGGCGCACGCTGGGCGACACTGTCGAGCGGTTGGAGCTGTTGGCGATTGCCCTGATGGAGGGCAGAGAGGGCCCCGGTCCTGCGTCCGATGCCGTTGCGGCTGAGATGCGGGGCGCGATTGCAGACACAGTTGCCGCCTGTGGGCCGCGCGAAGGGCACGGGTTGCTCCGCGCCCTCGCGGGGCAGTTCGTAGCCCCCGCCCCGTCGGGTGCCCCCACACGTGGGCGGCTGGATGTGTTGCCCACGGGCGGGAATTTCTATTCCGTCGATGCACGCGCGGTGCCCACGCCCACGGCATGGGCACTGGGGTGGAAATCCGCAAACCTGTTGATTGAAAAACACCTGCAGGACCATGGCGACTGGCCGCGCGCGATGTTGGTCACGGCCTGGGGCACAGCCAACATGCGCACTGGCGGGGACGACATTGCGCAGGCCATGGCGCTGATGGGGGTGAAACCCAAATGGGACGCCGCCAACCGGCGCGTTACGGGGTTCGAGATCATCCCCGAAGGCGCATTGGGCCGCCCCCGCGTCGATGTCACCCTGCGCATCAGCGGCTTTTTCCGCGATGCCTTTCCACAGCTGATCGCGCTGTTTGATAGCGCTGCGCGGGCTGTTCAGGCGCTGGATGAGACGCCGGCGCAAAACCCCGCCGCAGCACGCGTGCAAGCGGGCGAAGGGACGGCGCGGGTCTATGGGTCAAAACCGGGGGCTTACGGTGCGGGACTGCAGGCGATGATCGACGAAAGGCTTTGGGCGGACCGCGCCGATTTGGCAGACGCCTATCTGGAATGGGGCGGCTATGCCTATTCCGCTGCCCAAGACGGCGTGCGCGACCGGACAGGGTTCGAGGCGCGATTGGGGCAGGTTGAGGCGATTGTCCAGAATCAGGACAATCGCGAACACGACGTGTTGGACAGCGACGATTATTACCAGTTCGAGGGGGGCGCGGCTGCAGCGGTGGCCTCCCTTCAGGGGCGCGACCGGCCCATCTATCACAACGATCATTCGCGTCCTGAACGGCCTGTCATCCGCACATTGGATGATGAGATCGGGCGGGTTGTGCGATCGCGCGTGGTGAACCCCAAATGGATCGAGGGCGTCAAACGGCACGGCTACAAAGGCGCGTTCGAGATGGCGGCAACGGTTGATTATCTGTTTGCTTTTGCAGCCACCACCGGTGCGGTCAAAAACCACCATTTCGATCTGGTCGAAGAGGCTTTTCTGGCCGATGACGACACGCGCACCTTCATCGCGGACCACAACGCACCCGCGCTGCGCGAAATCGCCCAGCGCCTGCAAGAAGCAATCGAACGCGGCCTTTGGACGCCGCGCAGCAATTCGGCGCGGGTGCGCATTTCGGACCTGTCCAGCTAGATCGCACGCCGCAATCTGTCGTCAGCCCAAAAGGTGAGGGCAGCCGGTGCTAGAGCCCCGCAGCAACCGCCGCAACGCCCAGATACGCAAACAAGATAAACAAGGAAAAAATTCGCATTCAGCTGCCCTCCTGACGCATTAACACCGGTTCGGGCGAAAAGGTTCAGGGGAATAACAAAAAGAATTGCCCCGAACCTTCTGGTTGTAAAATCGGCTGCGATTTTGGCGGATTAGGCATTGGCAAGCGCCGGCAAACGCGGGACTAATGTGCGGCAACGCCCGCCCATGCCAAGGAGATTTGCAATGACAGACGACGCCGACCGCCACGCGATGAAGATGGCCAAGAAGAAGGCCGCGCGCGACAAGATCATGGCAACGAAGACCGACAAGAAAGGTCTGATCATTGTCCACACTGGCAAGGGCAAAGGTAAATCCTCTGCCGCCTTCGGGATGATTTTCCGCCACATCGCCCACGGGATGAAATGTGCTGTTGTGCAGTTCATCAAAGGGGGGATGTCCACCGGCGAACGTGATCTGATCTTGGACAAATTCTCGAATGAATGCGCGTTTCATACCATGGGCGAAGGGTTCACTTGGGAAACGCAGGACAAAACGCGCGACACAGAGATGGCCATGGCGGCATGGGAAAAGGCCAAGGAACTGATCCGCGATGACGGCAATTCGATGGTCCTTCTGGATGAGATCAACATCGCGATCCGCTACGATTATGTTCCCATCGCCGAGGTTGTGCAGTTTCTGGCTGAAGAAAAGCCCGACATGACCCATGTGGTTCTGACGGGGCGCAACGCGCATGAAGATCTGATCGAAATTGCCGATCTGGTGACGGAGATGGAACTGGTCAAACATCCCTTCCGGTCCGGGATCAAGGCGCAGATTGGCGTGGAATACTAGGGAACCGTTGACCTGTCCTGTCAGTTGTTTGCCTGAACTTTCAGGAGAGCAGAGATGAGCAAGGACCGCGAACAGGTTTGGGACGAATGGCGTGATCTGGTGAATATGGCGCCGCAGGAGTTGGACGACTGGCTGGATACGGACGAGAGCAAGTCGGTCGGCGACACCGAGGATGGCGAAAGCACCGGTCATAAGTCGGGGCGGCGGATCGTGAAGATCAAGCGCACCAACAAGGACGATCTGAGCGACGATCAGTGGTCGCACATGGGCAAGGTTGTGGGCTATATCAAACGGCATACGTCGCAGGGCGGACCTGACGAGGATGTGGAAACGTCGGCCTGGCGGTATTCCCTGATGAACTGGGGGCACGACCCCCTGAAAGAGGACGGCTAAAATTCGCGAATTTTGGCGTGGCGTGGAGGACAGGATGGCAACACGGCTGTTGACGGAATTCGGGATGGGCACATCACTGCGCAGGCGCGATTACACGCAGGCCGCGCGCCGTGCGTTGCAGGATGCGCTGTGGCACAACTCGATCAATCTGGCGGAACTTTACGGCAAGCCGAAAGAGGCCATGCAGATCACCGTTGAGATCGGCGTGCAGCGCCCCGAAGCCGTCGACACAGACGCCTTGCGTGACATCTTCCCTTACGGGCAACTGAACTTTTCGGTCGTCGAAGGCGGGCTGGATGTGCCGCGCCCTGATGGGGAACCCACGGTCATCGCCAATGTCGCCCTGTCCGTCGCGTTGGAGTTGAATACATGAGCGATCAGCGGTTCATCATCGAAATGGGCATGGGCAATGACCTGTATGGTCAGGATTACACCAAGGCCGCCGCGCGCGCGATTGAGGACGCCTTGCGCCATTCCTCGCTCCCCCTGTTTGAGGCCACAGGCCTGTCCCATGATGCCATGCGGGTGCAGGTGACTGTGGGCGTTCAGGACCCGGAGGCAGTCGATTGCGCAGCATTGGCCGCTAAGCTCCCCCGTGGGCGGGCCGAGGTGCAGGCCGTCAAAGGCGGCCTGAACGTGACCAATCCGGACAATGGCACTGTGATCGTCATAGCCTCTGCCGCAGTTGAGGCGTTTTTGCCGTTTCAGGGCTAGAACGGGTTTAGCACCCATGTCAGGATTTCGGGCAAAGGAGATTTGCCATGCCTGATGACGTTCGTATCCCCAATGATCTGGACAGTTTCTGGATGCCGTTCACACCGAGCCGCGCCTTTCAGGATGCGCCGCGTTTGATCCACAAAGCCGACGGCGTGCGCTATGTGACCGTCGACGGAGCCGAGAAATTTGACGGCACGGGCGGACTGTGGTGTTGCAACGCGGGCCACAACCATCCGCGCATTGTAGAGGCGATCCAGCGGCAAGCGGCCGATCTGGATTTCGCCCATAACTTTGGCCAAGGCCATCCGATTGCGTTTGAGGCGGCGGCACGAGTTGTCGATCTGGCGCCCGGCATGGATCACGTGTTTTTCACAAACTCCGGGTCCGAGGCCGTGGATACCGCGCTGAAGATCGCGCTGGCCTATCACGCCGCACGCGGGGACGGCGGGCGGCGGATGTTGGTGGGGCGCGAAAAGGCTTATCACGGGATCAATTTTGGCGGGCTCAGCGTGGGCGGGATCGGCTTGAACAAGGGGCAGTTTGGCACGCTCTATCCCTCCACCGCGCATTTGCGGCACACTTGGTTAGAAGAAAACCACTTCAGCCGTGGGATGCCAGAGCATGGCGCGCATCTGGCCGAGGATTTGCAACGGCTGTGCGATCTGCACGGCGGGCACACGATTGCGGCGGTCATTGTAGAGCCCGTGTCCGGGGCGGGCGGGGTCTTTCCACCGCCCATTGGATACCTCGAACGGCTGCGCGAGATTTGTGACGCCCACGGGATTTTGCTGATCTTTGATGAGGTCATCACCGGCTTTGGCCGTATGGGCACGCCCTTTGCCTATGAGGCCTTCGATGTGCAGCCCGATCTGGTGACCTGCGCAAAGGGCATGACCAACGCCACAGTGCCTATGGGCGGCGTGTTGGCGACCGGCGCTGTGCGTGAGGCCTTCCGTCAGGCCCCCAGCAAAATGCCCGATCTGTTTCATGGCTACACCTATTCAGGCCACCCCTTGGCGTCCGCCGCCTGTATCGCCACGCTGGATGTCTATCGGGACGAGGATATCTTCGGCAACGCCGCGCGGATGGCATCCCCGTGGGAGGAGATGTTGCACGGGCTGGCCGATATCGACGCTGTGGTCGACGTGCGCAACTGCGGGATCATCGGTGCGGTGCAACTGCGTCAAAGCGGTGCGGTGGGCGATGCGGGACGTGCCGCCCATGCGGCCCTCTGGGATGCGGGACTGATCGTGCGACCCATCGGGGACGCGCTGGCCCTGTCCCCTCCGCTGACGATCACGCAAGACCATGTGGATGAGGTCGGCGCAAAGTTGCGATCTGTGCTGGCGGGGTAATGACGGGGCGCTGCCCCCGTCGCCTTCGGCGCCTCCCCCGGAGTATTGAGGGCAAAACGAAACCTCAGGCCTTGGCGAGCCCCGAAAGCGTGAGCGCGGGGGACAGGGCGTCTTCGTCAACGTGCAAGTCGATGACAGCGAAACTGCCGCTGGCGCGGGCGCGGTCGAAGGCCAGGGCAAAATCGGCGGTTGTTGTCACTGTTTCGCCGTGGCCGCCATAGGCACGCGCGAGGGCTGCGAAGTCGGGGTTGGCCAGCATCGTGCCGGAGACGCGACCGGGATAGGTCTTTTCCTGATGCATGCGGATTGTGCCGTAGCGGCCGTTGTTAACAACGATCACGATGGGTGTCGCGCTATGCTGCGCGGCGGTAGAGAGTTCGTTCAGCGTCATTTGAAAGCAGCCATCCCCGGCAAGGCAAACGACGGTCTTGTCAGGGTATTCGAGCGAGGCGGATATCGCTGCGGGAAAGCCGTAGCCCATGGAACCGGACGTGGGGGCCAGTTGCGTGCCGTGGGTTTTATACGTGAAATAGCGGTGCAGCCAGGCGGCGTAGTTGCCTGCCCCGTTGGTCACGATTGCGTCCTCGGGCAGGATTTCAGACAGGTGCTTGATGACCTGTTCCAGCTTGGCCTCACCCGGTGAGTTTTGCGGGGTCGTCCATGCGTCGTAGTCGGCGCGGGCAGAGGTGATCCACGCGCGTCGGTCGGGGATGTCCGTGGACCGGACCGTTTGCAGCAGCGCGGGGATGGCGCGGGGGGCGGTTTCGACCCAGCCGTGGGTCGCACCATAGACGCGCCCGATTTCGGCGACGTCGGGATGGATATGCAGGACGGTCTTTCGCGGGTCCGCAGGATCGACAAGGGTGTAGCCCTGCGTGTCGATGTCGCCAAAGCGCGTGCCGATCAGCACCAGACAATCGGCGGCGCGGATACGGTCGGCCAGTCGAGGGTTGATACCGACGTTCAGATCACCTGCGTAGTGACTGTGCCGGTTGTCCACATAATCCTGACGGCGAAAGGAGGTAATGACGGGGGCTTGGGCGGCCTCGGCCAGTTGGGCTGCCGCACGGGCTGTCGTGAGGTCCCAATGGGGGCCGCCCACGACAATAAGGGGGCGTTCAGCCTGAGCCAGCGCCATGGCGAAGGGGGCCGCGCTGTCGGGGCTGCCTGCCATGTCCGGCACAACAACGCCCGTGAAATCAGCCACATCTGCCTGCGCGCTGAGCATGTTTTCCGGCAGCGCCAGCACCACCGGGCCGGGCCGTCCGGTCTGGGCCACGCGGAAGGCGCGGGCGATGTATTCGGGCAGGCGGTCCGTGTGATCGACCTGCGCGACCCATTTCACAAGGCCGCCAAACAGCGCCTTGTAATCCACCTCCTGAAAGGTTTCGCGATCAGTGTGGCGGTTGTCGATCTGGCCCACAAATAGCACCATCGGTGTGCTGTCCTGCTGGGCGATGTGCAGCCCGGCGGAGGCATTGGTGGCACCGGGGCCACGGGTCACAAAGGCCACGCCGGGCTGGCCGGTCATTTTGCCATAGGCCTCAGCCATCATCGCTACGCCGCCCTCCTGACGGCCTACGATATTGTCGATGCCTGCGTCGTAAAGCCCGTCGAGGGCGGCCAGAAAACTTTCCCCCGGCACGCTGAAGACCCGACGCACGCCGAGTTTCACCAGCTGATCCACCAGAATTTGTCCGCCGTGTCGCATGTTGTGGCCTTTCCTGCTGGTCTGCACCTTTGCGCACTGGCCGCGCGGGGGAAAGCCCCTAGGTTACTGCGGGACAATCGAACGGAGGGATCATGTCCTATCTTCTTGGCATTTCAGGCTCGCTGCGCGGGGAATCTACAAACACCAAACTGATCCGTGCGGCAGCAAAGGTGTATGGCGGCGCGTTTCACGAGGGTCATCTTCGGATGCCGCTTTATGACGGTGATCTGGAAGAGGCAGAGGGTATTCCCGCACCGGTCCAGACGCTGTCGGATCAGATCAAGGGTGCCGAAGCTGTGATCATCTCTACCCCAGAATACAACAAATCCCTGTCCGGGGTTCTGAAAAACGCGTTGGACTGGGTCAGCCGGACGGACGGCAGCCCGTGGAAGGACAAGCCGGTTGCCATCATGTCGGCCACAGCCGGGCGCGCGGGCGGCGAGCGTGCACAATATGCGTTGCGGCTGTGCATGGTGCCGTTCGGCACGCGGATCATCCAGACGCCGGAGGTTCTTGTTGCGGCGAGCGGTCAGCAATTCGACGATGCCGGCGATCTGACCGGCGAGATGAACATCAAGACGGTGACCAACCTGATGGAGGCATTGAAGGCCGAGGTCGCGCGCGGCTAGTGCTTGCATGAGGGGTGTCTTTTCGCCAGCCTGAGGGCATGAAAGACGGCGTCACAACACTGACCGACGTGATGGATCCCGCCCGTGCGCGGGCCTTGCAGGCAACTTTGGGCCTTCGGGTGACGGCTGACACAGGGGGCGCTCTGCCCCCGTTCTTTCACCACATCTATTTCTGGGACCCCCAGCCCCCCGGTGCCCTTGGTCGTGACGGCCATCCGGCGGTGGGGGATTTCATGCCCGACGTGGGACTACCACGCCGGATGTGGGCCGCCGGACGTTTGCTGTTTCACGCACCGGTGCTGGCGGGAATACAGGCCGAGAAGCGCAGCGTGATTGACGGGGTGACACGCAAGGCCGGCCGGTCGGGGCCGTTGGCCTTTGTGCGCGTCCGCCATGATATTTGGCAACGGGGCGCGGTCGTGCTGACGGAATGGCAAGATCTGGTGTACCGTGAAGAGGGTGGGAGCGCCGGTGTCGCGCCCGATGCGCGTGTCGACGAGACCCACCGCGAGGAGGCACATTTCGACAGCACGCTTTTGTTTCGGTATTCCGCGCTGACGTTCAACGGGCACCGCATCCATTATGACGCGGATTATGCCCGCGAGGTTGAAGGCTATGACGGCCTGGTCAGCCACGGGCCATTGTTGGCCCAGCGGTTGATGCTGATGGGCGAGAGGATGCTGGCGCGGCCTTTGACGGACGTAACCTATCGTGCGACATCGCCCCTGACACTGCCCCGGTCGGCCACCTTGTGTTGGGCCGATGGCACCGCATGGGTGCGCGACCCTGACGGGGTGCAATGCATGATTGCGCAGATACGCTAGAGGCTGCGGTCGGGTGCAAAATCCTCTGGGATCAGGTTTTCGCCGGTGGTGATCAAGTGCGCGAGCTGTTCGGCAGCAAGGGGTGCCATGCCGAAGCCGATCTTGAAGCCTCCGTTGGCGATGAAGTCCCCTTGGCGGAACGGGTGACGGCCCAGCATGGGTGCGCGCGTTCGGGCGCGGGGGCGGACACCGGCCCAGCGGATGAGTTCGGGGGCATCACGCAGCACAGGCATCAGGGCGCGGGCCTTGTCGAGCAGCGCATCGCACTGGGTATCCGTCGCAGTACCATCGTCGAAGTCGCGTTCTGTGGTGGACCCGATGGCTGTGGTCCCGTCGCCGTGGGGGATGATATGCAACCCGTCGATGAATACCTGCGGGGCATCGCGTGCATCGTGTGCCAGCAGTACGGCCTGACCTTTGATGCCCGCGCCCACAAGGCGGGTATGGCGCGCTGTCAGGTCTGCCAGACCCTCGTGACCGGTGGCCCAGACAGTGGGGCCGCCGTGGCGGATGTCACCGGTGCTGATCTCACCCCCTTTGGCGCAGACCGCGGCGGCCAAGGCATCGCAGGCCTGACGGGGATGGATACGGGCGGACAGGGTGTCATGGACCCACAGGCCGGACGCGGAGGGCGGCGCGAAATCGCCCGGCTGGTCGGTGACCTGCCAGCGGGCGCGGCCCTGCCATAGGGTGTCTGCCCCCTTGGCGCGGTCCTTGGCCAACGCAACCCCCGCCTCGGCCAGAGGTTGCACCCGTCCCGTGCGGGCATATCCCGGATCGCACCCGCCGCAGGCTGCGACATCGGCCCACCAATCGTCGGCCATCAACAGGCTTTCCAGTTGAAATGCTTTTTTCGGGTTCCATTGTTCGGGAACATGGGGGGCAAGCGCGCCCACGATCCCGCCGGATGCGCCGGAGGCAACGCCGTTGGGGTCGATCACCTGAACACAAAGCCCACGTTTCAGCAGGGCCCAGGCCGTGGCCAGACCAAACACCCCTGCCCCGCGCACTGTCACGTCTGGCATTGCCATTGCCGCCCCCTGCTTTCATGGTCTGGGCGAGACATAGGACACAAAGACATGACAAACCAGCGGGCAGATCTGGACTGGCGCGAGGGCGGCGTGCCGGTGTCGCGCCAGTTCGACGACCCTTACTTTTCCCTTGATGACGGCGTGGCAGAAACGCGGCACGTGTTTCTGGCTGGCAACGATCTGCCCACGCGGTTCAGGGGCGGCTTTCATGTGGCCGAATTGGGCTTTGGCACGGGTTTGAACTTTCTGGTGACATTGGCCGCGTGGCGGACGTCGGGCGTGCCGGGACGGTTGCAGTTCACCAGCTTTGAGGCCTTCCCCATGCGCGTTTCAGAGATGGTCGAGGCTTTGTCCGCGCATGACGGGCTTCCGGTTGAGGTGTTTGCGATTGAGGATGATGTGATCCCCGCGCGCCTAAGCGGGCCCGACTACGACCTGCATGTGGTCTATGGCGATGCGCGGGACACTTTGGCGATCTGGAACGGTATGGCGGATGCGTGGTTTCTGGACGGATTTTCGCCTGCCAAGAACCCCGAACTTTGGGGCGATCCGCTGCTGGCCGAGGTGGGTGCGCATACCGTGACGGGTGGCACCTGTGCGACTTACACTGCCGCCGGTTTTGTGCGGCGCGGGCTTGAGGCGGCGGGGTTCGACATCATGCGGACCCCCGGTTTCGGGCGCAAAAGGCACATGACCCGTGGGGTCAAACGATGAAGGGCGACCGGTTGGGCATCTGGCTGATGGTGGCCACGACCTTTGTCTTCGCGGTGCAGGACGGGATCAGCCGCCATCTGGCAGGCGAATACAACGTGCTGATGATCGTGGCGATCCGGTACTGGTTCTTTGCCGCCTTCGTTATTGCGATTGCGCGGCGGCAGGCGGGGTCCATCCGTGCGGCAGCGGCCACGTCGCAGCCGTTGGTGCAGGGATTTCGGGGGCTGCTTTTGGCGGCTGAGATTTGCGTCATGGTCTGGGCCTTTGTGTTGTTGGGTCTGGTGGAGGCGCACGCGGTCTTTACGTGCTATCCACTGTTGGTGGCCGCCTTGTCCGGTCCGGTGTTGGGCGAACGCGTGGGCTGGCGACGTTGGGCGGCGATTGGCGTAGGGTTTGTGGGGGTTCTGATTATTCTGCAACCGGGGATCGCTGTCTTCAGTCCGGCGGCGGCGGTGCCATTATTGGCGGCGTTCATGTTTGCGCTGTACGGGCTGTTGACGCGCTACGTGGCGCGACGCGACAGCACCGCGACGTCGTTCTTTTGGACAGGTGTGACGGGTGCCGTGATGATGACCCCGTTGGGTCTTTGGGCGTGGGAGCCGATGATCCGCACAGATTGGGTCTGGATGGGTGCGCTGTGTATCACCGGCGCGTCTGGTCATTGGTTGTTGATCAAGACCTATGAGGTGGCGGAGGCCAGTTCGGTGCAGCCTTTTGCCTATCTGCAACTGGTTTTCGCCAGCGCCATCGGACTGGTGATCTTCGGTGAGGTGCTGGCCCTGAACGTCGCTATCGGTGCGGGGCTGGTTGTTGCGGCGGGGTTGTTTACCCTGTGGCGCGCCCAAAAGGCGGCCTGATCGTCTATTCGCCCGCGCGTGCCACCGGTCGCACCGGGGCCGGGCCCGACGGGGCCGGAGGCGCATCGGGCGTCCGGTCGGATAGCGGCACGGACACCGGCGCCGGAGAGGGTTCTGGTTGGGGTGTCGACGCGGGGTCGGAAACGGGTTCAATGACGGGATCAGAGAGGTCAGGCTGTGCCTGCCGTGCCGGTCTGTCCGGACGCGCCACGGGACGGATCAAGGGGACTTCTCCGATCAGAAGGTCGGTGAACCGAACGGGGCCTGTGCCCCCCGTCAGACGCGCGCGGTAGACAGGGATCCCTTCGGTCACGCGCATGACGTAATTGCGGGTCTCGCGGAACGGGATGTGTTCGATCCAGTCGACAATATCGACCCGGTCACCGCCGCTGACGGTGCGACGCGGATCGCCTCGGTCCTCCATCCAGGTGCGGGGCCGTCCGGGGCCTGCGTTGTATCCGGCCGCGATCATCACGGGGCTGTTCCCGAAAAGCCGCGTCAGATAAGCGAGGTATTCGGACCCCAGGGCCACGTTGTACTGCCAGTCCGTCGTCAGCCGACCCCTGTTGTAGGGCAGATCGAGCCAACCGGCCACGTCGCTGGCCGTTCCCGGCATCAGTTGCATCAATCCCAGCGCGCCGACAGAACTGCCCGCATCGAGCCGGAATTCGGATTCCTGCCGTGCAATGGACAAGGCAAGGGCCGGTTCAACCGGAAGGTCGAGGCCAGCCATGGGGTGGATGGGAAAATAGACGTCGTGCACGACGGTGCCTTCGCGCACGGCGGTCTTGGCGGCGAGGACAGTGTAGAACGGTTCGTCGAGATCCATAAGCATCTCGCCCAGTTGGCCAAGGTCCTGTCGCGACATATCCGCCGCTGCATCGCGGATGAACAAGACGGCAGACCCGCGTTCACCCGCATCCAAAAGGGCCAGTCCGGCCCGCACCAGATCGTTTTGCAAAACGCGCCCCGTGCGCCAATCGCCAAAATCGTCGCCGCCCGCCAGATCCGGATCCAGCGTCAGCCCAAGACGTTCTGCCGACAACAGCCCGTAGAAAGATGTTTGATGCTGCGCACCGGCCTGAAAGGATGCCACCGCGGCCTCTGCATTGCCGAGCCCCTCGTGGGCGCGGCCCAGCCAGTAGCCCGCGCGGCCCTTGGATATGGGAGACGTCACAGAGGCATCGAACGCCTCAAAATGGCGCAAGGCGCGTTCAAAATCGCGCTGGTAGGTCAGCGCGATGTATCCGGCGAGCCATTCAAGATCGGAATAATTCGCCTCTTCGGGGTCGATAAAGTGGTTTGCGGCCATGGCATAGGCGCGATCCACGTTGCCTTCGCGCATCTGCCAGCGGGCCAGCGTGCGCCGCCAGGACCCCCAGCGCCACGGCACGCCCAGCGCTTCAGCCGAGGTGGATTGGGCCAGCAGCAGTTCTGACGCATTCGTCCAGTCGCTGCGGTCCGCCAGCCAGTTGAAGCGGTCATAGGCCAGCCCCGGATCGGACCGGAGCCGTTCGGGCACAAGGGCGCGCCGGTCTTCAAGATCGCCCGCCTTGGTGATGTAGCCGATGCGCGCGCGCACCAGTGCGGCGGTGCCTTCGTCCAGCAGCGGCAAAACATTAAGGGCATCCGAAGTACGCCAGCGCCACAGTAGCATATCGGCGCGCGCGTCATGCAACGGGGCCACCACATCGGGATAGGCGTCAAGAATTGTCTGGAAGCCGAAGCGCGTCAGGCCGGATGTCGTCCAGACTGCGGCAAGCATCGTTTCGGCCTCCGTCCGGCGACCGGCCCGGATCAGCGCGCCTGCATAGGCCGCAGCACCTTCGCCGGTTTCGACGTCATGACCATCAAAAAACGTCAGAATGTCGATGTCGGAGACATTTGCATTAATCCGCCGTTCAGCCGCCGCGCGGATGCGTGACAGACCGGGCCAGTCAGGGCGGCTGGCCAGAAAGTCCATGTAGGTTTCAAACGGCACGCCGGTTGTATCGTCGTCCCGCAGGTAAAGCCATTGCACCACATCGCGTTCAAGCGGGTCGATTTCCGGTTCGACAGAGAAGACGGCGTCACCGTCGCCGGACCGGAGCTGCGCAACAGCCTCGAAAAATTCCGGGGACGAGACGGGCTGGCCCGATGTGGGGCTGCCCAAAAGGGCCATGGCCGCCACGAGGGACGGGCCGAATTTTCTGAACATCTGGTCGCCTCCTGCTCCGGATGACTGGACGCCGCGCGGGGCGGGTGCTGTTGTGGTTACAACAAATCTAAGTCGACTTGAGCGGGCTACAACTCACAAACTTGGCAAAGGCGGAAAACCCCGTTAGGGGACGTGGGATTCACGGGCACTGCCCCCCAACTGAAAGGATGCGTATCATGCTGAAGGGTTCTCTCCCCGCTTTGGTGACGCCGTTCAAGGACGGCCAGTTGGATCTTGATACGCTGAAAAAACTGGTGGAGTGGCATATCGAACAGGGCAGTCATGGTCTGGTGCCGGTGGGCACGACCGGCGAAAGCCCGACCCTGACCCATGCGGAACACGATCTGGTGGTTGAAACGGTGGTCAAGGCCGCTGCGGGGCGTATCCCCGTGGTCGCTGGTGCGGGGTCAAACAACACCGCGGAAACCGTGCGTCTGGTGAAGGCGGCCAAGGTCGCCGGGGCCGACGCGGCGTTGGTCGTGACGCCCTACTACAACAAGCCCACCCAGCGCGGGTTGATCGCGCATTTTACCGCCGCCGCCGACTGCGGGTTGCCGATTGTGATTTACAACATTCCAGGCCGGTCTGTTGTCGACATGACGCCCGAGACGATGGGCGTTCTGGCGCAGCACGAGAACATCCTTGGCGTCAAGGATGCCACCGGTGATCTGGCGCGGGTGCCCAACCAACGGCTGAGTTGCGGCACGGACTTTGTCCAGCTGTCGGGCGAGGACCCCACTGCCATCGGGTTCAATGCCCAAGGCGGGGTGGGCTGTATTTCGGTGACGGCCAATGTTGCGCCCGCCCTGTGCGCGCAAATGCAGGAGGCCACTTTGGCCGGCGATTACCCCGCCGCGCTGGCGCTGAACGACCGGTTGATGCCGCTGCACAAGGCGATCTTTACAGAACCGGGGCTGGTTGGTGCGAAATACGGGATGTCCCTTCTGGGCCTGTGTTCGGACGAGGTGCGTTCGCCCCTTACAGGTCTGGAAGACAGCACCAAAACCAAGATGCGCGATGCCATGGTTCATGCGGGCCTGTTGAACTAGCCCGCTTTGCCGGATTTGAGCCATTCCGGCGACCATTCCACATCACAGCTGCCCACAAAGGTGGCGACACGTTCGATTTCAGCCGCGAGTGCTGCGACGCGCGCTTTGCCCATGCGGATGCCCTGTTCGGGCCAGAAGGCCGTGACCAGAGTGCGATCACCGTCGCGTCTGGTGTCGATGCGGCCAATGATGCGATCCCCCTGCATCACGGGGAAAACGTAGTAGCCATACTGGCGTTTTGGCGCGGGCACGAAAATTTCGATGCGGTAGCGAAAGCCCCAAAGGCGTTCGGCACGTTTGCGGTCGCGCAGGGCGGGATCGAAGGGGGAGAGAAGCCGCACCCGTGCGTTCGGCTCTGGCGGGGCGCTATTGAGTATTTCCGGCAAAACGAAGCAGCGGCGGAGCGTGCCATCGTGAGACTGGATGTCCGCCTCGATGATGGTTCGGGAGGTGAGCGCACGGGCGCACCATGCCTTGGCCTGTGCGGGGGTGGCGATGGCGTAAAAGGCCGCCAGTTCGCCGGAGGTCGCAAAACCCAAGCGGTCGAGGGCCGTGCGGCAGGCCCAGTCGACCATCTCCTCCTGCGGCACGCGGGCGTTGAGGTGTTCGGGGGGAATAACCCGTTCGGTCAGGTCATAGTATTTGCGAAACCCGCGCCGGTGGCAGACGGAAAGGTCGCCCGAGCGCCAGAGGTATTCGAGGGCGGTTTTGGACGGGTGCCAATCCCACCAGCCGCCTGATGTCCGGTCTTCGTTTTCGCCGACATCCATGGAGGAACAGGCACCGGCGTCTGCGATTTGCCGCATTACCGCGTCGAGTTGGTCGCGAAACCCGTCGCGTCGCCATGCATCCCATTTGGCATCCATGTGCGCTTTGTCCCGCGCGAATTTGTGCCGCCAGACGGGAAAGCGGGTCATGGGGATAACGGAGGCATCGTGCGTCCAGTGTTCAAACGCACCGCGTGTCTTCATCAGACGGGGCAGGTTCGGGGGACGGTATTGCTGCCGGCGCGACCACAGGATCAGGTCATGCGCGCGGGCCAGTGTGTTGACGCTGTCGACCTGCACGAACCCGAGATCGTCGATGACCTGTTGAAGGTCGGCGCCCTTGCCCGGCCCGCTGCGGGGGCCCAGCAAAAGGTGTCGGTCCAGAAACAGGCGGCGCGCTGTTTGATTGTCGATCAGGGGGCGGGTCATGGGCATCCTTGGCGTGGTTTCAGGCATGCTACGGGTTGCCGCGCCCTATGCCATCCCCTATCTGCAACGGATCATGGCCAAAAAAGACGACAATCCGAATTACAAGGTGATCGCCGAAAACCGGCGGGCACGGTACGATTACGCCATCGAGGATGACCTTGAGTGCGGGATCATGCTGTCGGGGTCCGAGGTGAAATCCCTGCGCACGGGACAATCCAACATCGCGGACAGTTATGCCTCGGTCGAGGATGGGGAGTTGTGGCTGACCAACGCTTATATCGCGCCCTACAAACAGGCGATGTTTCCCCATGAGGAACGCGCGCGGCGCAAGCTGCTGGTGTCGCGGCGGGAACTGGCGCGGTTGTGGAATGCGACCCAGCGGCAGGGGATGACCCTTGTCCCGCTGGTCATGTATTTCAATCACAAAGGCCGTGTGAAGGTGAAGATCGCCATCGCGAAAGGCAAACAGAAGCAGGACAAGCGCGCCACGGAGGCCAAGCGCGACTGGGGGCGTCAAAAGGCCCGGCTTCTGCGCCACGGGGAATAGGCGGCGCAAGCTCCCCTATTGATTGAAAACCGACTTCTGTTAGCCTGCGCGCAGCACATGCTTTGGTGGGCGGAGCCTGTGCGAATTTGAATATTCGCCCCCCTCAGGAAGGATTGGGAACTATGGAAATGATTATGGGACTGCTGATCCCCGCGATTTCAGGCGCAGTGGGCGGCAATATTACAGGCAAGATTTCCGAAGCGTTGAATGCAGGCGGGGTGTTGAACACTGTCATGGGCGCAATCGGCGGCGCGGGCGCTGGAACGATCCTCAGCCAGCTGGGCATGGATGCGTCCATGGTTGACGGTGCAGCAGACGCGGCGGGCGGCATGGACATCGGCGCCCTTATCGGCGCTGTGGGTGGAGGCGCTGCCGGTGGTGGCGTTCTGGCGTCCATCGTGGGTGTCATCAAATCTGCGATGAACAAGTAAAGACAGACCTGTATAAATGTGGGTCGGGCGTTCCTTCGGGGGCGCCCTTTTTTGGTTGTTCCCTTGCGCTGGACCCATTGCAGCGGTAGGGACGACGCAACCAATTTGCCCGTTTTTCATGGCTGAGAGAGGGTGTGCCCATGGCCTCTGACGATCCAAGAACACTCGTGTCGACCACTTGGCTGGCCGACCATCTGAAAGACCCAGATCTGCGGGTGTTGGATGCGACATGGTTTATGCCAGCGGAGGCGCGGGATGCGCAGGGCGAATACGAGGCAGGCCACATCCCCGGCGCACGGTTTTTCGACATAGACGAGATCAGCGACCAGCGGTCAGAACTGCCGCACATGATGCCGTCGACCGAGAAATTCATGAGCCGGATGCGCAAGATGGGCGTAGGCGACGGTCATCAGATTGTGGTCTATGACGGCATGGGCATTTTCAGCGCAGCGCGCGTGTGGTGGATGTTCCGTCTGATGGGCAAGACAGACATTGCGGTGCTGGATGGCGGTTTCCCCAAATGGCAGGCGGAGGGGCATCCGGTCGAGGATCTGCCCCCCGTAATCCGCGACCGCCACATGACGACCAGCCGCCAGAACCAGATGGTCAAGGATGTCACACAGGTGGCCGCCGCCTCAAAGCTGGGGGACTACGTGATTGTCGATGCCCGCGCGCCGGAGAGGTTTCGTGGCGACGTGCCCGAACCCCGTGAAGGGCTGCGCGCGGGCCACATCCCGAACAGCCGCAACGTGTTTTACCGCGATCTGCTGAACCCAGACGGCACCATGAAATCCCCTGACGCCACGCGCCGCATCTTTGAAGCCGCTGGCGTTGATCTGTCGAAACCTGCGATTTTGTCGTGCGGGTCCGGCGTCACTGCCGCGATCCTTGCGCTTGCCATGGAACGCATGGGCAAGACCGATCACGCTGTTTACGACGGAAGCTGGTCCGAATGGGGCCTCTTCCCTGACCTTCCCATCCAAACCGGAGACGCATGATGCTTGAGCATCTGAAAGACCAACCTAAAGACAAAATCCTCGCCCTGATGGCGGCCTACCGCGCGGATGAGCGTGAAACCAAGATCGACCTCGGCGTGGGCGTTTACAAAGACGCGTCCGGCAACACGCCCGTCATGCGCGCTGTGAAAGAGGCCGAACGCCGGATCAACGCCGAGCAAACGACAAAGGCCTACACGGGTCTGGCGGGCGATCCTGCGTTCTCCGATGCGATGATTGATCTGGTGCTGGATGGGGCTGTGGCGCGCAACCGCGTGGCGGCTGTGGCCACCCCCGGTGGCACCGGTGCGATCCGTCAGGCGTTGGAGCTGATCAAGATGGCTGCCCCCGGTGCGACCGTCTGGCTGTCGGACCCCACGTGGCCGAACCATCCGTCGATCATCAAATACCTCGGGATGAAGTCGAAGTCTTACCGGTATTTCGACAGCGAAACCGGTCAGGTCGACTATGTCGGGATGCTGACCGATCTGGGTCAGGTGATGCCTGGTGACGTCGTGCTGCTGCACGGCTGCTGCCACAACCCGACCGGTGCGAACCTGACGATGCCCCAGTGGAAAGGTGTCATCGACCTGCTGAAGGAAAAGTCCGCGATGCCATTCATCGACATTGCCTATCAGGGCTTTGGCGACGGATTGGACAAGGACGGGGCGGCGACCCGCATGGTTGCGGAGAGCTTCGACAACGTGCTGATTGCGGCCAGCTGTTCCAAGAACTTCGGCATTTACCGCGAACGCACGGGCATTCTGATGGCGATTGCCAAGGATGAGGCGCAGCGCGATCTGGCGCAGCAGAACCTTGCCTTCCTCAACCGCCAGAATTTCAGCTTCCCGCCCGATCATGGTGCCCGGATCGTGTCCACGATCCTGAATGATCCTGAACTGCGTGCCGATTGGGAGGCCGAGCTGGAAGAGGTGCGCCTTGGCATGCTGGACCTGCGTCAGCAGTTGGCCGCTGAACTGCGCCGCCTGTCCAATTCCGACCGGTTCGATTTTCTGGCGGAACATCGCGGCATGTTCAGCCGTTTGGGCACCAGCCCTGACAAGGTCGAGGCGCTGCGTGCCGATCACGGGATTTACATGGTGGGTGACAGCCGGATGAACATTGCCGGTCTGAACGCCGAAACCGTTCCCGTACTGGCGCAAGCGATCATCGACGCAGGGGTGTAGCAACGCCTTATCAAAGGCGTTGCGGACAGGTTTTCATAAAGATGCCTGCGCCCTCGTAACACAACAGGGGCGTTCCCATATCAAGGGGACGCCCCTTGCCATTACCGGAGAAGATCATGCCCAACACTGCCCTTATCACAGGCGCCTCCTCCGGGATTGGCGCGGCTTTGGCCCGTTTTCATGCAAAGACCGGTGGTGATCTGATCCTGACCGCACGTCGCGTGGATGCCTTGAACGCATTGAAAGATGAACTGGAGGCTGCGCACGGGGTCACCGTGCGGGTTGTCGCGCTGGATCTGGGAACCGCCAATGGCGCGGAAAGTCTGGTCGAGGCTGTCGAGGGCTTTGATATGACGGTTGATATTTTGATCAACAACGCGGGCTTCGGCGGTCACGGGCGGCTGATTGACCGCGATCTTGCCGATGAACAGGCGATGATTGATCTGAACGTCAAGGCGCTGGTGACGTTGACCCATGCGTTTGGTTCTAAAATGGCGGCCAAGGGCGGCGGCAGGATTTTGAATGTCGGGTCCACGGCAGGGTTCATGCCCGGACCATTGCAGGCCGTCTATTTCGCCACCAAGGCGTTTGTGAATTCGTTTAGCCAGGCGGTCGATCATGAATTGCGCGACAAGGGTGTCACCGTAACGGTTCTGGCACCCGGTTACGTCGAAACGGAGTTTGCGGACCGCGCCGATCTGGACGGGACCGATCTGGTCAAGTCGGGCGCGACCCCTGAAAGCGTGGCGGAATACGGATATAACGCGATGATGAACGGCGATCTTGTGGCGATCAATGACAAACGTCTGTCATTCATGCTGGGGTGGATTACGCCGTTCCTGCCGCGCCGGACCGTTTTGAAAATGGTCGAGAAGATGCAGTCGAAGTGACAACCGCGCGACGTCAGCTTGCCTGATAGATGACGTTGCTGCGGTACAATTCCGTCCCGCTGTAGCCATAGTCCGCGAGGAAGGCATCGCACTCCTCGCGTTCATGGCGAAACACCTCGATCCACAAGGTGGGCTTGCTTTGCGTCAGGATGTTGTGGGCGCCGCGCAGCACCTCGATCTGGTAGCCTTCGACGTCAATTTTTACAAAGCCGACCTTTTTGAGGTCCGCCTTGGTCAGCGTATCATCCAGAGAGACCATCGGGGTCTGGCCATTGTTATCGTGCGAAAATGATGCGGCCCCCAAATTGCCCTGTTTGTAGGACGCCAGCGACCCCGTGCCTTTTGCGGCCCCCAGAAGGGCGTTTGTCGCACGGATATCGCGGCCTTTTGCGTTCAGTTCGATATTGCGTTGCAGCGCGTCGAACACAGTACGCTGGGGTTCGAAGCAATAAAGCCGCGACGGTTTGAAGTAGTGATCAAAATAGACGGTATGGTTTCCGATGTTCGCACCGGCATCAATGATGACCTGACCTTCGGGCACGATATCCATCTCTCTCAGTTTGTTGAGGTATTCGGATTCGTAGAAATCGCGGTCTGCGATCAGGTGCCGCTGGATAAGGTCGCGGTCGCCGAAGGGGACATAGATGCGAAACGGATCGCCCCGATGGCTGATGTCAACGATGTGGTCGGGCCCCAAGTTGCCGAATGCAATCAGCTGGTTTTGATATTCCATCCGCCGGTTCAGGCGCACCATCATCTTGTTTAGGTTCTCCGCCCAAGGGGGCATGTCGTCTGCTGTCATGGTGTTTGCCAATTTTGTTGATCGGGCCTTTGTGGCACTATGGGCGCAAAGGTCGCGCCGAACCAAGGACTTTATCCGATTGCCGCCCCTGAATACGGCAAGACATGCAAAAAGGGCCCCGCCGGTGAAAGCGGGGCCCTCTTTGGTAAGGCTATGTCAGGGAGAATTAGCCTTTGGTGAAGTCGGGGTAGGCTTCCATGCCCAGCTCGGACGTATCGAGACCCTGAATCTCTGCCTCTTCGGAGACGCGGATGCCTGTGGTGGCTTTCAGGATGAACCACACGATGCCTGCGGCAACGAAGGTGAACACACCGTAGCAGACGATGGCTGTCAGCTGTGTGATCAGGCTTGTCTCAGGGGTGTAGAAGACCACGGCGATGGTGCCCCAGATACCTGCAAAGAGGTGTACCGGAATGGCGCCGACGACATCGTCGATCTTCAGCTTGTCCAGAAGCGGCACAGTGAAGACCACGATCAGACCACCAACAGCACCGATCCACAGGGACCCGAACATGGAGGGTTCAAGCGGGGACGCCGTGATGGACACGAGGCCCGCCAGACAGCCGTTCAGCACCATGGTCAGGTCGACCTTTTTGTACATGATCTGCGTCAGGATCAGGGCCGCAACAGCACCGGAGGCAGCCGCCATGTTGGTGTTGGCAAAGATACGACCCACGTCGGTGATGTCACCCACAGTGCCCGCAGCAAGTTGGGAGCCGCCGTTGAAGCCGAACCAACCCAGCCACAGGATGAACGTACCAAGCGTTGCGAGGGCCAGGTTGGAACCAGGCATCGGGTTCACGCGGCCGTCTTTGTACTTGCCCAGACGTGGCCCGAGGATCAGTGCGCCAGCCAAAGCAGCCCAGCCACCCACGGAGTGCACAACAGTGGAACCCGCGAAGTCATAGAAGCCCATCTCGGACAAGAAGCCGCCGCCCCACTGCCAGGAGCCGGAAATCGGGTAGAGGATACCAGTCAGCACAATCACGAAGATCAGGAAGGGCCACAGTTTGATGCGTTCGGCCAAAGCGCCGGACACGATGGACGCCGTGGCAGCCACAAACATCAGCTGGAAGAAGAAGTCGGACGCAACGGACGCATAATCAAGTGATGCGTCAGCAGCAGACAGACCGACCGGTTCAAGCACCGTTGGGACAAAGTTGAAGGCGAAGTAGCCGTTAAAGTCACCTGGGTACATCAGGTTGAAACCAACCAGCCAGTACATGATCGCCGCCAATGAGAACAATGCGATGTTCTTGGTCAGCTGCATTGTGACGTTCTTGGACCGCACGAGGCCGGCCTCAAGCATGGCAAAGCCTGCAGCCATCCAGAACACCAGAAAACCGCCCACAAGGAACAGCAGGGTGGTCATGATATAGGGGCCGATTTCATCGAAGCCGGGAGCGGCATCTTGCGCCAGCGCGAGGGTCGGAAGTGCTGCAACTGCACCCGCGACCGATAGTGTTTTCAGAAATTTCATCTGTTTGAGTTCCTCTATGAGCCGCTTAAATCGCGTCGTCGTTGATTTCACCGGTGCGGACGCGCAGGGCGCTTTGCACATCGAGTGTAAAGATTTTGCCGTCACCGATTTTGTCGGTCTTGGCGGTGCTGGCGATGGTTTCGACCACCTGTTCGGCCATGGCAGAGGCCACGACGATTTCCAGCTTCACCTTTGGCACGAAGTTCACGGCATATTCCGCGCCGCGGTAGATTTCGGTGTGCCCGGACTGAGAGCCGAAGCCCTTGATCTCGGTGACCATCATCCCGCGAACGCCAATGGCTGTCAGGGCCTCTCGGACCTCTTCCAGCTTGAACGGTTTGATTGTTGCAATAATGAGTTTCACGATTGTCCCTTCCGGTTTTCGTCTTGGCAGACCCCCGAAGGCCCGCGCTGGTCACAAAAGGTCGCAAGGGGTGACGTATCTCAAGCGAGTGACGCCGCATTTGGCGCGCGCCAACTTAAGTTTTGCACAAAAAATGCACAATTTGATCCTTTTGACTAAAAATTAATCAGGCAGAAAACCGCTTAAACTGTGTCGAAGTTTCTCTACTTTTGGAATCAGCGGCAGTAACATGGGCGAAAGCGACGTCGAAAAGACGCAAGCGAGAGTGGGCAGAATGGCTGGTAAACGAGGATCACGCGCACCGCTGGTGGCGGACAAGCGCAGCAAAGCTGCGCCCAAAAAGCGTAAACCGGCGCGACGTCCCAAGACAAAGCCGCGCGGGGTGCTGGGCACACTCCTGTGGCCTTTCAAATGGCTGTTGATCCTGCTGTGGCGTCTGGCGTGGCGCGGGGCGCTGGTTGTCGGGGCGATCGTGGGTCTGGCGGTCCTTTACTACGCATCGACCCTGCCGCCGTTCGAAGACCTTGTTGATGGCCGGACCCGCGGGTCCGTTACCCTGCTGGACGTGCGCGGAGAGACATTCGCGTGGCGCGGGGACCAGTTTGGCGGGATGGTCACGGCACAGACCGTCAGCCCCCATTTGCGCAACGCCATTGTCGCCACCGAGGACAAGCGGTTTTACAACTGGTATCACATCGGCGTCGATTTCTACGCGACCGGCGCGGCCATGGTTCGCAACCAGCGGCTGAACGGGCACCCGTTCCGTGGCGCAGGCGGGTCCTCGATCACCCAACAAACGGCAAAGCTGCTGTGTTTCGGCCAGCCGTTTGACCCCGATCAGTGGGAAGACGAGGCCGCCTACGAACAGGACTGCCGCAGCACGACCCTTTGGCGCAAAATCGTCGAGATGACCTACGCCATGGCGATGGAGACCCGTTATACCAAGGATGAAATCCTGACGATCTATATGAACCGCGCCTATCTGGGTGCCGGATCACGCGGGTTCGAGGCCGCCGCGCAGCGGTATTTCGGGATTTCGGCGGCAGAGGTGACCCCGCCACAGGCGGCGATGCTGGCAGGACTTTTGAAGGCGCCGTCAAGTTTCTCGCCCACGCGGAACCTGCAGACAGCGCAGGATCGGGGCGCGACGGTTTTGCGCCTGATGCGGGAAGCGGGGTATCTGACCCCGCAAGAGGAGGCCATTGCACAGGCCAATCCAGCCACCCTGTCCGAGGCGGCGCGCCGCCGTGCGGGCGGCTATTTTGCCGATTGGGTCATGGACAGCGGGCCAAATTTCTTTACCGAACAGACGACCGAAGATGTGATCATCAAGACCACGCTGGACCCCCGCATACAGAACGCAGCGGAAGCCGCATTGGTCTGGGTCTTTGAAAACAAGGTCCGTGAAGGATCGCAGGCGCAAGCAGCGATTGTCGTGATGTCGGCGGATGGTGCCGTGCGGGGCATGGTCGGTGGACGCGATCTGACGGTTGCCGGTGCGTTCAACCGCGCAACGCAGGCGCTGCGGCAGACAGGATCGGCGTTCAAACCGTTTGTCTATGGCACGGCGCTGGAACTGGGCATGTCGCCGCTGGACGTTCTGGTTGACGAGCCGCGCTGCTGGACGGTGCCCGGATCGGGCGAATACTGTCCGCGCAACTACACCAATGAATTTCAGGGCCCTGTGACCCTGACCGAAGCCTTGCAGCAATCGTTGAACATTCCGGCAGTGGCGCTGTCCGAAACCGTGGGCCGTGAAAATGTCCGCACGGTCGCGGAAAATTTCGGCATCGTCAGTGATTTGGCGAATGGTCCTGCGCTGGCGCTTGGCGCGTCGGAAAGTACCCTGCTTGAGATGACGGGTGCCTATGCGGGCATACTCAACGGGGGATCGGCGGTCAAGCCCTACGGGCTGGTCGAATTGCGCCTGATGGGGGACGACTTGCCGGTGCTGGAGGCCACCGGCGGGATTCGTGAACGGGTCATTCAGGAAAGCGCCGCGCGGCAGCTGACGTGGATGATGTATCAGGTCGTGGAGGGCGGTTCGGGCCGCCGGGCCGCCGTTGACGGCTGGGAGATCGCGGGAAAGACGGGCACCACCCAAGGGGCGCGGGACGCATGGTTCATCGGATTTTCCGGCGATTACGTCGCCGGGGTCTGGATGGGCTATGACGACAACACACCGCTGACCGGCGTGACCGGGTCCGGACTTCCCGCCGAGATCTGGCACGAGACGATGGTGCGCGTCCTTGAGGGCTTGCCTGTTTCCCCCCTGCCGATGACGGTGCCTGCCGGGGTTACACAGCAGCCGCAGGGTCAGACCGGTCAGGGCGGACAGTCCGGCCAGAATGGTCAGGGTCTTGGATATTCCGAGGAAGAGGCCGGAGACATCATCGAAAACCTGCTTCTGGAACTTATCCTGAACGGCAGGTGATCAGCCGTCGCTGGCCACTTCGTCTGCGGGTGTCTCTTCTTGGGCGCTGGCATCGACGGGGGCCGCAGACGGGTCAGGACATTGAGAATAGCGAAAGGCGTAGCCGTCCCAGATCATGATGATGCCGCCTTCTTCGGCGTCGTTCATCAGCATGGCCCGTTCGGTCCAGACCTCATCATTGCCGGAGCAGTTCATGGTATAAAGGGTGGCATCCATATCGACGACGTTGACGGGTCTGGTCATCCGGCATTCCACCTCAACCCCGTAAAAAATTCCGTCTTCAATCCGAAGAGCGCCGCCATCGACCCCCACCAGCGCACATTCGGCGTTGGCGTTCTGACGGTAGACGCCATCATAGGGGGTGGCCGCAGCAATCGCGGGGGCGAGGATCATCGCCAAAGCTAGTCGTGTCATGTCAAATCCCTGATCAAAGCGTCCAGATTGCCGCCGCGTGCATCCAGCATGGCGCCGATTTCGGCGCGTTCGCTGAGCAACATGTTGATGCCTTCAACGATCAGGTTGAAAAACACCGGGCGGCCCGGACGGTCGGTCACGTGAAAATCCACCTGCAAGGGGGATTGGTTTGGTAAAAGGGCGCGTGTCTGCACCTCGATATAGGAATTCACCGGTTGTGATCCCTGAACCTCGATCTGGCCGCCTACAAATTCATTGAAACGGCGGCCATATTTGTTCGCAAGGTAGAACCCGAATGCATCGGCGAAGGCCTGCTTTTGCGCAGACGAGGCCGAACGCCCGTCATTGCCCAAGGCGTAGGCCGCCAGATACGCGGTGTCGGCGTAACGGTCGAAAATACCTTTGAAGCTGTTGATCATGGACGGCAAAGCCGCACCGGAGGCGATGACGCCGTTGATTTCAGCCACGGCGCGATCCACGAGGGTTTCGGCCTGCGCACCTGTCAGCGCAAACGCCGGCATCGGACAGGCAGCCATCAACGGTGCCGCGCCCAAGGCGATGAAACGTCGACGATCAAAGGTCAGAGCGGTCATTATTCGAACCCTTCAAGGCTTACGTCACCGGCAAACGGATCAATCGCATCCTCCGCCGGTGCAGCCTGACCTAATTCGAAACGGCGGTTTTGCAAGGCGATCAGACGGGCCTGTTCGTAGCTGTCAGCGCTGTCGTAAAGAACGCCGTCAATCGTTTCGAACAGATCACCGCGGTTGACCGCCAGATCGGCGGCGCGTGCATAGGTGCCGTACGCGATCTGGGGGGCGGTGCCCACTTGATCCAGCGGGTCGAACAGCAATTCGACCAGTTCACCGACCGCATCTCGCTGGTTGCTGGGCCCCAGAAGCGGCAGTTCGATATAGGCGCCTTCGCCCACGCCCCAGACATGCAATGTTTCCCCGAAGTCGGTTTTCTGTTCGGTCAGCCCGATGGCCCCTGCCGGATCGAACAGGCCGCCGATGCCCACCGTCGTATTGATCAAAAACCGCATCGTGTTGGTCGCAGCCCCGCCGATGTCTGCCTGCAAAAGTCCGTTGGCCACTGCCGCAGGCAGCCCTACATTGTCAGCGAAGTTGGTAATCGGCTGGGTGTATTCACGCGGAATGGAATCTGTCACACGACCGGAGGGCCGCAGCGCCGATCGGTCCAGACCCTTGTTGAAAGCGTGGATTTGCCGGTTGGTTGCCTCGTAAGGGTCATTGATTGACAGTGACGGATCCCCGACCGTGCAGGCAGCAAGACCGGCTATGGCGATTAGGACGCAGAACGGGCGAAAGAAAAGAAAATATGTGCGTGGCAATGGTCTATCCGGTGCAGCTGTTGGTAAGACTTATGAAATGATCCTTTGGTCTATTCGGGCCCTCAGGACTTAGAATGGCGTGGCATGGCGTGATCGAAACCGGTGCCACTTTCAACCCCAAGGTGCCACATCTGTGGCCCGTCGCATAGGGAAAGGCGATTTTGCGCTCATGATGCAAAAGGAGCCGACGAAGGCAGAACTTAAAGCAGGCCGCGCCGAACTGGTGGCGGTGCGGTCCAGATCGCGTGCCCTTTACTGGTTTGTGGGGATTTTCAGCAGCTTCGTGAACGCGCTGATGCTGACCGGACCGCTGTATATGCTGAATGTCTATGACCGTGTGTTGGGGTCCAGATCGCTGGAGACGCTGATCGCGCTGTCCGTCATCGTGGGGTTTATGTACCTGATGATGGGCATTCTGGATTATGCCCGCGGGCGGATCATGGGGCGGATCGGGGCACAGTTTCAGACCGATCTGGATGAACGGGTGTTCAATGCGGCCCTGCGCGCCAAGGCGTCCGGCCGCGCCCCGGTCGAGGCCGAAACTGCCCAGCGCGACCTGCAGGCTATTCAACGGGCCATCACCTCACCGGTGGCATTGGCCCCGTTCGACCTGCCGTGGGCCATTATCTTTATGGTCGGCATTTTCATTTTCCATCCCTTTCTGGGCTATCTGGCCGTGGGCGGCGGCACCATTCTGATAACGGTGGCACTGCTGAACCAGATGACGAGCCGGAAACCCTTGGACAACGCAAACGAGGCCACGTTCCGCGCCGAAGCCATGGGGGAGCAGTTGCGCAGCGGGGCGGACACCATTCAGGCTCTCGGGATGCGCCGCGCGGCATTCCAGCGGTGGCTTGATCTGCGCAACAAATCCCTCAAGGCAGGCATCAAGGCCGGTGATCTTGGGGGTACATATGGCAGCATCACCAAATCATTCCGGCTGTTCTTGCAATCTGCGATGCTGGGCGTCGGGGCGTATCTGGTTCTGCAGGGCGAGTTGACGCCGGGTGCCATGATCGCAGGGTCCATCCTGATGGGCCGCGCACTCGCCCCGATCGAGCAGTTGATCAACCAGTGGGCGATACTGGAGCGTGCGCGCATCGGGTGGATCAACCTGACCCGATTGCTGGGCGCTGTTCCGGTGCCGCAGGCGCGCACGGAACTGCCCCGCCCCGCCGCCAAGATCGTGGCCGATCAGGTCACTATCCTTCCCCCCGGAGAGACAAAGGCGAGCCTGCGGATGGTGTCCTTCAAGGTTGATCCCGGTGATGCAGTCGGCGTCATCGGGCCATCGGGTGCGGGGAAATCCACCCTCGCGCGGGCACTGGCCGGGTTGTGGCATCCCGCCGGCGGGACGATCCGGCTGGACGGGGCGTCTCTTGATCAATACGACGCGGACACGCTGGGCAGCTATGTCGGATATCTGCCGCAGACCGTGACGCTGCTGTCCGGCACGATCCGCGACAACATCGCGCGCATGGCGACCGATCCGGATCATGCATCAGTGATCAAGGCCGCCAAAAGCGCTGCAGCGCACGACATGATCCTGCAACTGCCCGAGGGATACGATACTGTGATTGACGGGTCGGGCGGGCGTTTGTCCGGCGGTCAGGTGCAGCGCATCGGGCTGGCCCGCGCGCTTTATGGTGATCCTGTCTTTCTGATTCTGGACGAGCCGAATTCAAACCTAGACAATGAAGGGTCTATCGCTGTGAACATGGCGATCCGGATGATGCGGGCCGAAGGCCGGTCCGTGTTTGTCATGGCCCACCGTCCGGCGGCGATCGAACAGTGCAACAAACTGATGTATATTGACGGCGGTATCCTGAAGGCCTTTGGCCCCACTGAAGAGGTGAAGGCCAAAATCCTCGCCAATCGTCAGCAGATTGACAAAGGCAAAGGCAAGGGAGGAGGGGTCACATGAAAACCGACTGGTCCGCACGACGGCCCCTGACCCTCGGGCTGGTGGGTTTGCTGATCCTTGTGGGCGGCTTTGGCGGCTGGGCCGTGACGGCCCGCATCACCGGTGCGGTCATCGCCAGTGGCCTGATTGAGGTCGACCAGAACCGGCAGATCGTCCAGCATCCCGACGGGGGCGTGATCACGGAAATTTCGGTTGATGAAGGCGGGACCGTCGAAGCGGGGGAGCTGTTGTTGCGCCTCGATTCCCAGGATCTGGAAGCCTCTTTATCTGTCATCGAAGGGCAGTTGTTCGAAATTCTGGCCCGCAGCGCACGGTTCGAGGCAGAGCGTGACAGCACAACGGAACTGACCTTTGATCCGCTTCTTGAAGACGGTGATCCGGACATGATTTCAGACCTCAAAGCGGGCCAGATCAACCTGTTCGAGGCGCGTCGCGAAAGTGAACAGCAGCGCACCGAGCAGCTTTTGAACCGCAAGGACCAGATCGCCGCACAGATAAACGGCGTGGAAGCACAACTGACCGCCCTTGAAACCCAGCTTGAGCTTATCGAAGAGGAACTTTCGAACCAGCAGTCCCTGCTAGATCGCGGGCTGGCACAGGCGTCAACGATCCTGAACCTGCAACGGGAACAGGCACGGTTGCGCGGACAGGTCGGGGAACTGATGGCCGCCATGGCCGGTGCCGCCGAACGGATCACTGAAATCGACCTTGAGATTCTGGGTCTGCAAACCACACGTCGCGAGGAAGCGATCACGCGTTTGCGGGACTTGCAGTTCAATGAACTTGAACTGCGCGAACAGCGGGTATCTTTGGTGCGGCAGCTTGACCGTCTTGATATTCGGGCACCTGTGGGTGGCATTGTCTACGGGCTGACGGTTTTCGGCACAGGCGCTGTTATCCGACCCGCCGATCCGTTGCTGTTTATTGTCCCGCAGGACCGTCCCCTCGTCATTGCGACCCGTGTGCAACCGACCGATATTGACGCCCTGACCATCGGACAGGAGGTCAGCGTCCGGTTTTCTGCGCTGGATCAGCGGACGACGCCGGAACTCTACGGCACCGTGGCGCTTGTCTCGGCTGATGCCTTTACGGATGACGCCACGCGCGCATCGTATTATCGGGCGGAAATCACACTCAACGACGGAGAACTGGCCCGATTGCCGGAAACCGCGACACTGATCCCCGGCATGCCGGTGGAGGCGTTCATCCGCACCGCAGATCGCACGCCCATGAACTACCTCGTGCGCCCCCTGACCGATTACATCGCGCGGACATTCCGCGACGGATGATTGCGGCGCAGGACAAGGCAGTCTAGCGTCGGCGCAAACCGACGAAAGGAAGCGTTATGTCCACCATCGAAACCCGCCTTGCCGAACTGGGCGTCACCCTGCCGGACGCGCCTGCACCGGCGGCCAACTACGTCCCTTGGGTCCGGACCGGCAACCAACTGTTCGTGTCGGGCCAGATTTCAGCGGATGCCGATGGGTTCATCACAGGAAAATTGGGCGCGGATATGGACGCCGAGGCGGGGGCGAAAGCGGCCAAAGCCTGCGCCATCAGCCTTTTGGCGCAACTCAAAGCAGGCTGCGACGGAGAGATTGACCGGCTGGTGCGGGTGGTCAAGCTTGTAGGCTTCGTCAATTCGACATCCGATTTTCACGACCAGCCAAAGGTCATCAACGGGGCCTCCGACTTTATGGTCGAAGCCTTGGGCGACAAGGGCCGCCACGCCCGCAGCGCCGTGTCCGCCGCATCGCTGCCCTTTGGCGTGGCCGTCGAAATTGAAGCCATTTTCGAAATCGCATGACCCTGCCCCGAAGCTTTCTGAAACGGCCCATCGCCCATCGCGCCCTGCATGACGGCCAATGGGCGGAAAATTCCCTTGAGGCCGTGCGGGCCGCCGTTGCCAGCGGGTACGGGATAGAGGTCGATATCCAGCCGTCGGCGGACGGGGTGCCGATGGTGTTTCATGACTACGACATGGCCCGTCTGACGGGACAGTCCGGCCCGGTCGCGGGCAAGACCGCAGCCCAACTTGGCACCATTGCCTTAACCGGTGGCGGCACCATTCCGACCCTCCAACAGGTTCTGGCGGAGGTCGCGGGCGCCGTTCCCCTGCTAATTGAAATCAAGGATCAGGACGGGGGCCTTGGCCCTGCCGTAGGACCCTTGGAAGAAGCGGTTTGCGCTGTTCTTGATGGATACAACGGGGATGCGGCGCTGATGTCGTTCAATCCGCATTCCGTGGCTGCCTGCGCGCAATATGCGCCTGACATCCCACGTGGACTGACGACCTGCCCCTATCCCGCGGAAGACTGGCCGACCGTTCCTGCCAAGGTCCGGCACGAACAGGCGGCCATTCCGGATTTCGACCGCGTGGGGGCCTGTTTTATCAGCCACCAGCAGGATGATCTGAATTCGCCCCATGTGGCACAGTTGCGGGCGCGCGATGTGCCGATCCTGTGCTGGACGATCCGGTCCAGACAGATGGAGGCGGAGGCCCGCAAGATCGCGGATAACATCACTTTCGAAGGTTACCGTGCTTGAACTTGCGCGCGCCTGCGCCACCTGAAGGATATGGACGGCAGCGCAATCGAAATCACCACGCACACGACCCTTGGCCGGATTGACGCCGCCGAATGGGATGCCTGCGCCTGTCCGGAGGCAGGCGAGGGACGCGCCATTGATCCTTTCACGACCTACCGGTTCCTCAAGGCGCTTGAAGACAGTGGCAGCGTGGGCGCGGGCACCGGTTGGGACCCGCACTATCTGGCCGCACGGCAAGACGGTCAGCTGATCGCGGTGGCCCCCCTATATGGTAAATCCCACAGTCAGGGCGAATATATGTTCGACCATAACTTCGCCCATGCGTTTGAACGCTCGGGCGGGCGGTACTACCCCAAATTGCAGATTGCCGTGCCATTTACGCCCGCAACAGGGCGCCGTTTTCTGACCCGACCGGGGTATGAAAGCATCGGTATGGGGGCCTTGGTGCAGGGGGCTGTACAGATTGCATCTGACAATGATCTGTCATCATTGCACGCCACCTTTTGCACCGAAGGTGAAGCATTGGCAGGCGCGGAAATGGGCCTGCTGCACCGCACGTCGCAACAGTACCATTGGGCAAATGACGGCTACGCAGATTGGGACGGATTTCTGACCGCGCTGTCGTCGCGCAAAAGAAAAACCCTGCGCAAGGAACGTGCCACGGCGCAGGACTTCGGCGGGGAAATCGTGCAACTGACCGGTGATCAGATTGAACCACACCACTGGGATGCCTTTTGGACGTTCTATCAAGACACCGGCGCGCGCAAATGGGGGCAGCCCTATCTGACGCGGCGGTTCTTCGACATCGCGCAAGACACCCTGCGCGATGACATGCTGTTGGTGTTCGCCATGCGCGACGGCGTGCCCGTGGCAGGCGCGCTGAACTTTATCGGACGTGACACGCTCTATGGCCGCTATTGGGGCTGTTCAGAACACCACCCCTGCCTGCATTTCGAGGTCTGCTATTATCAGGCCATCGACTACGCCATTGCCCACGACATGGCGCGCGTCGAAGCGGGCGCGCAGGGCGAACATAAACTCGCGCGTGGCTATCTGCCTGTCACAACCCATTCGCTGCATTGGTTCAGCGATGCAGGGTTCCGTGGTGCCGTGGCGGATTACCTCAAGGCCGAGCGCGCGGCCATTGACGAAGAAATCGAGGTCCTGACATCTTATGGACCGTTCAAGAAAATCGACGTGGAGGAACAGCAATGAGCGACCCATTGGACCAAGCAGGCAAAGACGCTTTGACCGCAGCAGGTTGGGAGGTTGGGGAAACCTCCGCCAAAAAAACCTTCACCTTCGGCAATTTCATCGAGGCCTTTGGCTGGATGACGTCCGCCGCGATTGTGGCCGAAAAACTGAACCACCATCCGGAGTGGTTCAATGTCTACAAAACCGTCGAGGTAAAGTTGACAACCCACGACACAGGCGGGTTGTCAGATCTTGATTTGAAGCTGGCCCAGAAAATGGACGCGCTTGCAGGCGGCGCTTAGCCCATATCGTCCAGCAGACCTTCGCCAGCCGAGATACCGCATTCACCGGGGCTGTCTTCGACGTTCAGCACCTTCACTTCGCCATCCATAACCAGCATCGCATAGCGTTTTGACCGGTTGATCAGGCCCGCAGGCGGGGCCGTGAAATCCATGCCCAGCGCTTTGGTGAATTCGGCAGCGGCATCCCCGACCATGGTGATGCCTGCGTCGGTGGCACCTGTGGCCTCTCCCCAGTTGCTCATCACGAAGGGGTCATTGACGGACACGCAGATGATTTCCTCAACACCGCGGTCCTTGAACTGGTCCTGGGTGCGGATGAAAGACGGGACATGGGCCGTGGTGCAAACGCCGGTGTAGGCACCTGGCACCGCGAAAATGACGACGTTGCGGCCTTCGGTCAGCGTCGACACAGAAACCTGTTCCGGCCCCTCATCGCCCATCTTTACCAGCATCGCATCGGGAAGTTTGTCACCCACTGAAATCGTCATTCGCAGCCCCTTTCGGCATTTGCATCTGTATCGCCCCACCATATAGGGTCCAGCGTGGCGGGAACCAGACAGGAACGTATCATGGGCCATATTGTTGTGATCGGGGCCGGACAGGCCGGTGCGTCGTTGGTCGGGAAATTGCGCACCGAAGGGTATGACGGCGACATCACCCTATTGGGGGCTGAAGACGGCCCCCCCTACCAACGCCCTGCGCTGTCCAAAGCATACCTTCTGGGTGAGATGGAGCGTGAGCGCCTCTTTCTGCGGCCCCGTGACTGGTATGATGGCAACGACATTGACCTTCGCACCGGCACCCGCGCTGTCGCGGTGGATGGCACTGCAAGGACCGTTACGCTGGAGGGGGATGAGGTGCTGCATTACGATCAGCTGGCCTTTACCACCGGGTCACACCCGCGCCTGCTGCCCGATGCCATTGGCGGCAATCTGGACGGTGTTTATCAGGTGCGCAATCTGGCGGATGCGGATGCAATGATGCCCGAATTTGTTGCAGGCCGCAGGCTGTTGATTATCGGGGGCGGCTATATCGGGCTTGAGGCTGCGGCGGTCGCGGCCAAGCTGGGCCTGCAGGTGGTGCTGGTGGAAATGGCGGACCGCATTTTGCAACGTGTCGCAGCGCCCCAAACCTCGGACTATTTCCGCGACCTGCACGCAGCCCACGGCGTCGACATTCGCGAAGGCACGGGGCTGGACCGGCTGACGGGCGAGGACCGCGTGACCGGCGCGGTTTTGTCAGATGGCTCCACGCTGGACGTGGATTTCGCCATCGTCGGCGTGGGCATTTACCCCGCGACCGCCTTGGCCGAAGGCGCGGGCGTGGCCTGTGACAACGGCATCCAGACAAATATTTACGGCCAGACCAGCGTGCCCGGCATCTGGGCCGCAGGTGATTGCGCCACGCTGGATTGGTACGGGCAACAGATCCGTCTCGAAAGCGTCGGCAACGCCATTGATCAGGCCGAATGCGTGGCGCGCAACATGCTGGGGGCGGATGTGCCCTACGCCCCGAAACCGTGGTTCTGGTCGGATCAATACGACATCAAACTGCAGATCGCGGGGCTGAACCTCGGCTACGACGATGTGGTCGTGCGCCAGACCGGCGACGCGCAATCCCATTGGTATTTCCGTGGCGATCAGTTGCTGGCCGTGGACGCCATGAACGACCCGCGCAATTACATGATCGGAAAGCGGTTGATCGAGGCCGGGAAATCCCCCGCCAAACCGCTGATCCAAGACCCCGAGACGGACATGAAAGCCCTGTTGCGCCCATGAGGATCATCGCCGGTCAGCATCGCGGTTTGACGCTGGCCTCGGTTGGCAAAGGGGATGCAGCGGCCCACCTGCGGCCCACGCCCGACCGCGTGCGCGAAAGTCTGTTCAACGTGCTGATGGGCCATGGATTGCCCCAAGGCGCGCGGGTGCTGGACTTGTTCGCAGGCACCGGTGCGTTGGGATTGGAGGCGCTGTCGCGTGGCGCCACCCACTGCACCTTCGTCGACAACGGCCGCACCGCACAAAAACTGATCCGCGAAAACATTGCCAAGACGCGCCGCGAAGACGACGCCACCCTTCTGACCTGTGCGGCGGACAAGCTACCAGCGGCACCCGCGCCTTGCGATCTGGTGTTTCTCGATCCGCCCTACGGCAAGGGGCTGGCCGCCAACGCCGTAACGTCCGCCAAGGCCGGCGGCTGGCTGGCCTCTGATGCGTTGATTGTGGTGGAAGACAATGCGCCGCAGCCGCTGGCGGGCTTTGTTCAGGTGGATTTGCGCCGCTACGGCGACACCTACATCACCCTCATGGCCGCGCCCTGATTTTGCAATAACGCGCGCCTGTGCTAACGTTCGGGGATGAGCACCTTTTCCGACATCACCGACAGCCACCACGTCCGGCGGGAGGCACATATCCCCCTGCCAGCGCCGCAGCCTTTCGGCTTGCCGGTGTTGATCAGCGATTGCAGCACGTCATTGTGCGGGCAAACGGTGCTGTCCTTGCTCTGGCAACGCTTTGATCAGGACGACCGGCCCGATTAGGTCATTTTGTAGGTCGGGTGGAACATGCCCTTGGGCGACAGCGTAAAGATATCCGCGCCGCCCGAGGTAATCCCGATGGAATGTTCAAACTGCGCCGACAGGGATTTGTCCCGCGTCACAGCAGTCCAGTCGTCAGCGAGGATTTTGGTTTCAGGCCTGCCAAGATTCACCATCGGTTCGATGGTGAAGAACATGCCTTCCTCCAGCACGGGGCCCGTGCCCGCACGCCCGTAGTGCAACACGTTAGGCGGCGCATGAAACACCAGTCCCAGCCCGTGCCCGCAAAAATCGCGCACAACAGACATGCGCTGCGCCTCGACGTAAGATTGGATCGCATGGCCGATGTCACCAAAGGTATTGCCGGGTTTGGCGGCTTCGATCCCCAACATCAGGGCGTCGTGGGTCACCTGCATCAGACGTTCGGCCTTTCGGTTTGGCTTGCCGCCTGCCACATACATCCGGCTGGTGTCCCCGAACCAGCCGTCAACAATCACGGTCACGTCGATATTCAGAATGTCGCCGGATTTCAGCTTTTTGTCGGACGGAATGCCGTGACACACCACGTGATTGATCGAAATGCAGCTGGCATGTTGATACCCTTTGTAACCGATCGTGGCAGAGGTCGCACCGGCGTCGGTCACCCAGTCTGTGATCAACTGATCCAGATGGCCGGTCGTGACACCCGGTTCCACATGCTCGGCTATCCGGTCCAGAATTTCGGCAGCCAAACGCCCTGCTGCGTGCATGCCTGCAAAATCGCTCGGGTCGTACAGTCGAATGCCATCCTTGGTCAGGCGCGCTTTGTTGGTGCTCACGTGTTCAATCCTTCTCACTCGCCCTTCAGATAAGACATCGCGGGGCGGTTCTAAACCCCCTGCCTTCATCTTGGCCCATACAACTCCCCCCGGAGGGTCGATCAGCCAAAGGCGACAGGCCGCCGCAACGCCACACCCTCGGGCGTTACGTCGCAATCAAAGCACATGACCTCAACGCCTGCGGCTGTGGCGGCTGCAAACGCCGCCGCATAGGCGGGGTCAATGTCGGCGGCCACCGCCACGCGGTCACAATCGCCGCGCTGGATCAGGAACAGCAAAACCGCGCGGTGGCCTTCGGCGACCATGGCCGCCAGATCACCCAGATGCTTGGCCCCGCGTGCGGTGACAGAATCAGGGAATTCGGCAAGACCGCTTTGGCGCATCAAGGTCACGGATTTGACCTCCAGATAACAATCGCGGCGGCCCGCACCGGACAGCAGAAAATCCACACGACTTTTGTCGCGGTATTTCACTTCCGGCCGGAGGGTGTCGTAACCGTCGAGGTCCGTCAGTCCTGACGCCAAAGCCTCGGCCACGATGCCATTGGCGGCCCCTGTGTCGATGCCCACCAGTGCGCCATCCGCCTCAACAATGCGCCACCCCCAATCCAGCTTTTTGCGGGGGTCGTTGTTCCCCTCCAGCCAGACACGCAACCCTTCGTCTTTCAGGCCCATCATGGACCCGGGGTTGGGGCAATGGGCCTTTACAACCCGCCCGTCTTCCAATTCCACATCACACAAAAACCGCATGTAACGGCGGATCAGACGACCGGACACAAGGGGAGTGGCAAAGCGCATATTCGCCCCATATACCATCAGACAGGACAGGAGAATACCATGCCAAACCCAACCGCTGCGATGCTTGTGATCGGCGACGAAATCCTTTCAGGCCGGACCCGCGACGCGAATATGCATCATTTGGCAAACGAGCTGACGGCCCATGGTATCGACCTGAAGGAAGTGCGCGTGGTCAGTGATGACGCCGCCGCAATCATCGCCGCCGTGCAGGCCCTGTCGACGGGGTATGACAGCGTGTTCACTTCTGGCGGGATCGGCCCCACCCATGATGACATCACCGCCGATTGCATCGCTGAGGCCTTTGGCGACACCATCGACATCCGCGATGATGCGCGTGCTTTGTTGCAGGCCCACTATGACCGTGATGGCAAAGAATTTAACGCCGCCCGTCAACGCATGGCGCGCATTCCGGCCTCGGCCACGTTGATCGACAATCCGGTGTCCGTGGCGCCTGGGTTTACGGTGCGCAATGTGCATGTGATGGCAGGCGTGCCGTCGGTGTTCCGCGCCATGGTGGCGTCGGTTCTGCCGACCTTGACGGGGGGCGCGCCACTGATTTCGGAAACGCTGCGTGTGGATCGCGGTGAGGGCGATATCGCAGGCCCCTTGGGGGAGGTTGACGCCATGTACCCCGATTTGTCGCTGGGCTCCTACCCGTTCCAAAGCGGCACGGGACAGTATGGCGCGAACATCGTGATCCGTGGGCAGGACCGCGCCCGGATTGATGCGGCCCTGGCCGATTTGCGGGCCGCGTTTCCCGAATGACGCCTGAGGCCCTGACCGCGCTGATTGATGCCACTTGGCCCGCCAAATCCATGACGGACGTGGCAGGCTGGACCATCCGTGAGGGCGCGGGCGGCGGCAGTCGCGTGTCGGCGGCCACGGCGACGCCCACGGCCAAGATCAACGAACGCGGACAAGCGGAAGCCTCCATGCGCGCCTTGGGGCAACGCCCGTTGTTCATGGTCCGCCACGGCGAAGACGCGCTGGATGCCGCGCTTGAGGCCGATGGCTATGCCATCAAGGACCCCGTCACATATTACACCGCCCCGACTGCGACATTGGCCGCGGAACGCCCCCCGGCTGTCACCTGTTTTCAGGTCTGGCCCCCGCTGGCCACGCAGGCCGAGATTTGGGACGCAGGCGGTGTTGATGACGCGCGGCTGGCCGTGATGGCCCGTGCCGCTGGCCCGAAGACATGCGTGTTGGGTCGCATCCACGACACGCCCGCAGGCACGGCCTTTGCCGCGATCCATGACGGCACCGCCATGCTTCACGCGATTGAAACCGCCCACGCCTTTCGCCGCAACGGGCTTGCCCGCCACATGATCCGCGCCTTGGCGTTCTGGGCGCAGGACCACGAAGCTGCCCAGATTGCGCTGTTGGTGACAAAGGCCAATGTGGGGGCAAATGCCCTCTACACTTCCCTCGGCATGACCCCTGTGGGAGGATACCACTACCGCATCCACCCGGAGGCCTGAGATGACCAAACTGCCAACCGCCCTGAACCTGCCTGCACAGGATCCGCTGCCGGACCACATCGGGAAATACTTTGACGTATGTGACGACAAGCTGGGCTTCGTGCCCAACGTCCTGCGGGCCTATGCCTTTGACGGGGCCAAGTTCGATGCGTTTTCGGCCATGTACAACGATCTGATGCTGGCGGAGTCGGGCCTGACAAAGCTGGAGAGGGAGATGATCGCGGTGGTCGTGTCCTCCATCAACAAATGTTTCTATTGCCTGACGGCCCATGGCCAAGCCGTGCGCGCCCTGTCGGGTGATCCCAAGCTGGGGGAGATGCTTGTGATGAACTGGCGGGTGGCCGATCTGGACGGGCGTCAAACGGCGATGTTGGGCTTTGCCGAGAAAGTCACCAAGGCCAGCGCGGAGGTCACAGAGGATGATCGCACCGCCCTGCGCACCGCCGGATTTACCGACCGCGACATTTGGGACATCACCGCAGTGGTCGGGTTTTTCAACATGACGAACCGCATGGCGTCGGCGACTGACATGCGCCCGAACGACGATTATCACGCGCAAAACAGATGATCCGTGCCGCGCTTCTGTCCCTTTTGCCGCTGCCTGCGCTGGCTGTCACGCTCGATATGCCGGCCAATGCGGTGCTGACGGCGGAAGAGGCGAGCGCGGCGGACAGCTACGACATGCCCGTTGGCAGCTGGACGATTGATGGGTTGCCGACACGCACGGCCACCGGGGCTGTCACCCAGCAGGCGTGGCGCATCGAGGCTACGGGACTGACCACTTTCCAGATCATCGAACCGCTTGAAACGCAGCTGGTTGAGGCCGGTTTCGAGGTTGTTTTTACCTGCACCGATGATGTCTGTGGCGGATTTGATTTCAGGTTCGGGACACGGGTGCTCCCCGCACCGGATATGCAGGTCAATTTCGGCGACTACCGCTATCTTGCAGCGCAGCGCGTGTCGGGCGACGGGGACGAGGTTGTCAGCCTTCTGGCCAGCCGGACGTCAACGGCGGGATTTGTCCAGATCACCCGCGTCGGCGGAATCTCTGAGGCTTTGGCGACGACAGGCGCACCGGCGGTCCGGGCGCAGGCACCGGTTGTCACCGGTGATCTGGCGCTCGAACTGGAAACGACGGGCCGTTTCGTCTTGTCGGACCTGACATTCGAAACCGGATCGGCGCAGTTGGGGGAGGCGTCCTTCGACAGCTTGCAGAGGCTGGCGGAATATCTGACAGCAAACCCGGACCGGCAGGTCGCCCTTGTGGGGCATACGGATGCGGTCGGGTCTCTCGACGGGAATATCGCGCTGTCAAAACGGCGTGCCGGATCGGTTCTGGAACGCCTTGTGACGCGGTACAATATCCCCCGCCGCCAGCTGGACGCACAGGGGATGGGGTATCTGGCACCGGTGGCCACGAACGTGACAGACGAGGGCCGCGATGCGAACCGGCGGGTCGAGGTCATCATCACATCGACCGAATAAAAAAAACGCAGCCCGAAGGCTGCGTCAGGTCGGGCGATAGCACCCATGGGAATTCATGACCAAAGCTTGGTGATCTACCAGGCGTCCGGGCCTTTTTCGGCAAAGGCATGCACCAGAAAGTCGATAAAGGCGCGGACCTTGGGCTGTGTGAAACGACCGGGCGGATAGACCGCGTAAATACCTTGGGTTTCCACCGGCAGGTCGGGGATCGCCTCTTCGATCAGGCCTTTTTCCATTGCATCAGCGTAAAGGAAGGACGGCAGATAGGCGATGCCAAGGCCCGAGATTGCGGCATTCAACAAGGACTGACCGTCGTTCACCGTCAACCAACCAGCCGTGCGAACCTGACGTTTCTCGCCTGAAGGCGCTGTCAGTTTCCAGACCGCGGAATTGGCCTGATTGGAATAATGCAGCAGTTTGTGTTCATTCAGATCGTCGATCTTTTCGGGGCGGCCGTATTGTTCGAAATAAGCAGGCGACGCGACCATCCTGCGGGAGGTTTCGGTCAATTTGCGTGCCCTCAAGGTGCTGTCTTCCAGCTCACCAATACGGACGGCCATGTCGAACCCTTCGGAAATCAGTTCGACATAACGGTTGTTGAGGACCATGTTGACCGTGATGTCAGGAAATTCGCCAAGGAAATCACCCAAGACCGGGGACAGATGATTAACGCCGAAATCAGTGGCAACCGAGATGCGCAGCAGACCGGACGGTGCGCTTTGCATTGACGTGACAAGGGCGTCTGCCTCACCTGCGTCATTCAGAACGCGACGGGCGCGGTCGTAATAGGCAAGGCCGATTTCTGTCGGGCTGACCCGACGGGTCGTGCGGTTCAAAAGGCGGGCACCAAGGCGCGCTTCGAGAGAGGACACATGCTTGGACACGGCGGATTTCGAAATCCCCATCTTCTTGGCTGCGTCGGTAAATCCACCCTGGTCCACGACAGTGGCAAAGGCTTCCATTTCGGTCAGGCGATCCATGCGTCGTCCTCGGTTTGCGTCTTTGTTCGAGGATCATCTATCGGGTCGAAATCGGGCAGGACTGAGACGCTGGCCTGACAATTACGCGGTTTCTGCACGACTGTTGCGAGGCAGGAAACGCAAAACCGCCCCGCTTTGAGGGCGGGGCGGTTGGTCGTGATGTGGTGATCAGGCCGCGATGTCGCGGGGGTGTTTACCCTCTTCCACCTCTTCCACGATCTTGGACACAAAGTCCTTCAGATCGTCGGGATTACGGCTGGTGATGATCCCGTTGCTGATGGCGACGGATTGATCAACCCAGTTGGCACCGGCGTTTTCAACGTCCGTGCGGATCGAGTGATAGGACGTCATTTCGCGCCCTTTGGCGATGCCTGCCTCGACCAGCAGCCATGGGGCATGACAGACTGCGGCGATAATCTTGCCAGCGTCCGCAAAGGCGCGGATCAGAAGCATTGTGTCCTTGTCGACCCGCAAAAGGTCGGGGTTGATCTGGCCGCCGGGCAGCACAAGGGCGTCATAATCTTCGACCTTCGCGTCCGCGATTTTCAGGTCTGCCTCGGCTTCCCGACCCCAGTCGTCGCCTTCCCACCCTTTAATGGCGTTGCCGTCCAGTGTGGCCACATGCACGGTGGCCCCTTTGGCACGCAACTGGTCGCGGGGAAACTCGAGTTCGGATTGTTCAAACCCGTGGGTCGAGACGATGAGGATTTTGGATGCGTCGATAGTCGGCATTTCGATCTCCTTTAAGTTGCTTGAAGACACAACGCGACTTGGCGGACGATGTTCCAGCTAGGGTTGCGAAAGTCCCGACATCACGGAAGCGACAAGTCCCCCGATCCGCGCCGCACCGTCCACGGATGGATGCACCAGATCCCTGTCGTACAGCGTCAGGTTATCCGGCGCGATCACGCGGGCCGGATCAACAAAGGCCACCCCATCAAGGGATACAGCCATGGCGCGTTGCCGCGCCTTCAACAGATCAAGTGTGTCGCGACAGGGAGAAAACGGACCGCCCGCAACGCTGATGGGGTAATAGCCCAGCCAAATGACCTCGGCACCACCAGACCGGAGAGAGCGGACAAATTGCGGAATCGCACCGCGCTGACCGTCCGACGATATCAGCTGTTCCAGCACTGCGGCCTCACGAGGGGTGCCGCAGACATCGCCAATGTCATTACCGCCGCCGTTGATTAAAACCACGTCCCAATCGCCGGCGACAAATTGTGTCGGGATGCCGCGCGATCCGATAAATGTCGCACCGGCGATGGATTGATTGGTGACGTTCTGACCGGTCCGCCCCTCGACCACCGCCGGAATGGATGCACCTTTTCCGCGATGCCACGCAAGAATGCTGTCGCCAATGGCCAAGACGTCCGCATCTGTGTCAACCGGCGGCGCTATAACCACGCAACCTGTCAGGATCGCACCGGCCAGAACCGCTGCAATCCTCATTTATAGTGTTCCCGGCGCGATCCGAAATCATGCACCCGTTTGCGCCACGCCCGATAGCTGCCGGGTTTGAGGTTCGCCCGCATCAGCGCGACAACCTCTTTCTCGGTCAATCCGAATTCCGCGTGGATCGTGGAAAACGGGATGTGATCACTCAATGCCATTTCGATGACGGCAGATGTATCGGCTTCGGTCATGGTACGCTCCTTGACACCAAGACCTAGGCCGCCACCCGTCGGGTCAACCCCGCTAGAGACCTGCGACCAAGCGCGTCCCCTGATCAATGGCGCGCTTTGCATCCAGTTCGGCGGCAACGTCCGCACCGCCGATCACATGCGCCTTGATGCCCTTTGCCTCAAGCGCATCAGCCAGCGACCGCTGCGGCAGTTGTCCGGCGCACAACACGATCGTATCCGCCTCGATCAACGTCGGGTTCTCCCGCGCCTCCCCGAAACTGATATGCAATCCCGCCCCGTCGATCCGTTCGTAATTCACGCCGCCGACCATTTCGACATTCTTCATCTTGAGGGCCGCGCGGTGAATCCAACCCGTTGTCTTACCGAGGCCCTTGCCCAGCTTTTGCGCCTTGCGTTGCAGCAATGTCACCTGCCGGATAGCAGGGTCAGGCTGCGGACCTTCGGGGCGCAGACCGCCGCGCACCTCTTCGGGGTCGCCGACGCCCCATTCCTCCAGCCATTCGGCCAGATCCTCGGTCGGGCTATCGTCTGTCACCAGATAATCCGCCACATCAAAACCGATACCCCCAGCCCCGATGATGGCGACCTTTTGGCCGACCTTCGCCTTGCCGCGCAGAACGTCGATGTAGGACAGCACATGGGGCATGTCCTGCCCGTCGATCTGCGGGTCACGGGGGATCACGCCGGTGGCGATGATCACCTCATCAAAGCCTGCCAGATCGTCTGGTGTTGCCTCGGCCCCCAGTTCAAGGGTGATCCCGGCTTCGGCCACGGCGGCACGGTAATAATCAACCAGACCCCAGAACTCCTCTTTGCCCGGGACCTGCTTTGCCATGTTAAGCTGCCCGCCAATTTCCTTTTCCCGGTCAAAAACGGTCACGGACATGCCCCGTTCCGCCGCAGCCAGCGCTGCCGCCAGTCCGGCCGGCCCCGCCCCGACGATGCCGACGGATTTCGAGGACGGCGTCATCACCAGTTCGGTTTCATGTGCGGCCTTGGGATTGACCAGACACGACGCGATCTTCATGGAAAACGTGTGATCCAGACAGGCCTGATTGCAGGCAATGCAGGGGGCAATCACATCGGCCCGACCAGCCTGCGCCTTGGCCACAAAATCGGGATCGGCCAGAAACGGACGCGCCATGCTGACCATGTCGGCGCATCCGTCCGCAAGAACATCCTCACCCACCTGAGGGGTATTGATCCGGTTTGAGGTGATGACGGGAATGCCCACCTCACCCATCAGTTTCTTGGTGACCCACGTAAAGGCCCGCCGCGGCACCGAGGTGGCAATGGTGGGAATACGGGCCTCGTGCCAGCCGATACCGGTATTGAGGATCGTGGCACCGGCGGCTTCGATAGCGCGCGCAAGTTGAACAACCTCCTCCCACGTTGACCCGTCAGGGATAAGGTCGATCATGGACAGCCGGTAGATCACGATGAAATCGGGGCCGACAGCCTCCCGGACACGCCGGACAACCTCGACCGGAAGACGCATCCGGTTTTCATAGGACCCGCCCCAGCGGTCCTCGCGTTTGTTGGTGTGCGTGACGAGGAACTGATTCAGGAAATAGCCTTCGGACCCCATGACCTCGACACCGTCATAGCCTGCCTCGCGCGCGCGCCGGGCGGCTGTGACCATGTCGGTGATCTGCTGTTCGATGCCCGCCTCATCCAATGCGCGCGGGGGAAACGGCGAGATCGGGGATTTAACCGGTGACGGTGCCACGCAGTCTTTCGAATAGGCGTAGCGCCCTGCATGGAGGATCTGCATGGCGATCTTGCCACCTGCGTCATGTACACGGTCTGTGACAATCTTGTGGTTGGCGATATCGCGATCGGAAAACAATCCGGCAGCGCCCGGAAAGACCCCGCCCTCGGCGTTGGGGGCCATCCCGCCCGTCACCATCAGCGCAACACCACCACGCGCCCGGGCGGCATAGAATTCCGCCACGCGGTTCCAGTCGCGTGTCTCCTCAAGACCTGTGTGCATCGACCCCATCAACACGCGGTTCTTCAATGTGGTGAAGCCCAGATCGAGGGGCGCCAGAAGGTGAGGGTAGTGAGTCATGGAACGTCTCCTTAATCCGGGACACAGTGCTGCAGCTTTACGCAAACGTCACCCCAAACGCGACGTCACCCTCTTCTCTGGTTCTCAAATACCTAAATTCTTCGATTGCGTCACGCGCCGGGTGATCGGGTCAGACCACTGCGCCGCGCAGCGGCGCGGATCGGATTGGCGCAGCCAATTCGAAACCCTTACCCCAAGGTTTCGACACAATGCCTGCGAAAGGCCTTTTTCAACATATCCAACTCGGCCCGCAGCAACGACATTTCGGCGCGGATGTCTTCGGCAAGAGCATCGCCCGCAACGATGGAAAAACTTCCCAGAACCGTGTTGGATGCACCATCGGAAATGACAAAGGTCTGCACCCCGTCGGCTATACGATCCGCCGGAACCGGCACGGATACGATCCAGTGTTCCTCGACGCGATCTTCCGTCACCTCGATGCCGTCCAGCACCTCGTCCAGATGGGTGACCTTGATGTCGGGCTGCCACTGCGCCTGTCCGGTGTGGCGCAATGCGCCGGTCCAGACCCCTTCGGCCAGCCGCAATTTTGTCAGTTCGATATCGTTCGACATGGACATCCCCTATAGTTCGGCGCGCGGATTGCGCGACAGGGTCACGTCGCGGATCGTGACCTGGTTCATTTCGGGCCCTTCAAAGATCAAATCGACCCACATGGAATCCACACGCTTTTCGTTCAGCTTTGTATAGGCCAGGTCGAATTCAACCATGATATGATCGTCATTCAGCGGCAGCTCGCGTACGATCTGTTCGGTGTTGGGCCCGTGTCGCACGTTCAGACGCGCGAAAATTTCAAGCGGCTTTTCGACTTCGACGATGGCTTCCAGTCGCAAAAGATGGGTTCGCAGCAGACCGTTGCAGCTGGCGTCGGGCAGATTGAGAACAAGGCTGAGGAACGAACCGTCAAACCGGAACACATCCATGCGCAACCCGTAAGGGGCCAGATCGGCCTCGCGGATGTTGCGCAACTGGCGCAGGGTCAACTCGGAAATGTGGCAATCGTGAAACACCGTCACCTCATCGCCCAGCATGGTTTTGCTTTCGACCGACGCCATCCCCTTGACGGGCAATGCACCACGCCACAGTTGTGGCCGCCACGCCCAATCCGTGCCGGGCGGCTTGGGAAACGACGATGAACCGATGCGCGGCAAGGCCAGACGGCTGTCCGCCGTATGTGTCAGTTCATCCAGTTTCTGACGCAATATCCGTGCCTGATTGCGACGCCGCCGCAGGACGGCCAGATCGGTCGTGGGCGCGGCATTGGCCGCACGCGCCCAAAAGGCCCGCGCGCGACGCATCAGGACGCGCTCCAATATCCCGCTTTTGTAGTGCACCATAGTGATTGCCGGTCGGTTTCGGTTGTCGCGACCATACCTGACAAATTGTTTCGAAAAAGGAAACAATTATACGGGCGAATACAGGGAATTAGTTGGCGAGTGCGACTTCCGTGGACAGTGTATTCGCCTCGGCCAGTTCGGCCATGGTCACCACCAGAAGGCGTTCCCCCGCAGCGGCACTCAGGGGGTTGCGATCAAAGCTGAGGACCGACACCGTTGTCAGGCGCCCCTGCACATCCAGAAATCCACGCCATTGCGCGCCGCTGGTGCCTGCAAAGGACGGGCCGGTTGTATCCTCGAACCGTGCCAGCACACCGGCACGGTCGGTCACGGTCGAAACGGAGGCAATCTTTGCGGGGTCACCATCAGACGACAGGATGGCACGGCCTTGCTCGGATGCAATAAAGGCCGCGAAGACCTCTTCATTGTCCGTGACGCTGGCCGTATCCGCGTCTCCGAACTGGACAAGGATCAATCCGTCAGGGTTTGGCATGACCGCCGCTTCGTCCGACAAAAGGGCACAGCCCGCCAGAACAGCGAACCCGCGCCGTGCGTCGCTGGCGGCTTGGTCAATGCAGTAGCCTTCGGGGCCGCGCACCCGCACATCCCCACCCAAAAGCGCCAGCGTGCGGATGCCTTCGTTTGTCGCATCGCGGGAGGACCCAAATCCGGCCAACGTGTCGGCCAGACCTGTCGACATATCCGCACAGCCCGACAGCGCCATCGCGGCGCACATCGCGATCACCCGACCCGGCATCGGATTAGATATCCATGTAGATGTGACGTTCTTCCTTGGCACCCGGATGCGTCACCGCACCTTTTTGGGCCCCCCCGACCAGCTGGGCGTATTTCCACAGCGCACCCGAGGCATAGATCGTCTCTTTCGGGCCTTTCCAATCGGCCTTGCGCGCGGCCAGTTCGTCGTCTGTCAGATCGACAGAAAGTTCGCCGGTGACGGCATTGATGGTGATCATATCGCCATGCTGCAACAGACCGATGGGGCCACAATGCGCGGCCTCTGGCCCGACGTGGCCCACACAGAACCCGCGTGTCGCGCCTGAAAAACGGCCGTCGGTGATCAGCGCCACTTTCTTGCCCATGCCCTGACCGGACAGGGCCGCCGTCGTCGCCAGCATTTCGCGCATACCCGGCCCGCCAGAGGGGCCTTCGTTGCGGATGACCAGAACTTCACCCTCTTTGTATTCGCGCTTTTTGACGGCCTCGAACGCCTCTTCTTCGCTTTCGAACACACGGGCGGGACCGGTGAAAGATTGTTCTTCGGCAGACATTCCGGCGACCTTCACGATGGCGCCTTCGGGGGCCAGATTGCCCTTAAGGCCGACTACGCCGCCAGTTGCAGTGATCGGGGTCTCGACCGGATAGATGACCTTGCCGTCGGCGTTACGCTCAATAAGGTCCAGTTCATGCCCGATGCTTTCGCCCGTGGCGGTGATGCAATCCTCATGAACCAGACCGGCCTTGCGCAGCTCGCGCATGACAACGGGCACGCCGCCGACCTCATACAGGTCTTTGGCCACGTACTGACCGCCCGGTTTCAGGTCGACGAAATAGGGCGTGTCACGGAAGATGTCGCAGACGTCCATCAGGTCAAAATCAATTCCGGCCTCGTGCGCAATTGCAGGCAGGTGCAGACCGGCGTTGGTTGATCCGCCGGTACAGGCGACCACACGCGCCGCATTCTCAAGCGACTGACGTGTCACGATATCCCGCGCGCGGATGTTCTTGGCGATCAGGTTCATGACTGCCTCCCCAGACGCCTTGCCGTACTGATCGCGGCTTTCGTATGGGGCAGGTGCCGAAGAAGAATTCGGCAATGCCAGACCAATCGCCTCGGACACGCAAGCCATGGTGTTGGCGGTAAACTGGCCACCGCAGGCACCGGCCGACGGGCAGGCCACCCGTTCCAACACTTCCAAGGCTTCCTCGGACAAGGTGCCGTTCTGCTGGCGGCCTACGGCCTCAAACATGTCCTGCACAGTCAGGTCGCGATTGGCGAAATCGGCTGGCACATCAGCACCCGCAGGCGCACGACCCGGCAGGATCGACCCGCCGTAGATAAAGACAGACGGCGTGTTGAGACGCACCATGGCCATCATCATGCCGGGCAGGGATTTGTCACAGCCTGCGAGACCGACAATCGCGTCATAGGAATGGCCGCGCATGGTCAGTTCAACCGTGTCGGCAATCGCCTCACGGGACGCAAGCGATGACCGCATCCCTTCGTGGCCCATGGCAATGCCGTCGGTGACGGTGATCGTGGTAAATTCGCGCGGCGTACCCTTGGCAGTCTTAACGCCCAGCTTCACCGATTGCGCCTGACGGTTGAGGGCGATGTTACACGGTGCAGCTTCGTTCCAGCAGGTGGCGACACCCACCAGCGGTTGGTAAATCTCTTCCTCGGTCATACCCATGGCGTAGTAATAGGACCGGTGTGGCGCGCGCGCGGGCCCGATTGTCACGTGACGGCTGGGCAGATTGGTCTTGTCGGTGCGGTTGTTGTGATCTTTCGCCATGACGGCATCCTCCCAAGGAACAAGCGTTGCGCAACGGTCTAATTCGGCAAGGCTGTAGGGACAAGTCGCAAGTGACTTGGCATCGTTGCAGCGACAGGTCAGGGTGATGCGATGCAGCTGTCCTTCACGCCCCTGCCCGACCTGTACGCTATCGTGCGGCTGCCCGCCGCCTCGCTCACGCCCGCCTGGGTCAAGGGGCCGGGGCTAATCAATGTCACCATGGCCGAAGACGAGGTGTCGATTGTCTGCCCGTCAGACCGCGTGCCGCCGTCTGTCAAAGCAGAGCAGGGCTACGCGACCCTGCGTGTCGACACCCTCGCCGCGCTTGACGAACCGGGGGTGGTTATGGCGGCAGTGGCCCCGATAGCTGCGGCAGGACTGGGCGTCTTTGTCATATCCACCCATCTGCGCGACTACCTGCTGGTCCGGCACGCGACATTGCCAAAGGTGCGTTCCCTTTTGACGGAAGCCGGCCATGTCGTTGTCTGACAGCTATCCGGCGATGGTCACCCGTGCGGCGGCATTTCAGGACACCGCGCGCTGGACCTATGTTGTGATGGCATCCGTGATCCTTTATTTCGGTTTTGTGCTGCTGGTGGCCCCGGTTCTCACCGTTTGGGCCTACAGTCCGCGGATCACCGAAAATCCCGCCATCGCCGATGCATTCTATACCGGATCAACCCCGTTGGCCGTGCGCTGGAACCTTGCGCTGTTCGCAGTCTATATCGTGCTACTCTGGGGTGTCCTGCGCCTGCTGCACCGGATGACGCTTGCCCCGTTGATCGGCCCTCCGGCCGCCGCGCTTCGGGCGGGTGTCATGGTCGCGCTGTGGCTGACACCGCTGTATGTGTTTGCCCTTGCCCCGTCGATACGGGACCCGTCGGTCATCCAGCAGATGGCTGTTGCAGACTGGATCGGTATCCTGCCCCTGACCCTCCCGTTGATGTTTGTACAAATTGGTGCGGAAGAACTGGTCTTTCGCGGCTACCTGCAAAGCCATCTGGCCGCGCTGTCGCATCGACCGGTTGTCTGGATGGTTGTGCCGTCGGTGCTGTTCGGCCTGATCCACTATGACGGGACGCAACCGGCCTATTCTGCGTGGGCCTACGTCGTCTGGGCCACGGCACTTGGCCTTGTGTGTGCAGATGTCACAGCGCGGCACGGCAGCCTTGGCCCCGCCCTGGCCATTCATGCTGTCAATAATTTCTTCGCGATATTTGTGCTGGCCGCAGATGACTGGCTTTACGGCGCAGCGCTTTATGTCTGGCCCACGAACGGCGCACCCTGGGTGCCGTGGGTCCCTTATGAGGCGCTGTTTCTGCTCTGCGTCTGGCTGGCGGCACGATTGGCCCTGCGCCGCTGATTGCATTTGGCCCGCTGGCGGCTTATCTGAAAACAACCACCATTCGAGGCCCCCATGAACTGGATTTCCAACTACGTCCGACCGCGCATCAATTCGATCTTTTCGCGCCGCGAGGTGCCCGAAAACCTGTGGTCGAAATGCAGCGAATGCGGCACGATGCTGTTTCACCGCGAACTGGCTGAAAACCTGAATGTCTGTACCTCATGTGGTCATCACATGCAGATCAGCCCCCGCGACAGGTTCGCGAATCTGTTTGATGGCGGCGCCTTTTCTGAAGTTGCGGTGCCTGCGCCGACGGTTGACCCGCTCAACTTCCGGGATCAGAAACGCTATCCCGACCGTCTGAAAGCCGCCCAGAAACAGACCGACGAAAAAGAGGCGATGTTGGTGGCCACCGGCGACATGGGCCGGACACCCATTGTGGCCGCCTGTCAGGATTTCAGCTTTATGGCCGGGTCCATGGGTATGTACGTGGGCAACGCGATCATTGCGGCCGCTGAAAAGGCGGTCGAACGCCAGTGTCCGCTGATCCTGTTTTCCGCCGCCGGTGGCGCGCGCATGCAGGAGGGCATCCTCAGCCTGATGCAGATGCCGCGCACCACCGTGGCGATCGAAATGCTGAAAGAGGCGAACCTGCCCTACATCGTGGTCCTGACCCATCCGACCACCGGCGGTGTCACCGCCAGCTACGCCATGTTGGGCGATGTGCATATTGCAGAACCCAACGCGCTGATCTGCTTTGCCGGCCCCCGCGTCATCGAACAGACCATCCGCGAGAAACTGCCCGAAGGGTTCCAAAGAGCGGAATACCTGCTGGATCACGGGATGCTCGACCGCGTCACAGAACGCGGCAAGATGCGCGATGAACTGATCACGATCACCCGCATGCTGATGAACCTTGATCCGGCTGTCGCGGGCGACTTGCCAGCACCCGCTGAGAAGACCGAGGTCGAGGACATTCTTGAAGCGGCGACAGGCGAAGACACCACCGAATGACCGCCCTTTTGATCGGGGCTGGGCTCGGCGCGGTCCTCATCGGTACGCTCTACCGTTTGGGCGCGCTTGAGGACCGCAGCGGCATCGCCGTCTTGCTGGGCGCCATCGCCCTGTTCTGGCCCGTCTTCGCCTTTCAGGCTGAGGCAGGGACCGCCACGATCATCCTGCACTGCGCCGTCTTTCTGGCCTTCAGTGCGCTGGCCGCCTACGGCTTCAAGACCAGCGCGACCGTGCTCGCCGCAGGCATCATCGCGCACGGGCTGTTTGACGCCGCAACCTTGCTGACAGGCCACCCCGGCCCTGTTTGGTGGCCCGCCATGTGCGGCGGACTTGACGTCGTCGCGGGTGCTCTGCTCTTGTTTTTGATCAAAACCCAGCGGATTCCGGCCTGACGGGTCCCCTGTTTCATCTGGCCCGAAAAACTCCCCCCGGAGGGCCGCTTTCCACCCTGCACAAAGGCCCGCCGAGATGCCCCAATCCTCCGACCTGATCCTTGAACGCATGATGGCGCTGCATCCCAAGGTGATTGACCTGACACTGGACCGCATGTGGCGGCTGCTGGGCGCTTTGGGCAACCCGCAGGACCGTCTGCCGCCTGTCATTCACATTGCGGGCACCAATGGCAAAGGCAGCACGCAGGCCATGATCCGCGCAGGGCTTGAGGCGACGGGCGCCAAGGTCCACGCCTATACGTCCCCCCATCTGGCGCGGTTTCATGAACGCATCCGGCTGGCAGGCACGCTGATTACCGAAGAGGCGCTGACCGAAGCGCTCGACCGCTGCTATGCCGCCAATGACGGCCAGGACATCACCTATTTTGAAATTACCACCTGCGCCGCCCTTCTGGCCTTTGCCGAGACACCTGCTGACTACACCCTGCTTGAGGTGGGCTTGGGCGGGCGGCTGGATGCCACGAACGTCATGACACCCCGTTTGTCGATTATCACACCGGTCGATCTGGACCACCAACAATTCCTAGGTGATACCCTGGCTGAAATTGCAGGCGAAAAGGCGGGGATTATCAAACGTGGCGTGCCCGTGATCGTTGGTCCGCAACAAGATGACGCGATGGATGTGATTGAACGCAAAGCCCTGCGCGAAAGCGCGCCGGTGCTGGCCTATGGCCAACAGTTTCACGTCACCCGCGAACATGACCGGCTGGTCTATCAGGACGAAACCCGCCTTCTTGATCTGTCCCTGCCCGCCCTGCCCGGCCCCCACCAAATCCAGAACGCGGGCGCTGTTCTGGCCGCGCTGACCCACCTTGGCGCGGATGAGGCCGCATGTGAGGCCGCGATGACGCAGGCCGAATGGCCTGCGCGGATGCAGCGGATCACGTCAGGCCCCCTCGTGGATCGGTACAGCGCGGCGGAAATCTGGCTTGATGGGGGTCACAACCCCGCCGCAGGTCATGCGATTGCCGCGACGCTTGCGACGCTTCCCGAAAGGCCGACGCATCTGATCTGCGGGATGCTTAACACCAAGGACGTCACGGGGTTCATGGTGCCGTTGCAGCCCCACGCGGCGTCCCTCACCGCCGTGTCGATCCCCGGTGAGAAGAACACGCTGCCTGCCGAAGACACCGCCGACGCCGCCGCCAAGGCTGGCATTCCTGCCCAAACCGCGTCCGATCTTTATGCGGCCCTTGATGCGATCACCGCACAGACGCCCAATGCGCGCATCCTGATCTGCGGGTCGCTGTACTTTGCGGGCCATGTCATTCGGGAAAACACATGATCCGCACAGCCGCCTTTGTTGCCGCCCTCGCGCTGCCGGCGCAGGCCGCCGATTTCGAATTCTGCTGGGAAGGTGACAACGGCTACCGGATGGAAGGGTTCATGACGGTCCCCGATGCGCTGATGGACCGCGCATTGATCACCCATGACGATGTCAGCGCCTTTTTCATTCAAGGGTTCAAGGACGACGTGCCATTGGGCGCGTGGGATCTGTCGCAGTTGACACCGCAGACGTCATGGAACCTCAGCTTTGATCCACGCGGCATGGTGTTTCCCACAGGCGGGATGCACGACAGCCCCAAGGGACAGGCATGGAACGCAGGGGGTGGTGCCGATGATTGCGGCGATCCGGGGTTCGGGTTCAATTCCGGCACCAACGCACAGGACCTTTGCGTCAATAATGTCTGGCGCACCGACAGCATGATTTCGCGCTACACCCGATTTCCAGTGTTTGAGGCAGGCACGACCGTGTTGGATTGTGGCGGCACCGCACTGCTTAGCGGTCTGCCAGAGGTTCGGCCCGCCGCCCTTCAATAGCCCCCATTCTCAAAAAAACGAATCACCAGATTCGTTTTTCCTTTGACGAGTGATTCGCAAACGCTCTATATCTTGTTTTTAAGTCTATTTGAGCGTTGGCCTGTCAGCCGAACCACCACATATTGCGCTCATGTCGTTGGGGGACGAGGGATGAAACACGCAATTTCGGCGTGCATTTTCACAGGACTGACAACCACCGCCCTGGCGCAATCCCTTCCCGTGACCGAGGATGCGGTTTTCTTGTTCAATGGTCAGGAAATCACGATTTCCCGCTCGGCGACCCTGCCCGACACCAGTTTCGACGTCGTCAGCCGTGCCTTGTCGGAGTGTGTGCAACCGTGTTTGTCGCCCATGACGGCCGCGCAAAATGTGGCCACAGTGGGTGAGCTGGATGTGATCAATTTCATGTCCACCGCCATCGAAGAGGGCCACGGCCTTCTGGTGGATGCGCGCCTGCCCGATGCGCGCGCCGCGGCACACATCCCGGCGTCAGTGAACATTCCGGCCGCGACGGTGGCCGAAACCAACCCGTTCCGCGACGAAATCCTGATGGCGCTGGGTGCAGACCACTATCAAGGCATCTTCAACTTCGATGGCGCGATGGACCTGATCATTTTTGACGATGGACCCGCGACACAAGACGCCCCGACTTTCATCACCGACATGCTGGCTGCGGGGTATCCGCCCGAAAAGATCAGCTACTACCGGGGCGGGATGCAGGTCTGGACGACTTTGGGACTGACAACAGCAGGGACCGCGCAATGACCCTCACGCGCGCGTTCCTCTCCTTTACGTGCGCACTGCCGTCGCACTAAGGGCACATGATTTGGCGCAGCCGTGCGCCATACGATCTTGGCAGGGCGGGGGGGCGAGCCTTGGGCTCGTCCTTCTGTTTCAACAGGCAACGGTGGCCGCTATGGGGCGCGTCCGGACCACCGCAGAAAAGTTTAAGGCGCGCCCCACGAGATACCAAAGGCCGAATGGCCAAACGTGCAACGTCACGATCAGAGGAAAGGGCAAGATGGGACAGTTTATCAAAGCGGCAGCTTGCGCTGGTCTGATGGTCGTGGCCCCACCGGTTTTGGCACAGGACGTGAGGATCACGACCTTCAAACAATCCAGCACATTCAGCCTGAATGGCGAAAGCTACACGGTGTTCCGCAACCCCGATGTGAACGCTGTGATTACGGGCGATTTTGCACGCACATCACGCCCCTGCCCGACCGATTGTATCCAGCCAATGGTTGCTGCCACGGGTGTGGCGACGTTGGGTGAACTCGAGGTTCTGGCGTTTCTGGAAACCACCGTCACCGACGGGCGGGGCCTGCTGGTTGATGCCCGTGCCCCCGAAGACTACGCCACAGGGGCCATCCCGGGTTCAGTGAACATCCCCACGCTGACCCTGTCCGAAACAAACCGCTTTCGCAAAGACATCCTGCGCGCCTTGGGGGCGTCGGACCGGTCAGACGGGTCACTGGACTTTTCCAACGCCATGGACCTTGCGTTCTACAGCGGCGGGACCTGGTCGGCGGATGCACCCGACGCCATCACCCAACTTATCGAGGCAGGCTATCCGGCCTCAAAACTGTTTTATTATCGCGGCGGAATGCAGGCGTGGCTGTCTGTCGGCCTGTCGATCCTTTTGTCGCCCAACGGCTAACGCACTGAAAGTACCTGACCCATGATCCGTATTGTTGTCGCCCTTACCGCCTTCGCCGTTGTCCTGTGCGCGCTGATTGTCTTCCGTCCCTTCGCAGGGGACACAGCAGATGTGGCAGACCGGCTTGGCACCCCGGTCGAGGCTGCGACCACACCCGTGGCCGAAGACGTCACACGCGCGGCCACGCCGGACATCACATCCATCGTCGACAATGCGCTGGCGGCGACAACCCCTTTGACCATCGAGCCGGAAACCGGCCTGATCGACGCTCCGCGTCGTATTGATGTGCCGCGTCCAAATACCGATGACACCCGCCTGTCCGACATGACAAACAATGTCCTTGCCGAACTGGGGTTTGCGGGGGTCGAACCAGTGACGACAAACAGTCAGGTTCTGCGTCAATCAACGTCGGAGATTCTGGCCGGGATCGAGGCCGCAACAGGCCAGAGGTCCGTGCTGCAAGAACGCGATACGCTTGAGGCGATCGTGATTGCCGCATTGCGGTCCGGCACATCGGACGAAGATATCGACGCTATGGTCAACGACGCGGCGGCCGCAGGCACCGTTGCGGTGCCGGAAATCCTTGTCACGTCAGATGGGCGCGTGGACACGCACGTTCTGCTGAACAACATTGTGGTTCAGGCGCAGATTGCCGCTGGCGGGTCCGCACCTGCAATCCCTGACGTGTCCCCCGATGAAGTTGACGGCATGGAAGTACGCATCGTCCAACAGGCGACCGAAGCCGTTCAGGCACGGTTTTACACGGTTCAGCGTGGTGACAGCCTCGGTGCCATTTCGATCAAATTTTTCGGGTCCATCGAACATTACGAAGCGATCTTCGAGGCCAACCGCGGTCTTCTATCCAGCCCCGACCGCATTCGTGTGGGCCAACGTCTGGTCATCCCGCAGATCGACAGTGTCTGATCTAACCGGTCCGGCCCCAGTCGCTGCTTTGCATTTCGCGCAGGCGGCTGGCGGTGCGTTCGAATTCAAAAACGCCCTCCCCTTCGAGGTACAGCATCTCAGGCGCGGCGGCGGCAGAGGCGATCAATCGCACTTTCGCTTCGTAAAGGGTGTCGATCAGGGTCACAAACCGTTTGGCCTCGTTGAAATTTGACCGGCCAAGTCGCGGGATGTCCTCAAGCACAAGAACACGGACAGCATCGGCAATCGCCAGATAATCGGCAGCCCCCAGAAAGACGCCGCACAGATCCCTGAATTTGGCGCGCCCGACCCCGTTGGAAAAGGCGGGCAGCACCACGTCACGTCCCTTGACGCGCAAGGTCAAAGGCGCGGCGTCCCCCTTGACCAAATCTGTCCAGATGGCCTCGATCCGGGCGCGGGCCTGCGCGGTCAGCGGGGTGAAGTAGGTCGGCGTCCCATCCAGTTTGCCCTGTCTGTAGTCAACATCGCTGGCCAGTTCATGGACCTGCATCCGGTCCTTCAGCAGGGCGATGAACGGCAGAAACAACTGCCGGTTCAGCCCGTCCTTGTACAGATCGTCGGGCACGCGGTTTGAGGTTGTGACCACTGTGACACCGGCGGCAAATAGTGCCTCGAACAGGCGACCGACAATCATCGCATCGGTGATGTCGCTGATCTGCATTTCATCGAATGCCAGAAACCGGACCCGCCCTGCCAAATCCGCCGCCACCGGTGCGATTGCGTCTTCCACCCCCTCGGTGCGGGCCTGCGCGATGGCTTCATGAACCCATTGCATGAAGGCGTGGAAATGCTGGCGCTCCTTTGGGACCTCGATTAGATCATACAGCAAATCCATCAGCATGGATTTGCCCCGCCCGACACCGCCCCACAGGTAAAGCCCCTTGGGCCCGTCTACCGGTGCTGCTTTGCGAAACCAGCCGGATTTTGGCGCGGCGGGTGCGTCCAGCACAGCGGTGCGCACACGTTCCAACGCCGGCAAAGCAGCGCGCTGCACCGGATCATCGTGCAGCGCACCCGATGCCACCCGTGCCTGATACTCCTCGATGACCGATACCATGTGGGTCCCCTTTGTCTTTGTCTCAAAAATATCCCCGCCAGAGGCAACAGCTTTCTTGACTTACAGGTCATCAAATTCGGGAATTCTGGTGTTAGGCCAAGATTTCTGATGCCCGCCATCACATCTTGCAAATTGACCGCAGGTCGATCCCGGCCCAAAGTCCGGTCATGACCACGTCCAGCCCCACCCCACCAAACCTTGTCACCCCTGTTCTTGTCGCAGGCTGTATCATCATCATGGTCAGCTTTGCCGTGCGCGCGTCATTCGGGGTGTTTCAGATCCCGATTGCCGATGAATTCGGTTGGGCGCGGGCAGAATTCTCTCTCGCAATTGCGATCCAGAACCTTGCGTGGGGGATCGGACAGCCGATCTTTGGCGCGCTGGCGGAACGTCTGACGGACCGGAAGGCCATCATCATGGGGGCGCTGATCTATGCCATCGGCCTTGTGCTGTCCGCCAATTCGATCTCTCCGATCGGACACCAGACCTATGCCTGGCTTGTCGGGTTCGGCATTGCCGGAACGGGGTTCGGGGTGATCCTTGCTGTGGTCGGACGGGCCGCCTCGGACGAGCACCGGTCCATGGCACTGGCCATCGCCACCGCTGCGGGGTCCGCAGGACAGGTTTTCGGGGCTCCCTTGGCGGAATACCTGCTGAGCTTTATGTCATGGCAATCGGTATTTCTGGTGTTCGCGGGGCTTGTCCTTGCGTCCCTCATGACATTGCCGATGATGAAAGCCCCCGCGACGGCCAACCGGCAGGAATTGGAGGAGAGCATCGGTCAGGTCATCACGCGGGCCTTTCGCGACCCGTCCTACACTCTGATCTTTCTGGGCTTTTTCTCCTGCGGGTATCAACTGGCGTTTATCACCGCCCATTTCCCCGCCATGATCACCGAAATGTGCGGCCCGATCCTGCCCGGTGGCGCATTGCACAACATGGGCATCACCACGACATCGGCCTTGGGTGCAATCGCGATTTCGCTTATCGGGCTTGCCAATATCGCGGGCACGCTGCTGGCAGGATGGGCGGGCAAAAGGTATTCGAAGAAATACCTTCTGGCCGGAATTTATACGGGCCGGACCATCGCCGCCGCTGTGTTCATTGCCTTTCCGATCACCCCCACAACGGTCATTCTATTCTCTGTCGTGATGGGATCATTGTGGCTGGCCACAGTGCCCCTGACCAGCGGTCTTGTCGCGCATATCTACGGTCTGCGTTATATGGGGACACTGTATGGTATCGTCTTCTTCTCGCACCAGTTGGGCAGCTTTCTGGGCGTCTGGCTGGGCGGTCGGTTGTATGATGCCTATGGATCCTACACGGCGGTCTGGTGGGTTGGCGTTGCTGTCGGGGCGTTTTCGGCAGTCGTTCACCTGCCGATCCGGGAAACACGGTCCCCCGTTGTCGCCAACACGGCCTAGCAGACGCGCGACATCTTTATCAGACCCCGCGGCCCAAATCCTCCCTCAGGACGGACGCAAGAACCTGCGTCGTTTCCGCCGCATGGGTATAGGGAAACCGGTGATCGGCCCCGTTTATAACCTCTTGCCGGACTGACCTGTTCCACTGCGTCAGGGTCCCCAAGGATTTGAGGGGGATGATGTCATCGTGCTCTGCCCACAATCCCACAACCGGAATGCCCTCGCGCCCGATGGTGCGGTGCGCATCCTCAAGGCGTTCGGCAAGGGCATACCGGCGACTGGACAACACGGACCGCAAAAAACCGCGGCTTTCGTATTCCGCAAGCTGCAATTCGATGATCCCACGGATGTCGAAACTGTCACCCAGCTGTTGTCTGAGCGCCCGCCGGTCGCGCCGTGCCAGGATCACATGATGCACCCAATCCCCTAAAACCGGAACGCCCCGCGCCCATTCGGTCAGGCGGCTTTCGCGCAACCAGATACCCGCGCTTGCCAGCAGTACAAGGCGGCGGACATAACTTGAATGTTGCGCGGTGAAGGCCGTCGCGATGGCGCCCCCCATGGAATAGCCGATCAACGTCACCTCATCCCTCAAGTTCTGGTGGTCGAGGAGGTCTTTAAGCTGCCGCACAAAAAATGTCGTATCCTGCTTGCCGCGCGGGGCATCGGAAAATCCGCGACCGTAAAGGTCGTAGATCAGAACGCGAAAACCCAACTGGCCCATGCCTGTGGCCAGCGCGTACCAGACCGGGCTGGGGGTGGTCAGCCCGTGCACACAGACCACCACCGGCCCCCTGCCCGACCCGAGCCACTGATAATGCGTGACCCCGCTACCCAGTTTGGCAAACCGACCGGGGGCTTTGGCACGAAACGCCTCTGCCCCGTGGCGTCTGCGCTCAGCAAGCCACGGCAAGGCAGCCAGCCCGCCCACCAAAATCAAGGGGATGACCCACCCCATCATGCCTGCCGCCCTTTCCAGACATCAAGAATGTAGCGGCTGGTCATCAGGTCCAGATGTGCGCCGCCGCCGTTCTTGAACAAAGTGATCTCGTCATCTTTCTGCCGAACAAAAGACGGCAGGTCGTAGTAGTCCGCCAGCACATCACCCTTGGCAATCGCGCCCGTCGACAACGGGATTTTAAGTTCTCCGATGTGACCCAGCGTGGTGTCGAAACTGTCGACAAACACCCGCGTTCGCTGCAGCGCCTCGTCATCCGCCTCGCGCATGTCCGGCCGATACGCGCCGATCAGGTCGATGTGCTGTCCGGGCTGGAACCACGCGCCTTTCAACAGTGGTTCTGTCGTCATCGTGGCGGAGGTTACAATGTCAGCGGCTTTGACTGCGGCTTCCAGATCGTCCGCCACCGACACGCCAAGGCAATCACGCGCGAAGGCCTGTGCGCCCTCTGCCGAGCGGTTCCAGACTGTAAAGACCGCGTCAGGAAAGGCTGCCGAATAGGCTTGCCACAGGGACCGGCCAACCGTGCCCGCGCCGACGATCAGAATGTGTTTGCTGTCCGGTCGTGCCAGACGGCGGGCGGCCAAAAGGCTGTCGCCTGCGGTCTTCCATTTGGTGACAAGGTGGAAATCGAGGATCGCCTCAAGCTGGCCGTTCTGGTCGGAAAACAGGTTCACAGCGCCGTGGATCATCGGCTGACCGGACGCGCGGTTTTGCGGAAAAATCGTCGCGCATTTGATGGCCAGCCCCATCCCGTCAATCCAGGCTGACCGGTTCAGCAACGTGTCCGGATCGCGATACAAAAACACGTCCTCAACCTTGCCCTTGGGCAGGTCGTGCCCCGCTGCCAGCGCATCGGTCAGCGCGATCCAGTCAAGGCCCTTCTGGCCGTCCTCGAACGGGATCATCACCGTCATGTCATGGCCTCTTTCGTCAGCAGGCCTTCGGCAATCAGGCGGTCCTCCCAGCCCTGCGGGGTCTCGAACAAATGGACCTGCCAGCCCCGTGCGGCGGCGGCATCAAGGTTTTCCTGCCGGTCATCGGCAAACAGCAATCCATCCGCGGGCACGCCGCAATCGGCTTCAACCATTTCGTAAATGCGCGCATCCGGTTTGGTGACGCCCATATGGCCGGAGATATAGCGCCGGTCGAATTCTTCGAGGAACGGATATTCCCGCACGCCGATGTCAAAGGTTTCGACGCCGAAATTGGACAGGGCAAACACAGGCACACCCGCCCGTCGCAGCGCCCGCAGAATACGGACGGAGTGATCAATCACGGGGGCGGCCATGTCGATCCAGCGGTCATGCCACATCATCACTTCGTCGGCCCAATCAGGGTTGGCTTGGGCCGTTTCGCGGATCACGGCCTCAAAATTCTGGCCCTGATCAACGCGGTCGTTCATGGCGTGCAAATCAATCGCGGCAAAGAACGCCTTTCGCCGGTCGGGGCCGATTGCAGCATCATAAAACCGTTCGGGCTGCCATTCGATCAGCACATTCCCAATGTCAAAAACAACAGCGCGCACGCCCATATCATTAGCCTTTTATGTTTGGGTCAGGGTATCAGGTTTACGCAAATGTCAAAGACGTTTGGCCGCCCTGAGTTCACGTTCAAGCGCATCCAGAAACCGCGACCTGTCGGCTTTGGAAAAGGCGCGCCCGCCGCCTGTGCGAAACGGGTCTGCCGCGCGGATGTCGGCCATCAGGTCACGGGTGGCCAAAACGTTGCCAATATTCGCTGCCGTCAGCGCCTCCCCGTTGTGTTTGAGGACCCGCGCCCCCGCCTCGACACATCTGGCGGCCAAGGGAATGTCACCGGTGATGACAATGTCGCCCGCCTTGGCGCGGTCCGCGATCCACATGTCGGCAACGTCCGGCCCGTCGGGCACGATCACCGTGTCGACCAGCGGGTTCTGCGACGGGCGCAGTCCACCATTGGACACAATGAACATCTGCACGCCATGACGGGTGCCGACCTTTTCGACCTCTGCCTTCACGGGGCAGGCATCGGCATCAACGTAGATCACCGCCACAACGCCTCGGCGTGGAAATTCACGTGGTCTTCCATAAAGGTCGAGATGAAGAAATAGCTGTGATCATAGCCTTTTTGCAGACGCACCTGGCCGTCTTGTTTGGCGGCGGCAAAGGCACCCGCGAAAGCCTCGGTGCCCAGCAGGTCCCAGAATTGGTCGCTGGTTCCCGTATCAATCAACATCGGGCCGTCGAAGCCCCCGCCCTGCATCAGCAGCGTCGCGTCATGTGGACCCCAGTTCGCCTCATCCCCCCAATAGGCCGCGAATTGTTTGCGGCCCCAATCGCTGACCGTCGGGTTGCAGATCGGTGCGAAGGCGGACGCAGACCGGAACCGCCCCTTCAGCGCCATCGCCATCGTCAACGCCCCGTGCCCGCCCATGGAATGGCCGGTGATCGACTGTCGATCCATGTCGAGGGCAAAATGCGCGCCCAACAGTGCGGGCAGTTCCTCGGCCACATAGGTCCACATCTTGAAATGCTCGGACCACGGCGCCTCGGTCGCGTCGATGTAGAATCCCGCGCCTTGGCCCAGATCATAGGCGTCGTCATCGGGGACGCCCTCACCACGGGGGGAGGTGTCGGGAAACACAAGTGCGATGCCCTGATCCGCTGCCCAGGCCTGTGCGCCGGCCTTGGTCATGGCGTTCTCATGGGTGCAGGTCAGGCCCGACAGAAACCACAACAGTGGCACGGGGCCGTCCTGCGCTTCCGCAGGCAGAAACAGGCCAAAGGTCATGTCCGTGCCCGTGGCGGTCGATGCGTGTTTGTAGACGCCTTGGGTGCCGCCAAAACAGGTGTTTTCGGATACGGTTTCCATCAGGCGGACCCATCATAGGTGGTCATAATTTCATCCAGTGGTTTCTTTTGTTTGGCGACGGCGGGGACTGTCGCACTGTCTGCTGGGTGACCCACGGCCAGGATCATGATCGGCTTTTCGTTCTCTGGCCTGTCGCAAAGCTCATTCAGAAACTTCATCGGATTGGGCGTGTGCGTCAGGCACGACAGTCCGGCGGTGTGCAGGGCGGTGATCAACATGCCCGTGGCGATGCCCACGCTTTCGGGCACGTAGTAATGCTTCACCCGTTCCCCGTCGCGCATGCCCCACCGTTGGGCGAAAATCACAATGAGCCAAGGGGCGATATCAAGGTGCGGTTTGGAGGCATCGGTGCCGATGGGTTCCAGCGCCTTGAGCCACGCATCGCCCCCGCCGCCGCCGTAGAATTTCTGTTCTTCGTCCTCGGCCGCCTTGCGAATGCGCGCTTTCATGGCCGGGTCACTGATCGCCACGAAATGCCACGGCTGCTGGTTGGCCCCGCTGGGGGCGGTGCCTGCGGCCTTTACACAGGCCTCAATCACCGCGCGTGGAACGGGGCGGTCGATATAGTCGCGGATGGAATGGCGGGTGCGGACGTGGTCATAGAACCGCTCGGCCTCGGCCTGCATCTGCGCATCGTCGTAGTCGGCACGGTCGGGCAGGGGCAGCGCCTGATAGGTTGGGGGGGATTGGTCGGTCATGGTGATGTCCTACAGGCTGACGGCGGCAATCACGACAGAGACCGTCACAACGCTGGCCGCTGTCGAAACAAGAATAGAGGCAGAGACGCGCGCAGGCGCGACCCCGTAATGCTGCGCCAAGATGTAGACATTTCCCGCGACGGGCAAGGCCGCAGCAGCAATCATCACACCGGCGGCATAAGGATCGACGGGCAGCATCACCAAAGCGGCAAAGGCCACAGCCGCCGGATGCAACACCAGCTTTGCAAAGGACAGCCAGCCCGCGACGGCGACCTTTTCGGCAGACTTGGTGGCCAGCGACGCCCCGATCGCAAACAATGCACCCGGCGTGGCTGCGGCCCCGAGGATGGACAGAAATTCATTTGCCGGTTTGGGGATCGGCAGGCCAAGGCCTGAGACGATCAACCCCAGCGAGATCGAAACGATCATCGGGTTTTTCAGCAATCCCAGCCCCACGGTCCGCAGCACGCCCAAGGACATGCGCCCGTCGCGGGACCCGGTGATCAGGATCACGATGAGGGACCCGAAGACGATCAGGTCCACCGCCAGGACCAACATCACAGGTCCGATGGCCTGTTCACCCAGCAACAACACCAACATCGGGATGCCCAAAAAGCCGACATTGCCGATGACCGCGCATTGCGCCTCAACGGCTGCTTCCTCAATCCCGCGTTTGCGGATCAACGCCACGCCGGTGGCCAACAGGTACACAAACAGCGTGCCCCACAGATAGGCCAGCACAAAGGGCAGATCGAAAATCGCCGCCAGCGACAGGTTCGCCGAAAACCGGAACAGCATGGCCGAAAGCGCGAAGTAAAAGACGAATTTCGTCAGATAGGCCGTCGCCTCAGGCGTGAAAAAGCCCGTGCGCCCCGCGCCATAGCCCAGCCCGATCAGGGCAAAAAACGGCAGCGTCTGAAGAAAAATGTCCCACATGACTTAGGGTTAGCACCCTCAGGCCGCGTACTAAAGCGGCTAACCGCTGCCGATCAAAATACCCACGCCCAAAACCAGCGCGCCACCCACCACGACCTGAAGGGCTGCACGAAAGAAAGGCGTTTGCATGTAACGGTTCTGAATCCACGCAATCGCCCAAAGTTCAACAAACACAACGGCGATGGCGATGACGGTCGCCGTCCAGAAATCGGTGATCAGGTAGGGCAGCGCATGCCCCAACCCGCCCAAAGTCGTCATCACACCCGATGCAAAGCCGCGTTTCACAGGCGATCCGCGTCCCGAAATCTGTCCGTCGTCACTGGCGGCTTCGGTGAACCCCATGGAAATTCCTGCCCCGACAGAGGCCGCGAGGCCGACCAAGAAGGTCGTCCAGGTGTCCTGTGTCGCAAAGGCCGTGGCAAAAATGGGGGCGAGGGTCGAAACCGATCCATCCATCAGCCCTGCCAAGCCAGGCTGGACCCATGTCAAAACAAACTGTCGGTGGGCCGCGTCCTTTTCATCGCGATCAACGTCCGGCGTCACCGTGGCGTCCATCAGGGAATCGGCCTTGTCGGAATGGCCCGCTTCTGCTGCGGCCAGATCGCCCAGCAAGGCACGTGTGGCCGCGTCGGACGTGCGCGCGGCGGCGGCTTCATAAAACCGCTGGGCGTCGCGCTCCATCTGGCGCGCTTCATCCCGCATCCTCTCAAGGCCGAGGTTTTCGATAAGCCAGACCGGACGACGCGCATAGAACCCCGCCACATGTTCACGCCGGATCAGGGGGATCACGTCCCCGAACCGCGCCTGATGCAGGTCAATCAACCGCCGCCGGTGTTCGTCCTCCTCTGCGGCCATTGCCGCAAAGACCGAGGCCGACGCGGGATAATCCTCGCGCATCCGGTCGGCGTAGGTGCGGTAAATGCGGGCATCGTCCTCCTCCGACGAAATCGCAAGGGCGATGACCTCTTGCTCGGTCAGGTCGGCAAAGCGACGGCGGTGGGATACTCCGGGGATCATAATGCACCTCAGTTTAGAATGTTTCTAATGTAGAGGGCTCCTGACAAGGTTCAAGGACCTTGTATCGCACTGATGTCACCCTACCTGACTTGTCCACACTGAACGGACCAGTTTAAGATACCGGATCAGGGAGAGACGCATGGCAGACGGACAACCCACGGTCAAACGTGGGCGCAAATTCGATCAGGTGCTGGCCGGAGCGACGGATATTTTCATGTCCGACGGGTTCGAAGGGGCCAGCGTCGATGATATTGCGCGCGCCGCTGGCGTGTCCAAGGCGACGTTGTATTCCTACTTTCCCGACAAGCGCCTGCTGTTCATGGAAGTGGCCAAAGCGGAATGTCTGCGGCAAGCCGAAGAGGCATTTGACACCGTCAGCATGGATCAGGACGTGCGCACAATCCTGACCGAGGCCGCATGGCAAATGGTGTCGTTCTTTACGTCCGACTTTGGCCAACGGGTGTTTCGTCTGTGCGTGGCCGAAAGCGACCGGTTCCCCGAACTGGGACGGGAGTTTTACGAAAGCGGACCGGCCCTGGCCCGGCAGCGGATGATCGAATTCATGCAAGCCGGTATCGCGCGGGGTCAGTTGGTGATTGATGATCTGCCGCTGGCGGCCGATCAATTCGGTGAATTGTGCAAGGCCGACCTGTTCCCACGTCTGGTGTTCTGCATGGACACATCGTTCAACGACGCCCAGAAAAAGCGCATCGTCGATGGCGCGGTCGACACGTTCATGGCCCGCTACGGAAGCTGAGCGATCGCATCGAAGATCGCCAGCTCAGCCGCTGACAAGGCATCGCTTTCCTCCCCCATGGGCACACCGTTAAGGGCATAGGCGAAGCACAAATCAGCCTCGGCATCCCACCATACCCCGCCGTTGAACCCGTAGGCATTGCCAAAGTGCCCGACCAGTGGGCGGGGATAGAACGGCGGGTCGGGCAAAATTTGCTCGCCCGCGCCGTAGTCCTGAAACAGGCCGTTTTCGTATGCGCCGGGACCGTCCGTCTTTCGCCACAGGGGCCTGCGCGCAACGCCCGCGCCGGCCATCGCCAGCGTCAACATGCCCTGAAGGGACATCCGCAACCCGCCTTGGGGCGAAAACCGTGCCGTGTGTTGGCCAAGAACATAGCTGTCATCAATACGCACTTCGTTCGGCGGGGCATCAATCATTGCAACAAACTCAGCCCCATCCCGACGGAAGGTCGGCAAAGACGGCGAGTCGGACAGGCCCACCCAGTTAAACCCGGCCTCGATCCCATGGGGCGACAGGACGTCGGCGACCAACAGATCGAAACGCTGCCCTGACAGAACCTCGGCTGCGGCGGCCAACAGGATGTAGCCCAGATTGGAATATTCAAAGAACGACCCCGGCGCGTGCGGGCCAAAGGCCGTGTCCGCCGCCCACCCCTCAGCCAGCGTACCGTCAAACCCGTATCCCTGTGCATCCGACAGACCCGATGTGTGGGTCATCAACATGCCCAAAGTCACCGTTGTGTCGGGGAACTGAGGATGGCGCAGATCGAGGCCCAGTATCTCCCCCGCGTCCACAGCATAGGGGCGATCCAGCCCCGCGCCCCCTGCCGCGACTTCAAACGCGGCGGCGGTGACGATCTTGGACACTGATGCGACGCGGAAAACCGTCTTTTCGTCGGCGGTCACACCGTCGGCGCAGGCGGTGGCAAAGGCGGGCGGGCCGCCACGGGATACGGCAATGCCGCAAAACGCAAAAGGCCCGGACTGCTGGACAGACCGGGCCAGTTTATCAAGGTCCGCAATCAATAGAGGACGACCGACCGGATACTTTCGCCCTTGTGCATCAGATCAAAGCCTTTGTTGATGTCGTCCAGACCCATGGTGTGGGTGATCATCGGGTCAATCTCGATCTTGCCCTCCATGTACCAGTCGACGATCTGCGGCACATCTGTCCGGCCCCGTGCCCCGCCAAAGGCCGTGCCGCGCCAGCTGCGCCCTGTGACCAACTGGAACGGACGGGTCGAGATTTCGGCACCCGCTGGCGCGACCCCGATGATAATGCTTTCGCCCCATCCTTTGTGCGCGGATTCCAGCGCCGTGCGCATGACGTCGACGTTGCCCGTGGCGTCAAAGGTGTAATCCGCCCCGCCCTTGGTAAGTGCCACAAGATGGGCCACCATATCGCCATCCACATCTTTCGGGTTCACGAAGTCGGTCATGCCGAACCGCGTCGCCATCTCGACTTTGGACGGGTTCAGATCAACACCGACGATCTGGTCAGCACCGGCCAACCGCAGCCCCTGGATGACGTTCAGGCCAATGCCCCCCAGACCAAAGACAATCGCGCGGCTGCCGATTTCGACTTTGGCGGTGTTGATCACCGCACCGATGCCGGTCGTCACACCGCATCCGATGTAGCAAATCTTGTCAAAGGGCGCATCTTCGCGGACCTTGGCCAGCGCGATTTCTGGCACCACGGTGTGGTTCGCAAAGGTCGAACAGCCCATGTAATGCAGGATCGGGTCGCCATCGAGGGTTGTGAACCGTGATGACCCGTCAGGCATCAGGCCCTGACCTTGGGTGCTGCGGATCGACTGACACAGGTTGGTTTTAGGGTTCAGACAATAGTCACATTCCCGACATTCGGGGGTGTAGAGGGGAATGACATGATCCCCCTTTTTAAGCGTCGTCACGTCAGGGCCCACATCGACGACCACGCCCGCGCCCTCATGCCCCAGAATGGCCGGAAACAGCCCCTCAGGGTCCGCGCCAGACAGGGTGAATTCGTCGGTGTGACAAATGCCGGTGGCCTTGATTTCAACCAAAACCTCGCCTGCGCGGGGACCGTCCAGATTGACCTCCATCACCTCAAGGGGTTTGCCCGCTTGGGTGGCTACGGCGGCGCGTGTACGCATGATGTGTCCTCCTGTATGTGCGGCTAACCTGTGGGAAACGGCTGACCCATGCAATCCCCGTTGCGTCAATAATCGCGACGGTGGATACTCGCCCTATGAGACAATCCTTGATCATCGCCCTTTTGCTGGGTCTGGCCGCCTGCGCCGCGCCTGTTCCGCCAACGCCTGCGCTGCCGCCGGTGCCTGCTGCCACAGACGACACCTGCAATGCCGGTCGGCACGCGGGTCTGGTTGGTCAGGATGCAACGGCGCTTGAACGGGTGCTGATCCTGGCGCCTGTCCGACTGATCCGTCCCGGGCAGGCTGTGACGATGGATTTCCGTCCCGACCGGATCAATTTCACTATCGGGCCGGACAACCGGATCACGTCAATTTCTTGTAATTGAGATCATCGAAGTCACCTCAGGCACATCACTGGGTGGGGGCTAATGAATGCGCCCGAGGGACTTGCGATAGGACACATGTGGCGGGCAAATGTGGCACCTGTTGGATCGGCCCGTGACCATTTTGGACGGATTTACCGCCGCGGGTTGATTTGGCGGGGAAAGGGCGCAACTTTGGTGGTATGAACGCGCCCACACCCTTCCCCGGAAAGCCCCCAGCGCAGGTCGCTTTCCATCGCACCGAACTTAACGTGATCCTGTCCTTATATGGTCGCTTTGTGGCTGCCGGTGAATGGCGGGACTACGGCATTTCGCATCTGAAAGACGTTGCTGTCTTTTCGGTCTTTCGGCGCACTGCAGAGCATCCGATGTACCGGATCGAAAAACGCCCCGCCTTGCGCATGAAGCAAGGGCAATACGTCGTGTTGGGAATGGAGGGTCAGATCCTCAAACGGGGCAACGACCTGCGTCAGGTGCTGCGGGTGCTGGAACGCAAACTGATCCGCGCTGTCGATTAAGCCAGACGTTTGCGCGCAAGGATATCCCCATCGCCCTGTGCTTTGATCCGCAGCGTTGCCTGCGCCAACCCTTCATAGACCACCGCCATGTGGTGGGCATTGGCGTGGATCATGGTTTCGGCATCCACCATCATGGCCACGTGACCTTTCCAGAAAATCAGATCGCCCCGCTGGAGAGGGCTGTCAGCAGCCACGTCGGTGCCAAAGCCGTCCCGTTGCAAATCACTGTCGGCGGGGCAGACATGCCCGCACGCCAGATACCCCGCCTGTACGAGCCCCGAACAATCTATCCCGACCGCCGAATTTCCGCCCCACAGGTAGGGTGTGCCAAAGAACAGCTGGGCGACAGTGGCGGGGTCAGAAAACGGTTGTCCAAGAGGACGCAGATGTTTTTTGGGGATGAACCCGAGATTGGTTTCGAACATCTTGTGACGTTCATCCACGACGGTGACCTGTGATCCAAAGGACAGATGGACCAGATCGGCAGATTTGAAACTTTCGGTGTCATAGGCGTGTGTGGCAAGGGTTGCCACGCGATGGGTCGGCGCACGGTCGGCGCCCAATGCTGCCTCTCGAAGGTAGCCGACATACCCGTCTCGTTTGGACTGCACAAAGGCCCAACCTTCGCGCCGTTCATAGACGGTCACAGCCGCCCCCATCAGCAGCTGCCGGTCCCGTTTGCCTGCAGGGGCCGCGCAAAGATCAACGACACTTTGTGCGACGCTGGCCGCCTCGCCCACAACGAAGGCGTCGGCCGTGATGCTTCCGGTCAGATGGGCGGCGGCCACGCGTCCGTTGGCAGGGGTCAACCGGCGGTCGGTCACAGGCCCAACACGTCCGGCAAGGCCGCAAGCAACGCGCGTGCGCCTTGGCAGGCACCGCCCTTGGGCCGCGCAGGGGCCGCAGCGGGATTCCAGCCGTAGATGTCAAAATGCGTGTATGGCGTGTCCGTCACAAAGCGGCGCAGGAACAACGCAGCGGTGATCGACCCTGCAAACCCCCCTGATGGGGCATTGTCGAGGTCGGCAATTTGCGGTTCGATCATGGCCTCGTAAGGGTCGTGAAACGGCATTTGCCAGACAGGGTCGGCAACCTCACCGGCGGCTTGCGGAAGGGCACGCGCCATGGCGTCATCTGTGGTGTAGAAGGGCGCCAGATCAGGGCCGACAGCGACCCGCGCGGCCCCCGTCAGTGTTGCCATTGAAACGATATGATCCGGTGTGTCCTCTTCCGCCAGAGCAAGCGCATCTGCCAGAACCAGACGGCCCTCGGCATCGGTATTGTTGATCTCTACCGTCAACCCCTTCCGGCTTGTCAGGACATCACCAGGCCGGAAGGCCGAACCATCGACAGAATTTTCAACCGCCGGAATAAGGACCCGCAGGCGCAGAGGTATCTTCAGCGCCATAATCATATGCGCAAGGCCAAGGACATTCGCAGCACCGCCCATGTCCTTTTTCATCAGGCCCATCGACGCGCCGGGCTTGAGGTTCAGACCGCCGGTGTCAAATACAACGCCTTTGCCAACAAGGGTCAGTTTCGGACCGCTTGCCCCCCATGACATGTCGATCAACCGCGGCGCGCGCGCAGAGGCGCGTCCGACGGTGTGGATCAGCGGCAGGTTTTGATCTAACAGATCGTCGCCTTCGATAATCCGAAGGGATGCGCCATGGGTGTCCGACAGGTCTGCGGCAGCCGCGGCCAGATGTTCCGGTCCCATGTCCGACGCCGGCGTGTTGATCAGATCGCGGGTCAGGCATTCCCCTGCGGCGATAGCCTCAACCCGGTGGGCGTCGATCCCGTGCGGTGCCGTAAACGAGACGCCGGATGACGTCTGCGATTTGTAACGGTCGAACCGGTAAAGCGACAAAAGGAGGCCCAAAGCCGCCTCGTTCAGGGCCGACCCCGTTAAGTCCGATTTAAGCTGATATGTTCCTGCAGGCAGTTTTGCAGCACCGGCTGCCAGCACGAACCGTGCGCGGGTCTGCGCCTTTGCGCCAAGGCCGACATAGACCGCGTCGATATCACCGCTGTCTTTCGGCACAACGCAACACGCCCCGATCGCCGCGGTAAAGCCGTTGGCCTTAAGCCAGCTTGCCGTTGCGTGGGGTGCGGATGCCATGACCGCTGACAGGTCGTCAGATGCGACCGCAATCAGGGGGATGGCATCAGGCGTCGGGGGGGAAAACGTGGGGGACATAGGGCCTCGGCATTGTGGGTCAGCCGAACCCTAGACCAAGGCCGCACGAAGGGCCACGCATCAATAGGTCGAAATCGGGCCAGCCGCGTGATCCAGCGCTTGGGTCATCAATCGCATGAGCCGTGACAGCGTGGCCGTCAAAGCAACCTCATCGGGGTCGTCGATGCAGTAGACAACATCGGCTGCAACCTGACCCAAACGGCGCAGCCCCAACTGATCCGCCAGCAGGACGATACTGCGGGCACGGGTTTCAAGCCGGTCAAATTGCCCAGACTGATAATCATCATCAAGCCAGCGCAGATGACGCGACATTTCCTCAAGCCCGGCACAGATCACATCGCTGTGGTCAAATTCATCGCCGTCCATGCCGAACGGGGACAATGCCCTGACATCCTGACCGAACGATTCCTTCGGGACCAGTTGCGCGACAACCGAACCCCCTTGTTGATTTTGATGATCCATCTCATCCACTCCTTGGCACCCCGACGAACGGACTACGCCCAGAAGATTGCCAAGTGGTTTATCTGCAGCCGCACAAATCGCTCGAAATTCATGAAAAATCGAATAAAAGGAGCCTGATACAATGTGAGAGGACCTGCCCCATGCCGACTGCCCGACTGCTGCCCGAATATCTGGTGCGCCGCTATCACGGTTGGAAGGCCACCACCTATGAGGAGAACAAAGGGTGGTATCAGCATCTGGCCGAAGACGGTCAGCACCCGCGGTGCATGGTCATTTCATGCTGTGACAGTCGTGTGCATGTCGAGCCGATCTTCGGGGCCGATCAGGGGGAGTTCTTCGTGCACCGCAACATCGCCAATCTGGTTCCTCCCCACAATCCGGACGGGCACCACCACGGGACATCGGCAGCGGTGGAATACGCGGTCAAGGCTTTGAAGATAAACCACCTGATCGTGTTGGGGCATTCGCGGTGTGGCGGGGTGCAAGGGTGCTATGACATGTGTTCCGGCAAAGCACCCGAGCTTGAGGAAAAGGACAGCTTCATCGGGCGCTGGATGGACATTCTGCGCCCCGCTTACGAGGCGCTGCCGGAGGGGAATGACGCCGAACGGATACATCAGCTGGAACAAAGTTCGGTCCTGACATCCATGCGCAACCTGATGACTTTCCCCTATGTGACCGAAAACATGGAGGCAGGACGGCTCTCCCTGCACGGTCTTTGGGTCGATATCTCAAGCGGTGCGTTGCAGCAATTTCATCCCGAAACACGGACCTTTACGACAGTCTGACGTTTTCGCCTTGCCGTTGCGTCACCCCTGATGGAAAAGGGCGTTACCGTGATCACCGGAGGTTTCCATGACTGATATCCTTGATCTGGCAGCAACGAACCTGTTGTCCCCCGTTATTTTGTCCTTTGTGCTTGGCCTTGCAGCGGCGCTCGGACGGTCGGATCTGAGCGTTCCGGAGGCGGCCGCCAAGGCGTTGTCGATCTACCTTTTGTTCGCCATCGGATTTAAGGGGGGGGCTGCTGTCGCCGCCAACGGGCTGGACGGGACCCTGATTGCCACGCTGGCTATGGGGTTTGTCCTCTCTGCGGTTCTGCCATTTGTCGCCTTCGTTCTGTTGCAGATCCTGACCAACCTCAGCCGCATAGATGCAGCAGCTGTTGCCGGTCACTACGGGTCGATATCCATTGTGACTTTCGTGGCAGCCACATCCGTTCTGGAGGGCCGCGCGATACCGTCCGAAGGATACATGGTCGCCGTGGCTGCCGTGATGGAGGCCCCCGCAATCCTGTCTGCCCTTTGGCTGGTGTCGACCGGAGGATCGGGCCGTCGGATGGATGGCGAATTGATGCGCGAAATTCTGTTGAACGGATCCATCGTTCTGCTGGTCGGGTCATTCTTTATCGGGGCCATCACCGGCGCGGAGGGTCTTGCCTCGATCTCGAGCTTTATCGTGGCCCCCTTTACCGGGGTATTGTGCCTGTTCCTGTTGGACATGGGGCTGGTCGCAGGGCGCGGATTGCGGGAATCGCGCGGCATCCTGAACATGGGTGCCGTTGCTTTCGGTATCATCATGCCCGTTATCGGCAGCATGATCGGACTGGGCGCCGCAATGGTGGTCGGGCTGTCACCGGGCGGGGTGGCCCTGCTGATGGTGCTGTCGGCCTCGGCCAGCTATATCGCCGTGCCAGCAGCCATGCGTGTGGCCCTGCCCGAGGCCAATCCGTCGGTGTATCTGACACTTTCCTTGGGGGTCACTTTCCCCTTCAATCTGACCATCGGTATCCCGCTTTATGTGGCGGTAAGCCAAGCCGTGACAGGGGGCTGACATGAAAACGCATAAGGCAAAACGGGTCGTCATCACCATCGAAGCCATCATGCAGAAACGTCTGACCGACACCCTTGAGGGGGCCGGTGTCACGGGCTACTCCATCCTGCCGGTTCTGGGCGGGTCTGGCCGGTCCGGCGCATGGTCCCGCGAGGGCCAGATCAGTCGCGCGTCAGGGATGGTGCAGGTGGTCTGTATCATCCGTGAAGAGCGTCTTGACGGCCTGCTTGAGGCCGCTTTCGAAGTTGTCGAGAAACACATCGGCGTGGTCACGATCACCGATGTCGAGGTTTTGCGCGCCGAACGGTTCTGACATTGCGGCAGCCCGCGTCGGGGATGGCGCGGCCTTCGGACTGTCTGTGTTCCAGATCACAGTCTTCTGACGTCTGAGCAGGTTAACTCTGCTGACGGATTTCAGGATTGCGATTTGAAAGGACACAAGATGACGATGGACACGCCCCCATTTCCCGGTGCGCGGAAGGACCCGATGCTTCTGATCGGGATGCGCAGCATTGAGTTGAAAGAGGCCGGATATTTCGACCTTGCCCCCAGCCAGACGGTCACCTATTCGGCAGCGCGCCCGATCCACGCGATGACACTGACCGAAGGCGACAAGCTGTACCGTGTGTTTGGCGGCCAGAACAAGGCCAAGGCGAAAGGCGGGTTCTGGGCCCCTGAAGCACCGGCGAAGGATGAAACCGAAGGCGAGTGGCGCAGCACCAACGCAGTGGAACCTGTCTGGAATGCAGGCACCCATGTCGCCGAACTGACGGTCAAGAAAGGCTGCACCCTTCAGACGTGGTTTGGCGAAATCGAATCGCAACCGGCCATGAACGACGAAAGCGAGGCCATCCCGGGCTGGTGGCTCGTTGGCGGAGGCCCGCAGTATTTCTGCCAATCCTGGACAGAGGCATTCGGCGACGCGGTGACCATCAAGACCTTGGGGAACACGCCGTGGTCAACCGCCAAGGAAGACACACCCGCCATGCCCGACACCGAAGTCGCGATCGCAGCTCAAATCGGCGACCTTGATACCCGAGTGGAGGCTTTTGCCCATGTGGCAACCGTCTTGCGTCTGGTGGACAGCCTGCGCGCTATTGCTTCGGCGACGCAAGACACAGATGAGGCCGCGCATATGGCGGCGGCGGCCAATACCGTTGCCACATCAGCCAACACCCTTCTTGGCAACGTCGACAAAGACCCGCAGGCGGTGGATCTGGCGATCCGGTCCAACCTGCATCTGGGGCGCTTTATTGACATTGATCCGGCGCAACCGAATGGACATGCCGCCATCGGTGCCCTTGACGCCGTGGTCCGCAACGCGGCGGCGATCAACCATCGCCTGGGCTGAACAAAAACGCCCGCCGGTCCCGTTATGGACCCGGCGGGCGTGATCAAAAACCGTCCGGAGGGTTAGCCCTTTTTCAGGACCCGTGCCCCCAGTGTTTCGGCAATCTGCACCGCGTTCAGGGCCGCACCCTTGCGCAGGTTGTCGGACACGCACCACAGGTTCAGGCCGTTCTCGATCGTGCTGTCCTGACGGATGCGGCTGATGAAGGTCGCAAAATCGCCCACACATTCAACAGGCGTGACGTAGCCACCGCTTTCGCGCTTGTCGATCACCATGATGCCGGGGGCTTCGCGCAGGATGTCGCGGGCCTCGTCTTCGTCGAGGAAATCCTCAAACTCGATGTTGATCGCCTCGGAATGGCCCACGAACACAGGCACGCGGACGCAGGTGGCCGTCACCTTGATCGACGGATCGACGATCTTCTTGGTCTCCGCGACCATCTTCCATTCTTCCTTGGTGGACCCGTCTTCCATAAACACGTCGATGTGCGGGATCACGTTAAAGGCGATCTGCTTGGGGTAGACCGACGGTGCAACCTCCTGGCCCGGAACATAGACGCCTTTGGTCTGGTTCCACAGCTCATCGACGGCGTCCTTGCCGGTGCCCGACACGGACTGGTACGTCGACACCACGACGCGCTTGATCTTGGCGCGGTCGTGCAGCGGCTTGAGGGCGACAACCATTTGGGCTGTCGAACAGTTCGGGTTCGCGATGATGTTTTTCTTGTGGTAGCCTTCGACGGCTTCGGGGTTCACCTCGGGCACGACAAGCGGCACATCGGGGTCGTAGCGGTAGAGGGATGAGTTATCAATGACGACGCAACCGGCCTTGGCGGCCACAGGCGCGTACTTTTTGGTGGCATCGGACCCGACTGCGAAAAACGCGATGTCGTAGCCCGTGAAATCAAAGGTGTCCAAGTCTTTCGTTTTCAGGATCGTGTCGCCAAATGTCACTTCCGTGCCCATGGATTTGCGGGAGGCGAGCGCCACCACTTCATCGGCTGGAAACTGGCGTTCTGCCAGAATGTTGAGCATTTCGCGGCCCACGTTGCCCGTGGCACCACATACGACGACTTTATAGCCCATCTGCTTGGTTCCTTTTCAAGACTCACCCCTATGGTGAGGCCCGCGCGTCTTAGCGGCTGGGCGTCCTGAACGAAAGGGGGTCTAGTCGGTTCTGTCTTGACTGAAGGCGTAAACGGCAAGGCCGCAACAGATGAGGATGCCATAGAAGCCGAACAGCAGGTCGTACGGGGCGTTGGTCGTGTCCTCCCACAGGGTGAACAGGCGACCGGTGACGATCTGCATGACACCCACGCCTCCGATCCCGAACAGGTTCAACAAGGTCACGCCACGCCCGGTCAGGTGTTCGGGAAAAAACGGACGCGCGTGGGCGATCAGAACGGGAAACGACCCGCCCGCAAAACCGATCAACGACAAAAAGACGGTGGCCGTCCAGATGGAGGCATCGCCGGGCATCACCACCAAGGCGAAACAGCCCAGCGCGCCCAACCCGTTGCCCCCGAAGACCACCCATTTGCGGGTGCCCAACCAACGGTCCGCCGGTCCGTACAGGAAATTGCCTGCGATCATCGCAAGCCCCATGACCAATGTGACGGTGCCGATCAGCGCGGTATCCGCGCCAAACTGGTCTGTCCCGTAGGGCCCGACCCAAAGGCCGCGGATGCCTGCGGCGGGGGCGTAGTTCACGAACATCATCGGAAAGATCAGCCACAGCGCTCTGATCCTCAGAAGGTCCAGAACCGACCCTTTGGGCGCGCCACTTGTCGTCTTGGGCGGGTCTTTCACAGTCAACCACAAAGCCACTGATACAAGCAGTGTCAGCGCCGCCAATGCGACCATTGTTTCACGCCAGCCCAGCGCGCCGACAGCCCATGCCATGGGCGCGGAACTGGCAAGATTGCCCAAACTGCCAAAGCCGATCATCGCGCCCGCCAGTGTCGAAAACATCGCTGCCGGATACATCTTGGCGAAAATGTAGTAGGCCGCCATCAAAACCGGTGAACACCCCACCCCGATCAGCGCCATGGCCAAGGTGATATGTGTGGGCGTCTGCGCCACGGCAAACAACATCGCCCCCCCTGCCCCGCCGACCGCGAAAAGGGTCACTGCCGTGATGCGCGGGCCGATACGGTCCAGCGCCTCCCCGACGGGGATTTGCATGGCGGCGAAGACCAGAAACCAAAGGCCCGAGGCAAAGGCCAGATCGGCTGAGGTGGCCCCCAAATCAGCCTCGAGTGCGGGGGTCAGTACGGCCAGAAAGGCACGATAAAACTGGCTAAGGACGTAGCCCAGAACCAGACAGACCAGACCAATGCGCATGACGTTCCCCCCTTGTCAGGCTCAGGTGGCACAGTGCGACATGAAAACGCAAGATGCCGCAATCCCGACCAAAACGATCAGCCATAGATGGACCTGTCGCGCCAGATAGGCTAACCCGCAGGCATGACCGACAGCCTTCACCCTTCCGGACAGCCGGACCGGCCGACGTGGTTTTTTGCAGACAAGGCGATCGGCGCGGTCGCATTCCTTGTCGCGGCCTTTTGTCTTCTGCCGCATGTTGCGGTTTTGCTGGCCTCCATATCCGGCGATACGGACACGTTGCGACACCTGGCGGACACCGTATTGGGCCGCTATGCGGGCAACACGTTGATGTTGGTTCTGATCGTGGGGCTGACCACCTTCCTGATCGGGACCATCGCGGCGTGGTTGGTGACGATGTGCGACTTTCCGGGGCGCAGATGGTTGGAAATCGCGCTGGTCATCCCCCTCGCCTTTCCGGCCTACGTGCTGGCCTATGCGTATACCCATGTTCTGGATCATCCGGGCATTGTGCAAACGGTGTTGCGCGATCTGACGGGATGGGGTCCACGGGACTATTGGTTCCCTGAAATTCGCAGCCTGGGGGGGGCGGCTGCGATGCTGTCGCTGGTGCTTTACCCTTATGTCTATCTTCTGGCGCGGGCCGCTTTTCTGGGTCAAAGCGCCACGACCTTTCTGGCGGCGCGGTCTTTAGGGAAATCGCCCCTGTCCGCTTTTTTGACTGTTTCGTTGCCACTGGCGCGGCCCGCCATCGCGGCAGGCGTTCTGTTGACCATGATGGAAACAATCGCGGATTTCGGCACGGTGTCCTATTTCGGCGTGCAGACCTTTGCGACCGGCATCTATACCAGCTGGTTTTCCCTTGCCGATCGCGGGGCGGCGGCGCAGCTGTCGCTGGGGCTGCTGGCCTTTGCGCTGTTGCTGGCGATGCTTGAACGGGCCAATCGGGGCCGCGCGCGGTTTTCAAATGGCAAACGGCAGGACACCATCGCCCGCATCCCCCTGAGAGGCGGGGCGAAGATTGCCGCCTTCGCGCTGTGCGGCTTGCCGGTGCTGTTTGGCGTCATCATCCCCGTCATCGCGCTGGGGGTCATGGCGATCGGGTCGCAACAGGACCTGTTCAGTCCGCGCTATCTGCGGTTCATCGCGAATTCGCTGACATTGGCGGGGATTGCCGCCCTTGTGACCGTCGGCGCGGCTGTTCTGCTGGGCAGTTTCGCAAGGCTGCGCAACACCCGCGCGGCATCGGGGGCGATGTATGTGGCGCGCGTGGGTTATGCCGTGCCGGGTGGTGTCATCGCGGTCGGGCTGATCGTGCCCTTTGCGGCCTTCGACAATGCCTTGGACAGCTTCATGCGGGACACGTTTGATGTGTCCACCGGGCTGCTGTTCACCGGGTCCATCTGGCTGTTGATCGGGGCATATCTGATCCGGTTTCTTGCCGCGGCCCTTGGGGCTTACGAAGGCGGGATCGCCAGCGTCAGCCGCAACATTGATGCCGCATCGCGGGTCTTGGGGCAAACGTCTGTCGGAACCATCCGGCGCGTGCATGTGCCGCTGCTGACGCCCAGTCTGTTGACGGCCGCCCTCATCGTTTTTGTCGATGTCATGAAGGAGCTTCCGGCAACGCTGATCATGCGGCCCTTCAACTTTGACACGCTGGCGGTACAGGCGTTCCGTTTGGCCTCGGATGAACGGCTCTCGGGGGCCGCTGTGCCCAGCCTTGCGATCGGGGCCATCGGGCTTTTGCCGGTCATCTTGCTGTGCCGCAGGGTTGCGCGGCACGACGCATAGCAAAAGGGCGCAGCCTTTGCCGCGCCCCATGGGTTGTCGGGACGTGCGTTTTATTCCCAACCGACATCATTGAAGATCGTCAACGCAAGCGGCAGTTGCTTGGCGACAGCGGACAAGTCCACGTCGTCAGCCTGAAATTCACCCAGTGAAGCGACCTCGTCACTCAATGTGACACCCGCAACGGCCGGATATTCGTCGTTGCCGGCGGAAAAGTACTGCTGCGCCTGATCGGAAGCGAGGTATTCAAGAAACGCCACCGCGTTGTCGCGGTTGGGGGCGTAGGCAGCGACACCTCCGCCAGACAGGTTCATATGCGCGCCTTCAGCCCCTTGGGACGGCCACTGCAAACCGATCATGTCGATGCTGTCGGACAGCCCGTCCACATCGGTGCGAATGGCGCGGGCGAAGTAATATGTATTGCTGACAGAGATGTCGCATTCCCCTGACACAATTCCGCGCAGCTGGTCCGTGTCACCACCCTGCGGCGCGCGCGCCATGTTGGCCACCACGCCCTCGGCCCACATACGTGCCACGTCTTCGCCGTGGTTTTCGATGATCGAGGCCAGAAGCGTCTGGTTGTAGGTGTTGGTGGAAGACCGGATGCAGATCATGCCTTCGTAAGCCGGATCGGCAAGGTCAAGATAGGTGCTTGGCGGGTTGCTGACGTCCGCTTTGTCGAAGAAGATCACCCGCGCGCGCTGGGAAAACCCGAACCATTGGTTGTCGCTGTCTTGCAGGTTGGCGGGGATGCGATCCTCAAGAATATTGCTGTCAACGGCCTGCAGAATGCCCGTGTCCTTGGCGCGTTCCAGACGCGAGGTGTCGACGGTCAGCAAGATGTCGGCGGGTGAATTGCGGCCCTCGGCCTGCATCCGCGCGATAAGTTCATCCGCATTGCCTTCGATGCGGTTGATTGTGATGCCTGTCATCTCCTCGAAATCGGAATACAGACGTTCGTCCGTGTCGTAATGCCGTGAGGAATAAAGGTTCAATTCACCCTCAGCAAAAGCGGGTGCTGCGGTCGCAAGCAACAGGGCGGAAAGGGTCAGGCGTGTCATGTTTGATGCTCCAACTAAATCTGACTTCTTTTGTCGGATACTCGGCCACGTAAAGCTGGTCAAGCAATTCTGACAAAATTTATCGGAATTAATTTTCCTTGACCCGTGGCTGCCGGCTGGGCTTGGTCACATGCGGGAGGACTGTCTTATGGCCCGGTCAGTATTTACATCAACACCAAGCCGCCAAAGTTATGACGTGGTCATCATTGGCGGCGCGATCTACGGGTCGGCTGTGGCGTGGTTTTTGACAGATAATCCCGATTTCGACGGCTCGATCCTGGTGATTGAACGGGATCCGACTTATGAAAAATGCGCGACGGCCCATACCAATTCGTGCATCCGTCAACAGTTCAGCAACCCGCTGAATGTCCAGATTTCCCAGTTCGGGGCAGAATTCATCAAAGGTTTCAAAGACTTCATGGGCAATGACCCGCGTGTCCCTGAATTGTCCATCCAGAACTACGGCTACATGTATCTGGCCGATACGGAGGATTTTGCCGATCAGTTGCGCGCGTCGCATGCGGTGCAGGCACAGGCCGGAGCCGCCACTCAGTTAATGTCCCCCGATGACATCAAGGCCGCTTATCCCTTCTACAATGTGGACGACATCCTGCTGGGGTCCATCAACCTTGTGGACGAAGGCTATTGGGACGGCGGCACCGTCTTTGATTGGTGGCGCCGGTCCGCGCGCGAACGGGGCGTCGAATATCTGGCCGGAGAGGTTGTCGATATAACCACGGCCAATTCAAAGGTCGAAAGTGTGACCCTTGCATCGGGTGACGTCATTGCCTGCGGTCAGGTGGTCAATGCCACAGGTCCACGCGGTGCGAAGACGGCTGCGATGGCGGGCATCACCATTCCGGTAGAACCGCGCAAACGGTTCACGTGGATTTTTTCCGCCGAACACCCCTTGGACCGTGACCTGCCCCTGACGATTGACCCCTCGGGTGTGCATTTCCGGCAAGACGGGCCGCGGACCTATCTGGCGGGCGGCCATGCGGATGTGGACCCGGCGGTGGATTTTGACGATTTCAACATGGATCACGGGCTATGGGAAAACCACATCTGGCCAACCATCGCGACCCGCATTCCGCAGTTCGAGGCGATCAAGGTGATCACCGAATGGGCCGGGCATTATGATTTTAATACCTTCGATCACAATGCAATTCTGGGCCCTCACCCAGAGATCACAAATTTCCATTTCCTCAACGGGTTCTCCGGCCACGGGCTGCAGCAATCCCCCGCCATGGGTCGCGGCGCGGCCGAGATGTTGGTCTACGGCGCATACCGGACCCTTGACCTTAGCCCGTTCGGGTTTGACCGGATCGCGCGTGGTGAACCCTTCAGCGAAAAGGCGGTTATCTGATCGCCC
>NZ_JAHDGE010000021.1:0-21380 GCF_020627745.1 Pseudooctadecabacter sp.
TTGGCTCCGGCGGTAGGGATCGAACCTACGACCAATTGATTAACAGTCAACTGCTCTACCGCTGAGCTACGCCGGAAAACCTCGCACCGTATAGCCACGGGATATCGGGGCGTCCAGTGGGTTTTCGCACTTTTTTCGTCTATTTCAGTGTGAATTTTGAGGCGCCGGACAAGGGACCGGACGGGGCTGCGATCTGGCGGCTGGTGAGGTCGATCAGATGGGCCAGAACATTGCGTTCTGCCATGGGCAGCAGGGCTGCGGCCACGTCTGTGTAGATGGCTTTGGTGATGTCGCGGGCTGATTGTGCGCCCTTGGCCAACTGATCAAGGATCTGTGCCTCGCGCTGGCGGCGGTGGGTGACCAGGGCTGCGATCCGGCCTTGCAGATCGGGGATCGGGGCACCGTGTCCGGCGTAGCCCTGACGCGCGCCGGTGTCTGACAGGCGCGTGCAGGACGCCATGAAATCGGTCAGATCCCCGTCAGGGGGGGACACCAGCGATGTGGCCCAGCCCATCACCAGATCGCCTGTAAAGGCACGGTCGTTCCACAAGAAACACATGTGATTTCCAAGATGGCCGGGGGTGTGCAGGGCGCGCAGGGTCCAGTCCTTGCCTGTTATGACCTCCCCGTCGGCCAGACAGACATCCGGGGCGAACGCGTGGTCAATCCCTTCGCCGCCTCCAAGATCACCGGCGCGGGCCAGGTCTGTCATGATGGTGGAGCGCCCCGCAGCGCTGTCCCCGAAGGCGAGGACCGGCGCGCCGGTCGCACGTGCGAGGGGCCGTGCCAGTGGCGAGTGATCCAGATGGCTGTGTGTCACAAGGATGTGGCTGACCGGTCTGCCCCCGATGGCATCCATCACGGCGGCCAGATGCGCGGGATCGTCCGGGCCGGGGTCAATGACAGCAAGGCGGTCATGGCCCAGAAGATAGGTATTTGTCCCCCAGAAGGTCATTGGAGACGGATTGGGGGCCAGCAGACAGGTCAGGCCATCGGCCAGCTTTCGGGGATCCCCGATCTGAGGAGGTTTTGCCATGGATCGCGCGTTCCCTTGGGGTCGATTTGCGGCTAGCGTTCGCAAAAGGGGTATCGCATGTCTTTCGGCTGGCTCAAACGATATATGCCACGGTCCTTGTATGGCCGTGCCGCGCTGATCCTGATCTTGCCAGTGATCACACTTCAGCTGGCGATTTCGGTGGTCTTTATCCAGCGCCATTTCGAAGGCGTGACCGAACAGATGACCCGGACCATGGTTCTTGATCTGCGGCTGTTGCTGGATGCAGTAAACGCGGCGGACACGGTTGAGGACGCGCAGGCCGCCGGTGATGCCATTGCCACGCCGCTTCAGCTGAAGATGACCTTGCCGGACGGGCCTGTACCACAGGCGGGTATGCGGCGCTGGTATGATTTTTCGGGGATCGTGGTGGACCGGACGCTGAAAACCGGCATCGCAGAAATCGGCCCCGTGATGTTGCCCGAAGACAGCCTTGCGGTGCTGTGGTTCGACACGGTGCACGGCCCCATGTCTGTCGAATTCCGGCGCTCGCGGGTGTCGGCGTCCAACCCCCACCAGTTGCTGGTCTGGATGGTCGTTCTGGGCGGATTTATGACGCTGATCGCCTACAGTTTTCTGCGCAACCAGTTGCGACCGATCAAACGGTTGGCGGCGGCTGCGGCGGAATACGGTCGCGGACGTGTGGTGCCGTATCATCCTTCAGGCGCGAATGAGGTCCGGTCGGCGGGCCATGCGTTTCTGGATATGCGCAACCGGATTGAACGCCAGACCCAGACCCGCACGATGATGCTGTCGGGGGTCAGTCACGACTTGCGCACGCCTTTGACGCGTCTGCGGTTGGGGCTTGGCATGCTGGAGGGCGACGATGTGGCCCCTTTGATTCGCGATGTGGACGACATGCAGCACCTGTTGGACGCTTTCCTCGATTTCGCACGCGGGGATGCGGAGGGGGATGCGGAACCTGTTGATCCTGTGGCCCTTGCACGCACGGTGCTGGTCGATGCCAAACGGATGGGGCAATCGGTCGAAATGGGGGAGATCATCACCGACGGGGCGGACCCCAGTGTGATGCTGCGTCCCCTGGCGATCCGCCGTGCCATAGAGAACCTGATCGGAAATGCACTGCGCTACGGCGGTGAGGCGCGGTTGAGCGTCACGCTCAGCCCCAAGGCGCTGGTGTTCGGGGTCGAGGACGATGGCCCCGGCATTCCCGCAGATCAGCGCGAGGAGGCCGTGCGCCCGTTTAGCCGCCTTGATCCCGCACGCAATCAGGATCGCGGGTCCGGTGTCGGGCTTGGCCTTGCGATTGTGTCGGACATTGCCCGCGTCCACGGGGGCAGCCTGCGTCTGGGCGACAGCGACGATCTGGGTGGGCTTAAGGCAGAGATCGTCCTTGCGCGGTAGGTCATATCGGGGACGGGGGGCGGTGGTAGGCCCGGCAGGACTTGAACCCGCAACCAAAGCGTTATGAGCGCTCTGCTCTAACCAATTGAGCTACAGGCCCGCCTGTGTGTGTCGTACCAGAGGGGCGGCGGTGGTCAAGCGGTCGATAAAATTATTGTCCACTTCCGGTTCGGTGATAAGCTTGAGGCATACTGAGACAGAGGGGAATTTGAAATGAAGATTTTTGCTACTTTGGCTGCGACTGTCATGGCCAGCGCGGCGTCTGCCGGCGTGACTGTGATTGCGCCTGTTGAACCCGAGGCATCCTCGGGCGGCGGTGAGGGCGCGCTTTTGATTCTGCTGGTCATTGGCGGCATCTGGGCCATCAATCAGGCCCGTGGCGGCTCCACATCCCGTGCCACGGCCCCCGCGCCGCAGGACGCGAATGACGATGATATCATCATGAAGTTCTAAACTGGTGACCTATTGCGCCGGACGAAGCATCCGGCGCAATGGGTCGATCAGAACAGGGCCGATGCGCTGTGTCATCAGCGGCGCGTCGGCCTCTCCCTCAAGCCCGAAGGACACGACCTCATCCTTGCGGGTGATGTAAAGGGTGCCGAACATCCAGTCCCAGATCGCCAGCGTCTGGCCGAAGTTTCTGTTGAAATGGACGGGGTTCGTCGAATGGTGAACCTGATGCTGCGCGGGCGAAATGAGGATGCGTTCAAGGATCGGACCGAAGCTGATCCAGATGTGGGAATGGTGAAAGTTCGTCACCACAAGGTTCAGGACCACAATGAACGCATTGGCGCCCGCGATCGTGGCAAAGGTCACATCATCGGTCAGACTGCCAATCACCAGCCCGTACATCGTTCCGATCAGTAAGGAATTGAACGCCAGCGAGACCAGATTGCCCACCGGATGTTGGCGGTAGGCCGTCAGCGGTGTCAAAACGGCGGCCGAATGGTGGACGGCGTGCAGCGGCCAGATTGTTTTGACGGTGTGGTAGGCGCGATGCACCCAATAGAGCGACAGATCTGTGATCATCAGCAAGATGAGCGCCATCAGCACCGGTGAGACGGTCACGCCCTCAAGCACCGGTCCCGGCCCGTTGGCCACGACCCAGGCCGCCACCAAAGGTGTCGCGCCAAACCGCGCCCCGACCTTGAACAGGATCATCAGCTGCCCGATCAAGAAGAGCCACAGATCCGTGCGCACGGATGCGCTTGACCAGATGCGGCGTGGGAACAAAAACGACCAAAATCCGCCTTCCTGTCCGCCTTCGTGTCCGCGCCATCTGAAGATCACATAGCCCACGGCCACAAACGACAGCAGGTACGCCGGTGACAAAACCTGATCGAGGCTGACGAAGTCGCGCAAGTAGCTGATCAATGCATCCATGAAAAAACACTGCCGTCCAAGGCCGGATCGGTCAACCGGAACGGTTGCCGCGGCGGGGTAAAACGGCTATCGGCAGGGGCAATTCCACCACGAGGGGGCGCGACATGACGCAGGCGGGCAAGAACGGACTGACATATGCAGATGCGGGCGTCGATATCGACGCGGGCAATACGCTGGTTGAACGGATCAAACCTGCGGCCAAGCGCACAGCGCGGCCCGGTGTGATGTCCGGCCTTGGCGGCTTTGGCGCGATGTTCGACCTTAAGGGGGCAGGGTACAACGACCCGATCCTTGTGGGGGCCACGGACGGCGTCGGCACCAAGCTGCGGATTGCCATTGATACCGGAAACGTTGACGGCGTGGGCATTGATCTGGTGGCCATGTGCGTCAACGATCTGGTCTGTCAGGGGGCGGAACCTTTGTTTTTCCTCGACTATTTCGCAACTGGCAAGTTGGAACTGGATCCGGCGACCCGCATCATCAATGGCATCGCCAAAGGGTGTGAATTGTCAGGCTGCGCGCTGATTGGCGGTGAGACTGCGGAAATGCCCGGCATGTACCCCGAGGGCGATTTTGATTTGGCAGGCTTTAGCGTGGGCGCGATGGAGCGTGGAACGGATATTCCGCGCGGTGTTGTCGAAGGCGATATCCTGATTGGTCTTGGGTCCAACGGTGTGCATTCCAATGGCTATTCTCTGGTCCGCAAGGTTGTCGAAAACTCCGGTCTGGGCTGGGGCGATGCGTCGCCCTTCAGCGACGGGACCTTGGGGGAGGCGCTGCTGGCGCCAACCACGCTTTATGTCAAAGGTTGCGTAAGTGCGTTGAAAGAAACAGACGGCGTGCACGCCTTGGCCCATATCACGGGCGGCGGATTGACTGAAAACCTGCCCCGCGTTCTGCCCGAGGGGCTTGGCGCGGACATCGAATTGAACGCGTGGCCTATGCCGCCGGTGTTCAAGTGGCTGATGGAGGAGGCCGGTCTGGCGCAATCCGAAATGCTGAAGACGTTCAACTGCGGCATCGGCATGGTCGCTGTGGTCGCCCGCGATCAGGCGCAGGCGATCGGGTCGATTTTTGATGCAGCAGGCCACACGGTCTGTGTGATGGGGGAGGTCACCGCCGGTGAGGGCGTCCGCTACACACGGGACTTTGCATGAAACGGGTCGCCATTCTGATATCGGGTGGCGGATCGAATATGGTGAAGCTGGCCGAAAGCATGACAACTGACCATCCGGCGCGGCCTGTGGTGGTGATCGCCAATGATCCGAACGCAGGCGGCTTGGCTAAAGCCGCAGACCTCGGTATTCCGACGGCGGTTGTTGATCATCGGGAATTTAACAAAGATCGCAATGCCTTCGAGGCTGTTCTTCATGCGACGCTTGAAGAATACCAGCCCGATATCATCTGCCTTGCAGGCTTCATGCGTATTCTGACGGGCGGGTTTACGGCGCACTATGCGGGCCGGATGCTTAATATCCACCCGTCGCTTTTGCCAAAATACAAGGGCCTGCACACCCACGCCCGCGCGCTTGAAGCAGGGGACGCCGAGCACGGCTGCACCGTGCATGAGGTCACGGCCGATCTGGATGATGGCCCTGTTCTGGGTCAGGCACGGATCGCCATTCAACGCGGTGATACGCCGGATGATCTGGCCGCGCGGCTTTTGCCGATGGAACACCAGCTTTATCCGGCGGTTCTGCGTCGGTTCGCGGCCGGCGACCGCACGCCTATCTTCCTTCCCAAGGCGGGGGCAATGCCCTAAGGTTGAGTGACCAAACAGGGCAGCCCCACAAAAACGAAAAGAATAAGGCACCGAATGAAGACGATTACGACGACACAGGATCTTGTTGCTTTTTGTACCGAGGCCGCCAAACACCCATACGTCACCGTCGATACGGAATTCCTGCGCGAACGGACCTATTATTCGAAACTGTGCCTGATCCAGCTGGCCTATGCAGGCGATGGCGCCGATGATGCCGTGCTGGTCGATCCGCTGGTGGAGGGCCTTGACCTGACGCCGCTGTACGATTTGTTTGAAGACGCAGGTGTGGTCAAGGTTTTTCACGCGGCGCGACAGGACCTTGAAATTTTCTTTGTTGATCGGGGCGTTATCCCCGCGCCGCTGTTTGATACGCAAGTGGCCGCGATGGTCTGCGGGTTTGGAGAACAGGCCGGATACGAAGCACTGGTGCGCAAGATTGCGAAAGAGAGCGTCGATAAATCCTCACGCTTTACGGACTGGTCGCGCCGCCCGCTGACGGATGCGCAAAAGTCCTATGCGCTGGCGGATGTGACCCATTTGCGCGTGATCTATGAGTATTTGTCTGCCGAATTGGACAAATCCGGTCGCAAGAAATGGGTGGCCGAGGAAATGGCCGTTCTCAACGATCCTGCGACCTATCAGGTGGACCCTGACAACGCGTGGAAGCGCGTGAAAACACGCACGTCGTCCGGCAAGTTTCTGGCCATCGTGCGTGAATTGGCGCGGTTCCGTGAGGATCTGGCCCAGACCCGCAACATCCCGCGCAACCGTGTGTTCAAGGACGATGCTTTGGTTGAGATCGCATCGACCAAACCGCAGTCCGAAAAGGATTTGGGTCGGTCGCGGCTGCTGTTACGCGAGGCGCGCAAGGGTGAGATCGCGGACGGGATACTGGCAGCTGTGAAGGCCGGTCAGGCCGTCAAACCCGAGGATATGCCACGGGTCGAGAACAGCCGCGAAAAGTTGCAGGTGAACCCCGCATTGGCGGACATGCTGCGGGTGCTGGCCAAGTCGAAGGCCGACACCGAGGGGGTGGCGCAAAAGCTGATTGCCACCAGTGCCGATCTGGATGCCATCGCAGGCGGCTTGCGCGATGTTCAGGCCCTGCGCGGATGGCGCAAGGAGGTTTTCGGCGCGGATGCCCTTCGTCTTTGCAACGGTGAGATCGGTTTGGCCGTCAAGGGCGAAAAGGTAATAACCTTCGAACTTTAGCGGCGCGTGACGCGGGCATTGGTCGCCGCTTCGACGCGGACAGACCGTACAGCCGCAAGTTCCGCACGGTCCATGATATAGGCCGCGTGGATTGTGCGCGACAGGGCCGATCCCTGCGCGTCAAAGCCGGCAGGGGCCTGAGCGCGGAACGCCAGCGTCAAAACGCCGTCGGTGATGCCTTGGGGTACAAGTTCCGCGTTAAAGAATCCTTGCGTCGGGGCCACACCACTGGCGCGGACGATGGCGCCGGTTGTTGTCCGTTCAACGGTCAGGGCCGAAATGCTTGTGACGAGGGGCCGGTTGTCGATCACCACCGGTGTGCGATTTTGGGGCACAAGGGGGCGGACATCACTTGTCGTGGCGGCGGCAGCGACAGGGGCTGCTGTGCTGGCCCCAAACCAGTTGAGCGGATTGAACCGGCTGTTCGCGATTTGCGTGCAGCCCGTCAGGGTCATCAGGAGGGCTGTGCCGATAAGGGTTGCGCGCATCATTGGGGGCCTCGTTTCGCGATGGTGCACCAGACCTAGCGGATGTTTTGCGTCGTGAAAAGCGGGCACTGGACGTTTGGGCAGCGCGGGCCTAGATGCGATGTCAGGATAAGAGGTTAGACCATGGCCACAGCCGCATTTGAAGAGATCGCAGAGACGTTTGAATTTCTGGATGACTGGGAAGACCGCTACGCCCATGTGATCGACATGGGCCGCGAGATGGAGCCGTTGGACGATGCGTTCAAGGTGCCCGCCACCAAAGTTGACGGCTGTGCATCGCAGGTCTGGCTGGTGCCATCAGTTGACGACGGGGTGTTTACCTTCAAGGGGGCCAGCGACGCCATGATCGTCAGCGGCCTGATCGCCATTTTGCGCGCGCTTTATAGCGGGCTGACCGTGGCCGAGGTTCAGGCGGTGGATGCGCGTGCGGAACTGGAGCGGCTGGGGCTGAATGACCACTTGTCGGCACAAAGGTCCAACGGTTTGCGCGCCATGATCGACCGTATCCGGTCTGTGACGGCGTAGCGGGTCTGTTTGGCTGCGCCAAAAGCGCCCGCCCGCCGACCCGTTCGGTTTGAGTTTTTTTGGCCAGATGAAGGGGGGCGTTACGCCCGCGCGGCCAATGCGGTGGCCAGATCACCGTAGCCCGTAAAGCGGTGTTCAAACCTCAGGCCCAAGGTTTTTGCGTGTTGACGGGCGAGGGCTGTGAGCGCCTCGTCTTGCGTTTGGGCCTGATAGATCAGGGTGGTGTAATTTCCGAAATACATATCGCGAAGCTCCGGGTGCCTATCCAGGCCTAAGGGTTTGATGACGAAGGCGTTGAACTGCCGGACAAGGAAATCTGTGAGGTAGAAACAGGTCACTTCGTCCTTGGCGGCGAAGGCCGCGTTGCCTTCGAAGAAGGAATAGCAGTGCGGCCCGTCCACCATCTGCACGCCAAGTCTGTCGCAGGTCTGATGCAGCAGGCCACCGGTGCCGCAATCGGCATAGACCACAAAGATGTCTTCGTAGCTCGCGCGGTGTTTCAGGACGGCCTGCTCCACCGCATCGGGGATTTTGTCGGGGTGCACATGCAGGATCGCAGGCAGGCAGTGCAAATCCATATGGGACCAGCCGTTCAGCTTGATCAGATCAAGGATTTCACGCGCCAGGGCCCCGCAGGCCAGCAGCAAGATGCGTCCGGTGCCCTGAGGCGCGAGGCCCTTGGTCGTCAGGGTTGCGTCATCCATGGGCATCGCTGACGCGGGCGACAGCGGGGCGCGCCTGCATCTGGCTGAAATGGAAGTTCAGTTTGGGAAACTCTGCGATGTCCACGCCATCCCCCTTCAGCCAGCGGCAAATGGTATAGAGGTGGATGTCTGCGATCGAATACGCCTCGGTCACCCAACCGCCGGTCAACTGGTCTTCGATATAGGCGCAGCTGTCGGCCATGGTCTGGGTGGACTTGGCTGTCATATCGGCGTGGGACGCCTCAAGATCGGCCCAGCGGCTGCCGCGCAGTTTGTGGGCGTGATTCACGTGGAAGGTGGAGGCGCAATAGCTGAGCATTTCGCGGGTTTTCGCGCGTGCGAAGGGATCTTTAGGCATCAGCTGGCCCGCAGCTTCGGCGATGAATTCAAGGATCGCGGGTGTTTCGGTGATCACGCCCTCATCTGTCACAAGGGCAGGGACGCGGCCCTTGGGATTGATCGCCAGATATTCAGGCTTGCGCTGGTCGCCGTCGGCAAAGCTGATCCAGTTGAGGGTATAGGGCAGGCCGGTTTCCTCAAGTGCGATGTGGGCGGCCACGGCGACGGTGCCTTTGGCGGCAAAAAGTGTAAACATGATCTGGTCCTTTCAAACGAAACGCGCCCCGCAGGGTGAAACCACGGGGCGCGTCAGGTAAAGCTGTTCGCGGGCTTTAGGCTGTCGCACCCTGATTGTGTTTGCGGGCCATAAAGGTTTTGGCGGTTTCAACGGCCACGGCCGCATCGCGGCAATAGGCGTCGGCGCCGATGGCCTTACCGAATTCTTCGTTCAGCGGCGCGCCACCCACCAGCACGGTGTAATCATCGCGCACGCCTTCTTCGATCATCGTGTCGATCACGACTTTCATGTAGGGCATTGTGGTGGTCAGCAGGGCGGACATGCCCAGAATATCGGGCTGTTCGTCTTTCAACGCGGTCATGTAGTTTTCGACCGGGTTGTTGATGCCCAGATCCACCACCTCAAAGCCTGCGCCTTCCATCATCATCGACACAAGGTTCTTGCCGATGTCGTGAATGTCGCCCTTGACGGTGCCGATGACCATTTTGCCGACCCGTGGCGCGCCGGTTTCGGCCAGAAGCGGCTTGAGGATAAACATCCCGCCCTTCATGGCGTTGGCGGCCAGAAGGACCTCCGGCACGAACAAAATCCCGTCGCGGAAGTCATGGCCCACGATGGTCATACCGCCCACAAGCGCCTTCGTGAGGATGTCGTAGGGTTGCCAGCCACGTTCGAGGAGGATGTTCACGCCTTCCTCGATCTCTTCTTTCAGACCGTCATAGAGGTCGTCGAACATCTGGGCGACGAGATCGTCGTCGTTCAATTCGGACAGGATGATGTCGTCTTCTTCATCGGACATGGGTGGAACTCCTATGTAATACAGTCATTTGCAACCGATTGGCGGCTGCGGTCTGGACCGATTGCGACCAGTGGTGCCGCACGGGCGACCCGTATGCAAATGAATACTTTGCGGGATTGTCGTGAAGACACTTCATGTGTTCTTCTTTTGTTCTATAGTGGTCATATGACAGAGATGACGAATCTGAAACGGGGTGAGGCGCGGGGGCGTGGGGCGGTCAGCAACGCGGTGGGCCGGTTTGAACCCTACGTGCGGGTGCAGGTCGATGACGGCTGGGAGGCCCCTGAGGAGGCACCTTTGCGGACGCAGGTCGCGGTGGAGGTCCCGCGCACGGTGATTTCGCGCAATACCTCACCCGATGTGCCGTTTGATCGCAGTGTGAACCCCTACAGGGGGTGTGAGCACGGCTGCATCTATTGCTTTGCGCGGCCCGGTCATGCTTGGCTGGGGCTGTCACCGGGGCAGGATTTCGAAAGCCGTCTGGTGGCGCGCCCCAAAGCGCCCGAGGTTCTTGATGCGGAGCTTCGCAAACGCAGCTACGTCCCTGCGACTTTGGCCATCGGGACCTATACGGACCCGTATCAACCTATTGAGAAAGAGTATGAAATTATGCGTGGCCTCCTCAAGGTCCTGCGTGATTTCCGGCATCCGGTGGGGATTGTGACCAAGGGGTCGTTGATCGAGCGCGACATTGATATTTTGAAGGACTTGGCGGCGGACGGGCTGGTGTCGGTGGGCATTTCCGTGACCACGCTGGACCCGAAAGTGTCACGCCTGATGGAACCCCGTGTGCCGTCGCCTGCGCGGCGTTTGAAGACCATTGAACGGCTGGCGGAGGCGGGCATTCCGGTGAAGGTCGCGGCATCGCCCATGGTGCCCGCGCTGACCGATCATGAGTTGGAGGGGATTTTGGCCGCCGCCAAAGACGCAGGCGCGCAGGCGGCTTCGGCCATCATGTTGCGGCTTCCGGCTGAGGTGGCCCCGCTTTTTGAGGAATGGGTGCACACACATTTCCCCGACCGCGCCAATCGCATCCTGAACCGTGTGCGCGAATTGCATGGCGGTGCGCTCTATGAGGCGAAGTTCGGCACGCGGATGACGGGGCAGGGCATCTGGGCCAACCAGATGCGCGCGCGGATGCGGATTGCGCGGGACCGCCTTGGGCTGGCCGACAGGTTGCCCGCGCTACGGACTGATCTGTTCCAGCCGCCCTTTGCGCGCGGCGATCAGCTGGCGCTGTTCTAGGTCGTGATCCAGACCGCCATTTCGGTGCCGCCCGGTTCGCGGAACTGAAACCGGCGTCCGCCGGGGAAATCAAAGGGTTCAACCGTGATCGTGGCGCCTGCGTCTTTGACGCGGGCGTACATGGCGTCCAGATCGTCGGTTTCGATCACGGGCAAGGGCGCGCGCAGATCGCCCCGTTCAATGCCGCCACCACAACCGGCCCCTTGGATGTCGGTGTAGTCAGGGCCAAAGTCCACAAACGTCCAGCCAAAGGCCGCATCCATGAAGGCGCGGGTGTCGTCCGGTTTGGGGGAGGTCACTTCGACGTAGTTCAGCGTGGCTTTGGGGGCGGTCATAACATCGGCCTTTCGGTTGGGTCGGGGCCAGCCTAGGCCCGTCCCCATGAAACCGAAACCCCTCAGGCGCGGCGGCGTCCGCGGCGGGCGGCGCGCACAGGCCCCGCACCGTCTGTCCCGTCCGAGACGGAGGAAAAGCCGCCCAAGGCTTCGGCGATCGCTTCAAGGCTGGGCGCGTCAGATGTGGGCCGTGTTTCCAAAGCCGCACGCATGGCCCGCAGGTGGTCCGGTGTGGTGCCGCAGCAGCCGCCGATGATCGTGGCCCCGCTGTCGCGTGCAAGACACGCGTAGTCGGCCATCAGGTCTGGCGTGCCATCGTAGTGGATGTGGCCGTCGACGTATTTGGGAATGCCCGCATTGCCCTTGGCGATGATCGGCTGCGCCGGTCCGGCGGCGGTGAAGCCATTGACCGTGCGCAACAAATCAGACGCGCCCACGCCGCAGTTGGCCCCGAAGGCCACAGGCGGGTTGGGCAATTTGCCCACCAGTTTGACCAGTTCGGCAGACGTCAGGCCCATCATCGTGCGCCCTGCGGTGTCGAAGCTCATGGTGCCGCACCATGGCATATCGGCCAAGGCGAAGGCCTCGGCGGCGGCTTTGAATTCTTCGGCGGCAGAGATGGTTTCAACCCACAACACATCGGCACCGCCCGCTTTCAGGCCCTCGGCCTGTTCGTGGAACATTTCAACCGCGCTTTCATGGGTGAGCGAGCCCATGGGCACCATGATATCGCCCGTGGGCCCGACGGAGCCTGCGACGACGACCGTGCGCCCCGCCTTATCGGCCACCTCGCGTCCGATTTCTGCGGCGACCTTGTTGATCTCATGCACCTGTTTTTCGCCGCCATGGAGTTTCAGCCGCGACGCGTTGCCGCCAAAGGTGTTGGTGAGAAAAATATCCGATCCGGCATCGACCGCGCCCTGATAGAGGGCCGTGATCCGGTCGCGGTGTTCAAAGTTCCAGAACTCCGGCGCGTCGCCCGATTGCAGCCCCATGTTGAACAACGTCGTGCCCGTGGCCCCATCGGCCAGCAGCCAATCGCGGGTGGACAGAAGATCGGACAGGGCATTGGACATGGGGGCGGCTCCGGTTTGGGGTGCCCAGCGGTTCGCACGCGCGCGCGCGATCCTCAAATGAAAAATCTTCATGAAGATACTGAGGCAGAGGCCCAAACGAAAAAGGCCAGCCCGTCACAGTGACAGGCTGGCCTTTTGCAGTGTGACTGATCGCTTACGCTTCGTCGAGAAGCTGCGCCTTGGCCTCAGCCATCAGTTCGGTGATCTTGGCGCGAATCGTGGCCTCATCGGCTTTGTCGCCCAGATCGCCGGCCAGCTTGCGATAGACGTCTTCGTGGCCTGCTTCTTCGAAATCGGCTTTGACGACCTCTTTGGCGTAGGCTGCGGCCTCATCGTCGCTTTTGCCCAACAGGCCAGCGGCCCATAGGCCCAACAGCTTGTTGCGGCGGGCCTCAGCTTTGAATTGCATTTCTGCATCGTGGGCGAATTTGTTTTCAAACGCATCGGCGCGGTCGTCGAATGATGACATTTTAGGCTCCCTAAGGTCTTCCGGGGTGTTCCGGGTCATTTGGTCCAGATATGCCCACCCTAGCGCTTGCCCGCAAGGGGGGCATGGATTATGAGGCGCGCAAGGGGACCCAAGGCTGCTGACGGCCGATGTTAGGTGTTCCGGCAGGAGACAGCATGGCACGTCGCAAACTGGTCTATGAAGGCAAGGCGAAAATTCTGTACGAAGGGCCAGAGCCCGGCACGTTGGTGCAGTATTTCAAAGACGACGCCACCGCGTTCAACGCCGAGAAAAAAGACGTGATCGACGGCAAGGGTGTGCTGAACAACCGTCTGTCCGAATTCTTCATGACCGGATTGCAGCGCATCGGGGTGCCCACGCACTTTATCAAGCGGCTGAACATGCGTGAACAGCTGATCCGGCAGGTTGAGATTATCCCGCTTGAGGTCATCGTGCGCAACTTTGCCGCCGGTACCATGGCGAAACGTCTGGGTCTGGAAGAAGGCACGCCGCTGCCCCGTCCCATCGTGGAATTTTCCTACAAGGACGACAGTCTGGGCGATCCGCTGGTGCCCGAAGAATACATCATCGCATTCGGCTGGGCGACCCAGCAGGACATGGACGACATCGTGGCGCTGGCGCTGCGGGTCAATGATTTTATGGCCGGTGTGATGCACGGTGTCGGCATCAAGCTGGTGGATTTCAAGATTGAAATTGGCCGCATCTGGGACAACGATTTCATGCGGTTGATCGTGGCCGATGAGATCAGCCCCGACAGCTGCCGCCTGTGGGACATCGAGACGGACCGCAAGCTGGACAAGGACGTGTTCCGCCGCGATCTTGGCGATCTGGCGGATGCCTATACAGAAGTGGCGCGCCGTCTGGGCGTTCTGCCCAAGAACACGACGCCGGGGCCAAAGCCCACGTTGATCAACTAGGCCGCCGGAGCGAATTTGAGTTTTTCTGGCCAGATGAATAAAGGACCGAAGCGATGAAAGCCCGCGTGCATGTGATGTTGAAGGATGGCGTGTTGGACCCACAGGGGGCCGCCGTGAAACACGCGCTGGGCGCTTTGGGCTTCGACGGGGTCGAGGGCGTGCGCCAAGGCAAGGTGATCGAATTGGACCTGGCAGACGGCGCCACCGAGGAGCAGGTGGGCGCCATGTGCGAAAAGCTGCTGGCGAACACGGTAATCGAAAGCTACCGGATCGAAATGCTATGAAGGCCGCCGTCGTCCAGTTTCCCGGGTCCAACTGCGACCGTGATATGGCCGTGGCGCTGGAAAAGTCCGGCGCGGATGTGAGCGTGGTCTGGCACAAGGATGCCAAGCTGCCCGAGGGCGTTGATCTGGTGGCGATCCCGGGCGGGTTTTCGTTCGGGGATTATTTGCGCTGCGGGGCGATTGCGGCGAATTCCCCGATTTGTCAGGCCGTTGTCGATCACGCGGTGCGCGGCGGCTATGTTCTGGGCGTGTGCAACGGGTTTCAGGTGCTGACCGAAACGGGCCTGCTGCCCGGCGCGTTGCTGCGCAATGCGGGTCTGAAATACATCTGCCGCACCGTCGGTCTGAAGGTTGAGACATCGAATTCCGCCTTTACCGAGGGCTACAATGCGGGCACGGAAATCGGCGTGCCGATTGCCCACCATGACGGCAATTATTTTGCCGATGATGAGGTGATTGCCCGTCTCAAAGGGGATGACCGCGTGGCGTTCAGCTACACCGACAATCCCAACGGCAGCCGCGCCGATATTGCGGGCATTCTGTCCGAAAACCGCCGGGTGCTGGGCATGATGCCCCATCCCGAACGCGCGTTCGAGGACGCCCATGGCAACACCGATGGTCAGCGCCTTTTTGCCGGTTTGATCGGGCAACTTGCCTCCGCCTGAGGGGCGTGATGGACGCGGCAGGGCGCTGTCTGTAAGATTGCGCCATGTCTTGGGGGAAATCATGAGAACGCGCCGGATGTCTCCGGTCTGGTCGACGCGGTTGATCGTGTTGGCGCTGGTCATTGTGGCCTGCGGTGTTGTCGTCTTTTCCAACCGGCTGTTGACGGAACGGTTTACCGAACGCACACGCGGCGCGGCCGAGGTGCGGCTGGCGCTTTATTCGGCCAACCTTCTCAGTGAGTTACAGCGCAATTCCATTGTGCCGCAGCTGTTGGCCCGGGACCCTGCCCTGATCGGGGCGCTGAATTCGCAGGATTACACCCAATCCACCGCGCGGCTGTTGTCCTTTGTAGATGAAATCGGGGCCGCGTCGCTGGTTCTGATGGACACCGAGGGGCGCATCGTGGCCGCCACCAATCGCGAACGGTTGGGGGAAAACCAGCGCAACCAAAAGTCGTTTGTGGATGCCCTGCGGTCCAACATCACCACCTTCACCGTCGATGAGAGGGCCGAGGGCGGGTATTCCTTCACCTATTCGCGCCGGGTTGAGGACAGCGGTCTGACAATCGGTGTGGTGTCTGTGGGCGTTGATCTGGCCAAGCTGGAACGGTCCTGGGCGGGGATTGCCGATGCGGTCATGGTCCTCGACAGCACCGGCACGGCGATCCTGTCCACCGAGCCGCGCTGGCGCGGCCGGATGGAGGAAGAGGCGGTGGCCCTGCAGGAGCCGCAGACAGCGATTGAACGCGCCTTGCGATCCACGCCCGACTGGATGGCACTGCCCATTGACGCCTATCTGCGCGGCGACGGAGTTATGCGCCAAGAGGTCCGTGTGCCGTTTCAGGGCTGGCGCGTGGTCAGTTTCACCACCTTCCAGTCGGTCCGCGAACGGGTGAATGCCATTCTGGCGCTCGAGATCATGGGATTTGCGATTTTGCTGGCCGGTCTGTTCTGGTCGCTGTCGCGCAGATCGAACCTGGCTGCGCGCATGTTTCAGCGGGAATCGGCAGAGCTTCGCCAGTTGAACGTCCGCCTGCAGCGGGAAATTGCCGAACGCGAAAAGGTCGAAAAGGACCTTGAGGTGGCTGAACAGACGGTCGCCCAAACCTCAAAACTTGCCGCCTTGGGTGAGATGTCGGCCGCTGTCAGCCATGAATTGAACCAGCCGCTGGCGGCCATGAAAACCTATCTGGCCGGTGCACGGTTGCTGATCAGTCGCGACCGGCCCGATGAGGCTGTTGTGGCCGTCCAACGGATCGACAGTTTGATCGAGAGGATGGGGGCCATCACGAAGCAGCTGAAATCCTACGCCCGCAAGGGTGGCGATGCCCTGCAACCCGTTGATGTAAAGGACGCGGTGCTGTCCGGCCTTGCCATGATGGAACCCCAGTTGCGCCAGCGGCAGGTGGCCATCAGCCGGATTTTGCCCGACCATCCGGTGATGATTTACGCCGACCGGATGCGGCTCGAACAGGTCATCATCAACCTTCTGCGCAATGCCGTCGATGCCACGAAAACCACCGCCGAACCCAATATCGAAATTCTGTTGGCACAGGGCGATGTGGTGCGTCTGTCCGTGCGCGACAACGGCACGGGGATCGAGGACCTCGATGAATTGTTCGAACCCTTTTATACCACCAAACAGCCCGGCGACGGCACGGGGCTGGGGCTTGCTATCTCATCCGGCATCGTGTCCGACTTTGGCGGACGCCTCACCGCGCGCAACGCAATCAAGGGTGGGGCTGTTTTTGAGGTAGAACTGCCTATCTTAGGCACAGACATAGAAGCAGCGGAGTAAGTCCCAATGGCCCAAGCCATGAAAATCGCCATCGTCGACGACGAACAGGACATGCGTCAGTCGATCAGCCAGTGGTTGGCTTTGTCTGGGTATGACACGGAAACCTTCGCCAGTGCCGAAGACGCGCTCAAGGGCGTGGGGTCCGATTATCCCGGCATTGTCGTCAGCGATATCAAGATGCCGGGCATGGACGGGATGCAGTTTCTCAAGAAGCTGAAAGGCGTGGATTCGTCCTTGCCTGTCATCATGATCACCGGTCACGGCGATGTGCCCATGGCGGTTGAGGCAATGCGGATCGGCGCCTTTGATTTCCTCGAAAAGCCGTTCAACCCGGACCGCATGACCGAACTGGCCAAAAAGGCCACGACGGCGCGGCGGCTGACGCTGGACAATCGCGAACTGCGGCGGGAGCTGTCGGATGGCGGGGCTTTGATGAAAAAGCTGATCGGCGCATCGCCCGTCATGGAACGCCTGAAAGAGGATATTCTGGATTTGGGGCAGGCGGACGGCCATGTTCTGATTGAAGGGGAGACAGGGACCGGAAAGACGCTGGTCGCTCATGCCCTGCATGCTGTCGGGGCGCGGGCGAGCAAAAAGTTCGTCCTGATTTCCTGCGCCGCCTATGAGGAGGACGCGCTGGCCAAACGTCTGTTTGGTCCCGCCGAACAGGACGATCCGATTCCGGCCATGGAAGAGGCGCGGGGCGGCACGCTGGTTCTGGAAGATATCGAGGCGCTGAGCACCACCACACAATCGCGTCTTCTGACGGCGATCAACGAACAGGGCACGCCGGCGGAGACGCGGATCATCGCGATCTGCAATCTGCAGGACGAGGGCAAGACCTGCGAAAGCGTGTTGCGCTCTGATCTGTTCTACCGTCTTGCCGCGTTGCGCATTACTGTGCCGCCCCTGCGGTCCCGCGGTGAGGACATCCTGACGTTGTTCACCCGTCTGGGCGAACAGTTTGCCGATGAATACGGCTGCGACGCGCCCGAGGTCAGCGCGCAGGAGGCCGCACAGCTGTTGCAGGCCCCGTGGCCGGGCAACGTGCGTCAGCTTTACAATGTGGCCGAACGGGCCGTGCTGCAGAACCGGCGCGGGTCGGGGTCTATCGCGTCGCTGTTGATGACCGAAGAGGACGAGGCACAACCTGCCATGACGACCGAAGGCAAACCGCTGAAGGAATTCGTCGAGGCGTTCGAACGGATGCTGATCGACAACACCATGCGCCGCCATAAAGGCAGCATCGTCAACGTCATGGATGAGCTGTGCCTGCCGCGCCGGACGTTGAACGAAAAGATGGCCAAATACGGCCTGCAACGATCCGATTACCTTGGCTGACGGTTCCCCGCGCCCGTTTGAGGCGTTGCTGTTCGACATGGACGGGCTTCTGCTCGACACGGAACGGCTGTTTATGGAGGCATTGGTCACCGTGTCGCGCCCCTTGGGGCTGGACGAGGGGGAGGTGCGCGCGTTCTTTCTGACGCTGGTGGGGACCTCCGTCCAGAAAACCACGCAACGACTGGCAGAGTTTTTGCCCGACGGCGTGGATGTGGCGGCGTTCGATCAGACATGGCGCGCGGCCAACGCCGCACAGCGGCAGGGTCCCGTTCCGTTGCGGCCCACTGTAGGGCAGGTTATTCCTGCGCTGGCCGCCTCAGGGCACCGCATGGCGGTCGTGACCTCGACCAAGCGCGCACCGGCGTTGGACCATTTGCGCAGCGCGGGGCTTCTGGACCATTTTGAAATTATCGTGGGCGGGGATGAGGTATCGGCCAACAAACCCGATCCTGCACCCTATCTGCAAGCGGCCCGCGCGCTGGGCGTTGACCCCACCCGCTGCGCGGCCTTCGAAGACAGCGACCTTGGCACACAAGCGGCTGTCGCTGCAGGCTGTGTGACAACACAGATCCCAGATCTGCGCCCCGATGTGCCGATGCCCGCGTTGGGGCAACGCAGGGCCACCGACCTGGAAGGGGCAGTGACCGCATTGGGAATAGATCTGCCCGGCGCGCCCGCGACTGCGTAAGAAATGCACATGCGCGGAACAATTCACTGAAAATTCACAGAACCCGACCGCCGGGGTGATCTACGGTCGCACTTTCACATTGTAATGCGCCCACTTTGTCACCTATGTAGGAAGGACGGCCCGTTGACGTAATGGAACGCCAAAGGACCGGTGAGATTTTCTGAATGTGACAGGATGCGGCATTTTTTCGAAACGGCCGCCCCGCATTCAGACCGACGAATGTGACCACAGCCCCTTGGGGCGGGTCAGATGAACAGCCCTTTGGGCGTGTGCTGAGGCTTTATGACAGGTCTCGTCCATCCCTCTGGGCCTTGAACGGGCGGCACTCTTGTGACGTCGGAGAGCAAACGCGATGACGTGCGCGGCACAGATAACACCCAGCGTTTCGAACAGATTTGTTCGGGCTGTCACTGCTGCGGCCATCGCCAATTTTGGACATGATGCAGATTCGGCCGGACCCCCAGGGGTGCGGTATTTTGCGTTGTGCGAACGGAACCAATGGCTAAGAAAATGCTTATCGACGCCACCCACGCGGAAGAAACCCGCGTCGTGGTGGTTGACGGAAACAAGGTCGAGGAATTCGACTTTGAAACACAATCCCGCCGGCAGCTTGCTGGCAACATCTATCTAGCAAAAGTAACACGGGTCGAACCGTCGCTTCAGGCGGCGTTTGTGGACTATGGCGGCAACCGTCATGGTTTCCTTGCGTTCAACGAAATCCACCCCGATTACTACCAGATCCCGGTCGCCGACCGTGAGGCGCTGATCGCCGAAGAAAAAGCCTACGCCGAGGCCATGCGCGCCGAAGCCGAGGCCGAGGCCGAAAAGCCCAAACGCTCCCGCCGGCGCCGCAAGCCCAAGGCGGCTGAGGTTGAAGCGCAGGATGCTGTCACCACGGCTGACCCTGTCGAGACGCCTGAGGAAGAAACCTCCGGCGATATCGCGGGCATGGAAACCATCGACCTCGACGGCGCAGACACACCGGTCGAGGAGGGGTCTTCCCCGATGGAGACCGTGGCGGACACGCCTGTCGACACGCCCGAGGCCGACAGCGATGACAGCGACGATGATGACGGCGAGGCGGAAGGCGGCGACGCCTCCGACAAGGATGACAGCATCGAATCCGTTGCGGATGAGGACGAAACCGAAGACGTGCGCCCCGTGCGCAAACCCCGTCCCAAGCGCTACAAAATCCAGGAAGTTATCAAGGTCCGTCAGATCCTGCTGATCCAGGTCGTCAAGGAAGAACGCGGCAACAAGGGTGCGGCCCTGACCACGTACCTCAGCCTGGCCGGTCGCTATTGTGTGCTGATGCCCAACACCGCACGCGGTGGTGGCATCTCCCGCAAGATCACCAACGCTGCCGACCGCAAGAAGCTCAAGGCGATTGCGGGTGAGATGGATGTGCCCGAAGGCGCAGGCCTGATCATCCGCACCGCAGGCAGCCAGCGCACCAAGACCGAAATCAAACGCGATTACGAATATCTGCAACGTCTGTGGGAACAAATCCGCGAACTGACGCTGAAATCCATCGCCCCTGCCCAAATCTACGAAGAGGGCAACCTGATCAAACGGTCGATCCGTGATCTTTATTCCAAAGAGATCGACGAGGTCATCGTTGAGGGCGAAACCGGTTACCGGACCGCCAAGGATTTCATGAAGATGATCATGCCGTCCCACGGCAAGAACGTGAAACGCTACACCGATCCGATGCCCCTTTATGCGCGTCATCAGGTCGAAAGCTATCTGGGTGGCATGTTCAACCCGACCGTGCAGCTGCCCTCTGGCGGCTACATCGTGATCGGCGTGACCGAGGCGCTGGTGGCCATCGACGTGAACTCTGGCCGGGCCACGAAAGAAGGTTCGATCGAACAGACGGCGACCAAGACCAACCTTGAGGCCGCCGATGAGGTCGCCCGCCAGTTGCGTCTGCGCGATCTGGCCGGTCTGATCGTCATCGACTTCATCGACATGGATGAACGTCGCAACAACGCAGCCGTTGAAAAGCGGATGAAAGAAAAGCTCAAGACCGACCGCGCGCGCATTCAGGTGGGCCGGATTTCCGGCTTTGGCCTGATGGAAATGTCGCGTCAGCGTCTGCGTCCTGGGATGCTCGAATCCACGACACAGATGTGTTCGCATTGTCATGGCACCGGTCTGTTGCGGTCTGACGACAACGTGGCGCTGGGCATCCTGCGTCAGCTGGAAGAAGAGGGCGTGCGGGGCCGGTCCAAAGAGGTTCTGGTCAAAGCGCCGATTGCGATTTCCAACTTCCTGATGAACCAGAAGCGCGAACATGTGGCCCAGATCGAGGCCCGTTACGGCCTGTCCGTGCGCGTCGAAGGGGACCCGCATATGGTGTCGCCCGATTTCGCTTTGGAAAAGTTCAAGACCGCCAGCCGCGTTGTGGCCGAGGTTGAGACAGCGGTCATTTCGTCCGACACAGCCGTCATGGCCGAGGTGGATGATGCCCCCATCGAAGAGGTCGAGGCCGCCGAGGCACAGACATCCGACGCACCCGCACCCGAACAGCAGGACGGCGATGCGCCCACCAAAAAGCGCCGTCGTCGTCGTCGGCGGCGGCGCGGTGGTGGCGGTGGCGGCGAAAACGCCGACGCCCAGGGCGAAGCCGTGTCCAATGTGGACGCGGACAGCGATCCCGAACAGGCAGCGGCCCCTGAGGGCGAGGCCTC
>NZ_JAHDGE010000021.1:21480-49543 GCF_020627745.1 Pseudooctadecabacter sp.
AAGCCTAAACGGACCCGCAGCCGTCGCAAAAAGGCGGATGACGCCACAGTTGAAGAGGCCCCAGCAGCGGAAGGACCAGCGGACGCCCCCGCAGAGCCGCCCGCCGAAAAGCCCAAGCGCACGCGGTCCCGCAAAAAGCCCGCAGCCGAGACCGCACCAGCAGAGGCTGAGGTTTCAGCCCCTGTTGAGGCTGCCCCGGAAGACAAGCCCGAGCCTGAAAAGGCCGAAAAGCCCAAGCGCCGTCGCAAGACGACATCGGCCCCCAAGGCGGCCGCAGCTGAGGCCCCCGCGGCTGAGGCCGCGCCCGAACCTAAGGCTGAGCCTGAGGCAACATCCGAAGACACCCCGTCCGAGGATAAGCCAAAGCGCCGCGGTTGGTGGTCCTTGGGCCGCTAACGGCCGCCACAGCAAAATCAGACCCGCCCGGCATCGCTTGGCGGGTCTTTTTATTCCGCATCAAAATGGTCAGGCGCGATCCGCGCCCCGTTTGATGGTGTAGGTCTGGTGATCGCCTGCATCGCTTTGTGCCAACAATTCGTGGCCTGCTTCGCGGCAAAAATTCGGGATATCAATGACCGCAATGGGATCGTCCGCCCAGATATGAACGATCTCTCCCTGCGGCACCCCGCGCAATGCCTTGCCCAGCCGCAGCACGGGCAGGGGACACATCAGGCCACGGGCGTCTATCACGTCATTCATCCCCTTGCGATGCCAGCCTTGGGCGGCTTTGTCCACCACCCGTGGCTGAAACACACCCCAACGCGGATGTGACCAAAGGCCCCGTGACGCGGACCCGCAACCCCGCTAGATGGGGGTGATGTTCGAGACCGAAACCTTCCTCGCAGCCTCGCTGCTGCCCGCGCTGCTGATCGCCTTTTCGGCAGGCATCCTGTCGTTTCTAAGCCCCTGCGTGCTGCCCATCGTGCCGCCCTATCTGGCCTATATGGGTGGGGTCAGTGTCAGCGATATGGAAGACGACAAAGGCGCGCGGGGCCGTGCGGTTGTGGCGGCCTTGTTCTTTATGTTGGGCCTGTCCACGGTGTTCTTGATCCTCGGCGCCGGTGCGTCGGCCTTGGGGCGGACGTTGCTGGGCTATCAAAGCTATCTACAAATCGGGGCGGGCATTGTTGTCATCATCTTTGGCCTGCACTTTCTGGGCGTCTTCCGCCTGCGGTTTCTGGACCAAGAGATGCGCGTCGACGCAGGCGATCAGGGCGGGTCGGCCTTTGGGGCATACTTCCTTGGCCTTGCCTTTGCCTTTGGCTGGACGCCGTGTCTTGGCCCGATCCTGTCCGCGATCCTCAGCCTTGCGACGGGCACGGGCGATGTGGGCAAGGGAGCCTTGATGTTGGGCGTTTATGCTGTGGGCCTCGGCGTGCCCTTCTTGTTGGTGGCGGCATTCTTCCCGCAGCTTAAAGGGCCAATGGCGTGGATGAAACGCAATCTGGGCGTCATCGAAAAAATCTCAGGCGTGCTGTTGATCACCGTGGGTCTGGCCATGGCCACCGGATTTCTGACAGTCTTTGCCTACTGGATGCTTGAAGCCTTCCCCGTCTTGATGATTTTCGGCTAGGCGATCCTTATTTTTGCCGAAAAGCCCTGTTAGGGTATTCCAAAGCCAATGAGCAGCGGGCGCAGATGGATCAGGCAGACCAGACAACGGTAAGACGTAGACGGGTGTTTTACATCCCCGGCTACGATCCCATTCACCCGCGCCGCTATCGTGAATTGTACCGCACCGAAAGCACCGCACAGGCGGGGATTTCGGGGTATGAGGTCAAACTCGCCCCCAAAAGCGGTCAGCACTACGGCTGGCGCGTGTTGGGGCAAATGGACGGCCAATCCACCAGCGCCGAGGTGGACGTGCTCGTCTGGTCCGACATCGTGCGCGGGTCCATGGCGTCGTCCATCCCCGCGACCTACCTGCAACTGGTCCGCACCGCATGGACCTATATCGCCAGCGGCGCGCTGCGCCGCCTGATGTGGCTGCGCAAGGGGCCCGTGATTGCGGCGCTCTATCCTGTGGGCATGTTGATCCTGCAGCTGTTGGTTGCAGTCGTGCTGGCCAGTTTGGCGGCCAAGGGTCTGGGCTGGATCATGACCACGGGCGCACGGGGCGTCATTTCCATTGTAGGTCGGGGGGAGGGCACGCCCTTTGATTATTCCGCCCTGATCTTCGGGCGTACGGTCTTGATGTGGGCGTTTGGTGCGTGGGTTGGTTGGTCCGTTCTGCGGTGGTTCAAACGCAAGGACGGCAAGTTTTTCGCCTATTACCTGATGCACGACTACGCCTATTCCGCCCATTGGAACGGCGCAAATCCGCCCGAGCTTGAGGCGCGGATGGCCGAGTTCAAAGACACGATTGCCGCCGCCCTGCGCGATGACGTGGATGAGGTTCTGGTCGTCGGCCATTCCTCGGGCGCGCATCTGGCCGTGTCGGTGCTGGCCGATCTGATCCGCGAAGGTGGGGTGCCGGCAGACGGGCCTGCGTTGGGGTTCCTCAGCCTTGGCCAAGTGGTCCCCATGGTCAGCTTCCTTCCCAAAGCGCACCGGTTGCGGGCCGATCTGCAATACCTCAGCACGCGGGACGAATTGGCTTGGGTCGATGTGACCGCACCGGGCGATGGCTGTGCCTTTGCATTGTGCGATCCGGTGGCCGTGTCGGGCGTGGCGACGGACGACCAGAAATGGCCGCTTGTGATTTCTGCGGCCTTTACCCAGACCTTGTCGCCCCAGACGTGGAAAAAACTGCGTTGGCGGTTCTTCCGCCTGCATTTCCAATACCTTTGCGCCTTCGACCGTGTGGGGGATTACGACTATTTCCGCATCACCGCAGGGCCTTTGACCTTGGCGCAGCGCTTTGCCGGTCGCAAACCGTCGCAATCACGGATCGACATTGCGGCCTCCAAATACACGTCTGTGTCCGATGACGGCTGATCTGCCGCCCAAACCCCCGTCGCGGCCAGAAAAGGTATCGCTCTGGCGGTATCTGCGGCTGTTCCGGCAGGACATTCTGTCGGCCCAACCGGCCAAATTGTATCGCGCGTGGATGGCCGAATTCCGCACGCCGTTTTTCCGCAGCTATCTGGCCAATGATCCTGATCTGGTCAAACGGGTCCTGAAAGACCGGCCCGATGATTTCCCCAAATCTGACCGCATCGGCGCGGGCCTTCGGCCCCTGCTGGGCAATTCGGTGTTTTTGACCAACGGGGAGGTCTGGAAACGGCAACGGCGCATCATTGATCCCGCGTTTGAAGGGGGCCGTCTGCGGGACACCTACGGGGCGATGTATGCGGCGGGGGAAGCGGCGGTGGCGCGTTTGGCCCAGCGGCAAGGCACCCTCGATATCGAACCCGAGACGTCTCATGTGGCCGCTGATGTAATCTTTCGCACGCTCTTTTCGATCCCTATTGAGGATGAGACCGCCACGCAGGTGTTCGAAAAATTCCGCGATCACCAACGCACACAGCCGATCCTTAACTTGGCGGCCTTCATTCCCGGCCCCCGCTGGATGCCGCGGTTTTTCAAGAAGGCGACAACGGACACGGCGGCGGACATCCGGCGGCTGATCACGGACCTGACCGAACGGCGGATGTTTGAAATCGACGGCGGCACGGCCCCTGATGATCTGGCCACCAAAATCATGACCACCAAAGACCCCGAAACAGGCCGCGCGTTTTCCACCGAAGAAATGGTCGATCAAGTTGCGATCTTCTTTCTGGCGGGACATGAAACCAGCGCCAGCGCGCTGGCGTGGTCGCTGTATCTGGTGGCGCGCTATCCCGAATGGCAGGACAGATTGGCGGAGGAGGCGGCGGGGTTGAGCGCGGATTTCTCATCGGTGTCGGCGCTCAAACTCAGCCGTGATGTGTTCCGCGAGGCGCTGCGCCTGTATCCGCCGGTGCCCATGATGGTGCGCGAAACCACCTGTCCCGAAACGATGCGCGGCAGGCGCGCGCCCAAAGGCAGCCAGATTGTGCTGAGCCCGTGGCACCTGCACCGGCACACCCGGCTGTGGGACAATCCCGACGGGTTCGACCCGACCCGTTGGGGCACCGAGAACGGCAAGACCTGCCAGCGCGATGCGTACATCCCGTTTTCCGCAGGGCCGCGCGTGTGTACGGGGGCAGGGTTCGCCATGGTCGAAGGACCTGTGTTGCTGTCGATGTTGCTGCGCCGCTTCCGGTTTGATGTGACCGAAGATATCCCCGTGCCGGTCGCGCATCTGACCGTGCGCGCCAAGGATGGCATCCGACTCACCGTGTCTGAAAGGTGATCCAAGCAATGGGGACGATCCTGTTTAGGGCAGGATTGTTTTACCAGTCGCCGCAATCCACACTTTGAACTGCGATTGTTGCCTGAAAGACCGGTCGGGTCTTTATAGTTTTAGGCCAAAATGGGGCAGCCGGTTGCTTTGATAAAGTGAATGAAAACAACGTTCTAAGTGTGTTTTTCAGCCGGATGGGAGGTAAATGAGGCAATTTTGCCCTATTTCGTCGATGGCGGGTTTACCCTAGATTAACCGCTGTGGGGGCGTTGAGAAGGGTCGGTTAAATGACATTCGCAGTGCCAAAGTTTTTTGCGTCCGTGCGTCCGGCTGATTTGGCCGAAACGTTGAGCGGATTGTTCAGCCGCAATCAGGCGGAATTGGAACATCTGGTTCCAATCAAACGCCCTTATTCTGAGGCTGCACCAGAGGTGTCGCGCAGGGTAGATCAGATCCGTTATGAACAAATGCTGGAACGTGAGGTCGACCGCCAGCTCTTGTCCGAAGTGGAACGCGAGGACCGCGAGACACTGGACCGGGTCCGCGAGGCGCTTTACGCAGAGTGATCCTTGAGGGTGTTCAGAACGAACACCCGGATCGCAGAGGCAAGGCCCACGTCGCCGCGGGCCTCGTCTATTTCAATGGCCAAGCCATTGAGGGTCTGATCGCGCGCTTTTGCGATCCTCCGGAATTCGTCCCAGAATTCAGGTTCCAGCGACACCGAGGTGCGGTGTCCGCGCAAGGTCAGCGAATGTTTGACAGGGCGGGCTGATCCCACCACGGTCATTCATCCTCGAATTTCAGCTGATCCAACTGCTGCTTTGCCCGCGCGTCCCGCGCCGCTTCGGCCAGCCGTTCGGCCTTGGTGCGGCCAAACTTGGCGGCGTTCTGGTCGGCCTCGGCCTTTTTGGCGGTCCGCTCGCGGTCCTTGCGGACACGGTTGAGGTTCACAATTTCCGTCACTGGATCGCCCCGAACCGTATTTGCCACGAAATGCCAAAGCGGTCCTGTACCCAGACGAACCGCTGGGCAAATTCGTAGCTGTCGGCTGGCATCAAGATGGATCCGCCATCGCCCAATTTGGCCGCCGCGTCGTCCACAGCCTCAGCCGTGTCCACATCCACCATCATCGACCATGACGGGGTTGGCCCGAATTTGTGAATGGGCGGGCTGTCAAACAACGTGAAGGTCAGATCGCCCAGCGTCAGCGTGCGCAGGCCCATCCCATCGGTGTCCGATGCGGTCAGGTCGGGAAAGGCAGTCTGCCACAGGGCCACCGCATCATCGGTGACCCCGCCTTGCAGCATGATATGGGGGCGCGCTTTGATCATTTCGGGCCGATCATGTCTTCGGGGCGGACCACGCGGTCGAAGGTCTCTTCGTCCACAAAGCCGAGCGCCACGGCCTCTTCCCGCAGGGTGGTGCCGTTTTTGTGGGCGGTCTTGGCGACTTTGGTGGCGTTGTCATAGCCGATTTCAGGGGCCAATGCCGTGACCAGCATCAGGCTTTCTTTCATCAGCTTTTCAATGCGGTCTTCGTTGGCGCGGGTGCCGGACAACATCCGTTTGGTGAAGCTGTCGGCGGCATCGCCCAAAAGCTGCATGGATTGCAGCAGGTTATAGGCCATCATCGGGTTGTAGACGTTGAGTTCGAAATGCCCCTGCGATCCGGCAAAGCCAATCGCTGCGTCATTGCCAAGGATATGGGCGCAGACCTGCGTCATGGCTTCGGCCTGTGTCGGGTTCACCTTGCCCGGCATGATCGACGATCCGGGCTCGTTCTCGGGCAGGATCAATTCGCCAAGACCGGACCGGGGGCCGGAGCCGAGGAACCGCATGTCGTTGGCGATTTTATAGGCGGCCATGGCCGTTGTTTTGATGGCGCCGGACATGAACACCATCGCGTCATGGGCGGCCAGTGCTTCGAACTTGTTAGGGGCGGTGACGAAAGGCAGGCCGGTGATGTCGGCCATATGGGCGGCGACAGTGGTGTCCCAACCGGGCGATGTGTTCAGGCCGGTGCCCACGGCGGTGCCGCCTTGGGCCAGTTCATAGATGCCAGGCAGGGCCAGTTTGATCCGTTCGATCCCGCCCCGGATTTGTTTGGCATAGCCGGAGAATTCCTGACCCAGTGTCAGCGGCGTTGCGTCCTGCGTATGGGTGCGGCCGATCTTGATGATGTCTTTGAACTCTTCTGCCTTGGCCTCAAGTTCAGCGGCGAACGTCTCCAATCCCGGCAACAAGACATCCCGCGCGGTCATCGCGGCGGCGATGTGCATGGCGGTGGGGAAGGTGTCGTTGGACGACTGGCCCATGTTGCAGTGGTCATTGGGGTGCACCGGGTCTTTGGACCCGACTTCGCCGCCCAAAATCTCAATCGCGCGGTTTGAGATCACTTCGTTGGCGTTCATGTTGGATTGCGTGCCGGACCCTGTCTGCCACACAACCAGCGGGAAATGATCGTCCAACTTGCCGTCAATGACTTCGCCCGCGGCCTCAATCATGGCATCGGCCAATTTGGCGTCCAGTTTGCCACTGTCGCGGTTGGCCATGGCGCAGGCCTTTTTGATCACACCCAGCGCACGCACGATGGCCACGGGCTGTTTTTCCCAGCCAATGGGGAAGTTCATCAACGATCTTTGGGTCTGTGCGCCCCAGTAGCGATCGGTTGGGACCTCCAAGGGGCCAAAGCTGTCGGTTTCTGTGCGGGTGTTGGTCATGTCCAAGGCCTCAGGTGTTGGCGGTATACGGTTGCATGCCGTCTAACGGGGCCGCTGCGCAAGGGCAAGCGCCCGGTGGCGGGGATTACTTGCGAAACTTGTCCAAAGAGACGACCTCGGCCTCTTTCGGGGCTGTGTCCTCAGGCTCTGCCATTTCGGCCATAGGGGCCTCTGGCACGGGGCCGGGTTCTGCATCGGGCGCAGGCACGGGGCTGATGCGGTCTTCGTCATCATCCTGGGTTTCAAACCGCAGGCCGAATTCAACAGACGGGTCCACAAAGGTCTTGATCGCGTCGTAGGGGATATACAACGGCTCGGGGCTGTCCCCAAAGCTGAGCGTGATGGCAAAGCCCTGTTCGGTGACCATCAGGCTTTCGTACTGATGCTGAATGACGATGGTCATCTCACCGGGATAGCGGTCCGACAGCCAGTCCGCGATTTCGACATCGGGGTGCATCGTGTCGAAGGTGATGAAGAAGTGGTGATTGCCCGGCAGCCCCTTGGATGCGATGTCGGTCAGGACCTCATGGATCAGCGCACGCATCGCTTTGTGCATCAGGTTGCCATAGTCGATCGTGTGATTGGTGATGGTCACGGGCAGCCCCCCAGTTCAGACCTCCACAGCATACGAGATTCGGGGGCGGATGAAAGGGGGCCTTGGACAGCGTTACGCGACCCCGCCCATCGCAAGCCCTGCAAGTGCCATGAGACCCAGCGTGAGAAGCAAGGGTATCTTGCGGACGATCAGTAGATAACCCGCCAAGACGGTGAGGATCGCGGCGAGGGTGTTGAACGTGGACCAGTCGGGGATCAGCACCGCAAAGGGGGCAGGGGCCGGTGTCAGGGTGTCAAACAGGACATGGAGCGCGAACCACAGCGACAGGTTCGCAATCACCCCCACGACCGCCGCCGTGATCGCGGCCAATGCCGCCCGAAGGCGGGGGGCCGTGTCCAGCCACGCCATCAAGGGCGCACCGGCAAAGATCCAGATAAAGCAGGGCACGAACGTCACCCAAAGCGTCATCAGACCGGCCAGTGCGGCCACCCCCCAGCCGCCTTGTCCATGGCCTGCCAGGGTGCCCACAAACTGCGTCACAAGGATCAGCGGCCCCGGCGTGGTTTCCGCCAGCCCTAGGGCGTCGATCATCTGCGTGGTGTCGATCCAGCCGAAATCGGTGACCACCGCCTGTGTCATATAGGCCAGCACCGCGTAGGCGCCCCCGAAGGTCACCACCGCGAGGGTCGAGAAAAACAACCCCACCGCCAGCAAAAACGCAGCCCCTGTGGCCCATGCGACCACCAGTGGTGCGGCCCAAAGAACGGCCCCGATCCCGATGGGGGCAAGGCTGTCCCGCCACGGGAGGGCCACACGCCCCGGTGCACGTTCCGCACAGCTGAGGTAGCCGTAAAGACCAGCGGCAAGGATCACCAAAGGAAAGGGCAGGGCGAAGACAAACAGCGCAAGAAACGCGATGGCTGCGATCATCCGGTGGTCTATGCGTCCCAGCGCCTTTCCCAGCAGACGCAAAATGGCCTGCACCACGATGATGATGACCGTGGCCTTGATCCCCAAGAACGCCGCCTGAACCAGCGGCACATCCCCGAAGTGCACATACAGCCCCGCCAGCAGCGCAATCACCACCGCACCGGGCAACACGAACAGCAGCCCCGCGATCAAGCCCCCGCGCACACCGCGCAGGGTCCAGCCTGCATAGGTGGCCAGTTGCATGGCCTCTGGTCCGGGCAAGAGCATACAGAACGACAACGCCTTGAGGAATTCGGATTGCGTCATCACGGGCCGGTCGTCGACCAGTTCCTTTTGCATCAGCGCGATCTGGGCTGCGGGTCCGCCAAAGGACAAACAGCCGATCCGGCCAAAGAGGCGCACCATGTCCGCGTAGGTCATGGGGCATCCCCGAAGCTGGCATGGGTTTCCGCCTGCGCATCCCGCGCCCACCGGTAGAGGGCATCATAAACCGGCATGGCGGCGTCCAGTTGGCTGTGATCGTCTTTGTGCATCCGCGACAGGCCCAGTGACACCGCCAAAAGCCCTGCGGCCTGCGGGCTGTCCCCAGCCCGCCCCGTATCCGCTGCGCGTACGATCTGTGACAGGCGGTCGAGGGGCGCAGTGCGCAGGTCAAAGTGATCCAGCAAGGCATCAAAGGTACAAAGGTCACCGCGATGACCAAAGGGCGCATCGGCACTGTCAAAGGCCGTGGCCCCATATTTTTCCGCCACGCCAGCCACCGCATCGGGGGCCACGAACAGGAATTCGGCCTCCGGGTTGATGAACCTGCGGATGAACCACGGGCAGGCGATCCGGTCGATCTTGGGCCTGTGGCGCGTCACCCACAGGGACGCGGCGGCCAAGGTGTCAATCGCCACCCGTGGGGCATCGGCCATCGCGCGCCAGCCGTAATTGCCCCCCTCAAGAACCTGTGCCGCAATCCCGTGGCCGCGCAGACGCGATGCGAACCCCTGGCTCAGCTTCAGGCCTTTCTGACAGACGATCACGCACTCCGTCCCCTGCAGCCGGTCCACAATGGACGCGAATTCTGTGTGCGGGTGCCGCTGTGCGGTGGGGATCAGGAACGGGTCTTCTGCCACATCGGCGTCAATGGACACGTCGATGATGACGGGGCAGTTGGGGGTGCCAATAAAGCGGGACAGGTTTTTGGGGGATATTTCGTAAGGTGCAGCCATGCGCATGTCTCCAATGGACGAAGGACATGCGAACGTCTGGTCGAAACCTCACGGGGTGTTCGCAAAGACCCCATGGACACTGTGTGCCGTGCGCCGGGCTGGGGGTCAAGCCCGCACCGGCAGAGCCTCCAACCCGTGAAAGTGGAACACATTGGCATAGCGCGGCGGGGCCGTCAGGCGTAGATCGGGGCAGCGTTCAAACAAGACCTGCAAGGCCACACGCAATTCCAGCCGCGCCAGCGGTGCGCCCACACAAAAATGGATGCCGCCGCCAAAGGCCACATTCACGGGGCCTTTGCGGGTAGGGTCAAAGCGGTGCGGGTCGGGGTAGGCCGCCGGATCACGGTTCGCCGCCCCCAGCAGGCAGTTGATCTTGTCACCGCGTCTGAAGGCATGGCCGAAAACCTCACAATCTTCGCTCACCCAACGGTTGAACAGATGCAGCGGCGGATCAAATCGAAGCGCCTCTTCGACGGTGCGGTCATCGACCGTGCGGATGTCACGGTCCAGCAGGGTTTTGACCGCATTGCCAAGGGTGTGGACCGTGGCCTCATGCCCTGCATTGAGAAGCAGGATGCAGGTGGTGATCATCTCATCCGTGGTCAGCTTCGCTCCGTCTTCTTCGGCGGCAATCAGCTCCGAGATCAGGTCATCGGCTGGCGCGCGCCGTTTGGCGTCGATATGGGCGCGCATGAAGGCCACGAAATCTTCGGTCGCCTGAACGGCACGGTCCTCAATCGCGCGGGTGCGGTTGGTCACATACATCGCCACCATGGCATTGGACCACGCCAGCAGATCATCGGCACGGTCTTCGGGCACACCCAGCAGCCGCGCGATGATGATGACGGGCACGGTGCGGGCGTAGGCCTCAAGCAGGTCGAAGTCACCGGATGGGAACTGGTCGATCAACTGATGGCACAGCGCTGCGATCTCAGGCTCCAACGCGGCGATGCGGCGCGACGTAAAGGCGCGCAGGACCAGCCCGCGCAAACGGGTGTGGCGCGGCGGGTTGAGTTCCAGCATCGAATGGGCCTCAACCGCATAAAACGGCGCAAGATGGTCGGGGACGGGGGCGCGGAATTCCTCCGGCACCTCACGGCCCATACGCTTGTCCTTCAGGCAGGCGGCCACAGCCGCGTGGGACACCGCACAGATCGCACCATAGTCTTCCCAATAAAACAAATCGCCCGTGGCCCGTGCGCGGTCATAGAACGGGTAGGGGTCTTGGACGAATGCGGGGTCTGTGGGGGATTGGGTCAGGCGTTGCATGGCCCATGTCTGCCCATGCCCTCTGGCCTTTGCAAGAGCAGCTTTCTAAGCTGTGCGTCATGTTGAACGCCCTTCAAACCCGGATCCTTGCGGTCGTGGCCTTTTTGGTCGCGGTGGCCGCCTTGTCGTCAGCGGTCTGGTGGTTCGGGTATCAATCAGCGCTGGATCAGTTGGAACAACGGGGCCGGTCCGATCTGGCACTGGCGTCCGACCGCCTAACGGGGGAGCTGTCGCGCTACCGTGAACTGGCGGTTCTGATGGCCGATCATCCGGTCGTGGCCGCCGCCGTGGACGGGCGCGGGGCGGGGGCGGCGGATTTGTTGCGCGAGACTGCGGACAAGACCGGATCGCTGGATATTCTGGTGGTGTCACGCAACGGGGGTGAGGTCGCCTCTGCCTCAGGCACGGGGGCCGAGGCGCACGGCACCACCCCCTATTTCGACCGCGCCATGGACGGCGCATTGGGCATCTACCATCTGGTGCATGACCGTTATGGTCAGCGCACGTTCCTGTTTGCGGCCCCTGTCTTTTCGGCTGAGGGGCCGGTGGCGGGGGCGGTGATAGTAGTCGTGAACGTCGATGCGGTTGAAGCCGTCTGGCGCGGGGCGCGGCCCACGGTGTTCTTTACAGATGATCTGGGTGTGACGTTTATTTCAAACCGGTCCGAACTGGTCTTTATGGCCCGCGATCCGCGCGCGGCGCTGCGGGGTGATACGGCGGAATATGCGCAGGGCGTGCTGCGCCCGTTCATCACCTATGAAGCGCGGGATCAGCGCGGGCACAGCGTCTGGTCCGTGCAGGGCCAACGCTATGTGCCCCAGCGCGCGCTGCATCTGTCGCTGCCCCTGCCTGTGATCCAGATGACCGGTGAGGCGTTGTTGGACGTGGCACCTGCGCGTCTTTTGGCGCGGCTGCAGGCCGGTGTGGCCGCCGCAATCTGTCTGGCCTTTGGGGCGATGTTGTTTCTAGCCACCGAACGCCGCCGCACACTGGCGGAAGCCAACGCCCGCCTTGAAACCGCCGTCGAGGCCCGCACCGCTGAGCTGTCGCGCACCAACGCCGATCTGCGCCATGAAGTCAGCGAACGCATCGCCACCGAGGCACAGTTGAAAAAGGCGCAGGCCGATCTGGTGCAGGCTGGCAAATTGAGCGCGTTGGGCCAGATGTCGGCAGGGATCAGCCATGAACTCAACCAGCCGCTGATGGCCATTCGCAGCTACGCCGAAAACGCCGAGGCGTTTTTGGACAGGGGGAAGGCGGATGTGGCGGGGCAAAACCTTGGCCGGATTGCCGATCTGGCGCGGCGGATGGGGCGCATCATCCGCAACCTGCGCGCCTTTGCCAAACAAGAAAGCGAAGGCATGACCGATGTGGATTTGTCAGGGGTGATCACCGCCGTCCTCGAAATTACGCAGACCCGCGCCAAGACCAGCGGTGTGGATATCCTTTGGACGCCGCCCGCCACCCCGCTGATCGTGCGCGGCGGTGAGGTCCGGTTGCAGCAGGTGGTGCTGAACCTTGTGAGCAACGCGATGGACGCGATGGAGGGGCAGGACGCAGCCCAACGGATTGAACTGGATGCTGCGATGGTCGACGGGCGGGTTGAGTTGTACGTGCGCGACACAGGGCCCGGTCTTGATGAACCCGACCGGATTTTTGATCCGTTTTATTCCACCAAACAGGTGTCACAGGATGGCATGGGGCTGGGGCTGTCGATCTCATACGGGTTGGTGCAAAGCTTTGGTGGCATGATCCGTGGCCGCAACCACCCCGCAGGCGGTGCGGTCTTTACCGTGACACTGGACGCCGCCGAACGGGCTGAGGCCGCCGCATGACCAAACGTGTGATGATTGTCGACGATGAAAAAGACGTCCGTGAGGCGCTGGGCCAGACGGTCGAACTGGCCGATCTGGACCCGCTGCGCGCGGGGTCCTTTATCGAGGCCAAGGATCACATCGACCCCACATTCGACGGCGTGATCGTGACCGACATTCGCATGCCCGGACGGGACGGGTTTTACCTGTTGGATCATGTGCGCAAGGTGGATGCCGATCTGCCGGTGATCTTGCTCACTGGCGAAGGTGACATCCCCATGGCCGTCAAAGCCATGTCCGAAGGGGCCTATGGATTTCTTGAAAAACCCTGTGGTGCCAAGGAGTTGCTGGCCGTTGTTGAAAAGGCGCTGAAGGCACGCGCGCTGGTTATGGAAAACCGGCGGCTGAAACAGGAGTTGGACCGGGGCGATGCGGCGGCACGGATGTTGGTGGGGATTTCTGCGGCCTCGGACGCGCTGCGCGCCCGCGTGCGCGCCGTGGCCCGCGCCAGCGCCGAAGTGTTGATCACCGGAGAGCCCGGCACAGGCACCCCCAAAATTGCCGAGATCATTCACCTGCTGTCCGGTGCCGCAAGCCGCCCCTTCATCAAACGCCCCGCCGCGCAACTGTCTGCCGAAGATCTGTTGGCGGCCTTTGCGGAGGCCGACAGCGGAACCCTTTATCTTGATGAGGTCACGGCGCTGGCACCGCCCGTGCAATTCGCCCTGCTTGAGGCGCTGGAGGACGGGTCAACCGTGCGGGTCCTGTCGGGCACGTCGACGGATGTGGACGCGGCGGTCAAGGACGGCAGTTTCAGCACCGATCTCTTCTACCGCCTTGATCTGATGCGCATCCATGTGCCCGCCCTGCGCGACCGGCCCGAAGACATCCCCGTGTTGTTTCGCCATTACGTGGCGCAGGCCTGTGAACAGGCCAACCTGCCCGAGCCGCCCATTTCCCCCGATCTGATCGCAGGCCTGATGGCGCAGGACTGGCCGGGCAATGCCCGTGGGTTGATGAATTCCGCCATGCGCTTTGCCATGGGCATGGGGGATGAAGCGGTGGGGGCCAAGGCTGGGGAGGGCTTGGGCCTGTCCGAGCAGCTGGCGCAGGTAGAACGGTCCTTGTTGATCGAAGCCTTGCAGCGCGCTGGCGGACGGTCGGGGCAGGCGGCCCAAGCGCTGAAACTGCCGCGCAAGACGTTCTACGACAAGTTGACGCGCTACGGGCTTAAGCCTGATGACTACCGCCAATAGCACTGTGTGGATTTCCGCACAGTTGGCGGTAACACCCGTGTGATAACCCGCGCGGCCAGTGGCAGGACATCCCCGCTGGCCCCCAAAAGTTAATGATTCTCAACGCTTTGGCGTAACGCTGACATTTTTATGCGTTTGCGCGGAATTTCGCCTCATCCTGATTGAGTGGCACGTCCGGGAGGGGCGCGCCGATTCTAATTCCTAGGGAGGAACCCCATGAAGTTTCTGATGAACGCAGCATCCATCGCTGCCCTCACACTGTCCGCTGGTGCGGCTATGGCCGACGGCCACGCAGGCTGCGATGACGGCGAAATCGTCGTCAAGTTCAGCCACGTGACCAACACCGACCGTCACCCCAAAGGCATCGCGGCCACGCTGTTGATGGAACGCGTCAACGCCGAGATGAACGGCACCATGTGCATGGAAGTCTTCCCGCAGTCGTCCCTTTACAACGACGACCAGGTGCTTGAGGCCATGTTGCAGGGCGACGTCCAGCTGGCCGCCCCGTCCTTGTCCAAGTTTGAGGCCTTCACCCGCCAGTTCCGCATTTTCGATCTGCCCTTCATGTTCACCAACATCGAAGCGGTTGACGCCTTCCAAGCCTCCGACACCGGTCAGGCGATGCTGGACAGCATGCAGCGCCGCGGCCTGCAGGGCCTGGCCTACTGGCACAACGGCATGAAGCAGATGTCGGCCAACGTCGCGCTTGAACTGCCGACCGATGCTGATGGCCTGAAGTTCCGCGTGCAGAACTCCGACGTGCTGGTGGCACAGATGGAAGCCATGGGGGCCTCCCCCCAGCCGATGGCGTTCTCTGAAGTGTACGGCGCGCTGCAGACCGGCGTTGTCGACGGGCAGGAAAACACATGGTCCAACATCTGGGGCCAGAAGTTCTTTGAGGTTCAGGACGGCGTGACGGAGACCAACCACGGCATCATCGACTATCTGGTCGTGACGTCGGTTGATTTCCTCGACAGCCTTGATGCCGATGTGCGCGACCAGTTCCTGACGATCCTTGACGAAGTCACCACAACCCGCAACGCCGAAGCCTTCGCTGTGAACGAAGCGGCCAAGCAGTCCATTGTGGACGCAGGTGGTGTGATCCGCGAATTGACCGACGAGCAGCGCTCCGCCTGGGTTGAGACGATGAAGCCCGTTTGGGACCAGTTCGTGGACGATGTGGGTCAGGACAACATCGACGCGGCACAGGCGATCAACGCCAGCCTGTAAGTGATGTCGGGTGACGCTGTCGTGTGAGGGGGTCCCTCACACGAGGCGCCCCACCCACCATCCCGCACATTGGGTCGGCTGCGCTGTGGCCGGCCCTTTTTGATAACCATGCTTTCGGGGGCAGGACATGTCGGGTGCATATCAACCCAAAGGCCGCATCGGCGCGGTCATTCACAACATAGAAGAAACGGTGATCGCCTTGTTGATGGGGCTGATGACCTTGGTGACATTCATCAACGTGGTCTTGCGCTACGGCTTTAACAGCCAGTTGATCTGGGGGCTGGAGCTGACGTTGGTGCTGTTTGCGTGGCTGGTGCTGTTCGGCATTGCCTACGGGTTCAAAGTGGTCAGCCACTTGGGCGTGGACGCGCTTATCAACCTGTCGGGGTCGCGCCTGAAACGGGCCATGGCGATTGCGGCGGCACTGGTCTGTCTGGTCTATGCGCTGTTGTTGCTTAAGGGCGCGTGGGATTACTGGGCGCCTTTTGCGGAGCTCAATTCAACCTCAGGCCGGTGGTTCCCCACAGGATTTGAGGAGTCCCGCGGACGCGGCTGGTATGAGATGGATCAAATTCCGATCCCCTTTGGCCAGACCTTTTTAGAAAACACGTTCAACTTCGGGGAAGAATACGAAAAGCTGCCCCGCGTCATTCCCTACGCGATGTTGCCCTTTGCCATGGCGCTGATGGTTTACCGGATCGTGCAGCTTCTGGTGCGGATCATCCGTGGAGACATCAACACAATCATCGTCAGTCACGAAGCCGAGGACGCGGTGGATGAGGCGGGTGCCGAGATCGACAATTCGCTGGGCTACGGCGATGCACAGCAGGGGACAAAGTAAATGGACGTCGCAATTCTTTTTGGCATGGTCATTGCCTTTCTGGCCATCGGTGTGCCGATTGCTGTGGCCCTTGGCCTGTCTTCGACCCTGTTCTTGTTGGCCTTGTCCGACAGTTCCTTGGCGTCCTTGGCGCAGTCGCTCTATCAGGCGATGGCGGGGCATTATACGCTTCTGGCCATTCCCTTCTTCATTCTGGCGTCGTCGTTCATGTCCACGGGCGGGGTGGCGCGGCGGATCATTGATTTCGCCATTGCCATCATCGGGCACGTGCGCGGGGGGCTGGCGATTGCGGGTGTTCTGGCGTGCATGTTGTTTGCCGCTTTGTCCGGGTCATCGCCCGCAACGGTGGTGGCCGTGGGGACAATTGTCATCGCAGGCATGGTGAAGTCCGGCTATTCCAAGGATTTTGCCGCCGGTGTCATCTGTAACGCGGGCACCTTGGGCATTCTGATCCCGCCCTCCATCGTGATGGTCGTCTATGCGTCCGCCACCGATGTGTCCGTGGGCCGGATGTTTTTGGCCGGTGTTATTCCGGGCCTTTTGGCCGGTGTCATGTTGATGATCACCATCTACGTTATCGCGCGGATCAAGAACCTGCCCAAGGGCGAATGGTTGGGATTTGAACAGGTGTTTTCCACCATCCTCGACGCCTCTTGGGGCTTGTTCCTGATGGTGGTCATTCTTGGCGGCATCTACGGCGGTGTCTTCACCCCGACCGAGGCTGCGGCCATCGCGTCGGTCTATGCCTTCATCGTGTCGATCTTTATCTACCGCGATATGGGGCCGTTGAAGGGCAAGTCCTGGCTGCCCGAGGCCGAGGCCGACAGCGGCCTGTTGGGCCTGCGCGTCTGGGGCTTCACCTTGGTGACGTTCCTTCTTTATGCGGTGGCGACCTTTATGATGGGGGCCTCGATCATGATCGCGGTCTATGCGGCACTGGTCTTTGGCGCCGTGGCGTTGGTGCTGGGCTTTGCCATGGCAAAGGCAGTGCCTGCGGGGCAGGGCATGGTAGTGGCGGGGATCGCGGTTTTGGTCTTTGGTGTGCTGCCGATGCTCTATGCGATCTGGTCGGTTCTGACGTCGGGCACCACGGGGTTGTTCGCGATCATCCAGATCATCGGTGCGGTGTTCGTCCTGCTGTTGCCCCCTGCGGTCTTTGTGTTCAGTCTGGTGCGCGGCGCGCAGCGGCTGGAAACATCCGGCGCGGGCTTCGGGACATCACTGGCAGTGGGCGGCAAAAACCTGCTGCGCGCCAATGTGGAGAACGTGATCTTCGCCGTGCCAGCCCTGTTTCACCGCGACACCAAGGCGACCCTGCTGGAGGCGGGTAAACTGACGATCATGTTGATGTTCATCATCGCCAACGCCTTAATCCTGAAGCACGTTCTGACCGACGAGCAAATCCCCCAGCATATCACCGAGGCCATGTTGGCCGCAGGTCTGGGGCCGATCACTTTCTTGATCATCGTCAATGTGATCCTGCTGATCGGTGGTCAGTTTATGGAGCCCTCGGGCCTTATTGTGATCGTGGCGCCATTGGTTTTTCCGATCGCAATCGAGCTTGGGATTGATCCCATTCACCTTGGCATCATCATGGTGGTGAACATGGAAATCGGGATGATCACGCCGCCGGTGGGGCTGAACCTGTTCGTCACGTCTGGTGTCGCGAACATGTCGATGATGCGGGTCGTGAAAGCGGCGCTGCCGTTCTTGGCTGTGCTCTTCGTGTTCTTGATCATGGTGACTTATATTCCGTGGCTGTCGACCATGTTGCCCACGGCCTACATGGGGCCTGAGATCATCACCAACTGACGGTGAAACAGCGGTGCGCTGACGCGCGGTGTTGTTTATAGAATATGAAAAAGGCGACGTGCATAACTGAGCGCGTCGCCTTTTTTGTCTGTTGGATGCCTCCGGCGGGAGTTTTTTGGGCCAGATGAATGAAGGACGTTAGTCTGCGTTCTCAAGTGCGGTGATAATGGGGGAGAAGTCGGCGGCTTTGAGGGACGCGCCACCCACCAGCGCGCCGTCGACGTTGGCCAGCGCGAAGATATCATCCGCGTTGCTGGCTTTAACGGAGCCGCCATATAGAAGGCGCATGGTTGCGCCGTCGTCACCGAACCGCGTCGTCAGATAGGCGCGCAGGGCGGCGTGGACGTCTGCAATTTCTTGGGGCGTCGGGGTGAGGCCGGTGCCGATGGCCCAGACAGGTTCATAGGCAATGGTTGTGGTGGCCGCGGTGGCGTCGTCGGGGATGGACCCGTCCATCTGCGCGCGCAAGACATCCAAAGTGTCGCCCGCGCGGTATTGGGCCTCCGTCTCTCCGATACACAGGATCACGTGGAGGCCTGCGGCCCATCCGGCTTGGGTCTTCGCCGCGACCTGCGCGTCGGTTTCACCGTGATCCGTGCGCCGTTCGGAATGGCCGGTGATGACATGGGTGGCCCCCGCGTCGGCCAACATCGGCGCAGAGATATCGCCGGTGTGTGCGCCGGAGGCTGCGGTGTGGCAATCCTCACCGCCCACGGTGATGCCCGTGGCGGCCATGCGGGTCAGCAGGGTGGCGGGGCCGCAGATGACAACATCGACCGTTGCAGTCGGATGGTCGGCCACCAATGCTTCAAGCTGGGGCACATCCGAACCAAGCCCGTTCATTTTCCAGTTTCCTGCCGCCAATTTGCGCATGTCGCCCTCCCATTTTCATTTGTGCTGATGTAGCAAACGCGCAGGTCAGACGAAAGGGTGCGAAATGATACCGAGGATTGATGCCGAACGGCTGTTGGCGGGGGACGCAGGTGTCTTGGCTGAGGTGGCGACCGCCGCGCGTGAGATCGGGTTTCTGACCCTTCACAACACCCCCATTTCAGCGTCAGAAATACGTGATGTTTTCGCAGCTTACGGAGCGTTCTTCGCGTTGCCAGCGGTCCAAAAAGAGGCCGTGAACATGGCGCGGACGGGATCCAACCGTGGCTGGGGCGCGTCGGGATCCGAACAGGTCGATCCGAATGCAAATCCCGATTACAAACAGGTTTTTGATTGCGGATATGAGGTTCCGGGGTCTGACTTGTCCGTCTATGCGCCCAATCTGTGGCCGGATGTGCCGTCTGATTTTCGGATCATCATTGAGAATTACTATGCGCGCGCGCTCGCTTTTTCGGGTGATCTTCTGGCGGCGATTGCCACCGCGATTGGCGAAGATGCGGAGTATTTCCGAGAACAGTTCGACCAGCCTATGGCCTTGTTAAGAGGGAACTTTTACCCCGAACGGCCCGATTGGGCGGGGGCCAAGGATTTCGGCATCGCAACCCATACGGATTACGGCTGTCTGACGTTGTTGGCCATGGATGGCACGCCCGGGCTGGAGGTCCGCAAGCGGGGCGGCGGGTGGATCCCGGTCTCGGCACCTGTGGGCGAATTCGTCATCAACTTCGGTGAGATGTTGGAGATGTGGACCGCGAAACGGGTGGTGGCCACGCCGCACCGCGTGGTGGGCGGCACAGCGGAGCGCATGTCGATCCCGTTGTTTTACAACCCCAATGCCGACACCAATGTGGCGCCCATCGGGTCCGGTGACGTCATTCGTGCGGTCGATCATCTGCAGGCGCGGTTCGATGAAACCTATGTCCACCTGCAGGATAAGTCCTGATATTTCAGGGGCCTACCTAAAGGTGTTCAAGTGCGCGCCGGGCCAGCGCCGTGGCCTCTTCGGGGTCATCCATGGCGCTGTCCGGCAAATGCCAATAGGGCATGCTGGTGGGGCTACCGTCCTTGCGCAGGTATTCCCACGGGGCAAGGCCCATGCTCTCAAGCTCTGCTTTGAAGGGTCCTGCGCCTTTGACCAAGATACCGCCGTCTGGGTGGATGATCGCAAAGATGGTGCCAGCATGATAGATACACAGCCCGCCCATCATTTTGCGGGTCGTCAGATCGCCCAAACCTTCAAACAATTCAAGGGCATGGGCGATATCGTCGTCTGAAATGCTCATTTACCTGCGGTCAAAGTCTCATCGAACTTGATGGACTCGCCGCAGCCGCAAGCCTCGGTGACATTGGGGTTCCGAAACTTGAAACTTGCCTCTAACAGGCTGATTTCATAGTCGATTTCGGTGCCAAACAGGAACATTTGCGCCATGGGGGCGATCATGACGCGCGCGCCGTCCTGTTCAACAACTTCATCCATGGGGTCGACTTCGTCCACGTATTCCATGGTGTATTCCATGCCCGCACAGCCGCCTTTTTTGACGCCGATGCGCAACCCCTGATGGCCGTCCTTGGCCATCAGTTTGGCGATCTGCTGGGTCGCTTTGTCCGTCAGGGTGACGGCCTGTTTTCCTGGTATTCCAAACATTTAGCGGACCTCCTTCACGTAGGCGCTTACATGAATCCCAATTCGAGGCGGGCCTCGTCCGACATCATATCCATGCCCCATTGCGGTTCCCACACCAGATCCACATCGACGGTTTTGACACCGGCCAAGGGGGCCACAGCGTCGGCAACCCAACCGGGCATTTCACCGGCCACAGGACAGCCCGGTGCGGTGAGGGACATTTTGATAAAGACGTCACTCTCGTCTGTGATGCTGATCGTGTAGATCAGCCCCAGATCATAAATATTCACTGGAATTTCAGGGTCATACACGGTGCGGCAGGCATCCACGATATTGTCGTAGAGCGGATGGTCCGTGGATGAAGGCTGGATAAGAGGCGTGCCCTCCATCGGTGCGGTCTGGTCGGTCATGATCGGGTTCCCGTAATTCCTGACCAATCATATAGGGATTGGCATGCGGGGCGTAAAGGGTATGGAGCGCGGCCAAACCGCACCCTGAACAGCGGCCTGTCCTAACGCTTGCGTTTCGGTTTGAGAGGGGCGGGGCGCACCTGTTCCTCGATATGATCGAACAACTGCCCCGCGAGGTTCTTTTTAGAGGCCCCCTCGATCCCCTCAAAACCGGGGGAGGAGTTGACCTCGAGGATTTTTGGCCCGTCATTGGACCGCAGCAGATCGACGCCAGCGAGGCCAAGGTTGAACACTTTGGCGGCTTTTACGGCCGTGCGCCGTTCCTCAGCGGTGATTTTTACCGCCTCGGCGGTGCCGCCGCGGTGCAGGTTTGACCGGAAATCATCGCCCGCAGACTTTCGGCGCATGGCGGCCACGACTTTTCCCGCGACGACAAAACACCGCAGGTCTTCGCCTGCGGCTTCCTTGACGAAATCCTGCACCAGAAAGTTGGCTTTCAGCCCGCGAAAGGCGTCAATGACCGACTCGGCAGCCTTTTTGGTCTCCGCCAAGACCACGCCTTTGCCTTGGGTGGACTCCAGCAATTTGACGATCAGCGGTGCCGTGCCCACCAGCCCCATCAAGTTGCCCGTGTCTTTGGGGGAGGCCGCAAATGCGGTCGTCGGCATCCCGATCTTGTGGGCGGCCAGAACCTGATGCGCATGAAGCTTGTCGCGGCTGGCCGTAATCCCGTCCGACCCGTTCACGCAATAGGTGCCCAGAGTTTCGAACTGGCGTAATACGGCGGTGCCATAGGCCGTGACCGTGGCCCCGATGCGCGGAATCACCGCGTCATAACGGGGCAGGCGTTTGCCGTCGTAGTGGATTTCAGGGGCCAGCGCGTTAATCGCCATGTAACAGCGCGTGGTGTCGATCACCTCAACCGTGTGGCCGCGTTCCTCGCCCTCGTGAACGATGCGTTTGGTGGAATAATTGTTCGGTTCCCGGCTGAGCACAGCCACACGCAACGCGCGGCGGGGTGCTGCTGCTTTGATCTTTTTGGCGGAATAGACGTCATAGCTGCGTTCGGGGCGCAGGAATTTATCCGCAGGCTGCACGATCACATCCTCGCGCAGGGCCTGACGGCCCAGCAACATGCGACTGTTCATGGAGGCGCGGTCCGTCAGCGTCACCTCAATCGGCCAGCTTTCGCCGTTGCCTGCATCCAGCATGGTTTCAATGACATAGCGCATCTCGGCCTCGCCGTTGGACGACGTGACCTCACGTCGGTCTACGACCGTGGCCGAACAGGGGATGGTCAGGTCCTCACGGCCCGGCACGGGGTGGATGGCAAAGCGCACCTTGGGCCGCGCCGCCGGTCCGAATGTTTCAATATCAAAGGCATGCAGCGCGGAGGTCCGCGCGCCGGTGTCGACCTTCGCCTTGATGGTGGGCAGGCCCAATTCCGGCAGGCCCAACCATTCTTCCCAGCCCAGCCGGATTGTGGTGTCGTCAGTCATGCCGCGTCCCTTCCAATTTGCCGTCACTTGCCCCAGAAGCAGGGCAAGGTATGAGGCTCCTATGACAAACACGTTTTCTTTCCAGTTGCAAAGTACAGACGGTGCGGCCCGCACCGGCGTCATCTCCACACCGCGCGGGGATATCCGCACGCCGGCCTTCATGCCGGTGGGCACTGCCGCGACAGTCAAGGCTATGATGCCCGAATCCGTGCGCGAAACCGGTGCGGATATCTTGCTGGGCAACACCTATCACCTGATGTTGCGCCCCACCGCCGAACGCATCGACCGGCTGGGCGGGCTGCACAGGTTCATGAACTGGGACCGCCCGATTTTGACCGATTCCGGTGGCTTTCAGGTCATGAGCCTCGCCAGTCTGCGCAAACTGACCGAAGACGGCGTGACCTTCAAATCCCACATCGACGGGTCCAAACATGTCTTGTCGCCTGAGACGTCGATGGAAATTCAACGCCTACTGGGGTCCGACATCGTCATGTGTTTTGACGAATGCCCCGCGTTGCCCGCCGATAAGGCGCGGATCGCAGACAGCATGCGCCTGTCCATGCGGTGGGCGCAGCGCAGCCGCGATGCCTTTGGCGACCGGCCCGGGCACGCGCTGTTTGGCATCCAGCAAGGCGGGCTCGAAGAAGACCTGCGCGCAGAAAGCGCCGAGGCCCTGCAAAACATCGGGTTTGAAGGTTATGCCGTTGGCGGCCTTGCCGTGGGTGAAGGGCAGGAGGCCATGTTCGACTGCCTCGATTACGCACCTGCGCAACTGCCCGTGGACAAACCCCGTTACCTGATGGGCGTAGGCAAGCCGGATGACATCGTCGGCGCTGTCAAACGCGGCATCGACATGATGGACTGCGTGCTGCCCAGCCGCTCGGGCCGCACGGGGCAGGCGTTCACGCGCCACGGTGTGGTCAACATCAAGAACGCGCGCCACGCCGATGATCCGCGTCCCTTGGATGAGGGGTGCCGCTGTCCAGCCTGCCGCAATTATTCACGGGCCTACCTGCACCATGTGTTTCGCAGCCAGGAAATGATCTCGGGTATGCTGCTGACGTGGCACAACCTGACGTATTTCCAAGACATCATGCAGGGCATGCGCGACGCCATCAGCGCAGGCGCGTTTGCGGCATGGGAGGCTGATTTTCACGCAGGCCGAGCACAGGGGGATATTGAACCGCTATGAAATGGCTGCCCCTGATTGCGTGCCTCTGGGCCGCTCCGCTGTCTGCGCAAAGCCTGTGTGATGTCACCGACCCCGACCATATCGCGGCCGTGCTGCAAGGCGTCTGGACGCAGCAGGGCAGCGTATCTATCGAAACCGAAACCCTCTCGGTGACCCAAGGCTTGAATCCGCATGACAGGGTCGATGTCTCCCGATCCCTCGACCTGCGCTGGCCACTCACCGATCAATGGCTGCGCGAGGCGCTCCCCCTGATCGCCACCACCCCCATGGACGTGGACACCGTCGATGACCTTCTCACCACGGTGGACGCCGACTGGATCGCCGACGCTGTGGGCGACACACGCTGCGGGCCTGAAAACCTGCCCCAATATGCGGCCACGTTCGACACTGGGATGGCCACAGGCGACGACACCCTCTCAGGCACGATCACCCTGATCCCCTATTTCGAAGACCGCGTCGTTCTCTTGGCGCAGATCGAAATGCGCGGGGCGTGGGGGCTGGGCTTTGTGACCGCCGCAAGCCTTCTCACGCGCTGACCGCTGTGTTGGGCGACACCCCTGCTTCTCTGGTTCAAAAATACCTGAAAAACAGCGCCGCGCAGCGGCGCGGGTCGGATTTGCGTAGCAAATTCGACATTCCTGCGCGTCTTTCGGCCAATTTTTCAAGTTATCCCAAGTTTTGACAGATTGCCGCCTTGCAGCGACAGCATCCCACAGGCACGATGCGCACCAGATACAGCGGATCACAGGTTGAAAGCGGGCAAAAGACCCCCACATCTGTACCCCAGACAGGAGACGGCTCCGTTGCCTCAAAGAGGGACGCGCCGTCTTGCCAAAAAGGAAAAAAGAGCATGCAAGACCCCCATTCCCGTGAGCCGCTGAGCGCCTCTTACCCCGTATTGCCCCTGCGCGACATCGTGGTTTTCCCCCACATGATCGTGCCCTTGTTCGTTGGACGTGAAAAATCCGTCAGCGCGCTGGAAGAGGTGATGCAGGATGACAAACAGATTCTGCTGTCCAGCCAGATCGACCCCGGTGAGGACGATCCCGACGCCTCCGGCATCTACAAGGCCGGCGTGCTGGCCAATGTGCTGCAACTGCTGAAATTGCCCGATGGCACCGTCAAGGTGCTTGTCGAAGGCATCGCACGTGTGCGCATCACCGATTACATCGACAACCCGAACTTCTTCGAAGCCAGCGCAGAATACCTCACCGAAATGCCCGGCGACATGTCCACGATCGAGGCGCTGACGCGGTCCGTCGGCAAGGAATTCGAACGTTACGCCAAGGTCAAAAAGAACATCCCCGAAGAGGCGCTCTCTGCCGTGTCCGAGGCGACGGAACCGGCCAAGCTGGCCGACCTCGTGGCGGGTCACCTCGGCATCGAAGTTAATCAACGTCAGGACCTGTTGGAAACACTCTCCGTCTCCGAACGGCTGGAAAAGGTCTACGGCCTTATGCAGGGTGAAATGTCTGTCCTGCAGGTCGAGAAAAAGATCAAGACCCGCGTCAAATCCCAGATGGAGCGCACCCAGCGCGAATATTACCTGAATGAGCAGATGAAGGCCATTCAGAAGGAATTGGGCGACGGTGAGGACGGCGAAGGCGAAGTGGCTGAGCTTGAGGCTAAAATCACCGAGGCGAAGCTGTCCAAGGAAGCCCGCGAAAAGGCCGAAGGGGAGCTGAAGAAGCTCAAGAACATGTCGCCCATGTCCGCCGAAGCCACGGTCGTGCGCAATTATCTGGACTGGATGTTGTCGATCCCGTGGGGCACCAAATCGCGGGTCAAAAAGGATCTGGGCCGCGCGGAAAATATCCTCGATTCCGATCACTACGGTCTGGAAAAGGTCAAGGAACGCATCGTCGAATATTTGGCCGTGCAGCAACGCTCCAAAAAGCTCAAAGGGCCGATCATGTGCCTTGTGGGCCCTCCCGGCGTGGGTAAAACATCGCTCGGTAAATCTGTCGCAAAAGCAACCGGGCGCGAATTTATCCGCATCTCGCTGGGGGGTGTCCGCGACGAAAGCGAAATCCGCGGTCACCGCCGGACCTACATCGGGTCCATGCCTGGTAAGATCATTCAGGCGCTGAAAAAGGCGAAGACGACGAACCCTCTGATCTTGCTCGATGAAATCGACAAGATGGGGCAGGACATGCGCGGCGATCCTGCGTCTGCGATGCTTGAGGTTCTTGATCCGGAACAGAACGCGACCTTTGTCGACCACTATCTTGAAGTCGAATACGATCTGTCGAACGTGATGTTCCTGACCACGTCGAACTCCTACAACATGCCGGGTCCGCTTTTGGACCGGATGGAGATCATCCCGCTGTCGGGCTACACCGAAGACGAAAAGCGCGAAATCGCCAAGCAGCACCTGCTGGACAAGGTGATGAAGAACCACGGGCTGAAGGCGTCCGAATTCACGCTTGAGGACAGCGCGCTGACGGCGATCATACGCTACTACACCCGTGAGGCGGGCGTGCGGAACCTTGAACGTGAGATCGCCAAGGTGGCGCGCAAGGCGGTGACGAAGATCGTCAAAAAGGAAGTCACCGAGGTGGTCGTTACGGACGAAAACATCGGTGATTATCTGGGCGTCAAGAAGCACCGCTTCGGTCTGGCCGAGGAAACCGATCAGGTCGGCGTTGTGACGGGTCTTGCCTACACATCTGTGGGCGGCGAGTTGCTGAACATCGAGGCGTTGAAGCTGCCCGGCAAGGGCCGCATGAAAACGACCGGTAAGCTGGGCGATGTGATGAAGGAATCCATTGATGCGGCGTCAAGCTACGTGCGGTCCATCTCGCCCGAGATCGGGGTGAAACCGACGCAGTTCGACAAGCTCGATATCCACGTCCACGTGCCCGATGGTGCTACGCCCAAGGACGGCCCATCGGCCGGTCTGGCAATGACGACGGCGATTGTGTCCGTGCTGACGGGCATCCCCGTGCGCAAAGACATCGCGATGACTGGCGAAGTTAGCCTGCGGGGCAATGCCATGCCCATCGGTGGATTGAAGGAAAAGCTGTTGGCAGCCTTGCGCGGCGGCATCAAGACGGTGCTTATCCCCGAAGAGAACGTCAAAGACCTGGCCGACATTCCGGACAACGTCAAAGAGGGGCTTGAGATCATCTCGGTCAGTCACGCGTCCGAAGTGCTGAAGCATGCGCTGACGGACACGCCTGAGGCCATCGAATGGGATCAGGAGGCCGAAGACGCCGCCGCCGCCGAAGCCGCCCTGCGCGGCACCGGTGACGGGGCAGGGGCCATCGCACACTGATCACACAGATGTTTCACCCGAAACCGGAAAGGGCGCCCGATGGGGCGCCCTTTTTTGTTGGGTATGACGAAAGCGTCAGTCTACGATCTTGAGGTCGAGCCCCAACATATCATAGTTCACAGTCATGTACCCGCCTGCCTGCAGGGTCACGGCCTGCGGTGTGTGCATCATCACATCCTGTGCCATCACGCCTTCAAAAACCGTCGGTGCGCCGATGTAGCGATAGTGGTAAAGCGGCAGACCGTTTGCCGCTGTTCCGACAGGTGTGATGTCGGTCTTGGTCCGGATGTCGCTGATTGTCTCAACAAGAGGGTCGCTGCCCGAAGAACTGGCGGCGACGGCGATCATCGCGATAAGGATCAGAGGAATGATCAGGTTACCGGCAGAGGAGCCGGTGGTGTCCTCCACAATCTCGACCGGGGCCATTTCCATGACAGGTTCGGCCAGACCGCCTGCATGGGTTGCAGTGGACAGGGCCAAAAGGGACGCAGTCGACAGGGCAATAAGGTGATGTTTCATGTATTTTCCTCCGATAATGGTTGAATACTGCGTCACGGCGACCGATCCGGCAAGCGGTGAAATCGCCCGCGCCGCACAGCCCGCGCGTCGTCGGTTCAAACTTTGAACTGTAATGTTTTGAATTTACGGGTATTGTTTCTTCAACAGCAACAATGACGGCATCCTACCGGAGGACGACCATGACAACGCGCAGCACGAAGACACCAAAGACCACAGCCACCCCGAAAAAGGCGGCGGCAAAGAAGACGACAGCCAAACCGGCCAAGGCCACGGCGTCCAAAGTGGCCGCAAAACCTGCAGCCGCACCGAAGGCCACCGTTGTTGAGACAGTCAAACCCAAGGTCGCCGCTGCACCGGTCAAAAAGCCCGAATTGATTGAACGGGTCATGTCCGAGACAGGCATGAAGAAAAAAGATGTCAAACCGGTGGTCGAGGCGATGTTGCACGTTCTGGGCCGCGCTTTGGTTCAGGGGGAGGAACTGATCGTGCCGCCGCTGGGCAAGGTGATGGTCAAAAATTCCAAAGACCTTGCCAATGCGACGGTCATGAACATCAAAGTGCGCCAGCCCAACGCGACAAACACCCCCAAAGAGGGCCTTGCAGAGGCCGCCGAGTAAGGCTATTTCAGCCTCCGGAAGGGTGATTAGCTCAGTGGTAGAGCGCTTCGTTCACATCGAAGATGTCAGGAGTTCAAATCTCTTATCACCCACCATTTTCCACGTTGATTGATGCAGACAGGT
>NZ_JAHDGE010000060.1 GCF_020627745.1 Pseudooctadecabacter sp.
GGGGCGGTGTGATGTGCCCCGTTTCGTCTGGGGCGGTTTGGTGTGATGCAGCGGGTTGCTGCGTTTCGATGAGATGAAGGTGGCCCCAAATCCGGCGTTCGGGAAGGTGCAGGCCCGTCACGAAAACCGGAGCGCGCGTGACGACGGCGCGCCCCAAAAAAGGTCAAATCGGGCAAAACAGGGGTTTGGTATACATTTGCGCACAGAACAGCGCGGGGGCCTGTGCAAGATGTCACAGAACTCTGTTACAGCCGATCACGCGGCGCGCGCGCAGAAAATTTCAGCACGCCGCAATGTTTCAGGCGGCTCCCCCGCCGGTGAACAATATGTCTTTGTTTTCAGGGGTTTTGTCACAAACCACACGGCCCCGTGCGCACAAATGCGGGGGTGCTGGGCAGAATCAATCGGGGGTGAGGGGCTTTAGGTGATCGCCTCAAGCCGTTCCTTGGACATATCGCCGGGAACAATCGTAATCGGGATCGACATATCGCCTGCGGCCTTGGTCAGCTGCGTGACCAGCGGGCCGGGGCCCTTTTTGTCGGTGCCTGCGCCCAGCACCAACACGCCCACCTCCGGGTCGTCTTCGATCTGGGCCATGATCTCGGTCACGGGGACCCCCTCGCGGATCACCAGTTCGGGATCGACGTTCTGTTTGTCGCGCATCCATTTGGCGTAGACCTCGAAATGGACCTCGATGCGTTCGCGGGCTTCGGCGCGCATGATGTCGGCCACCCCGATCCAGTGATTGAATTCGTCCGGGGGGATGATGGCCAACACCTCAACCCCGCCACCGGTCTTGGCGGCGCGCATGGCGGCGAACCGCATCGCGTTCAGACATTCGCGGCTGTCATCCAGAACAACAAGGAACTTGCGCATGTGATCATCACTCCCATTCGGCGGACACTTTGGCGGATCGTCAGGGGGGTCGCAATGACCAAGTGCAGCGCGACAGGGCTTAGATTGCTGCGCGGCGTCGGCGGCCCAGATGACGCCGCGCCCCGCGCAAGGCGATGTTGCAGGTTTGCTGGCCTGCGAAGACCAACAGTTGCAGCGCCAGCAGATAGACCGCGGCGATGGCGCCAATGGCCAGATTGCTCAGCCGTGCGGTGGCGCGCATCACGCGGGCCTTGCCCAGAACCTCAAACGCGCCGCGCGTGCGTGGCCCCATGGCGGTGCTGACCCGCGCCAGACGGGCCGCGTCGCCTGCGCTGTCCACATGACGCATCAACCCCACGGCTTGGGCCACCGATGTCTGTTGGGCCACCTGCCGCAAGGACCCGCCGATCTGGCCCAATTCCCCCAGCTTGGCACTGTCGATCAGGGCGGAGGGCGGGGCGCGTCCCAGATCGCCCAGCCTGTCCCAGCGCACAGCATCACCCACCAGCGTGGTCAACCGCGCGGCCAAGGCGGGTGTCAGCGTGCCCAGACGCCGCGCCATCCGCAACACAGAAGCCCCCGCCTTGAGGGTGTAGGAACTGCCCCCCGACACCAGCACTGCCCCCGTGGCCCCCAGCCCGACCAGCCCCAGCCCCAGATCGAGACGGTCGACATCCTCCCCGCCAGCATAGGCCAGCCCCGCACGGCGCAGGGCATTCACATCCCCCGCCGGTGTCAGTTCAAACGGGATCGCGCAGACGCCCAGCTGTGCCAGCGTTTCGCAGGCGGTGATGTCCACCGCACAGGCCCCGCAGGCCGCTGTGCGCGCCAAAAGGCCGGACCGCGCTGCATCCAGTGCGGCGATATCTTCAACCAAAGAACGGGGCAGGACCACGCCGTGGTCATTGGCAAGCCCCACCAACAGGTCCAACCGGATCAGATCCTCGGCCAACAGCGCCTCTTGCACGCGGGGCAACAGCCACGCCAGCGTCACGCGCGCGGCCATGGCGCGGGTCAAGGTGGCCTCAATCTGGGCTGCCCTGCGCTGTACCATCGGCGTGGTGAAGGGCGATTGCAGCCCGATCCAGATCGCGGCCACCAGCGTCAGCCCGAAGGGCAGCAGCCGCAACACCAGATCACAGGCGCGCATCATGCGGACCGTCTGGCCCAGTCCCAATACAAATCCCGCGCGCGGCGGGTGACGGGGCCTACTTGATAATGGACATCATCAAAGGCCACGACGGGCGTCACCTTTGACATGTTGCCGCTCAGAAACATCTCATCGGCGGCGCGGGCGTCATCCAAGGTCAGCACGGTTTCATGCACGGTGACGCCATCGGCGCGCAGGTTGTCGATGTGACGCGCGCGGGTGATCCCGGCCAGAAAGGTGCCGTTGGGCACAGGCGTGAACACCTCCCCGTCTTTGACCAGAAACACATTGGCCGTCGCACTTTCGGCCAGATTGCCCATGGCGTCACAGGCCAGCGCGTTGCCAAAGCCCTTGGCGCGGGCCTCGGCCAGCATCCGTGCGTTGTTGGGATAAAGACAGGCGGCCTTGGCGTTGCAGACCGCGTCCTCCATCACGGGACGGCGAAAACGGGTGGTGGTGACGGTGGTGGTGGCCTCTGGCGGGGCCATGGGGATTTCCTCAAGGCAAATGGCAAAGCCCGCTTTGCCCTCCCCCGGCACGATCGCAGAATAGCCTGTGTCGCGGCCCCAATACATGGGCCGGATGTACACGGCCGCATCGCCATAGGGTTTCAACCCCTCATGAATGATTGCCACCATATCGTCGGCGCTGACCCACGGTGTGAGCATCAGCGCCTCAGCTGACCGGTTCACCCGCGCGCAGTGCTTGTCCAGATCGGGCACCAGCCCGCCCACGGACCGCGCCCCGTCAAACACGCCCGACCCCAGCCACATCCCGTGATCCGCCGCGCGCATCAACGGCAGATCACCGTCATGCCACGCGCCCTCATAATAGGTGCGCACGTTGATCCCTGTCGCCATGAAAGCTCCACCTGTCTGTTCAAACCCGATTGGCCCAGACCCTATCAGCCCCAAGCCGCCGGTCCAGCACCACGCGCAAAAAAGCGCCCAAAGCCTGCGAAAGGCTTTGGGCGATGCAAACACGGCAGGGACATGCCGCATCATGTTTGGCGTCCGGTCAAGGAGGCTTGCATCCTCCCTTGGCGACCAGACGGCGCGACCGGCAGGGACATCCGGTCAACGCTGATTTAAGGGGAAATACGTTTCAGTTTTGTGACGCCCGCGGGCGGACGGCCAGTTTCATGCCCCCCACGGGGCGCAAAGTGATCCGCACACGCGGGTAGGGCGTGAAATCTGTCGGGGCCAGCGTGACGCGGTCCAAGGCACCCGCCAAAATCGCAACGGCCTCCATCATCGCGAATTTCCAGCCGATGCAGACCCGCGTGCCCGCCGAAAACGGCACGTATTGGAATCTGTGCCGCGCGGCGACCTGATCGGGGGTGAACCGCATCGGGTCAAACCGCTCGGGCCGGTCCCACAGTCTGGTGTGGCGTTGCATAGGATAGATCGCCAGCACCACGACATCGCCGGCCTTCACCTCCAGATCGCCGATGGTCACATCCTCAAGCGCCACGCGATCCAGCGAAGGGGCGGGCGGATACAGCCGCATGGCCTCCTGAACGACCATGGCATGCTTCTCCAGCGCCTCCAGATGGTCCGGCGTGACCGGCCCGCCGCCCAGAACCGCAGCACGTTCTTCGGCCAGCGTGTCTTGCCATTCGGGATGATTGGCCAGCAAATACAACGTCCAGGTCAGCGCCATTGAGGTCGTCTCATAGCCTGCGCCAATGAACGTCACGATATTGTCGCGCACCTGGGCATCGGTCAGACCTTCGCCGCTGTCGGGATGGCGCGCGGCCATCAGCAGGGCCAGCAAATCCTGGGCCTGATCCTCTGACAGGCGGCGCCCGTCGATCACGTCGGCGGCCGCCTGCTGCATCCAGGCCACAGCCTCGCGCCCGGCCTTGCCCCAAGGGCGTGGCATCCGGCGCGTTGATTTGAAGAAATCGAACACATCCACTTTGCCAAAATGGGCCAACGAGATATCGACCATTTTCGACATGGTGGCAAAATCGAAATCGTCCCCGTCGCCTGACAACAAGGTGCCTGCAATTACTTTGAGCGTGGCATCGGCCATCACCGGCATCACATCCACCTCACCCCGCGCGCCCGCCAACCTGTCGCCCGCCGTGGCCCCTGCCGCCACCATCAAAGGGGCCAGCGCCGTTAGGTTCTTGTGTCGAAAGATCGGGGACGTCGCGCGACGCTGGGTGCGCCATTCCGCACCTTGCGCGGTCAGCAACCCGTGGCCGGTGGCCCGTTCCAGCACGACCTGTTCCAGATCGGATTTTGGGAAAATATCGAAATGGGTCTGAAACACCGCCTGCATGATATCGGGGTCGGTCGTGGTATGAACCCGCTGCCCCAGAATTTTTCTGGTCGCCGTATGTTCGCGGTAGAAGTAGTCCGACCACATCTCGACCGGATTGCGCATCGCCGCCTTCAGGATGGTCAAGGTCGATGCATCGTCCGAGATGGGTGTGGCGGTCACCGGTACAAAGTCAGTCATGTCGTGCCCCCTCATTGGCGGCCCCCACCTTGGACCGCACCGCACCTAAAGGCCAGCCGTTGCACCCCCAGCGCACGGCGCGCCAACCTTTCGTTCATTCAGCACCGCCATAGTCACACATGGTTAACCCGCAGGCTTTCACCCTGCGCCATGGACATCGACAGGCCGCCGGTCCCCCAGACCACCCCCGTGCGATTGCACATATCGGGTGCAGGGACAGGTCGCAGCGCATCAGACCTTGGGGGGCTCGCCCCTCACGGCTCCGCCTTTCCACTTCGGGAAAGATCACCTGTCACCGAACAAACCCGGCATCACAAACGCCCCGGCCTTCTTCATAGGCGCGGGGGGTTGTCGTCGTGCCATAACGCGCCCCTCTCAAAGGTGCGCGCGGCCCCGCCCTTCATCTGGCCCGAAAAACTCCCCCCGGAGGGTCGGCCTGCCACCAAACCGCACCCCCATTAGGGAACACTCAGGACCGCAAAAGCCCCACAATATCATAGGTCTTCTCAAGCACCGGTGCCGCAATCGCGCGCGCCTTGTCGGCGCCTTTGGCCAGCTTGCGGTCAATCTCCGCCGGATCATCCATCAGACGTTTCATCTCATCCGATATCGGGGCGAGCTTCGCCACGGCCAGATCCGCCAACGCAGGCTTGAACCTGCCCCAACCGGCGCCCGCGTATTCCGCGACCACCTCGGCAGGGGTCATGTCGGACAGGCCCGAATAGATGTCGACAAGGTTCTTGGCCTCGGGCCGTCCGGCCAGACCGTCCAGATCCATGGGGATGCCGTCCGGGTCCGTCTTGGCCTTTTTGAACTTCTTGGCAATGGTGTCGGCATCATCAAGCATGTTGATCCGCTCCATATCGCTTTCACCGGATTTCGACATCTTCTTGGTCCCGTCGCGCAGGTTCATCACGCGGGTGCCGGGGCCTTCGATCACGGGTTCGGTCACCGGAAAGAAATCCACGCCAAAGTCGTTGTTGAACTTGTTGGCAATGTCGCGCGTCAGCTCCACGTGCTGTTTCTGATCCTCACCCACCGGCACATGGGTCGCGTGGTAAATCAGAATGTCCGCGGCCATCAGCGACGGATAGGCATACAGCCCCAGCGACGCTTTCTCGGCGTTCTTGCCGGCCTTGTCCTTGAACTGGGTCATCCGGTTCATCCAGCCCACACGGGCCACGCAGTTGAAAATCCACGCAAGTTCGGCATGTTCCTTGACCTGGGACTGGTTGAACAGGATCGAATGGTCCGGATCAATGCCCGCCGCCAGCAAACCGGCGGCAATCTCACGGGTGCCCGCCTTCAGCCCTTTGGGGTCCTGCCAGACGGTGATCGCGTGCAGGTCAACGGCGCAATAGATCGTCTCCATATCCGGGCTTTGCATGTCCACCCAACGTTTGATCGCGCCCAGATAATTGCCCAGCGTCAGACCGCCGGACGGTTTGATGCCGGAAAAGACGCGCGGGGTGAAAGGGCTGTCGGACATGGGAACGGCTCCAGGCTCTGGATTTCAGGGTCACGCTGGCTTACCCATGGCCCAAAGCCCCGTCAACCGCGGCCAGCCTATCAACCGCCTGCCTATCCATTGATCGGACCAGACCCCATGGAAGACCAGAACCCCTTCAACACGATCCCGCCGGTGCCACTGGTGCTGGTGTTGGTCATGACCGCCATTGAACTGACGCTGTCTGCGGCGGCCAACGGCTATGTGGGCGGCGCACAAGGCGTGGGCTGGCGCGCGCAGGCGTTTCAGGAGTATGCCTTTGCGCCTGCCGTGCTGGACCAGATCACCACGCGCGGCAATTACGACATCAATCTGTTCCGCCGCTTCGTCACCTACACCTTTATCCACGTCAATTTCACCCACGCGCTGTGGGGTATCGTGTTGCTGCTGGCGCTGGGCAAATTCGTGGGCGAGAAATTCAGCGCGCTCAGCTTCGCCCTCCTCTTTACAGCCTCCACCATCGGCGGCGCGCTGGTCTACGGGCTGCTGTCCTGGCAAAACGCGGCGCTGGTCGGGGCCTATCCGGGCGTCTACGGGCTGATCGGGGCCTACACCTATATCATGTGGCTGGCGCTGGAGCGGCTGGGCGACAACCAGTTCAAGGCGTTCCAGTTGATCGGCATTCTGCTGGGCCTGATGTTAATTTATTCGATGTTGTTCGGGTCCAGCCCCACGTGGATCGCGGAAGTGTCGGGGTTCGTGATCGGCCTCGCAATCTCCCCGCTGCTGGCGCCGGGCGGCTGGCAGGCGTTCCTCACACGTATGCGGCAAAGGACCTGAGCACATGGCCCAGACCATCGGCATGAACCACCTCGGCCTCACGGTGCGTGACCTGACCCAAACCACCGCGTTCTTTCGCGACGTGCTGGGCTGGGACGTCACCGCGACCGATCCAGATTACCCCCGCAGCACCGTGACCGACGGCCACGTGCGCCTGACGCTCTGGCAGGTGCAAACCGACGATCCGGCCCCCTTTGATCGCAAAACGGCGCTCGGCCTGCACCACCTTGCACTTGAAGTCGCGGATGAGGCGACCCTGACGAGCCTCGCCCGAACCCTTGCGGACACGGCGGGCGTTGAGATCGAATTTGCGCCCGAACCCATGGGCCAGGGCCCGCGTCAGCACATGATGTTCGCAGAACCCGGCGGCCTGCGGATCGAACTGCTTTGGGCTGGGGCGTGACGCG
>NZ_JAHDGE010000022.1:0-6248 GCF_020627745.1 Pseudooctadecabacter sp.
GCGGACTGGATATCCTCGGCCTCTTTCACAACCTCAAGTGCGGGCAACTGGCGCGCGGGCGTTGTGGTGCTGTCGGTGACCGGATCGGCGCCCGGTACGCTGGCCGTGGCGGAGTTGACGACGGACCCGTTGTCGATGTCGGACTGGATAATCGAATAGGTGCCGGTACAGGTTGCCACTGCGCCCGGTGCCAATGGTGGCGCGGGACAGGTGATCGTGCCGCCTGCGTCTGTGATCAGCGGATCAGTGATCGTGATCTCGTCCGTGATGGTCACGTTGCCGGTGTTGGTCACGACGAACTGATAGGTCAGCACATCATCAACGGCGTCGAAATTCGGGCCGCCACCCACAAGGACCTTGTCCATCGTGATTGACGGCATCGCAGGTATCGTCACCGTCGCTGGTGTATCAACAGGGTCACTGACCGGCGGGCCCGATGGCGGTGTGCCCGTACCGGTCGCTGTGTTGGAGATGCCGCCTGCGTCGATGTCCGGCTGGGTCAACACATAGGTCGCATTGTAGGTCGCGGTTTCACCGACCTTCAGCGTCCCTGCGCCGGACCCATCAGTTGCCCCGGCGAATGTCGGCCCTGACGACAGCGTCAAGGGGGTCCCATCGGCACGCGTCAACGTATCGTCGGACACCGCCACGCCGGTCAGCGTGACGTTGCCAGTATTTTGGATTGTGATCTGAAACGTGACCGTTTCATCCACACCGGTGTTTTCAATCGCCACGACCTTGTCGGTTTCAACTGACGGATTGGCCGGAATGACAAACGGGGTTGGCGTACTGCCGGTCCCCGTGCCCGTGTCAGACACATCGCTGACGTCCGTATCGAACGGCGACGTGCCTGTCGCCGTGGCAGAGTTCGATATGCCGCCCGCGTCAATATCGGCCTGCGTCAGGGTATGGACAATTTCATAGGTCCAGACCTCATCAGGGGACAAGGTGCCGCCGTCGCCGTCCGTCAGACTGGCGGAGGGTGACGGGGTCACGGTGGACCCGTCAAGGCGGCTCAAGGTGTCGGACAGACCGATGGTGTCGAGGGTCACATTGCCGGTGTTTTCAACGCGGACCTCAAACGTCACGGTGTCGCCCTCGGTCAGGCCGGTGCTGGACGCAACGGTTTTGATCGCCTCAATCGCGGGGTCTTCCTCCTCGGGCGTGACGCTTTCATCTGCGGTGGCTGTCGGTGTCGTGCCATCGGGGCTGGTTGCTGTCAGGGACACGGTGTTGGTCAGCGCGGCACCTGCGTCGATGTCCTCTTGCGTCACAACGTACTCGGCCGTCAGCGTCACGATGCCATCGGGCGCGATGGAGGTGATCGTCGCGGAGGGCATGATCGACAAAGCCGCTGTGCCCGTGGCGGATGTGTGCTGGTCGTCCAGCATCACATCGGTCAGTGTCACATTGCCGGTGTTTTCGACCGTATAGGTGTAGGTGATCGTCTCACCCTCCGCCACATCGGTTGTGGGCGATGCGACCTTTTCGATGGTCACGCCGGGGGTGCGGACGGACGGCACAGTCGCGCTGTCCTGTGCCGCACCGGGGTTGTTTGGATCAAACGGAGCGTCATCCGACGACACGCTGGCGATGTTGGTGACGCCACCGTTGTCCACATCCGTTTGCGTGGTTTCATAGGTGCCGGTGCAAACGATAAACCCAAGCGGTGCAAGGCCACCGGTCGGGAAGGCAGGGCAGGACACCGTATCAATGCGGTCGTCCGAAACCGTCGGCGCGGCAGTCAACGTCACGTTGCCGGTGTTGGCCACCGTATAGCTGTAGGTGATTGTGGTGCCGTCACTGTCGAAATCGGTCAGATCGGCGGTTTTCACCAGAGAGAATGACGGCTCCTGCAGGGGGCCTTCGCTGCGCAAATCGCCGTCCTGCGAAATCTCATCGCTGTCCGGCGTGCGGGGTTGCCCGGCGGCAGTGGCCGTGTTGTCGACAAAACCACGGTCGATGTCGGACTGCTGGACTGTGTAGGTGAATTCACAGGTGACGTCTTCGTCGCCCGGCGCAAGGGTGCCGATGTCACAGGTGCCGGGCACAATGCTGTCGGTGACAGACACATCGTCCAGCGTGATGTTGCCGGAGTTTGTGACGCTGATCTGGAAGACCATTTCCTCGCCCACGGCGGAATAATCAGACCCCGGTTCGCCGGATGTCAGCGTTTTGACAACGGTCAGGGCTGGTGCGAACGGATCAACCGGCTGGGTCGCCGTGTCCGATGTCATCACCGGCGTGCCGGACGGGTTGGTGGCCATGGTCGTCGCTGTATTTTCCAGCGACTGGGCATCCACGTCATCCTGATCGACCGTGTAATCGCCTTCGCAGATCAACACACCACCTGGCGCAAGGTTGACGATTGTCGGGGCCGCAGTGCCGCCCACGGTGCAGGTCAGGTCCGCAATGCGCGGATCGGTGATCATCACGTTGGACAAGGTCTGGTTGCCCGTGTTCGTCGCGGTCATCCGGTAAGTGACCATGTCACCCACCGTGGCAGGATCGGGGCCGGCGATGACCTCTTTAACAAGTGACAAGGCAGGCGATTGTGCACCGGCGATGGTGACCTGATCTGCGGGGGACAGAACAGGCTGTCCGCCAAAGGTTGTTTCAGCCACGGCGGCGTTGACGACTTCGCCCGCATCCAGATCGGCCTGCGTCACGTTGTAGGTCGCCGTACAGGTCGTGCTTTCACCAACTTCCAGCTGGTTGTCGGCGGTCGGATCGCAGGCAATGGTCACGCCCGGGAATTTGTTGTCGGTCACTGTGATCGCATTGGCGAAGGCAGGCATTGTTGCGCCTTCGGACGTGTTGGTCACCGTATAGGTATAGATGATCGGATCATTGAGGGCGGAGAACGTCGTGACGTTGGCGGATTTCACGATGGACAGGGCGGGGTCCACATCATCCGGTGTCGTGACGCTGTCCGGGTCCGAGGTTACGCCGCCGCTTGTGGCGGTCGCGGTGTTTGTCACGCTCCCCAACTGCACATCCGCAAGCGTAAGGTCATATTCACCGCGGTAGGTGATCGACTGTCCGGGCAGAAGGCCACCCGCGGGGAAGGGATCAAGCAACGTGATGCGGGACGGATCAATGATCGTATCATTGATGACCGGCTGCGCGGTGATCGTCGTATTGCCCGAATTCGTCACCTCAAAATCAAACACCTGCGTCTGAGGCGCAACAAAGGCCCCGCTGAGCGCCGCGTTGTAGGTTTTGTCGATGGTCAGTTCAGGGTTCTGGATGGCCACAGCCGTAAAGCTGTCGCTGCCCGCAGGCACCGGTGCGCTGTCGAAGGTCGCCACAGGCTGTGCGGTGTTGGTGATCTCGCCTGCGTCAATCGCCGCCTGCGTCGCGGTCCAGACATGGGTACAGGTCACGCTCCCGCCCGGCGCAAGCGCTGCGGTGCCGCAGGTCAGGCCGGTGCCGATCTGGTTGTCATCCACGGTGATCGGCGCGGGGATGGTGACATTGCCGTCATTGGTGATCGTGAAATCATAGCTGAGGCTGTCGGTCACCGCAGTCTGGAAGGTCGCGGGCGTGCCGGGCGTGATGATCTTGTCAATCGCAAGGCTGGGGCTTTGGGCCGCATTCACCGTTTCGGTTTCCGTGCCGGATGTGACGGTGGTCGGACCGCCGGGCACGATGGTCTGCGTCAGGGACGCCTCTGCGATATTGGTGACGAACCCACGATCCAGATCATCCTGATCCACCGTATAGGTGGCCAGACAGGTCAGCGTTCCACCGGGCGCGATACCTGTGGCGGGGGTCTGCGGACAGGTCACCGGCGTCTGGTCATCGGCCACGGTGATCGGGCCGCGAATGGTGATGTTGCCGCCGTTGGTGACGACATACTGATAGTCGACCTCATCCCCGATTGCGCTGAAGTTGGCGCCGGATGTCGCCGTCTTGACCATGGAGATCGCGGCCACCTGCGTTGGCCCCTCAAGTGTCACGCTGTCGGTCGCGGTGGTTGTGCCGTCGGACACGGTCACGGTGTTGACCAGTTGGGCGCGGTCAATGTCGGGTTGGGTGATGGTATAAGTCGTCGACAGGGCTGTGGTGTCGGCACACTGGCTGGTTGACCCGCCCACAGGAATATCCGCCAACAGGCAGGAGAACCCTGTCAAATCATCGGTCAGCGTAAAGCCGGACAAGGTGACATTGCCGTCGTTCGTGACAACGAATGAAAACGCCTCGGACGCGGGCAGGTTGTTGAATGTGCCGGTGCCATCGGTTTCGGCCTTCACCACCGAAATCGCGGGTGCCGCGTCTTCGACATCGACCGTTTCACTGTCCGTCGCGGTGGGGGCCGTGACGCCTGCGGGCGGGGTCGCTGTTCCGTCTACGGTGTTGGTCAGGTCGGCACCGGCGTCGATATCGGCCTGCGTCACCACATAGCTGGTCGTCACTGTGGCGGAGGTTCCGGGCAGCAGTGTCGAGATGACATTGGACGGTGCAAAGGTCAGGGGGGCGGTGCCGGATGCGCTTGTGTGGGTGTCCGTCAACGTAATGTCTGTCAACGTGGTGTTGCCGGTGTTTGTCACCACGTGGGTGTAGGTGATCGTCTGGCCTTCCTGCACATCGGTGGTGTCATTGGCCGACTTGTCGATGGTGAATGACGCGGTGCGCGCGGGACCGGGTGTTTCGACGCTGCTGTTCGACACGGGCGTCATCGGGGCCGTCGCGGTCGCCGCATTGTCGAAGGTGCCGTTGTCGATATCGTCTTGCGTGATCACATGGGTCGCGATGCAGGACGTGTCATCGGTGATCATGGGTGCAAGGGATGGAATGGTGCACGACAGACCCACCTGCGGGTCATCAACCACAATATCGCGCAACGTCAGCGTGCCGGTGTTCGTCACCGCAAAGTTGTAGCGGATTTCGTCGCCCACAGCGGAAAAGCTGCTGACATTCGCCGTCTTGTCCAAGGACAGCGCGCGCACCTGTGCCGCCGGATCGGCGGTGATGGTTTCGCTGGCCGTCGCCGAAAGGATCTCACCCGTGGGCGCGCTGCCGCTGGCGTTGGCGGTATTGTCGATCGTCCCGCGGTCAACGTCGTCTTGCGTCACCACGTAATCGCCCGTGCAGCTGACGCTGCCAAAGGGCGCGATGTTGGTAAATTCGCAGTCGAGCGCTGGAATTTTCACATCCGTCACCTCAGCCGAGGCGATGGTCTGCGCCGAGGTGTTCGTGACCTCGAACGTGTAGGTGACTGTCGTGCCTGCGACGCCGAAATCCGCAGGCCCCGTCTTGGTCAGCGTCATGCCGGGCACCACCGCGGAGGGCACGGTCGCCGCCGCTGTGTTCGACGTGATCAGGTCGCCACCGGGCGCGGTGAAACTGGCAGTTGCGGTGTTGTTCACCTCGCCCGCGTCAATTTCGGCCTGCGTGATATCGGAATAGGTGACCGAACAGGTAAAACTGTCGCCGGGCGCGAAACTGGCGGGCTGGTTGCAGGTGACGGGACCGGCCTTGGGGTCGTTGACCGTAATGGGCTGCAAGGAAGTGATCGTCGTCGTGCCGGTGTTTTCGACCGTGAACAGATAATCAATGGTATCGGTCAGGGACGAGAACGTGGCCCCTGCGGGATCGGGGGCTTTGGACAAGGTCAGCTCAGGCGCGCCTGCATCGGACACGGTGGCCGTGTCCTCGTTCGAGGTGACAACACCGGACTGCGCGGTCGCACGGTTCGTGACAAAGCCTGCGGCGACATCGGCGTTGGTCAGAAGGTACGTGGACGTACAGCTGATCTGCGATCCAGCCGCCGGAGCCGGCGGCACAGGCCCTGCCACACATTCAAACGGCGCGCCGATCTTGTCGTCGTTTATGATGACCGGATCGGTCAGGGTCGTGTTGCCGGTGTTGGTGACGGTGAAGGTATAAGTGACGGATTGACCGGGTTGGAAATTACCGGCCGGAACGGGCGTCGCAACCTTATCCAGCAAGAGCGACGGGTTCTGGTCTGCATTTACAGTCAGGTCCGTATCGTCTGTTTCCACGGTCGCGCCATTTTGGGTCGTGCTGCTGGCAGAGGCCACATTGGTCACAAATCCCGCGTCCAGTTCAACCTGCGTAACCGTGAAGGGCGCGTCGGACGTGCAGACAATCGACGTGCCGGGGGCAATGGAGGTCGCAGCACAGCTGGCAGTCACCTTGTCGTCCGTGACAGTCGGATTGAACAGTGTCTGGGTGCCTGTATTTGTCAGCACATATTCGTAATCAATCGTATCGCCCACGGT